>JAAZCE010000038.1 GCA_012513435.1 Clostridiales bacterium
ATGCTTGGTTTACATACTTATGCGTGTAAAGAGCACCTGAATATATGGTCCTGCGACCTTCAGCTACACTGAATCTCGCCGGATCAGCTGCTCCGCTTTTCTTGTTGAGCTTGGTCGTATCAAATGTCAAAAGAACAACGTCCTTCTTGTCGGTGCTGTTGTTTAGCTTCGTGGCGTTTATAGCTTTATCGTTAACTCCAAAATCCGTAACCGCCCATGAGGACATAGCGTTATTATCTATATATGTTCTTATAGAACCCCCTGAAACAAAAAGTTCGCCGCCTACTGAATCATTACCTCCGTCATATCCACCGCCGCCAATAGCTGCACCGCTAAAATCGACATTAACAGATACTGTACCTCCATTGACATATACCTTTCCACCTTCTGTCGCACCACTGCTGCCTGCAGCGCCTCCTATTGAAGCACCTCTTGCGTTACCAATAATATTGATATTTCCATCGTTAATAGTTATGTCTCCTGGCTTGCTTGCATTTGCACCTGTCCCTATAACAGCGCCCTGCTTGGACCCCTTAATAAAATAATTCCCGCTTTCAAAGGTTATTTTACCGTTATTCTCTGAGCTGTTTCCACCTATACCAGCCCCGCCTGTTTCCTTGAAGAGATACAGTGTTCCAGTTCCCAACAAATTCAAGCTTGCAGCTTCAGAAACATGTATCACTGCCTTGGTTCCGCCACCGCCGGCTCCGCCTTCTATGATGTTGGTGCCGCTGAGCATCAAATTGTTTCCTGCTGCATTAAAATCAATAGTGTTTGTATCTGTTCCCGACTTGATGTACAAATCTCTAATCATAAGATTTGCTGAAACGCCTGACTTGTATGTTATCATTAAACCAGAAATAGTATTTGAAGAATCATTGCCTGTTCCCTTACCAACAAGCGTAACCATCTCGCTTGTTTCTATTGTAATGGTTCCTCCCTCTGTAACAGAGTAAACGCCACCTGTGGTTATTGTACTGTTTTCAGGAACAGAATCGTTACCCGACTGCCAAAGCAGTACGGGATATCCATTATTAATAGCTGCTCCGACGCTTTTATCCATGACGTATTCACTACCAAGTTTATTAATCATAGATAAGTCTTTGAAATCCGTCGCACTTGTTACCTGTCCTATGGTTAAAGGCTTTGTCGACGCAGTTGTATCTCCCGCATTAAGCCCCTCAAGTGAATAATTGTTCCATGTTCCGGAGTATCCACTATCAACATGCCCTATAATAGGATTCCAATTCCAGCTGTACCCTGGAACCACAGTTCCAATTGAATAACAGTTTTCTACATGGGTTGCACTGTCGGCAAAGCCTGCAATACCTCCCTGCCATCTTCCACCATTATTACTTGTAGCCCCAGTATTATAACAGTTGGTTATATGATTCTGATAAGTTGAGGACTTGTTTCCACCGTATCCTACAATTCCTCCAATTCCGTCCTTACCACCACCATTGCCTGTGATATTTCCGTTATTAACACATTTATCAATTGTACCAAAGTTTCTGCCGACAACTCCTCCAGAAGCTTTTGTTGCTGTAACATCTGCCGTATTCTGGCACTCTGAAACCGTTCCTTTAGCTCCATTTTGACCTACTATTCCACCTACTGCGTAAATACTTGATGTATTCACAAATATGGATACAGAGCCTTTTACATTCTTTACTTTACCATCATTCCACCCGGCTACTCCGCCCAGATTGTCGCTTCCGTTTTTAATGAATGTGCCGGAAGAACCAATGCTTCCGCTAATGTTGAAATTCTTTACAACTCCGTTCTCGCCAATTTTGCCGAAGAAGCCTTTGAACCCACCTGTTGCTGAATTAATATTGATGCCTGTTATTGAATGCTTCTGTCCATCAAATGTCCCCTCAAAGGGTTTACTGTCGGTGCCCGCTGCAACCCAAGGCGCTACGAGAGCAATATCATTCTCCAGCTTTACATTTTTTCCTGCAAAGCTGTCTTGGCTAATACCTGTTGCCGTTCCATTAACTATTTCAGCAAATCCTCTTAGCTGACTTTCTTTTGAAATCATAAAGCTATCGTCATTAGTATTATACCAACTTGTATCGGCTGGCGAAAGGATTGCAAATTTCTTAATAACAGTACCATAAAACTGACCTGCTCCCGTTACCGTTACCGTTCCTTCTCCTACTTTATCATTACTCGTTATATCCAAGGTATAGTCATACTCTACCTTAAGCGCGCTGTTATTATGCTTTACAGTCACTACAGGGTTAATTGCCTCTCCTTGATATTCATACGAATCTTTATCTAAAGTTACGTCTCCCTCGACGAGCTCAAAAGCCGGATTGTTAATTGTAATTCCCGATGTAAACACATCTGTTCTGAAATAAGGTGCATTCTTTTCACTCTTAGTACTATCCATACCAAGTGCAAAAGTTCCGTCGTCCGTTATTATGTTCTGGACCTCTACTCCTGCCGCATCGGCATCATATGTGGTCGGCGTACCCGCTTGACTGTATAGATATCTGGTCTTCGTAAGGTCTGCATAACTAATAGTACTGCTGCTACCGCCAATTTTCACAACAAAATTTCCCGACATATCATCAAGGATTCCCAATGTTGATAAAATGCTACTGAACTTCACCCCACTATATGGTCCTATATTGGAAGGGTTGTTCGTCGATTTATTACTGTACTGACTGTAATATTGATCAGTCACTCTTGCAGTACTGTCAGCGAGCAATGTATTCCATTGGCCCTCCGTCAGCTTGTATTCAGTACCAGCATATGTAATCACAAGCTTCGTATCACCTGTATCTGCACTCGCGATTCCCGTAAAGCTTGGTGTCAGCGTAACTACCATAACTAAAGCCAGCAGCCACGTTAACAGCTTGTTCTTGATTGTGTTTCTTTTAGTCGTTTGCACGAAAAACACTCTCCTTTCTCTCCTTCTAAATAATTAATAATTGATGTAAAATTTATTATTTCACTTCTATCTTAACCACACCTTTTACCCAGTTATCCGCAGTAACTCCAGGTATTACAAGCCTTACCGGCTGCTCGTCTTTTTTTAAGGGATTCTCGCCGTTGCATAAAGACAAATACAAATCAGGGTGAACTACGAAAAAGTCCGAATTCAACTCCTTTACATATCCATCTTTTGCAGTGAATTTTACCGATTCAAAATCACTTATGGTACTCCCGCAACCCTTTAAAAGGTCTTCCAGACTTGGGCCAACTGCTGTAACCGTCACTTCGCCGCCGGATGATTTTGTGGTGATTTTTTTCTTTTTACAATTAAACTTAGAAAGGTCTGAAACAGTCATCGTCACAGATCCCTTATTTACACCCAATACTTGTATTTTGCTGTTGGCATACTTTGATATATCAGCTGTAACCTTGTACCCACATCCGCTCAACACCATAGTCAGACACCCCAACAGCACAACTGCCACAGCACGCTTGCTTCTTCCCATAGTTCTACCTACTCCTCAACTTTAATATAAAATCTTCCCGTTTCAGGGTCCTGATATACCGTTCCCTTCTCCTGAAGAGCCTGATCTGCTTCGACCTCATTTATCTCCTCTTCGGCAAGATCCTGTGCATCTATTTCATCCAAATCGACGAACTTAGTTAAATCAACGTTCCAGTTCATTATAAGTGCTAACATAATGCCGACTGCCAGTACGAGCATTGCATCAGCCATGTTACTGGTCCCCTCCATAGGATTGACGTCTTCTTCATATCTTCCCTGCCTTGTAAGCCTTCCGCCTTTATTTCTTCTTATCATTGGCAGCTTCCTCCTCCAAAACACATTCAGTCAGCATCTCCAGTACCGACATATAATTCCTATACCATGTCTTCCTGATTGTGCTTATTATCAGGGCGACAAAAGCGCAGATAAGCCCTGCAACTGTAGTATCAAAGGCAATAAGCAAGGAATTGGAAAGTGTAAATGTGTCGCCCTGTCCCAGGGCAATTATTCCGGGACCCAAAGGTATCAAGGTTCCCATAAGACCCAACATAGGCCCTATTTTCGCTATAAGGTCCGTAACCTTGACTCTTCTGTCATATATAGCCTGCTCCCTCTCTATAAGCCTTACTGCAAGGCTCTCTCTCTCTGAATCTGTTATATCCTTATGGTCTATCAGCTCATATATAACAGCCTTCTGTCTCTTTAAAAGATTGCTTTCTTCTATACATTCCCTTATTTTTTTTGGTTTATCGTGAATGGTTTCCACCATTTTAGGCAAGGTTTTCCCGTTTACCTTTAAGTACATTCTCTCTATAAATACTTCTGCTATCAATGTTCCAAAGAGCAATATGGTAACTGCTATTAGCAGCAGCAGTAAAAGAATTACCGGACTTTGCAAGCTTCCTATTATGGATCTAAGTATTGATGTCATGTTTATATTCTCCTAAAAAATGTATGTATCGCCCCGCCGAATCCTCCTGCAAACAATGCGGCGGCACCTAAGGCTACTGCCATTACGTTTTTATCAGGTTCTTCTTCAAGGGGCTGATTTGCTGTCATCTGTATATCGTCTGCTGCCACCCAATCAACGTCAGCCGTAAGGTTCTGGGCATTGAGCTGTTCAACGTTCGGCGTTGCGGGAGTATCGGCGGCGGCATTGCTGCTACCTGAATCTTTGGCAATACCTATATAGGTTTCCTCCGTAGCCGCAGGCGCCTGTGTTGTTGGAGCTTGGGTAGGGGGAGCTGTTGTTGGAGACGTAGTAGGCTCTGTTGTAGGGTCACTTGGATCAACCGGTTCCGTAGGCTGAGTGGGTCCCGTAGTCGGTTCAGTTGGTGGCTGTGTCGGCTCCGTCGTTGGCTCTGCAGACGTAGTAGGACTGGTAGAACCCTCACTGGAAGGCTGTGATGAGCCGCCTCCGCTTCCTGAGCCGCTTTCACTGCCGCCGCCGCTCTCGGAACCACTTCCTGAACCGGAGCCACTTCCGCTTCCGCTTCCATACCCTGACATTCCCGTTGAGGCAGAAGTGCTGATAGCGCCTCCTCCGTATTCCGTTCGAGAGTAGGTCCATTTAAGCTCAGTATCGCCCTCACCAATTATTTCCACCTCGTACTCTCCCGCTTTCTTCTTGGTTACCTTAATAACGGATTTATCATAACTTCTAAGCCATAGGCTGGACAGTATCTGTTTTTCCAGTTCCTTTAACACGCTATCGGGTAAATAGGAATAACTATCTGGCAAGGAAACCTTTATTTTTACCGAATACTTACTGCCCACCTTACCGTCTTCACCGCTTATAAGTTCTTTTTCGATGGTGATATTAGGCGTTCCTGTAAGCTGCAGGTTGATTACATTTATGAATTGAACGCTTGTCCTGACATTAAATGCAGCTCCTGAGCTGCCAAGCCCCGATTGTCCGTACACAAGCCTGTATCCATCATGGCTTAAACCGGAAGTGCTGTAATTGGAGTATCCGTTTTGATATGCATCATAAGCCAAATCTCTGCTGAATTCCGTGCATCCCACTGCCAGCATCGTTGGTACTGCCTGTGCATCTGTTGTCATGCTCTCGGTAACCTTACTGTAGTCTATGGTTCCTCCGTTGATACCAAACATATCTATCATATGTGGATAAAAATTCCTGCTTCCCATAAGGGAACTTGCCAGAAATGTTGAATACCCTTCAGTGTAGTTATCCGTGGTACCCATATGCAGGTACTTTACGGACCCAACATCTATTCCCGCATCATCAATAAGGGTAGAAACAGGCACACCGTAGGCATAGCATATCCTCATGAAGTTTCCTGAATCCACACCGGAGTAAATATATACTCCACCGGCCATACTGTTCATCTCACCCGCGCCATACACTTCCACATCATAATAGGGTCCGCCATAGAACCCTGCCTTTATGGTAAGACTCCCCGCTGCATGAGCATCCTCGGCAGTCAATCCGTAAAGTCCTATGCCGTATACTGAACACATGGTTATTATAAGTGCTCTCGCTATTATTTTTTGTATTCTTTTCCTCTTATCCTTCACTTGTTATCATCCTAACTGATCGAAAATAGCTCTAATTACAAGAAGTTTATCATTTTGGCAATGGAGATTCTATTGTTTAGACAACGTTACTTGTTGTTTAAACAACATTTTTTTTAAATATATTTACTGTATACTGCCTACTCGTCATACAGTAAAAATACTGTATATTGATACATAGCTGCAAACAATGCTGTATCTGCTAAGGAAGATATCTGTCAACTGGGTTAATCATAAGTTTTAGGTTTCTTTCTATCAAAAAAGACCGTTTATTTTCTAATATTTTCCTTATATCCTACTAAGTATGCTCCTCACAATGAGTTTTCCAATACTAATGTTCTGAAATCACCGGTGCACTCGCCAATATCGGTTTTATAAGCATATCATCACAGAAAAAGTCAGTGTTTGATTCCGATAAGCCGGTAAAATTTCTTTGAACAAGTCAAAAACCGGTTTATTTTAAAGAAGAAAACGAAAAAACTCAGTGTGCTCGGCCGTCTCAGCGTACCTAGTGTGCCCGGCCGGTTCGGTGTGACGTAATGCTCTTCGGTATCTCTTGGCTACGACTTCTTTATCTATAGAGAAAGACTGCGCATTTCTGCGCAGTCTCTGATTCCTTCATGTCCTTAAATAATATTTATTTTGCCTTGCCATATTTTAGCTTACTTCATTTTAATTTCCCTTATTTCGTCTTGCAGTTTATCCTTGTCAGGTACTGAATGCTCCTGTTGCCGTAGGTGTCCTCGGTGAATATCGCCCGAATTGGACCGGTGCCTCCCGTTTCATAATAACCTAACGGTGCGCCGTCCTTTTCATAGGCTATGAGCACTTCATCAGCCTCAGAGCCCTTGGCAGCGGAAGAATATCCGTCTCCTGCCGTTAGGACGATAGTTTTGCAATCGGATATTCCTGCCTTTGAAATCAAATCGGAAAGCATTACACCCGCATATTCTCCCGATTCATCCTCCGACTTAGCTGACTGAAGCTGAGCATGTACCGTGGTAGATTTGAATCCCATCAGCTCATTAATAGAATAGGCTGCAACCTTTTCTCCGTCAAGGCAGACCTCTATAAAGGCTCCGTCGCCTACCGCATTATCCTTGTGATTCAACCATGCTGCAATACCGACAATTAACGCAAGTATTATTCCCAATAATACTAAAAATTTAGGAGAAATTATTATTCTTCTTTCCATTCGCCCTTCCCCATTTTAAATCTTTCACTTATTCCACTCTTATTAAATGCCTTCAGCAACTGCCAGCCTACTATCCCTCCTATCATTCCCGACAGGGCCGCAATAGACAGCATCAGCACCAAATATATTCCTGGTGCCTGGAAAAAGACTACGTTAACGCAGGCTGTTCCTGCCATGTTAGCCGCTATCCCGCCTATGGCACAGCAGCCCGCACAGCAACACCGATGGCCCGTTATGAGCATTACAAGCTCAACGGCAACTCCCGGTGCAAGATAGGTCATAAGGCTCATGATGCCGTGAGAACCTATAATCCCCGTAAAGAGAACCAGCAGTGCCTGAATAAGACTTATTATAACAGCCGTCCCCGGTTTCCTTGTAAGACCGTATCCAACAATGAGCCACATCATGTAAAGGCCTCCGGCCAGGGCTCCGCTTGGTATCATAAGTGGACCACATATAATGTGCGCCAGAGGGACCACTATAGGCTTTATAGCTACACCTATAGCAGCCATGACCGCCATGACTATAAGCTCGTACAATGTATATTTGCTAAAAACGTTTTTTCTTTCTCTAGTCTCCATTAATCTTCGTAGCTGATTTCTATATACTGGATATATGAAGCCCATCCCTGAGAATTAAAGTCCTGTTCTTCGTTTGTATATGTGTCATAGTCAGCCTGTCCGAATACTATCTTAAACGGTGCAGGATACTCACTGTCTGCATCAGGCTCTACAACAGCAATCATAGGAATAACTTCTGTTCTCTCATCGCTTTCGTTGTTGGCATAGGCATACAGTCCGTAGAGGTCGTCTACCTTGTATTCTACAGTATATTTGTCGCTGCAGGTAATCTTTAAAATGGCATTCTTAGTGTCAAAGCCTGCATCCTTCAAGACGGTCTTGAGATCCACTCCCGTATACTCGAAGAACTGTCTAGCGTTTTCAACCTTCTTGTTTCTTCCGCTGTATGTCAGAGTTGTCTCTCCCAGAGCCTTAAGCTCATCCGCAGTGTAAACCGCATCCTTCTGGCCTTCTCCGGCAATAGTAAGGTCTGTTGCCTGTTCGTCAACTGTGTACCCTTTGGTCTGGTCATCTGCCTTGCTGTCATCTGAACTCCCACATGCCGCCAGGGAAAATGCCATAACCATACATAACAGTAATACCCATAATTTCTTCATAACTTTACTCTCCTATCTTTATTTGCACTACATTTTTAACCCATTTTGAGATTTGGTTTTCCACAACCAGCCTCATGGGACCGAATCCGTTTTCACCGGTAAAGCCTGCTGCTTTCTTATTCTTCACAAGAGGTTCACCATCTAAGCTATACGCTATTATTACATCGCGATGCTCTCCCTGCTGATACTGACTGTCGATACCATTCCACACGTCATCTACTGCAAGCTCCGTTTCATAGCCGTCCTCGCCTATTACGGTTATCTTAGTCGGTTTATCTATTTCAGACTTGAGATTATCCTGTATTATTTTTTTCAAAGCAACGCCCTGATACCCGTCTATTCCTGCTGATGAACCGAAGGTGTCTTTGACGGTGTACTCCGAATTTTCCAGTTCCTTAAGGGTGTACTTGGCGGAATTCACTTCCGAACCGGAGAGCTTCAAGGTTGACTTTAAATATCTCTTATAAGGCTTCTCTCTGTGGGTCCATTGACCTTCCTTAGCTTCAACATGAATATCAGTAACGCTGTTAACATCCTCACACTTTACAGGACCTCCTTCATCTATGGCATTTCCGTCCTGTCGCGTAACTAGCAGGAGCTTATCCTTGTTTTTATGAAGCTGGTCCATCGTGTATTTGACGGTCGTGTCTCCCTCTATAGTGATCTTTTCCGCATCTATAGCCAGGCCTCTTGCTTCAAGAAATCCCGCCAGAGATATTCCCCTTTGGCTTCCCGATGTGACCATCAGGTCATTGTAGCTTTCCAGCTCGCTTACGGTTATGTCCCCCGACTTCTTCACTCCGTCACCGTCTATTGTTATCAGGCTGCTGCCGTAGGGGTTCTCCGAAAGAGCCGCATCACCCTTCAAATTTATCTCAATAGCACTTACCGGTTTAGCCGTAGAGGTCTTCACATATCCCTTAACGGCAGGCAAGAGTGCATACACTCCCCTCTGAGAAGCTTCTCCGTTGACCGCATATCCTAAGGCAGGCTTGATATTTGTTATGGTCAGACCTTCCTTTGCAACGGTGTACTTGCTGAAATCGCCCTTAACATTCCTGAAATACTCCATATCTATTACTTGGCTGCTGCCATCATTGTAGAGGAATTTTACCGTACCCTCTCTCGATGCAAAGTCCAAGTTTGAAGCTACGAACTGCCACAAATTCGCCCCCTTGTACCAGTTCTTTTTACCGTAATAGTTTTCTTCCGTGCCATTGAAGGCCGCCAGCTCCCCGCATGTAAAGCTTCCCTGATCCACCGTATTGCCTTCTTCATCCTTTGCCGTTATGGTCAAGGCTGTTTTATCGTCATAGGAAAGGTCTACCTCATCTCCGACTATTATCTTCCTCACCCACTTGGCATTGTCAGGTGCGTTGAATTCATCGCTCGATTTTTGCCCCGCAATGAGCCTTACGGGACCGCCTACATTCTCTTCATTCTGAGAATAGCCTTCCTCCTCCGTTATCTCATCTCCCGGCACCTTGCTCCCCACGGGGCCTGTAAGAGGCAGTCCGTCACTGCCAAAAGCCACAATAACAGGAACATTTTCCCCTGCCGGCTCCTTATCCTCCATGCTGCTATATGTATTATCCATGCTTTCCTTTATTTCATCTAAAGAAAGTATCGAGGCATATCCGTCGGCGGAAATAATCCTTACCTTCGTATCTTTATCTGCTTTCACATCAAGCCCTGCGTACAAAAGCAGTTCATAAAGTTTAAGGCCGGTCATCTTGTGCTGAGAAAATATAGAACCTCTCGTAAGCATGCTGTATGTGCCTTCGTAGGCAAGGCTTTCATCAGAGGTAAGTTCTTCCAGCTCTTTAACAGAAAAAACCTTCTCTGAGTGCAGTTCATCTCCCGTTATGGTAACAGTGCTGAAAACATAGTCTCCGCTGCCGTAGTTTTCATCCTCGCCGTAGTTGATATGCAAGGCACTCTTGTTCACATTGCCGCAGGCTCCAAGCAAAACAGCAATGCACATAATTCCAAGTACAATGATAAATTTCTTTTTCTTCATAGCAACTCCTTCTGTCTGCCTATTATACCTATGGCAGTAGTGTATCATGAATTATTATTAGAAATGTTGTTGAACCAACATACAAATGGAAAATTCATAGTAGAATATGTACATGAAAAGACATTTATTTCTTGAGGGACCTGTTCAGTCAGGCAAATCTACAATATTGCGTCAGCTCCTTGAGCCGCACATAGATTATACCGGAGGATTCGCAAGCCAAAGGCTGTTGGATTCTTACAGTCAGACCAGGGGCTTTCGCATAGGAGCCGCCGGCTGTACAGCCCTTACCTCCCCTTTTTCCAAAGGATATGACGGTGTTTTCAGAATCAGCAATGATGACGGCACCGTTGACAAGTACCCTGAGGTCTTTGAAAATAAGGGCGTAGAGTATCTTATAAAAAATCAAGGGAAGAAGGTAATTCTTCTGGATGAGATAGGAGGTGCAGAGCTTTTGGGCAGCCGCTTCAGACAAGCGCTGTACGAGGTTCTCGGTGGCTCCACTCCTTGTATCGGTGTAATCAAGCTTATAGAGAGCGCAGACTTCATGGTAACCACTTCCGACTATCCCCGGAGTATAATTGAATATAACCGGGAGCTTAGGAGAAAGATAACCGAAGAATACGGTGGGAAAATAGTGAGATTCACCAAAGACGATGACGCCGTAATAAAGGAAATAGAGGATTTTTTATGTGGAATCTTTACGATAAAATAATTAATGCCATACCAAATAACTTTTTTATAGATTTTGTAAATGTTGGGGAAACTTGGACCGTCGTTTCAGCGGGTGCTTATTGCGGTGTTGCTGTCACCGTCAATGAACAAAATCAGCCTCTAACTAACTTTGACTATTTATGTGGTCGGTCTTTGCAGGAAACTGCTACCCTTTGCAAATCATGGGATTTTCAGGAAGCATCCGTTGGAACAGCCGCAGTAAACGCATATTTGAATTCAAAAGAGCATTTACAGACAATCAAACACATGAGTACTGACAATGCTTTTGATGATTACAGAGAACTGTCGGCGGGAAAGAAGGTAGCTGTAATAGGTCATTTCACACAGCTGGAAAGATTTCTCACCGATTCCGAAGTTTATGTTCTCGAAAGAAATCCGCAAGAAGGCGATTATCCGGATTCTGCCTGCGAATACATTCTCCCGGAAATGGACTATGTCTTCATTACAGGCTCAGCCTTTATAAACAAGACCTTGCCACGGCTTCTGGCCTTGAGCAAGCATCCTATAGTGTTGGGACCCAGCACCCCTATGTCACCGGCCCTTTTGGAGTATGGCGCAAAGGAGCTGAGCGGGCTGTCTCTCGGAATCGTTACAAAAAAAGAAGCCGCAACCATAGGCCACGGCAATGTACGTCTGAAGAATTTTGGAGAACGCATCAAAATTACTGTCTGACTCAAAATTATTGCTTGATTTTAATAACTATCTCGCAGTTGTCCCTATATCCGTCCAGTTCCTTGATTACAGAGGTGGATACACTTTTTACCATACTTTTTACAAAAGGAACCATAGACAGTTCTTCCCCATCAAGAAAAACCTGGACGCTTTCACCTTTTAATATGCACCGGGATATGCTCTCGGTGCCTTTTATTATCCTCTCCGTAAGTCCGCAGCAATCGGTGCCGCAAGCGGTACAGCAGTCTGCTGAATAATTGGGCATACGCTCAGGAGTTTTTTCTTCAATGAGGCTCACCAGCTTTTCTATGTTCTCAAGAGCATTTATTACGGGCAAATCCTCGTAACTGCTGATACGATTGCTGATAACTCCTGATGCTGCAATAGTCAGCTTTCCCTTCTGCGCGGCCAGTTCCTCTTCTGTCCTTCCTGTAATTATGTCGGGACAGTTGGCTTCGCATTTACCTTCTATTACCACATAGTCCTGGTCATACATATCCAGGATTTTTTCTATATCCACGGCGCCTTCAAACATCACATCGGTTTCCGTAAGGCCCCTTGCTGTTACGGGACATGCTCCCGCCTTCTTGTGTATGTCCGTATTGGAGCCATCTTTCTCCATAGTAAAGTCTTCAAAGTGGATTTCCTTTATGGAACCTACCGTGTAGCCTCTGCGACGAAGCTCCTTTATTATTGCTTCTACTGTAGTAGTTTTCCCTGTTTTGCTTATTCCTTGTACTTTAATGATTTTCATTTTTTACTATACTGCGACTGCCTGAGCAGTGCAATCTCCTTTTCGTAGCCTTCTAGGTCGTTTGGGGTTTCCAAAATACACGGGAGCCCCTGGAGTTGAGGGTGATAAACCACCCTTAATATGGCTTCAAGGCCTATTTGCCCTTCGCCTATTTTGGCATGTCTGTCTTTATGGGCCCCCAAAGTATTGAGACTGTCGTTGATATGAAGAACGTGCAGTCTGTCTATGCCGATAACATCATCGAATTCCTTAAGCACGCCGTCAAGATTCTTGACTATATCATATCCCGCATCGTTTACATGACAGGTATCAAGGCAGACACCTATCTTATCCTTGATTTCCACTCTGTCTATTATTTTCCGCAGTTCCTCAAACCTTCCGCCAATTTCACTTCCCTTGCCTGCCATTGTTTCCAGCAATATAACGGTGCTTTGCTGCGGGGTTATGATCCTGTTCAGCAGATCCGATATAAGCTCTATGCCTTTTTTCACTCCCTGGCCTACGTGACTTCCGGGGTGAAAATTATAGTAATTTCCCGGGATGTATTCCATTCTTCTCATATCGTCAGACATACATTCATAGGCGAAGGCCCTGACTCTATCCGTCTCCGAGCATGGATTGAGAGTATACGGAGCGTGAGCCACCAGCTTGCCAAAGCCGTTTCCTTCAGCCAAAGCAAGAAACCTTTCAACGTCAGAAGCATTTATTTCCTTGGCCTTTCCTCCCCTTGGGTTTCGCGTAAAGAACTGAAAGGTGTCTGCTCCTATTTTCAAGGCTTCACTTCCCATATTTTCAAAGCCCTTGACCGACGACAGATGACATCCTACATACATTGTATCTTCTCCAAATATATATTGTAAAGCCTATCATTATAGCAGCACATTATTATCTCAATATCGTAATCGCTGTTGGCGTATATCCACTCCTTGACCGCCATCAATGCTATCTCCGTAGCTTCCTGAGGAGGGTATCCGTATACTCCAGTGGAAATCGCCGAAAATGCAATGCTGTGCAAGTCGTTTCTCCTTGCCAGGTCCAGTGAATTCCTGTAACAGTTTGCCAGCTTTACGCCGTCCTCAGACTTGCCTGAATATACAGGACCTACCGTGTGGATAACGTGCTTTGCCTTGAGGTCGTACCCTCCCGTTATCTTAGCCTGTCCCGTTTCACATTCATTAAGGCCCCGGCACTCCTTTACAAGTCCTGGCCCTGCCGCCCGATGTATAGCGCCATCAACTCCGCCGCCGCCCAGAAGTGTCTTGTTGGCTGCATTTACTATGCATTCGCAGTCCAGAGACGTTATATCTGCCTTGATTACTCTTATTCTATTGTCCATAGGTATACTCCTTGGTTTTCTCCTGTCCGGTAAGCAATCTGTATGCTCCGCCTGCCAACGCATCCAGCTCGCTTCCCATAGTTGAATCATATATATAGGCCGGTATTCCCAGAGGTTTGCCTATGGAATATGCCAAAACAGCTCCGAGGCTTGATGCATGCTGTGGAATCTGACTGCTGGTCATGCGGCAGCAAAGAGCCTCATTGACGCGGTATCCCCCTGATTCAAGTTCAGGTGCCATACCTCCTCTGCCCACTACTGCAGATAAATTTGACATGTCATAGTCTGCATCCTTAAGCTGACCCAGTATCATCTTCTTCCTGTAATTCTCCTGCTCCCCTAGGGAACCGAAGCTGTTTATAATTTCATCATCGTGGACTATGGCGTAATTTATGACAGTTCTGCTGTTGTGGTCTGTATATACTGCTATCTTAGTCGATGTAGAGCCAGGATTTATTACTAAAATGTCTCTGATATCCATTGCACTGGTCCTTTCATTTGTATCTATTTTATGTTATTATTGTTTTAACAGGAGGGCGAAACATGTACATAAGAAATAACATAGTAAGTGCTATCTTCCGAATCATATTCATAATCGCATGCGGTGCAGGGCTCGCTTTAAAGCTTCTCGACACGGGCATATCTCTTGACGCTTTCTTGAGCGATTTCGCATTGCTGGCAAGTACTCTTGCTCTGGCTTATTTCATCTACTTGCTGATTGCCCGACCGAGATATGAACGAGGCTTCTTAAGAGGAGCTGTCACTATCTATCTCCTCTTAATATTCATTATGAATTCATTCATAGCGATGACACCTCTGTCAACCATGGGAATAGCTAATACTTTGCTGTATTTCGTATCACCTCTTGTGGCATTTGTGGATTATCTGTTATTCTGTCCAAAGGGAGGTTTTCATCCTTACAATCCTCTTACCTGGGCAATACTTCCAGCCATCTACAATCTAGCTATCGCAATACTTAACCACTTCATACCAACCATAACGGGCTCGGTCTACTTCACATTCCTCAATATGGGATTCATATTGTCTCTTCTGGTCTTCCTAGGAATAGGATATCTTCTTTTCTTAATAGACAGCCTGATGGCAGGAAGAAGACACTGACCGTCAAATTCCCTGCTTTCTCTTCACCGCCTCTATAAGGGCGGCTATTTTTTCGTTGACATCGTTTACCTCTGCCTTGAATTCTCCCGCCGAGATTCTCATACCTCCGCTGCCCATTATTATCATCTGTTCAAGACGGTCGGAGGTTGCAACTCTCACGCTATATTTCTTTCCAAGCTTATAGGTGGTCCTCTCAATATAAGTGTCTGCCGTCTCCGCCTCTTTGGTGTAGACTACATCAACATCTCCCCGCTTTTCGTAGTGTCGTTCTCCACCCTTCACCTTGTAAGCATCGAAGACCAATATCAGATTACATTTCCTGTACCCTCTGTAATTTTCCATTATTTCGATTAGGGCTTCCCTTGCCGCATCTAAGTTATCACGGGCCAATGCCTTAAGCTCATCCCATGCAAATATTATATTATAGCCGTCCACGAGAAGATATTCAGGAAGAACTTCCATGGGCTTCGTCTTTTGGGGTGCTGTCACAGGCTCTGCTTCTATGGTTTTAGGCGCTATAAACCTTCTCTGCTTAGGCTTGCCGTAGGTCATCTCAAATATTCTCTCCAGCTCGGCTTCTTCAAGGCGTGTGTCCTTTTTCCCCTGTTTTTCTTGTTCTGCCTGCCTCTCGGGTCTGTCGTCCATCTGGATATGGACTTGCTTATCCACTTCATCCCAGCTTACATTACAGCCTGCTCCATTACTGCAAAATATGGAATCAGCAGTGTTGTCCAAGTCCCTGTCAGGATCGTATCCTATAGAGGCAATCACCTGCTGGCTATTATGACAAGGCTCATACCCCCGCAAGGAACATGTCAAGCTGCCATACCCCTTGGTATATGACGTTACCTGAATACCGTAGTCCTTCATCTCATATACGGGCGCCTTGCCAGTAAGTACTGCATTTTCCCCCTTTGACAGAGGCGGCTGAAAGCTGCCTCCCATCCTTTGCACGTCGGACATGGCTCTGCCTATCATCTTCTCCGGCACCTGAAGTCTGAATTCATACCAGGGCTCAAGCAAAATGCTTTCCGCCTTGCGAAGTCCCTGCCGCAAAGCTCTGTATGTCGCCTGTCTGAAATCGCCGCCTTCCGTGTGCTTCAGATGAGATCGGCCTGCCAGCAGCGTTATTTTCATATCTGTAATGGGCGAGCCTGTAAGAACGCCTATATGCTCCTTCTCCGCAAGGTGAGTCTGTATGAGTCTCTGCCAATTCCGGTCAAGAAAATCCTCGCTGCATTTGCTGTCCACTGCGATGCCGCTTCCCGGAGCTCCGGGCTCAAGAAGCAGATGAACTTCCGCATAATGCCTTAAAGGCTCAAAGTGTCCGGCTCCTTTCACAGACCTGGCTATGGTTTCTCTATAAGCTATTTTCCCCTGGCCGAACTCCACCTTCATTCCGAATCTCTGCTCTATTTCCCTTTGAAGTGTTTCCATCTGCATTTCCCCCATCAGTCTCACTTCAATAGTTCTTGATTCTTCATTCCACACTATATGAAGCTGGGGGTCCTCCTCTTCCAGCTCCTTAAGCTTCACGAAAGCGCTGTGTTCATCCTGTCCCTTAGGAAGCAATACTCCGTAGGTCATGACAGGACGTACCATTGAAGTCTTGATAGATTCTTCAAAACCGAGACCCTGACCTGCTTTCGTTTCCGACAATCCTGTCAGCGCACATACCATTCCTGCCTCGGCCTCTCCCAAAGAAATATATTTCTCTCCTGAATAAACCCTTATCTGGTCTATCTTCTCATCTCTCACAACATCCTTGACCTGCAAGGAGCCTCCGGTCAACTTAATATGAGTAAGTCGCGTGCCTTGACTGTCCCTGGTAATCTTATACACTCTCGCACCGAATCTACTGTCGCGCTGGCCTTCACGGGTAAGCCTGCACAGTCCGTCAATGAATTTATCTATATATTCCAGCTTAAGCGCCGAGCCAAAATAGCATGGGAACAGCTTCCTAAGTGAAATGCTTTTTACCATGCTGACTGTGTCTATCTCTCCTTTTTCAAGGAATTTCGCCAAAAGATCTTCATCGCACATGGCTATTTCTTCATAGTCAAAGTCGGAGCCGTCCAGGGTCTGTGTAAAATCAATAAAACCATCCCCAAAAGCCCTTCTCAGGCTTGCCATTATTTCCTCTTTATACGCCCCTTCCAAATCCATCTTGTTTGCAAATACAAAGACAGGTATATGATAGCTCTTAAGCAGATTCCAAAGGGTAACGGTATGCCCTTGAACTCCTTCCGTCCCGCTTATCAGCAGTATGGCATAGTCCAGTACATGAAGGGTTCTCTCCATTTCCGCGGAAAAGTCCACATGCCCAGGAGTATCAAGAAGAGTTATCTCAACGTCATCCCGGCTGAGCGTTGCCTCTTTGGAAAATATAGTAATGCCTCTAGCTCTCTCCTGCTCGTGCGTATCAAAAAAGGTATCACCGTGGTCCACGCGTCCCAGGTTTCTTACCACGCCTGATTTATATAGCAACGCCTCCGATAATGTAGTTTTACCGGCATCAACATGTGCCAGTATTCCTATTGTCAATCTCTTTGTCATGATTTTTAATATACCTTGTCCATTTAATATATCCGTATGTTGTATTGGTTAAGTACCCTGCTTTAAGAACAAGAAGTACGATTTGTCCTGACAAAATATTTACAATGGATTCAAGTATTGCACTTATGTACCATGCAATCCACTGTTCCCTGTACCTCAAAAGGATAAACACGCCATTTGCTATTCCTACTGCCGATATACAGGCATCCAGATAGCAGACCAGCACCTCATAAAATTCATTGCCGCGAAACAGGTCAGTACCAAAATCAAGAGTTGTAAGAAAATATCCTATACCCACCGTCCACAATACTATACCGCTTATGACCGCAGCCTCCATCCATCCCGACAGCTTCCTTACTTTCGTAAGCTCTGACTGCTGCCTGTCCGGATGTCTGTGCCAGCTTATGAAGCTGATAATATCTATTGGTATCCAAAAAAACAGCGTGGTAGCCATTGTCGCAAATCTGTATGCCAAGACCAGACATATAGCTATTTCCACAGCTTCCACAAACAACGATACGATAAAATTCCACTTACTCTGCTTTGCTATGAGAAGCTCACAGAGTATATTAAAAAATACGTCGGCTAAATACAGCCCCATAATTATCTTCCCGTTTATGCCGTTAACATCCTCTTCGGGAAAGAAAAAGGCAAAAATTACTGCTAAAACCAGAATGCTAAAAAACCATACTTTTTCATATGTGGTAAAAAACCTCCAGGTCTCCGATATTCTATTATTTAATGTCATATTTGTCCTTACCAGATGTTCATAATGTGCTGCATGAACAGGCTGATTCCTGTAATTGCCACCCAGCAGCACAACCCCTGCAGCAAAGGCTTGCCCCCTGTACGCACAAGCTTGACAGGGTCCGTCTGCAAACCGATAGCTACCATTGCCATTGTAATAAAAAACTTAGAAAGCTCTTTCAGAGGAGCAAATATCTCGGGAGATATCCCCACTGCCGAAGCTATAGTAGTTATTATGGAAGCTGCAATAAAGTAAAGGATGAAAAAAGGAAAAATCTTCTTCATGCTTACCTTGCTTCCGCCCTCCGGTGAATTACGTTCCTTTCTGGTTCGCCAAAATGCAAGAACCAGTGTAATAGGTATGATTGCAAGGGTACGGGTGAGTTTTACCGTCACCGCCTTGTCAAGTGTCTGAGAGCCTAAATTCCACATACTGTCCCATGTGGCAGCACACGCCGTTACAGAGGATGTATCGTTTACTGCCGTTCCGGCAAAAATTCCAAAGGCCTCCCCTGAGGTGGTATCCATTCCTATGGCATTTCCCAATACAGGGAATACTATTGCCGCCAATACATTAAAAAAGAATATTATAGAAATGGATTGAGCAACTTCTTCCTCCTTGGCACCTATTACAGGAGCTGTGGCCGCTATTGCAGAGCCTCCGCATATGGATGAGCCTACCCCAACAAGGGTAGATATGTTGGAGGGTATTTTTGCCACCCTATGGAGTATATATGCAACGATAAGGGACACGGCTATAGTCGATATTATAATAGGCAGAGACTGGATTCCCGTTGCTGCTATTACTCTTAAATCCAGACCAAAGCCGAGAAGTATCACTGCCCATTGAAGTATTTTTTTTGAAGTAAATTTTATCCCTGCCTGTAAACTTTCTCTTCTGTCCATGTGAAAGCATGTAGTTAGCATCATGCCAAACAATATTGCTATTATAGCGCCCCCAACAATAGGAAATGCCTTCCCTAAGAACCATGCTACCACGGCCACCCCAAAACAGAGCACTAGTCCTGATGTCATTTAATGTTCTCCTTAGATTACTTTATCTTGTTGCCATCTTCAAAGGCATTACCTACCTTTTCGCCCAGCTTATGGTAATAGTGGTTTATAGGGTCATAAGCGATTGGCTGAAGCTTCTCCGGATCAATATTGCCTGCTCCATCAAGAATTCTTTCATCGGCACTAACATTTATTATTTCCCCTATCATGCAATGACTTTCTTCATCGTAGCTTGTAAGCTTACATTCCAGACGCATAGGCAGCTGGTCAATAATAGGTGCGTTGACAAACTCCGACTTGGTTGCGTGAAATCCTGATTTCTCAAACTTATCCGGCACATCGTTTCCTGAAACGATACCTACATAGTCACATTCCACTATGTGGGCTGCATCACCCATACTTACAGTAAACGCCTTGGCAGTCAGAATGCTCTTTACCGTCTTATGTCCCGGGCTCAGACACATTGAAATCTGCGTTCCTCCGCTTATGCTTCCCCATGCTGCATTCATAACATCGACCCGGCCTTCATCATCGTAAGCTGCAATGATCAATACAGGCATAGGGTATGCCCATGACTGTGGTCCAAAATTCTTATTCATATTAATAGCCTCCTTATTCCTATGTGATTTATTTTTTCTGAGATACTGCCGAAAGAATCTCTTCGATTATCCTCATGGCTGCCCAGCTTGTTATGTCATTAATATCAAGGGGCGGCGCCACTTCAACGATATCCATATGCTTCACCGGAAGCTCGTCAATTATCCTTCTCACAAGCTGAATAAGCTCTCTAGGCGTGATACCCCCTGAGCAAGGAGTCCCCGTACCCGGTGCAAATCCAGGGTCCAGAACATCTATATCCAGTGTAAAGTAGATAGAATCATAATCCTTGAACTTCTCATGTATTTCGTCACAGCAAGTCTCGTATCCCTTCTTGAACACATCGGTAGCACTTATGACCGTCATGTTTTTTTCTCTTTTCATGATTGCCGCTTCCTCCGGCTCCGCAGCCCTTATTCCTAAGAAAAGCAGGTCATCGGGAGACAGTATATCGTCTATGGCTCTCTTCTCCGTGTTGGCATGGGACCAAATATGACCGTCGTAGCAGTCACAGAGGTCGAAGTGTGCATCGAAGTGGATAATGCCTATTTTTTTATCACCTTCGTATCTCTTAAAGGCCTTGTGCAAAGGAATGGTCACTGAATGGTCTCCGCCTAAAAACAGGTTGAATTTCCCCTGATTCATAACCTCAAAGGCCTTATCCTCAACTCGTTTGAAAGCTTCCTCCCATGTTCCGCTCATGTCCACATCACCAAAGTCGTATACGAATGGCTCCTCCATAATGTGCCAGTCATCTGTGGCGCATGGCATATAAACCTCACCCAGCTCTCTAAACTTGGCTGGAGCTTCCTTGGCTCCGGCTTCCTGGCTTGTACCTCCGTCAAAGGGCACCCCTAATATTGATATTTTCCCCTCCTGGGGATTTTCTACTGATAAGTCCAACCAGTTGTACATAATCTCATTCCTTTCTCAAATCGATTGCAGCAGTGATAATTGCTAACTGCCCAACTCCTTTTCCGATAAACCGTTTTTCTTTGCCCTTATTATCCAGCCTCTATGACTGGCTATCTTATACATTGACTTGGTCAGAGCCGGCGTCGTTTCCTTTATCTCACCTTTGAATTCCTGAGATTTTATCATGTCGCCAACCTCCCTCAGGCACTCGTTGACACGCATAAATGGCCCGTTCTCTCCTATGGAGTTATATTCACTGACAATCATGCCTCCGGCGCCGACGCAAAGGGCTCCTGCAAAATCAAAGCCTGTTTTGAAACACCAGTTTTCTACCATTTCCACGGAAATCCTACTCTGTCTCGGTTCATAGGATCCATTGTTTACTATGACAAATACCTTAGGCAGGCCTTCCCTTGGATTTCTTTCCAAAAACTCCTGAACCTGCTCAAGACAACTCAATAAATTCGATGGTATTCCATCTACGTACAGAGGGTAGGCTATGACCATGGTATCACATCCCAGCACGCTTTCCAGGTCGTCCTCCTTGACTGCCAATCCACTCCATGAATATCTCTCTATCTTTTCTTTTCCCATATACATCTGTAGCCTAGTGAACAATGTTCCCGAAGCGCTTCTTTTTTCCTTCGGACTTGCGTTTATGAGAGCCGTCTTCATTTTGTCTGTACCTCGCTTTCCTTAGATATTCCATTGGCGTCCTTTGAGAAATGCACGCCTTTTATCTTGAAGTTAAAGTTCACCCCTACGGCATCTATGTATTTCCTCCCCGTTTCCATTTCCCTTTCATTTATATCTCCGTAAAAGTATACGCTGGTGTCCAGCACCTTTTTGTAACGCATTTTATGGTGCATCCCGCCCTTTCGCTTTTCAAAATATGGATGCATGTATCCGATAGACCTGTCCATAACGTTTTTCACAAAGGAACTGAAGCCTCCGTATACACACTGGCTTACAATAATCAGCTCATCTGCATCACGAAGCCTTTCTGACATGTCGTGGTAGCCGTCTATGTTCACACATTTACCCGGAGTTCTGACCCAGCACCCAAAGCATCCTGTGCAAATATAAATATCACCGCTCTCCGAGACATAGTTCACCTTGTCCGTTTCCGCAGCAAATATATTTCCCAAATATTCATCACGATCATCTCCCAAATCGTGAATAATCAACTTGTTCATTTTACAACCTCCTGTCAGATGTTATGACCTATTGATTTCATTTTATCCTATTTTCGCAAATATTTCTACCTTCGTTTCCGCTGTTTCAGCAGGCATAGTGCTACTATGGGTTACGCATTTCTAGGCAGAGTTCCCCTAAAATCTGAGGGTTTCTCCAGTCAAATGAGCCGCCACTATCTTTTCCATCCAAATAATATCAAACCACTGTTCAAACTTATAGCCACACTTATGAAAACGCCCAGCCTCGGCGTAGCCCATTCTTCTGTGGAACCACAGGCTGTCCTTCGTAAGATATGGCGTATCCATCTGTGAATAGGCAACACAGGCATAAAGGTTCAAAATTCCCTGCTCCTTCAGTTTTTCCTCAAGAGCCTCGTAGAGCTTTTTCCCTATACCCATCCTTCTCTTATCCTTCTTAATATAAACAGTAGTCTCCGCAGAACAGCTGTACGCTTTTCTGGCTCTAAAAGCTCCGCCATATGCATAGCCCACTATTTCCCCTTCTATTTCTGCCACCAAAAAAGGGTGGCTCTTCAAGATTTCATCTATGTGCTTTTTAAAGTCTCTCTTTGCAGGCACCTCATAATCAAATGATATAGCCGTTTCCTTTACATACGGCGCATAAATATCTGCCAGGGCCTGTGCGTCAGAGCCCTTGACTGGCCTGATGTAAATATTTTTCTTATCCATATTATCGTTCTCCTGTTCTTGTCTGTTATCCCTTTTTTATAGGGTGTCTTATCACTGTCTTCCACTTTTCCGGAGACACTTTCCTGGCATCCGACAAATAGATTTCGTGATGCAGCCTGGTGTGGGAAATGTCATTGACATACCCTTCCTTTTCTATATATTCGTTCATGAGCGCCACGGATTCCGGCTCGTCATCGTAAGGACCAATATGCATAATCTGTACGCAAAGCCCCTCACGGATGGTCAAAAACTCAGCAGCTGTGCAATCCAGCTTCTTTTTTCTTCCAGCCTCTTCCACCGCCCAGCTAAAATTCTTCTCAGTGATAAATTCCGGCAAACGAATTAGTGAAATCCAGTTGAATGTCTGTTTTGAACTGTAATCTATACCTTTAACTCCCTCCTGCCACCAGAAACCTTCCAGCGGCGGAACCACATATTGATAGAACCCCTGAATCTCATAAGAACCTTTGTAACTCATTTTCAGGGTATACGCCACGGCGTATAGGATTCCTATGGCTTTTTTGTACTGACCGCCCTCATCATTGGGATTGCCCGTGCCTCTTACAGCTATATAATTTGCCACAGGAACATTTACTATTTTAGGCTTTTTCTTAGGCATGTAAAATTCTTTATACTCTTTCTTAAAATCAAAGACCATTATATAAATTCCTTTCTTAATAGCAACATCTTACTCTTGCGTCTAAGTCTTTGTCAATGCAAAAAAATACCAACTACTATATCAGCCTCTCCGTCCCCCGGCCTTTTCGGTACGTGCCTTCTTTGACCTAGCAGTTGGTATTATCCATTATCTTTCCTCTTATCACTTCTGGCGCAATCACTTCGCTATATTTGATTATGCTCGGTAAACGGCCCAAGCGCAAAAATTTCACACCCACGCGAACATCAAAACCAAACCAATTACTTTCGTAATCCACGGTTTGTACGCCTCATCCCACTTTACCCTCAAAGTTTTATTTTTTTCTAAGTACTATGGATATGAAATTCAAATATTTACCTCCGCCTGCTTCCATTGACTTCCTGTCATTGACTGAGTATTCGTTGTCACATGCAAGCCAGTCCTCCCAGACTTCCTCATTGCTTTCCATTTCATGTGCCGAAAGCACCTCTGCATTTCGGCTGCGGCTTACCATATCTCTCCAGTAATCCACATCATGCATATATTCAAGCTGCTCTGGCGTCCACGAAAGCAGCAGCTCTTCAGGAAGATTTTCGTGACAGTCCTTCTTCATGCCGGGTATGGCTATATAAATATAACCGCCTGACTTTACATAGGGCAGCAAACACTTGTCAAGAAATTCAGGGTCCCTGCCAAAGTAATTATACGAATCCGTAGTAACTACGGCATCAAAAAACTCCTTTTCAAAGGGTAAATCCATAGCGTCAGCCTTTACAGGAATCACCTGCTCCTGGGAAAGTCCTGCCTTTGCAAAAAACTTAGCGTTTTCTTCCGGCTCACTCCAAAGGTCTGCGGCATAAACTTTAAAGCCATATTCCTTTGCAAGAAATACCGAAGTAAGCCCTTGACCGCTTCCCAGGTCCATAACCCTTGAACCGCGAGGAATCATATTATTAAGCAGCAGTTCCTCTCCCAGTTTGACGGGATTCGGTCCCATTATCAGATTCATAAACTCATTATATTTTTTTGCTCTTTCATATTTCATTTTTAATGCGTGCTCCTTTTCATTTGTATTGTTTTTTAATTTACAAATATTAACTCTAAAAAAATAGAACCCACCGTACACAAACCTAGCGGTATAATTCCGCTGAAATGATCTTGTGTTTAGATGCGTTCCTTATAAAACAATTTCCAAAAAGCACGTCCTCTGTTAATCAAGTATTTTACGCTTTGATTTTATACCAAATTCCAGTAGTAGTCAAGAATTTCCTTTTTAAACAAAACCACAGAAATCCAATGCCTCCGTTACACATATTTCCTAACCTCGATAAAAATTCTGTCCTTTCGCGTTCTCTTACCCACCTGGCTCAGGTACGCCTTTCCCTTTCCACGCAGCACCAGCTTGTCTCCTTCGTTAATCTGCATATCCGGTTTTTCTGCCTGGACGCTGTTGACAAACACGATTCCCGAACGGATAGCCTCAGTAGCCTTGCTGCGAGACATTGAGAATGCTGATGACGTTACATTGTCAAGCCTCAGAGAGGCTACTGTGTCTTTAACAATAACCGTCCTCTCTTCCGGTATGTGAAGCTCTGACAGAGGAATGGATTCCAACTTCAGGGCGGCACGTCCGGCTTTGCTGTAATTGAGCAGGAGAAAATCCTTTATCTCATCTAAAATTATAACATCTGCACCTTCCTCTGTCGTAAGAATATCACCTATCATTTCCCGTTTCAGCCCAATACCTGTAAGGGACCCCAGATAATCTCGATGGGTCAGCTTTCTCCCGCCCGTTGGTGTCTTTATCCTTATGACGGAAAGAGGGCAGTCTCTCTCGTCAGCATAATCCGGCAAAAATACCGCCAGGGTTCTTTCCGCATCTTCATACCCGCCATAAAAGACACACCGCACATCCTTATTCCCTCGGCTCAGCTGGTGCCAATGCTTTTCCACCAGAGAACGCTGATGAAGGTCAAGAAAGTTGGTGTATGCTACGCGATACTGCTGAGAGCACTGCCTGTATTTATCCTCTGCTCCCGCCAGGAGCATTTTGTCATCCTTTGTCATTTCCATAATAGTTTATCCTTTTCCTCCATATTGTACCCCATTTATTATGGTAAAACAATGGTCTCAAAGTTATCCATATGATTCTGTAGCGACTTTAAAAACATACCCACATGATAGCCGTCCGTTGTCGCATGATGGCAGGTCAAGGATAGAGGCATATAGGTTTTCCCTTCCCTTTCAAAGAATTTCCCTGCTTCAACGGAAGGAAAATAATAAGACTTATTCTCATAGCTGTGCACAGCAAAATGCTCGAAGCTCACCCACGGTATGCAGGACACGGTGTAGGCATTTTCCGGTGGCGGGCTCTCAGGCTGGGATAAAACGCCGTGATTATCATGAAATTTATTTTGATTCTCGATATAAGCCTGATAAAAAACTTCAAAGTCTTCATTATACTCGGTCCACATAAGGCTGAAGGTCTTATCATCCTGGTGAAAATCCGCATATAGGGGCGTCAGCTTGTCATAATAGCCTATCTTTCCATCCTTTTCCGCCACCTTAAATTCTATCTGCTCATTGAGATTTTTTGTAACCAGCCACAGATATACAGGAAAAAATTTTAATCCCCTTTCCTTGGTCGCAACTCTCAGCTTTGTCACGTCCATATTTACCGTAAGGGAATACCCTGTAGGTGCCATCTTTGCAAAGTAATAAAACATCTGCCCTCTCGACCAGATTTGTAAATTCAAGTGTGTAAAAGTCATAAATATCTACCTCCTGGTGGCATTTTACATTTTTCCACAGTAAATAACAATCGACGTATCGTAGATGTGAGGGAGCGATTGACAAATAGCCATTATTTTACAACATATTAATATTTGAAAAAGTTGTTTGAACAACTTTTTTTCATTTTTCTTTGTGATATCATCTAAAAGTAAGCAGTTAAAGATTTTTTTTATTTTTAAGCAACAGGAGGAAACATGAAGAAAATACTAACTATCGTAACCGTTTTGATTTTAGCAATGTCAATGCTGATAATGACAAGCTGTGGCGATAAAAAAGAAGCAGCAAAACCAGAAGTTACAGTTTTAGCAGCAGCCAGTCTGACAGATGCTCTCGATGAGATTATCGTGGAATTTGAAAAGGATTCCAGCTGCACTATCACTCCAAGCTACGCAGGCTCGGGTGACCTGGTACAGCAGATTGAGGGCGGAGCTCCTTGCGACATCTTCATCTCAGCATCCAAGGCTAACATGGACCAACTTGAAGAGGGTGGATATATCAATGCAGACACAAGGCAGGATTTATTGGCTAACTCCCTTACTTTGATAGCAGCTATCGAAAAGAAAGATGTAGTTACCATGGATACACTTACATCAGCTGACGTTGGAACTATCGCACTTGGAGAGCCTGAAACAGTCCCTGCCGGCAAATACGCTACTCAGGTGCTTGATAATCTGGGAATAACAAGTCAGCTCACAGATAAGATTGTTTATGCCAAGGATGTTCGTGCGGTACTTAATTATGTTGAAACCGGCGATGCTGACTGCGGATTCGTATACAAGACAGATGCACTCCTTCTTGATGATACAAAGGGTGTTACTATCACTGACGTTGATTCAAGCTTACACGATGCAATCGTATATCCTGCTGCGGTAATGGCAGAAGCACCTCAGGCAGATGGCGCTGCTGAATTCTTTGAATTCATTCAGAGCGACTTTGCTAAAAAAGCATTTAAAAAATACGGATTCACTGTAAAATAGCAGGAACACAGCCTGTCAATAATAGTAAGGAATGTAATTACAATGTTTGAGCCCGTTATTTTATCTTTAAAAGTTGCAACTATAGCAACCATAATAGCCTTTTTTCTCGGCGTTTTCTTTGCCTACCTACTGACAAAGAAAAAAGTACCTGGTAAGAATATCTGGGAGACCATACTGATACTCCCGTTAATTTTACCGCCTTCTATAGTAGGTTACTTACTTTTAAAGGTATTCAGCAAGAGAGGCCCGATAGGGGCCTTTCTGCTGGACACTTTTGGTATCCAGGTAGTCTTTACCTGGATTGCTTGCGTTATAGCGGCAAGTGTTGTCGCACTTCCATTGATGTATCAAAATGCCAAAGGCGCTTTTCAAAGCGTCGATGAAAGCTATGAGCTAGCTGCAAGGACTTTAGGCAGCAGCCCTTTTAAGGTATTCAGGACTATAACCTTCCAATTATCAGGCCCCGGTATCGTCAGCGGCATCGTCCTGACCTTTGCCCGCGCATTGGGTGAATTCGGAGCTACACTGATGCTTGCAGGAAATATCCCCGGAAAGACTCAAACCATACCTACATCAATATACTATGCTGTAGTTACCGGTAAAGATGAACAAGCCACAACATTAGTATTCCTCATGGTCTTATTCAGCTTTGCTCTAGTATTCGGACTTAATCTATGGCTGAAGAAAAAGAACTATAACGGAGGCAGCTGATATGAGTGTTTATTTTAAAATTTACAAAAAACTTTATTACTTTGATTTAGATGTAGAGGTTTCAATGAAAGATGAATTTCTGGTCATTGAAGGTTCCTCCGGTGCCGGAAAGACTACCATATTAAATTGTATCGCTGGTATAAAAAAACCTGATGACGGCGAAATTTATATTGACGAAAGAGAACTTTTTAATCATACTAAGGGTATACATATCTCCGCTGAAAAAAGGAATATTGGCTATTTGTTTCAGAATTATGCCTTGTTCCCTAACATGTCCGTAAAAAACAACATTTTATACGGGCTAAAAAACAAGAAAGAATACAGAAAAAGAGAAACCAAAAAAGAACTTCTGGAATATGCAGAGTATATGATGGAAACCTTAGGTATCTCTCACCTATCAGATAAGCGTCCTACCAATATTTCCGGCGGTGAAAAACAGAGAGTTGCTCTAGCCAGAGCTATGGTTACCAAGCCTTCCCTGATGCTCCTTGACGAACCGTTTTCAGCTCTGGACGAAAACACTAAAGAGAAAATATACGAAGAATTTCTGGCTTTTAAAGAAACTCTTAAAATACCTACGATATTGATAACTCATAACCATAAGGAAACCGAACTGTTTGCAGATAAAAACATAACTCTAAAGGAAGGCAGGATAGTGTAACATGAAAGAAATAGCTGTAGAAAAAGCTGTGGGAACAATTTTAGCCCATGACCTAACCCAGATAATACCCGGTGAATATAAGGGTCCAAAATTTAAAAAAGGCCATGTAATAACGGCGAATGATATCCCTTTGCTCCTTTCCATGGGAAAAAAGCATCTGTATGTAATGGAAATGAACGACACAGATGTCCATGAAGACGAAGCAGCACAGCGAATAGCTTCAAAGGCGGCAGGCGAAAATATAGCATTATCGACTCCATCAGAGGGCAAGATAGAGCTGACCGCAGAGGTAACCGGACTTCTTAAAATTGACCGCTACAGGCTTTTTAAACTTGTGGCACAGGATGAGATTATGTTTGCCACTATCCATGAAAATACTGTAGTCAAAAAAGGGCAGAAACTTGCGGGGACGAGAATCATACCTTTGTTCGTACCTGAAGAAATCATGAAAAAAGCCGAATCCGTATTTTCCGACGGCCCTATAATAGAAATAGTACCCCTCAAGGAAATGAAGGTCGGCGTAGTGACGACCGGTAGCGAGGTTTATTCCGGGCTTATCAAGGATGCCTTCGGTCCCGTTCTCGTAACGAAATTCGGCGCTCTCGGCAGCAAGGTAGAAAAGCAGTTGTTCGCCGATGATGATGAGAATATGATTGCTGACTGCATCAATCAGCTCGTAGATGAAGGTATGGATATTATCGGCATTACCGGTGGTATGTCAGTAGATCCCGACGATAGGACTCCGTCAGGAATACGAAGGGCCGGCGGCGATGTGATAAGCTATGGTGCGCCCGTTCTTCCCGGTGCCATGTTCATGCTATCATATATCGGCAAGGTACCTGTAGTAGGACTTCCAGGATGCGTAATGTACAGCCGAACAAGTATCTTTGATTTGATTGTTCCACGGCTTTTGGCAGGCGAGCGTATCACCAAGGAAGACATCAACATGCTCGCCCACGGTGGACTTTGCCTCAACTGTGAAAACTGTACGTATCCCGTATGCGGATTCGGCAAAGCGTAGGGCCATAGCTGTTTTAATCATCAGAGGTTAAAGAATAAGTATAGGCAAATGACCTGCATCCTATGGACGGAATGCAGGTCATTTTTAAAACAACAATAATTTCAGAGAAGCTATTCTAAAACTTTAATTTCATCTCCAGCCTTGACTGTACCCTCTTTAAGCACCTTTATAAATATCCCCTCCCTAGGCATGACGCAGTCGCCTGCCAGCTCTCTGATGGCACACCCGTGATGACACTCCTTGCCTATCTGCGTCACCTCTCCTTGGACGTCGCCTATTTGCAGTCTGGTTCCTATGGGCAATGTGTAAAGCTCTATTCCCTCCGTAAGGATATTTTCTGCAAAGTCTCCGCTTTTCAGCTTAAAGTCAAGTGCCTTCTGGACCTTTTCCACGCTCTCCGACGCCAATAGGCTTACCTGCCTGTGCCAGTTTCCCGCGTGGGCATCACCTACTATACCGTGCTCTATTTTTAAATATGCCTCATCTATAGGCGTCTTTTGCTCACCCTTTTTCTCGCTTATGCAAACAGCCTTTACCTTAGCCATTTTTTACCTCCCTATTCTATCTATTTTATTGCTATTTCCCATCATGGTTCAAATACATCTGAGCACAATCTCTCGACTCCCCCCGTAATACATCTACTCCGTGCTTTATGGGCTTTATTACAACTTGAAGGCATTCGCCAGCTGCCTTTTTGCTCCCAGGAAGATTTACAATTAAGGTCTGTCCCCTAAGGCCTGCTGCTGCTCTGGAAAGCATCCCCATGGGAGTTATTTTCATGCTTTCCGCCCTCATTGCTTCCGGTATGCCTCTAACCTCTCTGTCGATAACTGCCAAGGTTGCTTCCGGCGTGACATCTCTCACAGAAAATCCTGTGCCGCCGGTGGTTACGGTAAGCGCCACCTTCAGCTCATCGGCACATTTGATAAGCTCCGCTTTTATCTTATCCATATCGTCCAGTATCAGCGTTCTGTAATCCACTATCCAGCCATTTTCTTTGAGTATGCTAACTACGGCATCTCCCGCCGTATCCTCTCTCAATCCCTGTGAGCCTTTATCACTCATGGTTATTACCGCCGCTCTGTACTCCATGTTGCCCTCCATATATTTTTCCTTGTCTATTTGCGGTGAAAGTCTCCGCTCTTCCCGCCTTTTTTAGAAAGAAGACATATCTCGTCTATGACCATATCCTTTTGCACGGCCTTGCACATATCGTAGACTGTAAGCGCTGCCGCCGATACTGCCGTCAAGGCTTCCATTTCCACTCCGGTAACTCCACTGCATTTCACTTCTGCTTTTATTTCCACCGCCAGCTCTTTTTCATTTAAATTAAACTTAAAATCTATCCCATCTATAATTATAGGGTGGCACATGGGGATAATGTCGGGCGTTTTCTTGGCAGCCATGATTCCAGCAATCTGTGCAGTCCCCAGAACATCGCCTTTTTTCATTCCACCGTCCTTTATAAGTTTAAAAGTCTCCTGATTTATCAGCACTCTGCCCGCTGCCATGGCGACCCTTTCTGTTTCCGATTTCATTCCCACGTCTACCATTTTGGCTCTGCCTTCATCATTGAAGTGTGTAAAATCTGCCATCTCATCCTCCTGTTTTGCTCGTTCTCTAGCCGCCAATTCTGTTCATGTCTCGTCCAGCCCTGCTTGGGTTATCTGCATCCAGCTGATTTCTCATCTTAGGCTTATCTAATATCGCTTTCCTGATAATCTCAACCATTTCATCCTGTGTGCTGCCCTTGATGGAAATCTCATCATCAGAATGCAAGCACGGCTTCAGCATACCGTCTGCCGTGAGCCTTATTTTATTACATCCATGACAGAATTCGCAGCTGATAGGTCTTATAAGTCCTACCCTGCCCTTTGCCCCGGGAAGCCTATACATCCCTGCGACACCGTCGGACATATTCAAAGACTCCAGCTGGGGGGCCTTTGCAAGAACCTCCTGACAGCTTACGAATCTTGCTTTGTCAAAATCTATGCCGCCGCCGATAGGCATAAGCTCTATAAACCTGACCTCCAGTGGCCTGTCCATGGTCAGCGCAACAAATGCTGAAATCTCATCATCGTTGAAGCCCCCCATCAGCACGACATTTATCTTGACCTTATCAAATCCTGCTTCAAAAGAAGCCTCTATTCCATCAAGTGCTTCCTGCAGATTGCCCATGCGTGTTATGTCCTTGTATTTTTCCGTGTTCAGCGTATCTAGACTGATATTAACCCTATTGACCCCTGCTCCCTTGAGTTCTTTAGCATAAGTTCTCAAAAGCGTCCCGTTGGTGGTCATACAAAGCTCTTCTATACCATTTATCTGTGCAATTTCACGGCAAAGCCTGACGATTCCTCTCTTGACAAGAGGCTCACCACCGGTAATCCTTATTTTGTTTATTCCAAGTGATACAGCAGCCTTTGCCGCATCTATCGTTTCCTCTGCCGTCATCATTTCTTCATGACCTCGCTTCTGTATGCCCTCCTCCGGCATACAGTATCTGCATCGAAGATTGCAAAGCTCCGTGACGGATATTCTCATATAGTTAATATTTCTTCCATAATTATCTATCATAAAAGTCTCCATTCTCTTAAATTATATCAGAAAAGGTCAAAATAGTCAGCCGCTGTTTTGTTTTAATGCATGACTTGTTTGCCGAATCCTATCTGCAATTATTTGCAGATAGAGAAAAGGTTGAAAAACGGTTGACAAATATCTGCTGCGGGCATACTATAATGGTAGTCCGTTTGGGATTATGTTAATAATGCTCCTGGCAGTAACCACCCCGTGATAAGGGGACCGGCAAACCCAGGAGCTTTTCATTTTAAAAGGAGTACAAAACATGGCAAGAACCGCAATACTTATTGACGGAGGATTTTACAGAAAACGCATACAGAAACTTAAAGGGGATGCAAGCCCTCGCGAAAGAGCAAAGGAGTTAATCAATTATTGCTATTCTCATCTGGAAAACAAAGACGGAGAAAAGGTTGACGAACTATATCGCATTTTTTACTACGACTGTCCCCCTCTCGACAAGAAGCTGCTTCACCCGCTAACAAAAAAGCCGATAGATTATTCCACTACAGAGTTGTATCAGTGGACACATAAATTTTTATATGAAATGACCCGGCAGAGAAAGGTTGCTCTGCGCCTGGGTTTTTTATCGGAATCAAAAATAGAATTCAGATTTACCGATACAGCAATGAAGGGCCTCTTTAATGGCACTTTGAAGTTTGAAGACCTCAGGGAACAGGACATTCTTCCTGACGTCAAGCAAAAAGGCGTAGATATGAAAATCGGTGTGGATATTGCATCCGTAGCATATAAGAAACAGGCTGAAAAAATCGTTCTGATTGCAGGCGACAGCGATTTCGTTCCTGCATCTAAACTGGCGCGCCGTGAAGGTATAGATTTTGTCTTAGACCCTCTGTGGGCTCACATCAACCCTGATTTGTTCGAGCATATTGATGGAATGATAACAAAATTCCAAAAACCGTCTAAATAGTCTTTCTCTTGTCTTGTTCCTGCAGCGCATAGGGCCACCTATGAGACCTCACGGGATAAGTCATAAAGCTTTCCTCTTGACAGCATGCCCGTCATCCCATTGAAAAACATAGGAGCATTATCTGCCCCTATGTTTTTGTTTTTTCTTTTGCTGCTTCATCTCAAACTTCAATTTTTTGTCAGCCTCTTTTCGTTCTCGGCTGTTTGTCTTTCTCTCGGTTTTCGACTGCTCCTGTTGTAATTTTAGTGCTTGCTGAGACCTGGTGCCAATACCTATTGGCTGCATTTGTCTCCTCGCCTGCCGTTGTCTCCGCTTTGGATTTTTAGCTATTGCCTTTACATCAGCAGCTACAGCCGTGCTAAATTGCAACTGATAATAGTGCTTTTGGATATAATCCATAACTTCATACTCTCTCGGTTCTGGACCAAAGGTAACTTTAGCAACAGACAACTTGCCCTTTTCTATTACCTCAAATATTCCAACCCAAAAGGGGGCATCGAAGAACACCGTCAATTGCCCATGTAGCTCACGCACGGTAATCCCTCCTTTAAAATAATTTATCAAAGAATGGACGACCCAAGGAGGGAGGGGTACTTACACTATTATAATAATAGTACGGCCGGGCTACCTACCGGCTCCGGTGGAAAATCCACGTTGCGTTTTTATCTTTGATTTTTCATAAGTATTATATCTATTTATTGGAATAATAGCAACTGTATAAGTTCATTTACTCCTACATTGTGTGATAAGCGAAGCTCTTGAAATCCATGCAAAGAACGGTTTCCATTTGCTCATTTCCATCTACAAAACAATGGGTATACCCAAATTCGCAGTAAAATATACAATCTACTTTCGTCAGGTTTTCTCTTCAATGGTAACTATGAATATCAAAGCGTTTATTATTTGCTTAATCATTCCCCGGGCCCCGACGGGATGGATATTTCCAGTTGTATGGACTACCCTCTATGCATTGATGTGCATATCGTCCTATTTAATATACACATCGGAAGGAAGCAAGCAAGCTGTCAATTTCATATGGCCTCTACTGTTCTTTAGCTTGAGGAACTATCTGCTTTCATTTGCCTGGATAATCTTACTTTGGGTTTTTATCATTGTTATGATTTACAGGTTTTATAAAATTTCCAAGCCTGCAGCATACCTTACGATTCCTTATCTGCTTTGGGTTACCTTTGCGGCGTATTGAATCTGTCTATTTATCTGCTTAAGGGTTAAATATAAAAGCTGACTTTTTAACCAAAATTGCCCTTTTGTGATGTTGACACGAGGGTTTTTTTGCAATAGAATGTATATTCATGGGCTACCACAAATAATCAAACTTACTAGAATAAATTTCGGAGGAATCATGGAAAAAAACAATTACAAAGCGTTGCTGCCTATAGGCGTATTTCTCGTTCTCTATTTGGGCCTAGGAATAATTTTTGAATATGGAATGAAAATTCCTATGGGATTTTACAGCATCCCTATCGTTGTAGTCTTTATGGTTGCCATTATGGTGGCATGTTTTCAAAACCGCCAGCTCTCTTTTGACTCTAAACTGAAAATCATGGGCGAAGGCGCAGGAGATAAGCTGATTATGACAATGGTTCTCATATTTATGGCGGCTGGCATTTTCGTTGGAGTCGTAGGCAGAGGGAGTGCTGAAAGCGTAGCATATTTCATGCTGTCTGTTATTCCTGCCCAGTATGCGGTAGCGGTTCTATTCATAGCTGCCTGTTTTATCTCCCTTGCTATGGGAACATCTGTGGGAACCATTACATTAATAACCCCTATTGCAGTAGCTGTTGCGGAATCATCTGGGTTCGGAGTTCCCCTCTGCGTTGCTTCCGTAATTGGCGGCTCCATGTTCGGCGATAACCTTTCTTTCATATCCGACACTACAATTGCTGCCTGCAACGGGCAAGGTGTTGCCATGAAGGAAAAGTTCAAACAGAATTTCAAGATTGCACTGCCTGCGGCAATTGTAGCTCTTATACTAATTTTAATTCTATCCATAAATTCGGATATAAGCGGAACAATATCCAACGACTACCAACTGATTCAAATCATACCGTACCTACTGGTACTTATCGGCGGTATTGCCGGGGTAAATGTCTTCATCGTACTTATTATTGGTATAGTTTCCGGTTCTGTAATTATGCTTGCAACAGGCGCCACTGCTGCCACAGACCTCCTGTCAAATATGGGTTCCGGAGCATCCGGAATGTTTGAAACATCTATGGTAGCCATATTGGTTTCAGCCATGGGAGCACTTATACGTGAATATGGCGGCTTTGATGCGCTGCTTTCTGTAATAAGACGTATATTCAAAGGCAGCAAAGGCGGTCAGCTAGGTGTGGGCATACTTGTAGGCGCAATGGATGTGGCAACTGCCAACAATACAGTAGCTATTGTAATGGCTAACCCTATTGCAAAGGAAATGTCTGATGATTACGGCATAAAGCCGGAAAAAACAGCATCGCTTCTCGATACTTTTTCCTGTGTTTTTCAGGGCATTATTCCTTACGGAGCACAAATGCTGGTAGCCATTTCAGCGGCAGCAGAGCTTGGATGCACAATTTCGGCCTTTGAAATAATACCATTGCTATTCTATCCTATGCTTCTGCTTTTGAGTTCACTGGTGTTTATATTTTTTGTTCCCGCCAAGAAGTGATTAAACATATATAAAAAAGCGTCAAACCTTAACATTAGGTCTGACGCTTTTTATGTTGTTTTAGCATTTTGTAAATGCTAATCACTTATACTATTTTACAAATTCCTTTACTACTTCGTACACTCTGTCAACTTCAGACATGAGGTTGTAAGGTGCAAATCCTACTCTAACAAGTCCGCCAACAGATTCAAGTCCCTTATCAGCAAGAGCAACAGCAATGCCATTTGCATTTACCCCTTCAATTCTGAATGAAACTGTAGGTGTTCTTGGAGCACCCTCTCCCGGACCGTAAATTTTGAGTCCTTGATATCCTTCATCTTTACTCTGAGTGCATCTGCCAGTTCGTCCTCATAGTACTCGAACGCCTTCATTCCTGCAACAATTTCTTTTCTCAGACCTGAATATTCCTTAACCTCATCTTCCAGCTGATCCATGTGGTGTTTTCCTGCATCTGCGATAAACTTAATCGCTTCTGCTGCTCCGTTAACAAGTTCCATTGCCAATGTACCGGTTTCAAGCTTAAGAGGCATTTGAGTGTTATCGTATGCCTGAACTCTTGTAGAATTCAGCTTATCACCGATTTCCTTTTTAGAGTATGTAACACCTAGGTGCGGTCCGAAGTACTTGTAAGTTGAGCACTGTAAAATATCCGTATCAATATCTTTGACGTCAATTATCTTGTGAGGTGCATAGTGTACGAAGCCTACTATTGTAATTGCTCCATATTTGTGTGCCTCTACAATGAATTTTTTAACATCAGTGATAGTTCCGCATGAGTTTGCAGCCCAGTTGATTGCAAATACTTTAGTCTTATCCGAAAGCTTTGATTTGAAGTCTTCAAAGTCAAGGGTAATCGTATCAGGATGAATGTCTACAACATTAACAACAAAGCCGAGTTGCTCCAATAGTCTCCATGGCGGTCTGTTTGCTTCATGATCCATGTTGGTAATTAAGGTTTCATCTCCTGGCTTAAACATTCTTGCAAAGCAGAAAGCCATCTTAAAGTTATTGGAAGAAGTATTTTCACCAAAAGCGACTTCTTCAGGTCCGCAGTTAAGGAATTCAGCAAAAACCTTTCTGCAAGTTCACGTCTTCTTTTTTCTTCTGATGTTTCTTCTAACCAACGCTGGGAACTGTTGTCTAATATAATCCACATCAAATTAAAAATCTTTTTTCGTTTTTATCTCCTTTTATGTATATTAATTTATCATAATCTGTAATATTTTATAGAGCCTTGCCAAGAGGTACATATGTACATAAGTATCCTCCTGTTTGTCGGTTCCTATAATCGATCTTATTCGCTCCAGTCTATGTCTTATAGTATTTTCCGTGCTGAACCATTTTGGTCGCAGTCAGAGATATTCTTCCTTCGCTTTCGGCATAGGTCATCAAAGTTTCAAACAGCTTCGTATTATGTTTGCTGTCATACTCATTAAGTTTATCTATCTCCGATTCATAGACCGACCTTATCCAGTTGTGATTACAGATCGGAATAAGAAGCGAATCCGTTCCAAGATCACGATATCTGAGTGTTACCTCTCTGTCCACTGAAGCAGATATGTTAGCATACATGCTTTCTTTTAGTGCAAAGCTGAACTCATTATGTTTATGGTGTACATTACTGAAACCAATGTATAATTTTTTTCTCATGTCCAGTGCTGAGACAATATTTTCCGCGGATTTAAGAAGTAAATCTTCATCGACCTCTGCTTTCATGGAAAATACAATAATAAATGAGTCTCTAAGCTTAATTGTCGCAGAAAAACTGTTTTCAAAATTTGAACACTGTGTTTGGAAATATTCTCTAGCTTTTTCACACTGTTCTACCAGCAAAGTGCCTGTCCTTCGGTCTTTATGATATCTTGGCGTTACATACATGCAAAGATAGTGTTCATATAGGAAAGGATTCACTCTATTCATGGCCTTTGCTGATTCTTCACGGGAAGGCTCTTCACTCCAAAGAAGTTCTTCGACCTTCTCCGCAGCAACATCCCTTATTACATCCCCTTGAAGGGCATTTCTGACAGCAAATATTATATCATCGATATATGTGTCTTCAAATAAAAATATAGGGATGTTTTTTTCATTAGCCAATCTGATTATTTCTTCTGGCACTGACTTAAAAAACAGTGTTTTTACACACACTACTGATGCATGTTTTTCTAAAAGTGCTTTGAACCTTCGTTCCAAGTCATCAGGTCTGTATTTGGCCTCACTTAATGTAGTTATTACGAATTCTCGTCTCGAAAATGTCCTTGCCATGTCTCCCGGCTCTTCCCAGTCAAATATTCCTGTCCCCATGACCTTATTATATAGACCTTTTCGACCTGCAACTATTCGAAATCCCTCAAATACTGGATCCGCCATTATATCTTGAACGGTTATCATACTAACTCCTTTCGCAGGTTGTTATCCTGACATTCCCTATTGCTAGGAATTATAGTTAGTATACCACAGCTATTACAGTTTTTTTCTACCGTTTAAGCTACTTTTTCTTCATTTGCATATTTCTTGAGCCTTACTGCAGGTTCTTTAGGAAGACCGAATTTAGGGAAAATCCTGTCTAGCCCCGTTAATGTGAGAACAAGCAGTGAAAGTACTGAAATCCATGCAAAGAAGTTCAGGGGTATAAGGTCAAATGCCGCAAATTTAACCAGTGGATATACAGCCGCTGTCAACCCTACATAATATATATTACATACATGCCAAGGAATCAGTTCTCCTGCTAGTACTCCAATAGCATCACCATACATAGCATTTCTACATCTGAGGTCATAAAGGTCTTCTTCACTCCCCTCAACACCTTCGTCAACAATATCCTTAATAACAGGTCCCATTGTTGCCATCTGTGCCTGGTCATCTGACAAAAGCATATTGCCGATAATGCAAAGGATCGCATTCCAAAACATCAAATGTCTAACTTTCTTTGAAAGCATCATGCAAAGTTTGGCTAATGGTTCGAATGCACCCATCTCTCGCATTACTCCGCCGAAGAAAATTACCCACATTACCATTATGAGAATCCAGCTTCCTGCGTCGGCAAATGAGTCATACATCATCTGAGTAAATTCAGAGAAGGAAGTAATTGTTCCAATAAATGCTCCCATAACTGCTGCGCTTATAATCCCTGATGCAAGACAAACCAAGGTAGGGAAGTGCATAACTGCCATACCAATTATTATTACTACAGGAATCATCATCCAAATAGGAATGGTGCCCCCTTCTACCTGATGTAGAAGTTCAACCGCCGCAGGTCTTTGTTCCTCGAGAGTGCTCCATGCATCTGTAGGAATATCTGCAATTGCATTTGTAGCTTCAGCTGCTTTCGTAGGCAATTCTTTAACAATTCCAACAATATAGAATAGTATTGATGCAATAGCAACATTTGTAAGCGACCATGCCAATTGCTTGTTAAACCTGTCAACTACTTCAACCTTCTGGATTGCACATGTCATAATTGTTGTATCGGAAATAAGCGCTACATTATCACCAAATGCTGCTCCGCCTGCGCATGCACACATTGTCATTACAGGGTCTCCTCCTACAATATGTCCAAGCCACATAAAGATTGGAATTGTTGCCGCAAATGTTCCCCATGAAGTTCCTGTTGCCATAGATAGAACACAGCTTACCAGGAATGCTACAACAGCAATGCTTCTACCGCTTACTCCCAGCTTGATTGCTAATAAAATAACGCTGGCACCAACGCCCGTTGTCATAAAGAATGTTGCTACTGCATAGGCAAGCATAAATATAAAAAATACCATCATTGCATCCTTAACGCCGCCTAATGCACTATCCAATATATCCATAACTTTTCTCTTGGTGGTAAGCCAACATATGATTGCCGCATATAGCAGAGCTATAGGTGCAGCCATCAAGGTGTCAAAACCATTCATTACTAAACCGCAGAGAAGAAATATCGGTGAAAGCTTTACAATTATTAAAAGTGGTTTCATTTCTTTACTCCTTACCTTTACTTATAAATCACATTAACATATTTATCATTGCTCATATACATCATTGACGGATAGCTTACATTAAATGTAACTATGTCTCCAACTTTAATTTCTTCTTTACTGTCTTCGATGTCGAGAATCATGTGGTCGCTACTTGACCCAATCACCTCTACACCCTCCTTCTGTGGAAATATTTTGTCATTAAGAGCGAAATCGAGCTTGCCTGCTGCCAATAGTACTCTCTTTCTAATTCCCCTGTCAATGTATTCAGGTTTTCTGCCAAAAGAATCTATGCATATTTCTCCAACAGGATGAGTCGGCTTATTCCTTACCTCGATTACTTCAGCCTCAAAAGTAAGAACATCCTGATACATGTTCTCTATATTGAGCCCCCATATTTCAGGCAAATCGTAATCATTTAGTATTCCTTCGCCTATTCTCAAATGGTTGATTCTCTCTGGCATTGATTGATTAAGAACGAGTGTATATGAGCTGGTTGCTCCTCCTGAAATGATTTCAAGTCTTCGTCCTATTCGCTCTTCTACAAGCTCAGCAATTAATATTAGTTCGTTCATTTTCTCAACTGTCGGCTTGATAGACCCATAGCATCCCAGGTTTGTTCCTACGCCTTTAAGAACTATGTTGTCCAGCTCTTTTTCAATAATCTCTGCGCAATTAACAAGTTCTTCCTTGTCCCAAAAGCCTTCTCGAAGATCTCCTAGGTCTGCCATAATAATAACCTCATGGAGCTTTTCGGCCTTAGCGGCTGCATCATTTAGCGCCCTTATCACTTCTATATCGCTATTTAGGCTGACATCGGCATATTCTACGACATCTTCTACTTCACTGAGCATTGGCACTCTCAACAGTAGATACTTAGCATCAATTCCAAGCATAGTAAGCTCTTTAATAGTCCGCATACGAGATGTTCCAAGCTGGCTGCAGCCTGCCTCAGCAAATTGTTTAACAGCTTCCGGAAGGCCGTTAAACCCTTTGATCGCTCCACATACACTTATGTTTGCCTTATTACAATTGCTCAAAACGACATCAATATTGTGCCTAAGTTTCTTCAGGTCAACCACCAGTCTTGGATACGGTGCATTTGTTATACTGTTTAAATTTATCACTATTTCACCTCCTCTCTTTCTCTTATAATTCTATTCCCGAAAGAAAACTTTTTCAATTGTCGGGTGATTCATGTTACTGCTTTTTTCATTGTAGGTTTCTACAATATTGTGCTTTTAAACCTGTATTTTATGTAGCTTGAAGCATTTAAGTATTTCTCATTATTGGAACCACCAATACACTTTATGGATCCACCTATACGGTCAGATGAATTATGGAATAATGTGAATGGATTAATGAAAGATAGAAGCATGAATGCAAGGCACAAAGAGTGTACCTATTGTCCAGGATAATCTACTGTGGATGCTGGGGCGGTTTGGTTAGACCCTAGAAGGGTCTACTGCAAGCAATATCTCAGGGTGTACTGAAATGTCCGCCAATCATGACCACCCGTCTAACACGTGGTTTTACTTATACAAAAGGCCGACCTTTTTGTGAAGGTCAGCCTTGACTTGTTTGAAAATATATTTTATAGTGAATGCGTCAACTGGAATCAACTGTAAGGAGAGTTCATATCTCAAATTACCGCAGAAGGACAATTTACAGAAATAATTTCACACACTCTCATCTGGAACCTAGCGGCAATTTTTATCAAGACACGGACTATTTACCGTTTACGTTGATGAGTTCAAGTTGCTTTCTTGGTCAATCAGGTTTATTCTCTGATCTTATCCATGCATGAAGACATTCTCTGCAAGGATATCCCAGTATGCAAACTGTCTTTGATACAGAACCACATCGATGATAAAGATTCAAAGCGGCTTCCTTCTGTTCTTTTGAATACATTTATTAGTTCCTTTCAGAGCCAATAGAGCCCAGAATTTTGTCCGCATCCCCGCCTCGTCCCGAAAAGCACTTGACTTTTGTTAGCAGGTTTTAATACATAAATATTTAGTAGTTTTCTTTTCTAACCTCGAAATAACTTCTGCTCATTCCGCAAACAGGACAAACTTCTGGAGCTTTCTTACCCATTACTAAATGTCCACACACGCGGCATTCCCACATGCATTCTTCACCCTTTTCAAATACTTTTTTCATTTCTATATTTTGAAGAAGTGCTCTGTATCTTTCTTCATGGGCTTTTTCAATAGTCGCAACTTTTCTGAATTTCTCAGCTAATTCTAAGAACCCTTCTGCTTCAGCATCTTTTGCAAAACGGTCATACATATCAGTCCACTCATAATTTTCGCCTTCTGCTGCTGCAAGCAAATTACTAGCAGTATTTCCAAGATGACCAAGTTCTTGGAACCATACACGAGCATGTTCCTGTTCATTTCTAGCTGTTTTTAAAAACAACTCACTCAATTGATCATAGCCCTCTTGGCTAGCTATATTTGCAAAATATGTATACTTATTTCTTGCTTGGCTTTCCCCTGCAAAAGCTTCCTCCAAGTTCTTTTCTGTCTTAGTTCCGGCATAAGGATTATCCGACAAGGTTTCTTCAACTCTTTCAAATTTGCTTGCTGGTTGCTTGCAAACAGGACATGTAAAATCGTCTGTCATTGGACCTTCGTGAATATAACCGCAAACAGTGCATCTCCATTTTTCCATTCTTTTCACCTCCGTATTTTCACTCTTAGTTTTTATTTCATTAAAATCTATTATTGATAAAAGTTTTCCAATAGTTTCACTTGGAACCTGAGGCATACTTTTCATCCGTTCTAACAATATTCTTGTATTTTCACTTTGAGGAAGCATGTATCCGGCTTCCCTGCATAAATCTTCTGCCATTAGTCTATTGGATTTGGCTATGGCTTTGCTAAGGACATTAGGAGACTTGGAAGCAATTTCTTCCTGTCTAAATTTACTCTGAATCAAGCCGCGTAATGCCTCAATTACCTCATCATCTTTCGGTTGTTGTGGAGGCATATTGTGGGGAACCATAGAAATTGCACCTGATGGACAAGCTTCAGCGCATACTCCACATCCTATACATTTATCTTTATCAATAATGCTATTTTCTGTATCAGTAGCTCCTGTAGGGCAAACATATAGACATAGGCAGTCTTTTGTACACATTCTTATATTTCTTACTGCATATTTATCAGACATTATGCTATCCCCCCTTCAACTTCCTCAAATTTCCAGCTTGGAACTTTACAAACAGGACATTGCTGCGGTGCTTCGTCACCAACATAAATGAATCCACATATAGTGCAAACATAAACCCCGGTATTTTCCAGCATACTATCTCCTTCTTTTTCATAACGATTAATAAGAGAATCAAGCATCCTCGTCACTTTTTCGCTCCATACAAGGCTTCTAAGTGCACCTCTATCCGAATTTTTCTCTCCAATATAATTTGCATAAGGATAATTCTTTTCTAAATCTGCTTCAACAAGTTCAGCTAATTTTGTCATGGAATACTGCCAGGAGTTATCGGACTTCTCTTTGAAAAATTCTGATAATTTTTGGAAACCCTCTGCCGCCTCTTCCTGATACTGTTTCTCACAGCCACGACTTAGGTTTGAACAAATTACACTTAACTCCATAGGAGATAACTCTTTCATTACCTCTGGTGCTTCAAGTGGATTTGCTTCAACTTGCGTTTCATTTCCACCGTCTTCTTTAAAGTCAGATTTTTCGGCTCCACACAATGGACACTTCCAATCATCGGGCAAGTCTTCCCATTTTGTACTAGGCTCTATACCTGACTCAGGAATTCCCTTGGCCTCATCATAAATATAGCCACAAATTGAGCATACATATTTTTTCATGCATTTATTCCTTTCTCTTTCAAGGTGTATTTTATACTAATGTTCTCCACATTCATCTGCATGAGCATGTTCATGACATACTTCTCCTGTTGTTTCAAGTTGGCCCTTTAGATAAGCTTCTACTGCAGTCTTCGCATCACCCTGTGCTCCAACTACCACTTCAACACCTCTTTCATTGAAGATGTCTACAGCACCGCCGCCCATACCGCCAGCAATGATTACTTCTGCTCCGTTGTCTGCTAAGAAATTTGGCAAAAATCCTGGACGATGACCTGGATTAGCCATGCTGTTTTCGCCTATAACCTTACCATTTTCTGTGTCAAAGAAAACAAAGTTTTCACAATGGCCAAAATGACCTGCAATTGTTTTTCCCATAGCTGCTACTGCAATTTTCATAATTATTTTCTCCTTTTTATTTATATAATTGACCTTAATTTATATTATTATCATAAAGCACATCCATGGTATTTTCGTATACCATCTTAAGTGCGTCCCTTGCAGGACAATCATAGTCCGCAAAACTTTTTCCATTATTTACAGCTGCATAAGCTGTTTTATCATAAGGTATTTTACCTGCAAAGACGATACTGTTATCTTCACAAAATTGAATTATTGTTTCAGTTTGTTTGGGACTGATATCCCATTTATTAACACATACTGCAACTTTAATTTCAAATATTGATGCAGACTTAATTAAGCGTTTTAAGTCACTTAGTCCAGAGACAGTAGGTTCGGTTACAATAAGTGCCATATCCATACCACTGACCGACGCAATTACAGGGCATCCTATGCCCGGTGATCCATCGATTATTGTAAGTTCTTGATCAGTTGCCTCCTTAAGCAATCTTTGCTTTACAGCTGCAACTAATTTACCAGAATTACCTCTTCCCATTTTTAATTGTGCCGTGGAAAATATAGTTTCATCCTTATATAACTTTAAACTTCCAGCAATATCATCATTCATTTGAATGGCCTCTTGTGGGCAAAGATATGAACATACTCCACAGCCTTCGCAAGCATATTCTTTTATATTGAACGTGCTCACGGTCTTAACTATAGCATCAAAATGACAATTATCCATGCATAAACCACAGCTAACACATTTGTTAGTATCTATCTTTGCCTTTTCAGCTCCAATGAAATCTGCTTCATCAGGCTTTACTCTCACACTGGTTACAAGATGAAGATTTGGAGCATCTACATCGCAGTCAGCTATAGCTTTTGCTCCAGTAAACTTGATAAATGTAGCTGCGGTAGTTGTCTTGCCAGTTCCACCCTTCCCACTTAAAATCAGTAATTTTTTCATTTTGTCTCACCGACCATTTCTCGAAGTGCATTTACAAATAATTGTTTATAACTATTATCCTTATCTACTAAAACATCTCCTCTAGAAACAATTTCAGCGATACCCTTATTAAATGGAATGCGCATAACGATTGGTATATTTTTCTCTTGACAAAAAGATTCCAACGGCTCATATACTTCATCCATTTTGTTAATCACTACACTACAAGGTTTGTTAAGCAAAGTAGCTAGTTCATACACCATTTTAAAGTTATGAAATCCAAAAGCAGTTGGCTCTGCCACTAATATACAATAATCGACTTCCGAAATACTTTCAACTACTGAGCATGCACTTCCTGGTGGACAATCAACAATGATATTTCGATTGTAATCAATATCAGCCCTTAAAGCAGCATTAATCACCGGAACTCCTGATGCCTCGCCTATATTTAGGACGCCCGTAACAACTTTTATATCTCTTCGATGTCCAATTTCAACTTTTCCAATATTTTTATTTTCTTCAGAAATGGCATTTTCAGGACATACTAACATACAGCCGCCGCAAGAATGACATACCTCTGAAAACACATCAGGTCTATTCTTAATGTAAATCAATGCATTAAATCGACAGAATTCTACGCATTTCCTACATCCGTTGCACTTGTCAGCATCGAACTTAGGTAATTTAATATCAACCGGTATTTCATTTTCTATTTCGGGTTTCAAGAAAATACGGCCATTAGGTTCTTCGACATCACAGTCAATATATACAGCATTACCTGCTGCAACTGCTAGATTCACTGCAGCAAAAGTTTTACCTGCGCCACCTTTTCCACTTAAAACTGCAATCTTCATTTTATTCCGTGATATCCAGAATGGAAGTGTTCTAGCAAAGACAGTGTTCCCTTCACAAAGTTCTCTATATTGACCTCTGCGCTCTGACCTTCCGATTTATATATTTTGATTTCTGCTTCCCTAAAAACATCGGCAGCATTTTGTCCACACCTAGGCGTAATAATTATATCTACTTTATTATCCAAAACAAATTGGGCTGCCTGAAGGCCTGCACCTCCCTGAGCCTGTGCTGCTGGATTTCCCAATATTTCTTTTTCCTTATTTTCTGTATCAAAAAGTAAAAAATATGGTGTCCTACCGAATGTTGGACAAATCAAACTGTTATCTTCATCTACTGGTATTAATACTCTCATTATATTATCCCTCCTATATTACATTTTTCATTATCTTCAAATATAATCCTATGCTTTCTGCATCCTCCACATTTGCAGTGTGCTTCTTTGCCATCACACAATTGATAATCACCACCTGCTATTTTAAGTGGTAATCCGTCTACTATCGCATCTGCAATTTTCTTCCGCGCAGATGTATATATTTGCTGTACTGTAGTTCTGGCAATTTTCATGTAGTTCCCACATTCTTCCTGTGAAAAACCCTGTTTATCAATAAGTCTAATTGTTTCATACTCATCAACAGTCATGATAATTGCTTCATTTGGATTACGGCCATCCGTTGGGGCAAACTCCTTTGTATTAGGTAGTTCGCACACTTTTCTGCATTTTCTTGGTCTTGCCAAATTCATCATCTCCTAATTATTATCGACATATGCCATTTATGTTTATTATTATACACTGTTATCGGCATATGTCAATAACGAAATATACGTATGTTATCTTCTTATCTCCCATACTCAGAATTTAACATCTATGTACAAGCGACCTTTCGGCCGCCTCGTCACCTACCCCACTATCAAATTCAATATCTCCTTTGCAAAGGTAATAGTCACGCCTCCTGCCAAGGTTAAAAATTTATTGACTAGGGGCCTGCAAAGCAGTGCCCGAGCCTCCGAACCGTACGTACACCTCTCAATGTATACGGCTTTCCGTTAGTTATTTACACATTCTGTGTAAAGCTATTCGTGGATTGCCTTATGACAATCCCAACATACCACAAGTGTCTTTCTGCGATTCTCACGCATAATTTGTTTCCAAAGTTCCTCACCTTGGAGCGTCTTAATACTTGGAATCAGATGAACTTCCATCGGTTCTTATGTTTTCTTTCCGCATAACTCACATATTCCTGAGGCCAATATAGCTTGTATACTAGAGTTTATCGCAGGAATATATCTGTGTTTTATAATATTATCATTACAATCACCCTTCTGACAGTCTTTCAGCGTTGCTAATCTGATTTCTCTTTCAATGCCCATACTAGTAATATACGCCACTGACCAACACTTTCCCCTGCGATATTGTTTTGCTATTTTACTAATGGAAGAGTTGTGTTTTCCTGCTAATGTTGCGAGGCAACTGTATTCCATGAGATATCTGAAATAGCCTAGATAATTGTAATCAACTGCTAAGTTATAGTAATTGAGCAATCCTCTAAATTCTTCGTTATAGAGTTGTAATATCACATAATCGGGAAAATATAGCCATCTGGAAGATGCTCACTGACGAAATAGAATTTAACCTCGCATAAGAGGTCTTTATACTGATATCGATAGATTTTGAAAATGCACCCTTAGGGAACTCTATTAAAGTTACCCTTTTTTACCATCGATATGAAAAAGAAGTTTTTTTCTGTTTTATAATTGACTTTTCATAGCTGGTCTCCTAATGCTTTTTTGAGAATAGCAAGCGCTCTGTGACGTCTGTTTCTGCCAGCTGTTCTTTTTAGCCCCGACAGCTTTGATATTTCTTTATCCGTCATTCCAAAAAAGTAATACAGCATTATTACCCTACAATACTCTTCTGTCAGAAAGTTCAAAGCATCATACAGAAGCTCGCTCTCTATTGCAAAGTCTGAACCTCTATCTGTTTTCATTACGAAATCAGTGTTCGCTTTTTATCTCTTTCTTCTACCCTCTATGTCATTTCGCCCCTTGCGGTTAGATACCCCATTTGGGGAACATACAGGGTTTACCAAGTTCCGCCTAATATATAATTGTGAATGCATTAGTTCCAGTTTAGGCTACCAGAATTTCCTCATTGTCTCGTGAACTTTCTAACCCGGGCGTTACCACCCACGCTAGTCACGATAGAGTCACCCCGAATGGATGGGATAGCATAATAGCAATATATTGAGCGACTTCTTGTCGCACTTGCGTTCCCCTATCTGAATGTGTAATTGCTCCTGTAAGTCCAGGAGCACGCTTATAAACATTTTCTACAGTTCTTACACATATTTTTTCCCATCTGGTGCTTTTATTTCTGTAATATCTGTTACACATTTTTCAAGCGTAAGCGCACAATAAAAGAGTGCCTTGTTTGACAACAAGTAGTTGCGAGATAATTACACCAAATACAACTTAAACTTTTTCAAGTTTTTACAGCAGGGATGTAATTAGGGACAAAATCACAACTACAAAAAACTAATTACATTTACAACACTAGGGCAACCTTGTTGAGCAGTGACAGCCAAGTGGAATGACTGTCAAGGGTTGGTGCGAATGCAATAACATCAATAAGAATCAGTATTACTACTGGCCCCGTAAAGTCAGAGCACATGCATTTGAACAGCTTCCCGCTGCCATAGACAATCTCCCGATTGCTCAAGCTGAATCGGCGGATGCGGATATTTCATTTAAACAACTTGAAGTGCAATCTCCGATATAAGGAATGCACGCAGCAGTAATAATTCATCTTCCGCAGGCAACCGTTGACGTTGCCAGGGGAACTGATCAGCATACCATGGAGGCAGTTCAGGTGGCTTATGGAGTGCCTTCAGATTGAACAAAAGAAAGCAATTATTTCGCCAAAAACCGGAGCAATTTATTGAGCAAAAATCACTCAAATCTCTTAAAAACATTAGCTTTTAGCAACATTTTATAGTACAATTTTCTTAGCTAAAAAGCCAAGAAAAGGACTGTTAAATGATTTCATATAAAGCTAAAATTGCACAGCCTGAGAATGAAATCCTAAAGCGGGATAACACCATTCTTATGCAACAAAATCAGGTAAATGACCTTAAACGCCAGGTGTAAAACCTTCGGAAATGGTTCTTTTGATGCGCCGGGACAAGTTCGGATCACCAAGCGAAAAACCCGTTAAAGATGCAAATGCTAATGAGAATCAGATCTTATTATTCAATGAAATTGAGGCTGAAGCCGATTCGACAGTCCCGGAGCCTTTCAAGGAAAATGCAAGTGGCATTACCGCAAGAGGCAAGCGTGTACGCAAGGGGCAAATCATTGGTGAGCTTCCTGTAGAGGAAGTTGTCTGCGCTGCCTCCCCTAAATATCTTGTATGTGCAAACTGCGCTGGAAAACTTAAGCCTGTAGGTAAAGAATATGTCCGTCAGGAACTTCAATACATTCCTTCACAGCTTAAGGTAATCAAGTATTACAGACAGTCGTATGAATGCCCGAAATGCAAACACACGGATAATCCGTACTTCATAAAAGCAGTGGCACTTACGTCCCTCATGAATCATTCTCTGGCATCGCCAAGCTCTGTAGCTTACGTGATGTATCACAAATAGTTCAGGCTGTTCCTCTTTACCGTTAGGAAAAGGAATGGGAGCGAACGGGTATCATTGTATCCCGCGCAACGATGGCAAACTGGGTCATAAGATGCGCAGAGGATTACTTCACTCCGGTGCTTGAATATCTCCGAAAGAGGCTACTTTTAAGAGGCATTGTCCATGTTGATGAAACTCCGGTTCGGGTTTTCAAGGAAAACGGCAAGAAGCCGCAGACTAAGTCGTACATGTTGCTTTGCCGAACCGGAAACGACGGTAGGGAATCGATTGTTTTGTACGACTACCAGCCTTCCAGAAGCGGTGATAATGCCGTAAAGTATCTGGAAAACTTCCTTCTTGACGGAAGATGATCACTTTCAAACAACGCTGCCGAGAATGCCATAAGACCGTTCGTAACAGGTCGTAAAAACTGGCTGTTCGCAAACACGCCTAAAGGTGCCGATGCATCGGCTGCAGGTTACAGCCTAATCGAAACTGCCAAGGCAAACGGGCTTGATGTATTCGCATTCCTGCAGGTTGTGCTTATGTATAAGCCTGATTGGGATCATTCCGAAGATTACCTCGAGGACATAATGCCGTGGTCAGACTTCGCACGCGAGCAGTGCGGCAGATGATGAATTGACTAATTCTACCCTATTGTCCGGCTGGAATTTCCCATTCGGACCAATTTTCGTTTCTAACAGGTTTTATCAAGTGGTTCACTACTTTAGAATCTGCTGCGCCGTTTACAGTACCGTCAATAAGGTCTCTTATAGTCTGACTTTCATCCTCACTCATATCATATTCTAAATCTACTATATTGCTTTTTAATCTGCCTCTGTAAATTACTCCACTTTTGTCTATAACGGCGCATTCAAGCGCTGCATTTCTGATGTTGAATTTCGAATCACCTACCAACAAGTTTTGAACAAAAGCCACCTTGCCGTCTTTTGTTGCAACAGCCAGACCTCTGTCAATACCATATTTATATTTAGCGAGTGAATTCTTTTTAAAAGCCATCTCTGTATCAAAGAATGCCTTATCCAAGTCGTTCTCAACCTTTCCACTGTAGATAATTTCATACGGCTTGTTCTCGTTTTCTGTTCTAGAAAGAACTGCAACATAACCCTTATGATTTGTCACTGCCAAACTTCCGTCCTCACCCCAAGCGTATGTCATTTTTTCTGACGCTAAAAATACTTCGATCGGCCCTTGAGATGTCCAATTATCTGCATCAACCAAGTCCACGAAGTAATCCCCATTTTTAACTGAGAAAATAGCTAAATATCTGTGATCGTTGGACAAGCCCATTTCTACATATTCAGCCTCTTCATCCAATGGATAAACCATCTTCAATTCGTCGATTACAGGCTTCGGATTGGGTACCGTCCAGCTTCTTCGGCCCTTCTTTATGGTTGCGGTGGCTGATACTTCAATGGGGAGTTCATACACTCCATAACCATCGCCAATTTGAGAAATATCTACAGGGGCACCCTTCGCTGTTCTATGATTAACAGTGAAAAGCATTCTGTTTTTTAGGTTGTACTCGGAGGCTGTTCTTACCACATTAGACTCATCAGATTCGCCACCGTCTTCATTTTCGCCATCGATTTCATATGACAGACCTCCAGAAAGATCCGGGTGAAACCACCTCTTGCCATCTCTGATATTCTCCTCTTGAATAGCTATTATGGGATCAAACTCATAAAAATCTTCACCCGCACCTAAAGGCTTTTCGACATCTGTCTCATAACCCAAAGATGTCTCGTAATCATAATCCTCCACTTTGGAAACCTTGTATTCTTGATATTCATTCTCTATAACAGGGATTTTGAATAAGTTATTAAAGGCTACATACAAGTCCACATCGCTATCATAGGACGTTCCACTTTCCGAGGAAAGCATGCTTCTCTCATCATAAACCTTTAAACCGGTCAGAGCATTCTTCGAATTATATATCTTATTACCAAATTGGAATCGGAAGCTTACAGGATAAAAATCCAAGTAATTCTTAAGCCTTATTTTTCCCTTTTCCTCCAAGCCGCTCTTCATGACTCTCTGCTGGATTTCATTATAAAAAGCATGAATTCCCTTTTCCTGTAATCCTTCTAACCTGTCGTATTTCAGCTGCGTACAGTAAGGTACTGTGGACCACCCTGTGAAACGAATATCGTCATAAACCAAAGTATCAACCTTTTTAATCATTTCTCCCCTTTTAAAAGATGAGTCCGTCTTATTCGCGCTGTAATCAAAACTATTGATCCAATGAAGATCGTCCGTCGAATCAACTTTAAAGCCGACTGTCAATCCGTCTGCCATATCCCTATTTCCCGTGATAGTTTCTTCCGTTAGCGTGGCTTCACCAATCTGGCTATCCATGAAAACACAGCCATAAACAACCATCCCAACTGAGAGAACTGTCATCGTCACAAATATAATAATAGATTTTTTCATAATAAATGACTCTCCTTTTATCCTTATAATCTTTCTCTCAGTATTATCTCATTTGGTCTACAGCCTTTCTGATACGATCTGCTCTATAATCATATTTTTCCTTTACAATTTCAATTAATAATCTGCCAGATTCTTCTATGTCGTCCACACTCAAATCATCTATAATCTCACTTTTTCTTATTAGAATTGCCCTGTCGATATAGTCTGCAATTTCCTCAATTAAATGAGTGGAAATAATTACTGTCTCGTCCTCATCTAAAACGCTTACCAAAACTTCATAAAAGTCCTCTCTATTAAACACATCGTTGCCGGCGAAAGGCTCATCCATGAATATGTATTCAGCCCCTTGGCTGATTGCCAGTACCACTTCAAATTGGTTTTGTTGTCCCAAACTGAATTCGCTGATTTTCTTCTTAGTTGGCAATTCAAAGAATTCCATTAAGGCATTGTATCTTTTTTCGTTAAACATTGAAAATTGCATCTTATAAAACCACTTGTGGTCATCTGCCGTAATAGACGGAAAGAAAGAATGGTCACCAGTTGCAAAAGCCAACTTAGATATATTTCTCTCATCTATCTTTTTTCCATCCAATGTAATTTCGCCCTCAAAGGTCAAGAAGCCCATTATGCATTTCATCAATGTGGTTTTACCGGCCCCGTTAGCACCAAAAAGACCAATTATTTGCCCCTTAGGGATTTGAATATTGCAATTTAAAAGAGCAACCTTTTCCTTATATTTCAGAACGCCTTTTTCCTTATATTTCTTAGATACGTTTCTAACCTCAATCATTTTCCGCCCTCCTAAAATGGTAAAATGTGTGATAGATAATCCGAATAAAGTGCAATTTCCGGTGTTACGAAAGCATACAAACATAAATCAATTAAGGTGTGCACAACCATTATCATTGCTATGAAAAATGCCTGTATTATAGGTGCTACCCAAATAGTCCTTGGATACTCTTTTCTATTAGGCAGCCTCCTCATAACATATACACTCTTGGTCTTCTTATTGTAGTATTCGTAATTCCAATATGCCTGAAGAAAGATAACCAGCAAAATGCCTATAATGTATCCGTAATATGTGTGTTCTTGCAGGTCCCAGAAGTAAGGCATTTTCACATCGGAATCTATTGTTATTCCTTTGATGCTGTTCTTTATTTCATTTAGCTGTATGCGGTATTTGCCATAGAAAAGCAAATGCTCAGCAATACCTATAAAAATGCACACTCCAAAGAAGTTGTTGGCTTTTTCCAAGTTTATTCCCAATGGCATAAATCTGCGTCTCAACCAGCCTAGATTAATCTTTTGAAACCCTTTTCTCTCACCATTTTCCGTAGCTCTGCCGTATCGCTGCAGAAAGGATGTTTTGAGAGACGATGAATCATAAGTTTCAACTGGACTATTTACTTCAAGAGCGTAAACACTGTCATCAAATTCCATGCTGTCCAAGTCCATGATTCCTTCATATTTATTAACCTTAAAAGGATCACCCTTAGGTCGTTTCTCTCTGGAAATCACATCCAAAAATGAAAAAGCAGCGTAAGGAGTAATAATTGTTATGGCCATGAGTATGTAATAATTTTCAAGGGTATTAGTCCAAACAAGAAACATGAGAACTATCACCAGCACCACTCCTGCTGATGGTGTTCCATTATGCCAGCTTAAATAGCATGACCTGGCACATTGGCCTGCTAAAGCCAGTACAGAAACTATATTAAAGGCGATTACTGTTGGATGTGCAATTGGAATCAAAGCATGCCCTATTTCGGTCCTTAATAGACCCAGTGCAAGTTTGGTGTCAATGCCAGTGGCTCCTGCCATGGTCAGTCCCATCTTTCCAATTGCGTATAAAGAAGCTATTGCCACACCCCAAAATATAAGGATCATAGCAAGATAGTAAATGAAGATTGTAAGGTAAGCTGAAATCGGTGACAAGCGCAATCTTCTCATTGTGTATCCGGTAGTTGAATAAGTTGCTTTCAATGCTTTTCTTCCATTTAATGAATTTGCCACAAATATCAACCCCATCAGATTCACAGCAATAAACAGCAAGACAGCCCATATTCCTCCGAAAGCACGTTCCATAAGCATATAGGAACTCGCCTCATAAGGATTCCCGATTCTCAATAAAAAAATTGCCAGGAAGCCTAATGGAATGGCTCCTACAATAAGTAGGATTTTTTTATGGCTCGCTCTGTTGTATAAGAAAACCAAAGATAGATATTTGTTCAATTAGAGTGG
>JAAZCE010000039.1 GCA_012513435.1 Clostridiales bacterium
CAGCAGCTTGCCAAGTCATCCGTCAGCAAGTACAAGGCGATGGAGAATATGGTGTGCGCTGACAGCCGAGCCAGAGGATGCTTCATGTTTTATGGTGCAAGCCGCTCCGGCAGATGGGCAGGCCGGGGCATCCAACTGCAGAACCTTCCTCAGAACCACATGGAAGATCTGGAAGAAGCCAGAAACCTCGTCCGTGACGGTAACTTCACCGCCCTGGAGCTTCTCTATGATAATACCCCGCAGGTCCTTTCCGAATTGATCCGGACAGCCTTCGTGCCAAGACCGGGATACAAATACATCGTCAGCGACTTCTCTGCCATCGAGGCACGAGTGCTTTCCTTCCTTGCAGGGGAACAGTGGCGTATGGATGTATTTGCAGAGGGAAAAGACATCTACTGTGCAAGTGCAAGCCAGATGTTTCATGTTCCGGTTGAAAAACACGGCATCAACTCCCATCTTCGCCAGAAGGGGAAAATTGCCGAGTTGGCTCTTGGCTACGGCGGCTCCGTTGGCGCTTTGAAAGCAATGGGGGCTTTGGAGATGGGCTTGCAGGAGGAAGAACTCCAGCCCCTGGTAGATGCATGGCGCTCTTCCAATCCCAATATCACTGCATTCTGGTGGGCGATAGACGCAGCTGTCAAACAGGCTGTGATCTATAAGACCGCCGCTGACACACACGGTTTCCATATCTACTACCAGGGTGGTATGCTCTTTATCGATCTCCCATCCGGCAGACGGCTCTCCTATGTTAAGCCCCGTATGGGTGTGAACCAGTTCGGCTCTGAGAGCGTGACCTATGAAGGGACTACCACTGGAAAATGGGGAAGGATTGAAAGCTACGGACCCAAATTCGTGGAGAACATCGTCCAGGCAGTAAGCCGTGATATCCTGGCTTATGCCATGCAGACCCTTTCCCACTGCTTTATCTGCGGTCATGTACATGATGAACTGATCATCGAATGCAGCCCCGATGTATCCCTGGATGCTATCTGCGAACAGATGGGGAGAACCCCTCCCTGGATCAAGGGACTGCTTCTTAGAGCAGACGGGTATGAATGTGATTTTTATAAGAAAGATTAAGCCCATAAAACCACGAAAAGGCATCGGTCAGTTTGATTTGACCGATGCCTTTTGCTTCGCACACTCTATATTTTATTTACTCTTCATCCGGGATAAATGCATATCCAAAGTGACACTGTCCATTACTGATTGCTTCTTTCACATTGGTGCCTGTCTGTCTGAACCAAAGCATAGATGCTCGCATTGTATCTTCTTCTTTTAAGTCCACGATATGGAACCAGATTTTTGCGGTTTCTTCTTCGCCAAATTCTGGAGGGATAATTGCTGCATCACCTGGGCAGGTAGTTTCATCTCTGTTTGAAACAATCTCCTTAATTGTGGCAGAATACTTGATGTCGTTGTATCCTTCACCAATGGCAAAGTACATTTTTACTGTTTCACCAGAACGAATAGCATCGTTATAAAAATTAACCTTCTTCTTATTCATTCCAGTAGAGAGGCTCATGGTACTAAACCATGTTTCGCCATGCTCCTCGATACTTCTCATATAGGCTTCCATAGTTTGAGTACCGGTCAAGGGTTCTCCATCCACATCATGAGAAGTACCCAGTTTCATAAAAACATAATCATTAATTGGCTGTGAATCTTCTTTCTGCATAATAATCTCCTTTACACTCCCCACATTTAAAGACTTCTGTAACAGTTCGTTGTATAACTCAGAATCCTTCGCAAGCATATAGATTGTCATCATGTCCGTTAATGCTGTGGACTTTGTAATACCCTTTGTTGCAATAAATTCATCAAAAATTTTCTGTGTTCTTTCATCAGCATACAGTGAAACATATCCAGGTCGTGCCATACTCGTTCCTCCTTTTCAAAATGTACCGCATTGTCTATCGACTTGTTAATAATAAGATACCACACACTTTAATCCATGTCAATGATTTTGTACCGCAAATTCGACGGACTGCACAAGCCGTGATCTGCTTATGCAGTCCATTGTAATCAGAAGTACATTTTCAGTAACGTCTCCAGTGCTTTTTGTGCTTCTGCACGGTAATACTCGGTATCACCGACCTTGTTTGCACTAAAGTTCTGCGTGTCAATCTGGTCAAAATCGGAAATCCCCTCCGGCGCTGTACCAAGAACCTGATTGCGGACACGGTTCGCTGCATCGTGCTTCAGATGCATACGGGTGGCAAACTCTTCTCCCTTGTATCCCATGCCCATGAGGAGCATGGCAAGACAGTGTTTCGGGGACTTGTCCATCATGGCCTCGAACTTAGCCACGATTCTCTGCTGAGCTTCAGAGAGATTTTCTTCTTCAATGAGAATCGAATCTGCTGCCGGAACTTCTGCCAGAGTAAGCCCATTCTCGTCCTGCTGCTCTTCAATGCTGACCTTGGCGATCAGCTTTCTGTCGTACTTGCCTTTGTTAGGACAGTTGATGCAGGATATCCGGTTATCACCGTTCTTCTTCGGACACTCCTTATATGTACCATCCTGCTGGGGAATCATGCACCGACCCTCTGTAGGTGTCGGAAGCAGCTCTCTCTGCCAGGAATTGAACTGGGCTTTTGCCACAGTTTCAAACTCCTTCGGCACTGCTTTCAGCACAGCCTTTACCGACTTCCCGGCTTTCGTGATGGTAACAACGCTCTCTTTGTTGGTCACATTGTTCTTGACATCTTCCTCGTCATAAGGGGTGAATACAAGCACCTCATCAGCCTTCAGCGGTTCTCCGTTGTAGTTTACAGTAACATTCTTCTTTGTCATAGTCTTGTCCTTTCTGACCGAATAAGTCAGAGGGCAAAACAGTGACTGACGTCCTTGGAGATACTGCCCCAGCCGAAAATGAGCGCACTTGACCGGGGGTACTTCCATCACTGATTGCACTCGACCTCTCGGCCTGCAGAAATTTGTGATGAATGTGTACCCCGCCTTCGGACGTCACTCCGGCGGTATTACATTATTTGTGAGCATTGAATGCTCAGATGGCAGCACAGTGATCTGTACAACCAGCTCAGAATTCAAGTCTTGTAATTCTGTGTCTATATGATAAAATGAAATGTGTCATATTAGAATATGACTTCCCATATGACATACCAGAAAAGGAGGCAATATAATGATTACAAATCCTGGTTTTTCTTTTAGTGGTATTTCTGGAACCCATAAAATTGTTCCAGTTAATGAAACGGACCTCCCCTCTTGGGGTGAAAACTATTGCGAGTGCATTGTCTGCACATATGACGGCGAATTGGTGAAGGTCTACGATAACGGTCCTGGATTTAGTTATCTGGATAAATCCGTTGCAATGGAATTTGCTGCAATAGATATCACTGACCGCAATGCTATTCTCCAATTCTGCAATCGATATGGAATGCCAGGTTCTATGCGTCAATTTGGAAACTTTCGTAATGACTACTTGTTTTTCAAGGACGATAAAGACTCTTTTTCAAAAGTAATCCCTCTTGCCAATCGTCAGGAACGAGTTTGGTTGTACACTGTACAAAGAGATATTCTCCAAATGCAAATGACAATTGAACTGAATCAATCAATCCAGGACAGAAACCTTCAGAGAATCATTGAGATTCTTCTATATTTCTGCTTTGACTTACATGGTCTTGATTTTGAAGGATCGCAACGCCATACAGAAACCTTTCAGTTCAACCACTATTTCTATCGATACGCTGAAGAGAATGGCTTTACATTGCATACTCGCCTTGCGGGTCTTTCAATCCATGATCTGATTACTGGTTTTCTTAAAGATATCGAAAACGACTATCACGAAACGGAAATGTATCATTCCTATGGATTTCCTCGAAAAGAGAAATATGTTCAGTTCTATTTTTCGACTTGGCAGCATCTATATGATTTATTCTCTTTTGTTACTGAAAAAGAGAAGGTGTTGGACATCACTCCATTTGGAGAAGTAATTATGTCAGATTCACTTTCAAACTATATAAGTACATTCTCCGAAAAGGATGCTGATGGTGTGTTAATGTGCGCCAAAGCAGTGTTTTCCGATATTTTTAAGGAGCATCTCCATGCTGTCTATCCTGAAATGGTGTTCAGCAAAAATGGTGATCCTGAATCTTCATGGCGAATACCATCTTTACTTGATGCGATGTATCTCGAACTCTTCTTCCGTTTTTCTCCGAATTCGAGCGTTAGAAAATGTCAAAATCCAGACTGCCCGAATTACTACACACGAACCAGTAGTAGACCAAAGAAGATATATTGCAGCGAATCTTGTGCGCTGCTTATGGCAAAACGCATGGAACGTGATAGAAAACGGAAAGCCAAGAACAAAGAATCAAAATTGTAAATCCGACATTTTTCCTCCTTTTTCCTTGTATCCAGTTTACTTGCTGTGCTATGATATATTCAAATGGAGCATACTTATCTGTTTTACGCATTTATCATTCTCAGGAGGAATAATTTATGAATATAGAGAATTATGAAATGCTCATCACGAATATTGAAATGCTGATGCGCAAGCAGGGGATAAACCAGGCACGACTTATTGAAGCAACCGGGATTTCTCAACCGCAAATGAGCAAAGGACTTAATCGCACCAATAAAGGACAGCTGACCTTTGAACAGATCTGGAAAATAGCTGATTACTTCAAAGTGTCCATTGATTTCCTTGTTGGAAGAAAACCTGATGTTGCAGAAACAGATCCTATTCCCGCTGCATCTGTATGCCGACAGCTAATGCAGCTTGTTGAGAGTGACATGGTCAGCTATAGAGAAATCGAAGTCGAAGAAGATATGTATACGGAGGAATACTCTCCCGACCCAGGCGATTACCCATATAAATGGAGCAAAGGAAAAAACAAGTACACAGCTTTTTATTTTTCAAACTACATAAACCCGGATACTACGGGTCTTCCAGAACCGATGCTTGATGAGTTACAGTACGACTTTGGGACAAGCGGCAACACCAACAGTACCAATGAAGAGATCAACAGTTTCATTGCTTACTTTTTTAAGCTCTTTGACCTTCTCAAAAAGAATGACCTTCCAAGAGATATTTTTGATACCGCAATCTCTGACCGACTAAAATCTATGGGAAAATAAATAAAAGCCGAGGTAGAAGTCAGCGGATAACCAATTTGGTTATTGCTTAACATCTACCCCGGCTTTGATACTTTGTGATCGGCACGTTCAGGTAAATACTGTATTTATCTTATCGGACTGCACACCTTCGGCAGCCACGTCTTTTTCTTTAGAAATTCAAACTGTACTGTGGAAGTTCCCTTGTATAGAACTCCTTATTCAGTTCTTCCAAGGTCGTATAACCCACAATTTCCTCACCCTTAAATGTGGCCAAGGCTTTCTTTCCATTTATAACTGAAAGTTTGCCCTGTACCATTTTTTGACCGTGGGCGGTATACAGACGGTCTGCATTCTTCTCTTTCTTTTTTTCCATTCATTGTCCTCCATACCTAAAATGGGAATTCATTTCCATTATTATCATCTTCCAAATCATCCTTCATAAAAGAATCTATTGCATACATAACAGCCTTGTTAAGTTTAGGATGCTGCATCCGCTCTTTCACAATGGAAAACAGCGTATCCACCAATGGAGCAATCGGTGTCTCGTCCTTACTGCACACCAGAAACTGACAGCCAACCTGCGGCGTATATGTCCATATTTCTTTGGCATATGCTCCTGCATCATTTAATTTATGAACGCTCTTCTCGATGTCCATGAGATAAAGGGTTGTCCCATTTTTCATTCTAAGGTTATAACAATTCCCACATATAAAAGTCTTGGGACCAAAACTGCGTGAAGTGAATACAACCCTGGTCACTTCATCCGGATATTCGCACTCCCCCTCCTCGTAGAAAGTTTCCAAACTGAATAGAGGATGATCCACATAGCCATTCATATCAGTCTCAAGCCTATTAAGATAATCTGCACTTTCGATATTCCAGTCCAGCTTGTCAGCAATAGTATCTGCCTTCAGCTTATCAAAGAAGTTCACAATATATTGTTCTGTTGGAGTCAGCCCTGTAAGGTTAACAGAAACCAAAGTGTCCAGACTGACTTTGAGAAGCTTCGCGGCGGTAACAATGAATTCCATGCTTGGCTCAGATTTATTCCCTTCCTTCTCCAAACGAGACATATATCCAAGACGAATACCCGCTTCTTTTTCAATCTGTCCAATCTTTACATCTGGATTCTGCCGAAGCAATTCTCGGATATTGGAGAAGCAAAGCGATTTATTGAAATTCTTTGTTGAAGGCTGCAATTCTTCCAACTGTGTCAGCAAATGCGCCCAGGCATTTCTCTCTTTTACAAGTGCCTTATACTTGCTACGGATTTCTTCAACTGAACCATACTGTTCTACAATCTTGGCAGTGGTTTCCTCATCGGCGATGTCCAAACGTTCATCCGCATCCTGAAGATCGGCCAATTCGCTGTTCAGTTCATCAAGGTGTCTATTCACTATATCCATCTTATCAAGGATTTCATCCTGCTGACACATTCCTTCTTTTGCCATGAGAATAAACCCCTGGACTACCTGTTTCTCATCGATGTCGCTCATTTTTGTTTCGCTCAATTTCATAGAGTTAGTCTCCTTTCGCATCTATGTGCAATCATTATATCATATTTGCACTATTTGCCAATAGGTGCGAATAATTTATTTTATTTGTTCTATTTTGCAATTCAGTAATTCATTTTACCAGGCATGATAATCTTCTCACGGTTATCGCATGGAATCTTCAAATCTCCCAGCAGACAAGCCTGGAACACTGCTCTCTTACCGAACCTACGCCGGATTTCCTCTATGCAGTCATCCAGTTTCTCTGCTTTCTCTACATGGCGCATATCCGTGAAAAGATCAATCTGTTCCGGCGTTCCCTGGGGGATAAGATTGATGGCTCTTACAGTCACCGCACGGACAGGAGTAGACCAGCGATAATTTGCCAAGAAGATGGCGTGAGCCTTTTTGGCAATCATCATCGGACTTTGGGTTGATAGGCTCAGAGGAGCCTGATACTGTCGGTACCCCAGGTCGTTGCTGCGGATGCTGATCTGAACGCCAGTGGCTTTGAGTTTATGAAGCCGAAGGCGATGCCCAACATCCTGAGACAATTCCAACATCACCTTCCAGACTTCTTCATCATCCAGAAGGTCAGCCACGCAGGTGATACCATGCCCCACTGATTTGATTGGGGAAACAAAGTCCTTGTGCATGACGGGTGTATCGTCCATACCAGCAGCATATCGCCACAGTTGGAGTCCGTTTACCCCCAGGAGCCTTTTAAGAAAGTCTGGATCGGTGGCTGCAATGTCACCAATGGTGTGGATGCCATAGCTGTTGAACTTAGCGGCGGTTGCCCTTCCTACGAATAAGAGGTCAGAAGCAGGCAAATGCCACACCTTCTCCTGAAAGCTGGCCTTTGGAATCTCGGTCACGGCATCCGGCTTTTTCATATCACTGCCCAACTTGGCGAAAATCTTATTATAGGAAACGCCAATGGAAACGGTCAGCCCCAATTCTTCTTTGATCTCCTGCCGAATACTCTCGGCGATCTTCATACCGTCACCACATACGCTGCGGCTCCCAGTAACGTCAAGCCAGCATTCGTCCATGCCGTATGGCTCAACCTGGTCTGTGTATCTCTGGTAAATGTTGCGGGCCAGTTCAGAATACTTGAGGTACTGGTCGTACTGGGGTTTTACCATGAGCAAACCAGGACAAAGCTGTCTGGCTTCCCAGTTGACCATGCCCGTTTTTACTCCCGCTCTCTTTGCGAGTTCTGATTTCGCCAAGACAATACCATGTCGATTCTCTGTACTGCCGCAAACAGCCACAGCTTTCCCACGCAGGGATGGATCGAGCATCATCTCAACAGATGCATAAAAACAATTCATGTCACTATGTAATATGGTTCTTTCACCCAACTTCATCACCTTCCTTAAGAAACTTCAACATTTCCTGTTGACAAGATGAAGTTGCGGCGATATAATCAAATTACAACTTCATCAAACTTCACTCGTATAATAGCACCGAGATGTAGTTTCGTCAATGGTTTAGATGAAGTTGATGAAGTTACAAAACAAAATTTTAGAAAGGAAGGGCTACCATGACATTTTCCGACAAAATCAAAGTATCAAGGGAACTCTGTAATTTAACCCAACAGCAGCTCGCTGATAAGGTTGGCGTATCTAAGCGTACAATCGCCGCCTATGAAACTACCGATGCAAAAGCACGGTCTTCTACTATGAGGAAATTGGCGGTAGCGCTAAATGTTTCATACGACTACCTTGCTAATGATGACGTGACCGATCCAAAGCAGGGAATCGAAAAGACGAGCCATATCGAACTGGCAAGAAGCCAATATGGAACAAAGGCTGCGAATGAAGTGGACGAACTGTTAGAGCGCAATGCTGCCCTCTTTGCTGGTGGTGAATTAAGCGAGGAAGCAAAGGATGCTTTCTTCACCGCCGTTACCAGAGCATATCTGGAATGCAAAGAGCAAGCTAAAAAAACCTACGGTCGCAAGAAATAAGTCCCTTTTATTGTACAGCTAATTTTGTAGAATTATAAAATAGGATTAGTATATACAGAAAAGAGGGATCTGAATGAGCGTGGATTATATCTGCCGTGAAGTCAAACGGCTGAAAAAGAAATACCATGAATCAGACCCGTTCAAGCTGTGCGATGCTATGGGTATCATACTTCTGGATGCGCCAATGGGTAACTACCAGGGAGCCTGCAAAGGATTTTTCCTGACGCAGAGCCGGAAACGCTCCATCACAATCAACAGTGATCTCCCAGAAGAACTTCAGCGTATTATTGTCACACACGAACTGGGTCACGCTGTACTCCATGCCAAAGCCGCCGGGGTGAATGCCTTCCACGACTTTGAACTGTTCGACAGCGCCTCTATCATGGAATATGAAGCTAATATTTTTGCAGCCGATTTTCTCATGGACGATGACGATGTCCTGGAAAAACTCAACGAGGACATCTCCTTTTTTGGTGCGGCCGCACTCTTACGAGTTCCACCAGAACTACTGGATTTCAAATTCCGTCTTATGAAACGGAATGGATATAAAATGATCGATCCTCCCTTGATGGCAAACAGCAACTTCCTCAAGAATGTAGAAACGGAGGTACATAATGAATATTAAAGTTTATGTCGATGTGACCGCCCGGTTCAACAGCGAGGGCGTTCTGATTCCTCTCAGCCTAACCTGGGAGGATGGTGAAGAATTTGAAATTGACCGTGTTACCGACATCCGGCAGGCAGCCGCAATGAAGGCTGGCGGTCAGGGTGATCGATACACGATATGGGTCAGAGGAAAACAAAGCTACCTCTTCTTTGAACGGAACCACTCTCTCACCGGGAACAACCTGGGGCGTTGGTTCGTAGAGAGGAGAACCGCATGAATACGGAGATTACATACACAACAGTCGATACGGATGCTCTCGATTTTCTGAAGGTGATTTATTTCGGAGTGATCACCAACCCTTACGAGGCTGCAAGCAAGAGAGCCTACCTGGATATGAACCGGACAATCCGCTTCAACGGAATGCCGGAAGAAAAAAGAAGCGAACTCCGTACCGCCGTCACTGCCCTACTTGAAAAAGAAATCCGGCTATTGTCACCAGAACTCATTACAAGCCAGAAGGAATATGATTCTTGGCATCATGCCAGATGTACAGAAATCCGTTCTCTTTACCGTGCGGTTGGCATCGAGTTCCATTATGGTCAGTCCCAGAAATGGCTGAACATGATGATAAAGTACCTGTATATGATTGGCGAATGCACCTTTGACGGTTTATTTGAATTTCTCCATGTCCCTCTGGATAACTATGTATTTGATGTTGCCCAGAAGGAACTTGGAATCTCTCGCCCGAAAATCCCCTGGAGCAGATGGGATGACTACACCGGGCAATATGATACATATCAGAATGAGCTACGTTCCAGAATCCAAGACTACCCGCCTCTGCGTTGGGAGTTCAAATTTTGGATGAAGGAAGCTCGACAACACACAGTAGAATAGAAGGGAAAATAAAATGCGAGTATATGATCCGCTTATGAAGTATTTAGACGAGTGTGGTATTCAGACTGTCACTCTGACTTATTCAGAAATAGAAAAAATCATTGACCGAGAATTGCCCGTCACAGCTTATAAAAGGACTCAATGGTGGGGAAATAATAAAAACGGACATTCACAAGCTGCGGCGTGGTTAGATGTAGGCTATAAGACCTGCAATATTATCTTGGGTCAATCGGTCACCTTTGAAAAGGTTCACTGAAAGGAAAACTATGACAAATACAGAAAAACAAAATGTTCTCCAGAACCTCAAGAACACTGATACCTGTTCGGTAAGTAGCTACTACGAGGCTTTGGAGAACATTGGAGATATGAAATACAACTATGGCGATTATATGATCACTGAGCCAATAGACTGCCACGAGGAATTGAAACGGTTACCGGAAGCTGACTATGACCTGTGCTGCGCACTGCTCACGATGCTTCTACGGGAAGACCATTTCTGCAACGGTTCCTTTGAGAGACGGCACAGAGCCGGAGATGTTCAGCCCATTCTGGATAGGCTGATTGCTCTCCTTGCAGACAGGGAATAGGAGGCGGCGATGGCAACACTTGAATCATACGGTCGAGAAGTACACAGCATCTTCCAACTCCTCGGCGAAAAGGAAAATGACATCACGCTTAGTATGTCCTGGGCATTAACAAAATGCCCGGAGTTCCTAAAAGCTGTGGTTAAGCATATCTGTGGTTTGGTGCCAGACACAGATGCCATCACGGTCATGAACCAGAAGTACGATGCCGATACTGGTATCACCGATATCGAAGTGACCGACTACAAAAACTTCCACATCATCTTTGAAGCAAAGCGTGGGTGGCTTCTTCCCGGAGCGGATCAGCTAACAAAGTATTCTGTCCGGCTGGCGGCATCACCAGCGGCAGTCAAGCAGATTGTAACTTTGTCTGAATGCACACAGGCATATGCCGGAGCATATCTACCGTTCACGGTGGCTCCCAACGGCATCCCCATCCAGCACCTCTCCTACCGGGAGGTCTACCAAATGGCTCTTGACTCCAAAGCAGCTTCAAACCACGAACAAAAGCATCTCCTTGCGGAGTTCTGCGACTACTTACGGGAGGTAATGACCATGCAGAAAAAGGACTCTAACATGGTGTATGTCGTTGCCCTAGGAACCCAGAAGCCTGACGGCTGCGACATCACTTGGATAGATATCGTCCAGAAATATAGTAAATACTTCTGTCCTGTTGGCGGGAACGGCTGGCCGAAAGAGCCGCCAAACTACATAGCATTCCGCTACTATGGGCAGCTCCAGTCAATCCATCACATCGAGGGTTACAGTGTTTCCCGGAATATGCATGATGAGATACCGGAAATGCCGGACGAGGTTTGGGATACTGATTGTTATATTTACAAACTGGGGCCGGCAATCGTCCCCGGAAAGACGGTCAAAACTGGGAAGATTTTCAGGAACGGTCGTGTCTGGGCAATGCTGGACACGCTCCTGACCTGTGATACCATCAGCGAAGCAAGGGATTTGACTCAGGAACGACTCGGATAATTCTTGTGAGGAAGTGAATGAAATGAAACGCCTATTACCACTATTCTTGGCTGTTATTCTTTGCTTCACCTTTGTTGGGTGTAGTGAAGCAAACGACCAAACTCCCCAAGCAGAATCTCCTTCCGAAACTATTACGCAAACCGAATCGGAGTCATCCACGGCATCAACCGAGGAAACAACTTCACCGACCGAGGCAACAACAACCGCTATACCGGAAACCACAGATCAACCATCGACCAGCTCTACTACACCACCAGCTGTGGCAGAGCAACTTCCTGTGGATTCCTCTTTTTCAATTCACTTTATTGATGTTGGACAGGCTGATGCTGCCCTCGTGGAATGCGATGGTCACTACATGATGATTGATGGCGGCAATAAAGCGGATTCCAGTTTGATTTATTCAGTCCTCAGAAACACAGGTGTCACCAAACTCGACATCGTTGTAGGCACCCATGCACATGAAGACCACATCGGCGGTCTGCCAGGTGCTTTCAATTATACGACCACTGATCTCACACTCTGCCCAACCACCAATTATGACAGCGATGCCTTTAATGATTTCAAGAAATATGCTGAGAAAAACGGCGGAGGCATTACAATTCCATCAGCAGGGGATACATACACATTAGGGAGTGCTACCATTGACATTCTTGGTGTGAATGATGGAAGTGACACCAACAACACGTCCATCGTCTTGAAAATCACATATGGCAGCACAGCATTCCTGTTTACTGGCGATGCCGAGCGCGAAGTGGAACAAGCTATTCTAAACCGAGGAGCAGACCTATCCGCCACAGTATTGAAAGTGGGGCACCACGGAAGTGATACCAGCACCACATATCCATTTCTCCGTGAAATCATGCCGGAGTATGCCATCATTTCTGTGGGAACGGGAAACTCCTACGGGCATCCTACTGATAACAATCTGAGCCGTCTATGCGATGCTGAAGTTACTGTATACCGGACAGATTTAAATGGAGATATCTATGTCACCTCGGACGGTCAGTCTGTTTCTATTTTTTCTGACAAGACAGCTGCTATAGATGAAATTATGACTCCTGGCAGTAGCGTCACCACTTCGCCACCTGCTACACAAAAGCCTGAGCCAGTCCAGAATGATTCGCCTTCAGAAGGCACAGATTATATCGTCAACACGAACACAGGAAAATTCCACTATCCTTCTTGTAGCAGCGTAAAGAAAATGAAAGAAAGCAACAAAATGTTCTTTACTGGAACACGGGATGAACTGATTTCTCAAGGCTACAATCCGTGCGGCAATTGTCATCCGTAAAGAAATGTGAGATTCGTATGCTTTGGCAACAGCCATAACTGCCTTTAACAGCGGAGCGAAGGGATGGTTGACATCAGTAATCGAGGAATAGTTGGCTTCAATGGCGAATCAGGAAGGGACACGAAAGACGATATAATATGCCAAAGCAAAAAAAGTGGAGTGCCTTCCATTGTGATGGCACTCCATATAACCTATTCATGGTTTCTTACTGTAAAATATAGTGTTTGATCAAATCTTCGCTCTGGACTCAACAGTTCAATGTAACCCGGCTCAATTATTGAGTGAACAGCCTCTTTAGGTAAGATAGGCCTTGCCGTTCGTGGGCTTGATACATAGTTTTTCCACTTATTGCCAGGAACTGAAAACTCCTTATCAGTTTGGTTTCCAAATGCCATCTGCCGATAGATATCAACCACTCTGATTTTTCCGCTTTTACTCAACTCCCATAGGCAACGAGCCAACCGTGCAGATGCCCTCATTGGACGGCTCATAGTGGATACAACCTCATAAGAAGCATCTACAAACAAACGTGAGAACGCATAGTCGCTCCAAATCACTATATCAAAAGCCTGATCTGCAAGTAAAGGAGATTTTCCCTGTGTTTTCCACAGTGTCTGCATCAGCAACGGCTTTTGACGCATATAGTACCGTGACTGGAATTCATCAATGGCGCGACTTAGTGCTGGAATTTTATGAGTCATCTCGAAGTCGTTGTCCCAACTTTGGATTGAAGAACAAGCTTCTTCAAATATCTCTCGTACGATTGCAGAATCGTTTTTCACAGCATCAAACATACCAAGCGCACAATATGATGTTGTAGCAGAGCGAACCACCATTTCTGAACCCCAAAGCTCCTCGCTCTTCTTGTATGTTGTGTTATCTGGAAGGACTGTCAGTTTAACCTCTAAAGGTGATAAGAAGTTTCCTTCTAAGTCTTTGACAACTAAGTCGATACCATCAACCGCATCAAACGAATACTGTTGGTATGGTTCAAATACGCTTTCAAAGGCAAAATACAAATCTGAGGCATGGCGGTCACCACAATTAAACACCTCGCGTATGGGTATTTCAGATGACACAACTTCTAAGCGACCGTTTCGTTGTTCCAAGTGTATGTAAATCGCCGGAATATCATTTTCGAGCATATAACTGGCTGTAGCCGCAGGAAAGCTGGAGTTAAAACAATTCTTTCCCCAATGATCCGCGGGCTGCCTATTGGAATGCTCAATTCCAAATAATCCGCTTGGCACAAAAACACCTCCATCCTTGGCTATAAATGACGTCAAATACTTGACGTCTTGTCGCCGTTCGTTTATAATAGAAGGGCAGTTTAAAATACAGAAACTACCGTTTGTATTATATCACATACACACAAAAAAGAATAGAGGCAAAGTAATGATAAATGCTGTTGATCTTTTTGCGGGTTGCGGTGGACTCTCTCTTGGATTTCAAAATGCGGGCATTAATATTATGGCTGCATTTGAATTTTGGGATAAAGCCGCAGACTGCTACGAAAAGAATTTTGATCATCCGGTGATGCGAATTGACCTTTCTGATGTCGAAAACGCAGTAGAAACAATCCTTCCATATAAGCCGGAGTTAATTATTGGTGGCCCGCCATGCCAAGATTTTTCTCATGCTGGTAAAAGAATTGAAGCAGGACGCGCAAGCCTAACCGGGTCATATGCCGAAATAATCTATCGTATACGCCCTAACTATTTTGTTATGGAAAATGTGGATCGTGCGCAAAAGAGTAACGCTTACTCCTTTGCAAGAGATGTCTTCAAATCTGCGGGATATGGATTAACTGAAATAGTTCTTGATGCAAGTCTTTGCGGAGTACCCCAGAAAAGAAAACGTTTCTTTTGCATTGGTATCCTTAACGGAAAGGATAATGCGCTCCGGTCCTTAATTGAATCACGTATGAGCAAGCATCCGACTACCCTCCGGGATTATTACGGAGATTCTCTTGACTTTGAATTCTACTATAGACATCCGAGAAACTATAGTCGACGTGGCATTTTTTCGATTGATGAACCGGCTCCTACAATGCGAGGTGTGAACCGTCCTGTACCCAAAGGATATCCGGGGCACCCCAATGATGCTTGCCCGTTGAATGACTCGGTTCGTGCCCTGACAACTGAGGAGCGTGCATTGGTACAAACCTTTCCTTCAACATTTTCTTGGGTTGGAAGTAAAACTGACGTGGAGCAAATGATTGGAAATGCTGTTCCCGTCAAATTGGCAGAATTCGTGGCAAAATCTCTTCTTGCCTATATTGCCTCTGACAGTCAAGACACCGAAAAGAATAATTTTGAAGCATGGCTTATAGGTACGAAGAATTACTCTTCCAGAGGCGCAAAAGATGTGATTTCCCGCTGTAAACGAGCTGAAAAGATGGTTCCCTCTAATGGCGAAGACGAAGCTCACTATATTTTTGCATTAGAACAAAATGAAGAATTCCATTGCTTATCGGTAAATGTGCGCTCGCAAATCAAACGCGCAATAAAGCTTAAAACTGAATACGAAACCTCATAAACATGAAACCCTGGTAGATTACTTTACCAGGGTTTCTATTAGCTTGTGTGGCTAACAAATTGTTTTCAAAAGTATCGTCAGTTTACCGTCCTCACAGATAACATTGACGTAATCTCCGGAGTTAAATCCTGCGGCTTTAAGCCAGTCACCTTTGAGAAGGATTGACGGAGTCGGTTTATATTTATAACCAGATGACTCGTGAACCTTCAGTTGTCTTTCAGTCCGGGCTGTAGATTCCCTTTGCTTTGCCTTTTCTTCCAGGACATATTCGTCATGTGACTTTATTTCCGAAACCGCGTCAACAACGGTTCGGCAGACTCGATGCTGATGGAAATAGCGGTCACTCTGTTTGTGTTTGTGGTAAAGTGTTATTTTTCGAGGCGCATTATAAATGTTTTTGAACACGCTCCAACAATGCCCTGTATTGGCAGAGCGGACTTCAATAAACTGCTCCGTTTCTCGAATCACCTCAAAATAAGGGTCATATAGCATTTTTTTCTCTTTTCTTGTGAACATCAAATTCCTCCTCGATTTAATCCCAAATAGGTAAAAAATTTAACGATACCCAGTGGTATCGTTAAAAGGGTATGCAATTATCAACCACCAATCAGAAACGGCTTTGAGCATCCTTTCTTTCCGATAAGGTATTCTTTGTTGTTTAAGGTTCAAAAACCCCTTATTTCAGCCTTCTACGCCGCTACAGGCGTATCTGCTTGTATCAATATGCTCGTTTCTTTGTTGGCGGCGGCTACTATCATAACCTTCGATGGAAAAACGACCTCCACCATGTTTCTCTTTATCCTTATATATCCGTCTTCCACAGGCTGCCTTATTGCATCTAGGGTTTTGCTTTCAAACTCTCCCATCTCATCCAGAAACAAAACTCCCCTGTGGGCCAAGGACAGCTCTCCTGGTCTGGGTATATACCCACCTCCCGTCACACCTATGGCAGAAATAGTGGTATGGGGACTCCTGAAGGGTCTTTTAGTGATAATTGGGCATTCTTCGCTGAGCAACCCTGCTGCACTGTATATCCCTGTGATTTCCAGCTTTTCCTCGTAGGTCAAATTCGGAAGGACCGTGGGTATTCTTTTGGCCATCATGGTTTTGCCGCAGCCGGGTCCCCCTACTAACAGGAGCCCATGATTTCCCGCCGCCCCTATTACTATGGCTCTCTTAGCGTTTTCCTGCCCTGCAACCTGACTGAAATCCTCCCGAAAGTCCTCGCTTCTTACGGTATTCTTGCTTTTATATATATTATTTTTGCCTGTTCCTCTTATGTAATCCGCAGCTTCCTTGAGACTCCCTACAGGATAAAGGTTCATATCCTCCAGTATTGATACCTCCTCAGCATTTCCCAATGGTAAAACTATATTCTTTATTCCATTTCTCCTCATGCTCATAACTATAGGAAGGGCGCCTCTCACAGTGTTGACCTTCCCGTCCAGAGATATTTCTCCTAAAAATGCCGTATCTCCCCTTCCTGCATCCTCCCCGCCTTTAACCTCCCATCCCAGAATCACTATGCCAAGGGCAATAGGCAGGTCAAAATGGCTGCCCTCCTTTGGTTTCCCCGCCGGAACAAGATTTACCGTTACCCGTTCGTTGGGAAAGGCAAAGCCTGAATTCATTATTGCGGGCCGTATTCGTTTGCAGGCTTCTTTGATGGTGATATCCGCCAGCCCCACTATGTTAAAGCATGGCATCCCTCTGTGTACATCTGTTTCCACCACTACAGGATACCCTTCTACTCCTACCAGTGTTGCCGTATTTATCCTAGTAAACATCAGAAGGCCCCTCTCGTATGCTCGACAACTATCTCTATTACATCAAACCTTATTTTGGCCGGTCTGAAGCCGCCTATCCGTACTTCATCCAAATAGCTCTGAGCAGCCTTCCTCATATGCTTCTTTTTCTCCTCTGTAATGGATTCACAGGGCCTGCCGTAGTTGAAATTTTGCCTTGTCTTGACCTCTGCAAAGCAAAGCACCGAGCCCTTTGATGCGATTATATCTATTTCTCCTACCTTGCAGCGGTAGTTTCTCCTCACCAGCCTGTAGCCATTTTCCTCAAGAAACATAGCAGCTGCTTCTTCCCCTATCATTCCTATCCTCTTATTTCCCATTTTGCTCCCTTCTGTTTACAATATTTACCATTATTATAATATGGGAAATATTTCCTGTCAATAAAAAAACGTCTTTCACAAAATCCTCTTCCTGATAGAGGAAAATGTGGAAAGACGTCAAAGTATCCATGCTATTTCAGTACAAATTTCTCCACTGCCACTGCCACTCCGTCTTCGTGGTTGGTCGGAACAATATGCCTTGCGATTTTCTTTACCTCTTCCACCGCATTGCCTACGGCTACTGGCAACCCTGACGCCAGAAGCATTGCAATATCGTTGGGGCTGTCGCCTACTGCCATCATTTCGTTCTGCTCAACGCTTAGAAGCTTTCCCATCTGGCTTAAAGCCTCAGCCTTGCTTGTATTCTCTCCGCCTATCTCCAGGTTGTGAAGAAATGAGCTGGTAATGGTAGCCTCCGGTAAGGTCATGAGCTTTTCCTTCATTATGGGCTTTTCATCCAGGTTCTCAAAATTCACATTTATATTTTCGATGCGCCCCTTGTGTTCCAGCATGAAATCATAGAGACCGTCAACGGGATTTCTCGTTTCCAGAATATACTTCACATCTCGGAAGCTCTTTCCTGTAGACTTTACCTGATCGTAATACCACTTTTCGATATAGGCTATTCCTTTTACAAAACATTCTATTATATAGTCGTACTGCTTCAGCATTTCCACTGCCGCCAACGTGGTTTTAGGACTGAGGCAGTTCTCGTAAAAGGTTTCTCTTGTTTTGAGGTCCGTTATAGAAGCTCCGTTAGATGTGAGCACATATCTTATTGCCTCTATTTCAAAAACGTCTTTGGGGAGGGCCGAAAAGGGCCTTCCCGTTGCAACCACTATGTTTACCCCTTGTGCCGCCGCTCTGCTGAGAGCCTGTCTGTTTCGCTTGCTTATTACTCTGTCATCGTTAATAGTCGTTCCATCTAAATCGAGAGCCACCAGTTTGATAGTCATGTTACTTCCCTTCTGTTATATCTAATATATCTAAAAATTCCTTGTTTATTTTTCTCACTTTTTTCATGGTGCATCCATCACCATGGCCGGGATAAATCATTATTTCATTTGACCATTTATTTATTCTATTTGTTATACTGTCTTCCATCTCTGTATCAGAGCCATCCTCAAGGTCCGTTCTACCTAAGTCAATGTTGAATATAGTATCTCCTGTAAAGGCCAGCTTACTCTTTTCCGAATAAAAGCACACTCCACCTCTAGTGTGTCCAGGAGTGTGGATTACCTTTAAGGCCTCCTCTCCAACATATATCACGTCTCCATCTTCCATATACACGTCCACCTTACCCTTATACATATCACAGTCTGCTCTATGTAAATATACGGGACAGTCGTACACGCTTTTTATCCTTTTGACGGCACCTACGTGGTCGTAGTGGTGATGGGTCAGAAGTATGCCCCTTAACGACAAATTATTTTCATCTATAAATTTCAAAAATACCTTTGGGTCGTATCCCGGGTCGATTATACAACAATCTCCACCGTTATTTTGATATATTACATAGCCATTGCTTTCCAGCATACCACCGATAAATCGTTTTATCTTCATATCTGCCCTTTCTTTTCGACACTATTTTGCCATAGTTTCATGTCCTGATTGTTATTTTAATCTATTTCACGACTTCTTGCAAATAGATGTTGAATTCCCGGCAATAAGTGGTAGAATGATTGTGTTTAAACGTTAAGTGAAACGGATAAGAGGTTGATAATATGAAAGTTGTTATAGTAGGCGCAGGCAAACTGGGAATGAAGGTGGCCAAAGCCTTGCTTGGCGGCGACCATGCCGTTGCGATTATTGATACAAATGAAGAATGGCTCCAGAAGATTAATTCCATTCTTGACGTCATGACCATAAACGGCAATGCTAAGGAAACGAGAATCCTAAGGCGTATGAATATTGCCAGCTATGACTTTCTCATCGCTACCACAGGTAACGATGAGGCCAATATAGTCATCTCTTCCCTTGCGAAAAAATTGGGATGCAGCAAAGTAATAGCTAGAGTTAGAGATCCAGAACATATGCAACAGATAACTTTTATAAAGGATGCCTTTGATATAGATCACATAGTAAACCCCGACCTTGGAATAACTTTGGAAATATATAAATATTTGGCAGAAAAGTATACCTTGAGCAACGGTATTTTTTCCAGCGGCAATGCTTCTCTCATTGAATTCAGAGTTGAAAAGTATCCTGAGCTCATAGGCCTTTGCATGAAAGAGGTCACAAAAGTACTTCCTAATATGCTGGTTGTCGGAATATCACGAAACGGCAAGGTTATCATTCCTCACGGAGATACAGTGATAAATAATGATGATTCTCTTTATGTCATAGGAGAAAAGGGACCGATTTTGGATCTTAATACCAAAGTTCACGTGAGGGGGAAATATACTGACCTTCAAAAGGTTATGATAATAGGTGGTGGCAAAACAGGATTTTATCTGGCAGAAAAGCTGTCAGAGTTTGGCGCTGCCGTAAAGATAATAGAAAAGAGCAAGGAACGTTGCCACTATCTGTCCACTCACCTTGAAGACGTAATGATACTACACGGGGATGCCACCGATTTGAACCTCCTTGAGGAAGAAAATCTGGATATGATGGATGCTGTAGTTACAGCAACAGGCTTTGACGAGGATAATCTTCTCCTAGCACTTACCGCCAAACAGCACGGTATTGAAGACGTTATTGCCAAGGTAAGCCGTACAAGCTACGCCGAAATCATTTCAAGTATGGGTGTCGATATGGCTTTAAACCCTCTCGATATAACTACAAGCAATATTATGCGTTTCGTACAAGGCTCCAAAAAAGTGCTTTCATCCCAGCTGATACAGGGTCAGGCAGAAATTATGGAAATAATAGCTACGCCTCATATGAAAATACTGGACACCCCGTTATGCGAGCTCCATCTGCCTAAGAGTATTATTATTGCCGCAATACACCGAGGATCACAGGTCATTATTCCTAACGGTGATACCGAAATACTGGAAGATGATAAAGTTATTTTGCTCAGTTTGCTCAGCGACTTATCAGAAACAGAAAGGCTCTTGAAGGATGCTGGCAGATTAACTTTTTTTAGGAAATAAATGTCTGACCATATATATAGATATTGGGTGATTTAAATGAATTTAAGCATAAGCTCCGTCTTTAGGATTATAGGCATTGTACTGGTGGTAATAAGCATTGCTATGTTACCATCTTTTTTCGTATCTGCAATTTACGAAGAAACTTCTGTCTGTCTTGTATTTTTACCTATTATCTTTGTGGCATCCCTAACCGGACTTTTTCTTGCTAAATTCTGCAAAAGACAAACTATACAGCTTAAAGTCCGAGATGGTTTTCTCATAGTAACACTTTGCTGGTTTGTTGCAACGCTTCTTGGAAGCCTTCCCTTCGTGTTTACGGAGAGCATTCCGAATTTTATTGATGCCTTCTTTGAATCGTGCTCTGGATTTTCTACTACAGGGTCTTCCATACTTGAAGATGTAGAAGCCCTTCCAAGAGGCATCCTCTTTTGGCGATCATTCACTCACTGGCTGGGCGGCATGGGAATACTGGTATTTGCTATTGCCCTTATGCCCTCCCTTGGGATTAGTGGTCAAAACATCGCTATTTCCGAAACAACGGGTCCGTCTCTGGACAAAGCGTCTCCAAAAATGTCCGATGCAGCCAAGGCACTGTACACTATATATATTTTCTTTACCATACTTGAGACTATTTTGCTCATATTTGGCGGCATGAATCTTTACGATGCTCTTATACATACCTTCGGCACAGTAGGAACCGGGGGGTTCTCTTCATATAATACCAGCATTGCTCATTTTGACAGCATATATATACAAGTGGTTATAACTGTATTTATGGTTCTATGTGGGATAAACTTTAATCTATATTTTATGACCGCAAAGAGAAGGATAGGAGATCTCCTTGGGAATTTGGAACTTAAATATTATCTTGGTATCACCTTAGGAGTATCAGTCTTTATATCGGTTATGCTTTATATAACCAATAACTGTTTTACAGTCCGCGAATCTATTACTGATGCGTTTTTTCAGACTGCCTCCATCATGACCACTACAGGATACGCTACTGCCGATTATGAAACCTGGCCTACAGCATGTCAGATACTCATACTTCTGCTAATGTTTATCGGCGGATGTTCTTCCTCTACTAGCGGAGGCATCAAGGTCATAAGGATAATAGTTCTCCTCAAGCTTGTAAGACGCGGGATTGCTACAAGACTTCACCCCAACGTTATAGAAAATGTCAAGCTCGGTGATAAGAATATACCGGGGGATACTGTGTCTGCAATTGCAAACCATATGTTTCTCTATATTGTCATGGTCTTCGCAGGCACCTTTATTGTAGCCTTCGAAAACGAGGACCTTCTCACGTGCTTTTCCTCTGTAATCACGTGTCTGGGAAACATAGGTCCAGGCTTTGGAGCCGTAGGTCCTACGGAGAACTTCGCTGATTTTTCAGATCTTTCCAAAACCCTTCTATCCGTTTATATGATTGCCGGAAGACTGGAGCTATACACTTTATTTATAATGCTTATGCCTAGATTCTGGAATCCTGATAGGTGATAATATGTTAAAATCCTCTGTAAATTACAAAGCCATAGCGAAAATACTGGGCATCATAATGTTTATACTGGGTCTTTCCATGGTAATTCCCTGGATTTATGCCGAAGTGACAGGCGACATATCAGCAGTATCCGGCTTTAGAAAATGCGTGCCCGCCGTGCTGGCTATGGGAGCTTTTTTGTCTTTCTTTATAAAATCTGGCAAGGCCCACTTTAGAGCTAGAGAAGGCTATATTATTGTAGCCTCCTGCTGGCTGGTAGCCTCCTTTATAGGCGCATTCCCTTACTATCTTTCAAACTTTACCTCTAGCTTCGTTGATGCCTTTTTCGAGTCTACGTCAGGATTTACCACTACAGGCTGCACGGCTGCTTCAGGTGCACTTCTTTCCAAATCCCTGCTTCTGTGGAAGGCTATATCCCACTGGCTGGGAGGCATGGGAATTTTGGTATTCGTAATATCCATCCTGCCAACTCTCGGTATTAACGGACAGTTTATAGCTAGGGCAGAAACACCCGGACCAGTGCTGGAAAAAATGGCTGTTAGGATAAGTGATTCCGCGAAAATTCTTTACATCACTTATTTTTCATTCACTCTACTCGAATTTATTCTGCTAATGCTGTCAAATAAAATGTCAGCATTTGATGCTATAGTCAACACGATGGGGAGCATAAGCACAGGCGGGCTTGTGGTACACCCCGCAGGCATCGCCTACTACGACAGCGTGTACGTTGAAATCGTTATTTCTGTCTTCTGTATTCTGGCTTCGCTGAACTTCGTGCTTTATCATTACCTTATCACCGGTAAGCCTTCCTACATGATAAGGGATATTGAACTGCGGTCATATATGATAATAATCCTATGTGCTGTATTCCTATGTACTATTGGCTTGATAATGGGCAACGGCAGCAGCTTCGGCAATGCCCTAAGAGACTCCTTCTTCCAAGTAGTCAGCATAGCTACCACCACCGGATACGCTCGTTCCCCTTATACCGTATGGCCGGCTTTGTGCCAGTTGGTACTCATGAGCCTCATGTTTATCGGAGGATGCTCTGCATCAACATCAGGCTCCATTAAGGTTGTAAGGGTTCTTGTAATGGTTAAGCTCATATGGCGCGGATGCATCAAGAGGATACACCCACGTTCAGTTGTAGCCGTGAAGCTAGGGAAAAGTTCTGTTTCGGCCCCTGTAGTATCGGGTATCACCGTATTCATACTGGTATATATGATGATTTTTCTCATGTCGTCTTTCATTCTTTCCTTCCAAGGTCTCGACATGCAAAGCACCCTTACCGCATCTCTCGCCATGCTCTCTAACACGGGAACTGCCTTCTCCGAAGTTACATCCATGGGAGACTTCTCCGTCTTTGGCCCTGCACTTAAATTATACTTAAGTGCTCTGATGATAGTGGGTCGGCTTGAACTGTTCACCGTAATAATTCTGTTTACAAGAAATTTCTGGGGCAGGGATAGATAAAATTCCCCCTTTTCGTCAATACTATCTGTATGAAAGTAAAGGAATTAATGAGTTCAAATATTTCCTGTGTCAAGGAAAATACATCACTCTTGCAGGCTGCCAAACAGATGCGAGTGGAGAATGTGGGGAGCCTGCCGGTCTGCGATGACAAGGGCATGATAAGGGGCATAGTAACCGACAGGGATATTGTCATTCGCGCTCTTGCCAAGGACATATCCCTTGCCACCCTTTGCTGTAGCGACATTATGAGCACAGCACCCACCACCATATCGCCAAACGTCAATATACATCAAGCCTCCCTAATTTTTGCGGCCAAACAAATAAGGAGGCTCCCCGTAGTAGAAAATTCAAAACTGGTGGGTATGCTCTCCTTAGGTGATATTGCTTCTAAACCTGTCTATATCGACGAAGCCGGTGATGCCTTAAACGCCATCAGCATTAACCCCGTCCTGCGATAATAAAATCTATCTCTCTCCTGTCGGGATCTGAGTGCTCCACCATTATTCTCACCGAATCCCCCAGCTTATAGTTTATCCTGCCCTCTTTATCCTCTACGTGTTCAGCTCTAACCAGACCTTCAACTGTATTTTCAAGCTGGACGTAAATACCGTAATCCTTAACTCCGCTTACTATTCCGTCAAAAATTTCACCTATATGATATGTCATATATTCGGCCTTCTTCATTTTCTCAACGTCTCGTTCAACATTAATGGCAAGACGTTCTGCTTCTGAGGACTGCTCTGCAGCGGCCGCCACCCTTTTCTTAAAATGTTTGATGTTTTTGCCTGTAGTTCCTTCCTTAAGTATGGCCTTGATTATTCTGTGAATCATCAGATCAGGATATCGTCTAATAGGCGACGTGAAATGACAGTAGTATTTGAGCGCCAGCCCAAAATGCCCGTCACATGCCGTGCCGTAGTATGCCTTTTGCATGGCTCTTAGGGCGGCGTAATTCACCACTCTCTCATTTGGCTTGCCCTGAACCTTTTCTATAACGGCACTTATAGCCTTGGGATGTACGCTGTCCGATATACCCTTGAGTACAATGCCCACGCCGCTTAGGAACAGCCTCAGCTCCCCTATTTTCTCCATATCAGGCTTTTCATGGACTCGGTAGATAAATGGTACCTCCAGCCAATAAAAATGCTCTGCGACAGTTTCGTTGGCCAGAAGCATGAATTCCTCAATCATCTTGTTAGCGCTTCTGCGCTGTGTACATTCTATACTGACAGGCACCCCTTTTTCGTCCAGACAGATATGAGCCTCATCCAAATCGAAGTCCAGGCTGCCCCGTTCCTTCCTTCTCTGCCGCAATGCCAATGCCAGTGCATCCATATCCTTAAGATTCTCCTTGATATGTGCATACCGACCGGTCATAGCCTCGTCGTCGTTTTCCAGCAGATCGGAAACATCATCATATACCAGGCGTTCCTTTGATCGTATAACACTTTCGTATATGCCATGGTCAACCACCACTCCCTCTGGTGTCACTTCCATAGTAACGGAGAGAGTAAGCCTGTCCTTTCCAGGGTTCAGACTGCATATGTCGTTGGAAAGAGCCTTCGGCAGCATTGGTATTACCTGATCCATGAGGTATACGCTAGTACCGCGCTTCAGCGCCTCTTTATCCAGCGGGCTGTCCTCCTGCACGTAAGCTGTTACATCCGCAATATGCACGCCCAATAAAAAGTTACCTTTTTCTGTTCTTTCTATGGAAACCGCATCGTCAAAGTCCTTTGAGTCAGCGCCATCTATCGTAAAAACTATTTTGTCTGTAAGATCTTTTCGTCCTTTAAGATCCTCTATCTGTACTCCGCGATTCTTCATAGCCTTGGCCTGGGCATTTACCCGGCTTGGAAAGGTGTCTCTCATGCCGTAGCTTCTGGCGATGGCCATTATATCTCCGCCAGGCTGACCGCATCTGCTTATTATCTCCGTTATTCTGCCTTCAGCGCTATTATACTTATCCGGATATTTAGTAATTTTAACTACTACCTTGTCTCCCTTTTGGGCTCCCGAAAAATCCTTCTTCCGCACAAAAATATCTTCTGTCTGCCTTTTGCCTTCAGGCACGACAAAGCCGTATTTTTTGTTCTTTTCAAAGGTTCCTGTAACCTCAGCGGTCTTTCTTTCAAGTATTTTGGTTATTATTCCCTCCGGTGATCCTTTCCATAGGTATTCAGGAATAAGATCCACCTCTACCGTGTCACCGTTCATGGCATTACCCATGGACGACGACGAAATAAATATATCCCGTTCTGTTTCTTCGCAGGAAACAAAACCAAAGCCTTTTCTATGTTTTGATAATGTTCCCACTAGTGTCTTCCTTTTATTTTTTTTCGTCATGGGTTTTCTCCTTTTTTTCTATTCTACAATATAAAAGGTGGCATTGCCACCTTTTATCATTCTTGCTTATAGTGATTGGTCAATCATTTTGCGACTTGGCTGATGAATCTCTTGAGGTGTTTCTGCTTTCCCCTCCAGGAGTTGCATCCCTTGCCTTGTCTTCCAAATCGTCAACAGCATCATCTACATTCTCACTCATGTCTTCCATGGTTGAGTTACCTCTGTTGTCGGTCGTTTGCTCAGACTGGGTGCCCTGGTCGATTTTACCATTGTTATCTTCCCCGCAACCTGCAAAAGCTAAGAGAGACACGCAAAGTATCATCACTATAAAAATTCCAAACTTTTTCATGACTTTTCTCCTCTCTTGGTTTCCTGTATAGTATCTGTAATTTTGTACAAAATATTTCAAAAGGAGAATGCCATTTTTTTCATTGTCAGCTTTCTACTATATAAGCCCGTCAGTTTTCGTCGTAAACCTTTAGTTTATCGCTCCAGGTCAGCTTACAGCCTGTAGCTTCATGAACCTCTGCTCTGGTGTAATCCGGATGAAGCTCAACGACAACTATACCATCATCAGTCACCTTCATTACTGCCATTTCTGTAATAATGGTGGTTACGCATTTTTCTGCCGTCAGAGGGAGAGCACACTTTTCTTTGATTTTATGATTTCCCTTCTGGGTATGAAGCATTACTATAATGGTCTCCGGACATCCTGCACAAAGATCCATTGCTCCGCCCATTCCCGCAACCTTTTTGCCGGGAACGATCCAGTTTGCCAGGTCTCCGTTTTCGGCCACCTCCATAGCGCCCAGGACCGTAGCTTTTACATGTCCGCCTCTTACAAGTCCAAAGCTTTCTGCTGTATCAAAAAACTTTGCTCTCGGCAAAGCTGTAACATATGTTCCGCCTGAGTTGATAATATCAACATCCAGGTTGGATTCAACTGCTACTTCATCAATTCCAGCAAAGCCGTTTTCCGAATGACACGTAACAACTACATCTTCAGGAAGATAATCAGCAACCATCGTGGGAAGACCTATTCCAAGGTTGATGAAATCGCCGTCATTAAATTCTTTTGCGCATCTCTTTGCAATTCTCGCTTTTAAATCTGCCATGGCTTTTCTCCTTCCACTATTGCGTCAACTATAACTCCTGCTACGGCGAAATAATCCGGATCTATTTCCCCGATTTCTACTAGTTTTTCAGGGGCTATAATGGTCTTTTCCGAGGCACCTGCCATTACATAGTTAAAATTCTTCGTAGCCTTAGAACAGTAATAGTTGCCGAACCTGTCTGCCACAGACGCTCTTATAAATGAATAATCTGCATGAAGAGGCTTCTCAAAGAGATACTTATTGCCATCTATTACCATAACGTCCTTTTTTCTGCCAAGTTCATCTAGCTCTGTTTCCATAGGTGTACCAACCCCTACAGGGGTAAGCACCCCGCCCAGCCCGTAAGCTGCAGCTCTTATTTTTTCTGCAAGAGTCCCCTGTGGAACCAGAGTGTATTTCAGAGTGCCTTCTGCAAACTGTTCGTTAAGCTTAGGGTTAACTCCCAGATGGGATGCGATGATATGGTCTACCATGTGATTTTCCAGAAGCTTGCCTATGCCTCTTGCCGTTTTGGCTGCGAACTCTCCGGCAGGCTGACCCGCATCAAGCCCTCCGTCATTGCCTATTACGGTCAGATGTTTAACGCCTTTTCTCACCAGCGCATCCATCAGCACCTCCGGTGAGCCTGTGGCCAGAAATCCACCCACCATTATGGTCATACCGTCCTGTACCCCTGCAACTGCCTCATCTGCAGTTATGATTTTATTAATCATATTTCCTATACCTTTCTATATAATATTACCCTCTGCCTCTGTTAACGATTTCGGTAAGGACGAATGAAGCAACATGTTCTGCATAAGTGTGGGAACCGAAACCCGCATCATATCCAAGCTCCTGGGCCAGTTCATGAGATATTCTAGGACCGCCACAAACGAGGATGACTTGATCTCTCAAGCCTTCGGCCTCAAGAAGCTCAACCATGTTGGTCAAATTGTGGATGTGCACATCCTTCTGAGTTACGGTTTGAGATATGAGAATGGCATCCGCATTTACTTCCTTTGCCTTCTCTATGAGAACTTCGTTGGGAACCTGGCTTCCCATGTTGATAGCCTCAATGCCTTCATATCTTTCCAGGCCAAAGTGTCCATGGAAGCCCTTCATGTTCATGATAGCATCTATTCCTACTGTATGAGCGTCTGTTCCTGTTGATGCGCCTACAATAGTTACTTCCCTCTTGATATTGTCCTTGATGTACTGTGCGCACTCAAGTCTGTCCATAATATCAATTTCTACCTTGGTTACCTTGATGGTAGTGTAATCAACTGTATGCTGACACTTGCCGTAAACTACGAAAAATGTGTACCCCGGTGCCATATCCTTGGAATATACCACGCTAGGTTCATCAAGCCCCATTTTCTTGGCCAGTATCTTGGCAGCTTCGCTTCCTTCCTCGCCAAAAGGAACAGGAAGTGTGAATGCTAATTCCATCATACCGTCATTTAACGTATCTCCGTAAGACTTTACCTTGGTCAAATCAACCTGTGCGATTGCTGTATTGCATTCAGCCATTATTTTGCACCCCCTATCATCAATGGAATAAATGGATTGAAGTATTCATCATCCTTCACGCATACGCCTCCAAGACCTTTCCCACCATCTCTAGGTCTCTTCACGCCGCCGAATTTACCCTGCTCGATAGTTGAGAACAGTCCTTCTGCCTCAATTTCATGAAGCAATTCACTTGCCTTTTCCAATACAAACTGAGCTCTCTGCTGGATAATACCGCCATCCTTGAATTCAACCTCTTCTCCCAGGTCTCTGGCATTGTTGAAAATATACTGAGCATTTTCAATAGAGAGGTATCTATCCTGCATATGAGGAGTATGGATAGCCTCCGTAAGCATTCCAAGAAGCTGCAGAGATTGACCCGACCATACGGCAATAAGGTTGAACAACGCATCCTGTATATGACCCTTGAAAATGTTTCCTGTCATGAACTTTGTAGGAGGCATATACTTTAGAGGAGCCTTAGGGAATATTTCCCTCGCCATTATAGCCTGTGAAAGCTCATAGAGGAATCCATTCTCTATATCTGGTTCCATTTCAAAAGCGTGTCCAAGACCCATCTGTTCTTCCTTTACATTGGCCAAAACGGCAAACTGTTCGTTTATAAACTGAGACGCCAGTACCGTATGGGCAGATTCAAATGCATCGTCAGTGGTAAGATAATTATCCTCACCCGAATTGAATATAATGTTGCAGTATCCGATGATTACTCTTGAGAAGTACTGGTCTACGAGAGTTCTTTGCATATTTATATCACGGAAAAGAATACCGTAAAGAGCATCGTTCAGCATAACGTCAAGTCTTTCGATTGCTCCCATTGCAGCTATTTCAGGCATGCACATTCCCGAAGAATAGTTGCAAAGCCTTATGTATCTTCCTACCTCTTCGCCAACCTCGTCCAAAGCCTTTCTCATTATCTTAAAGTTTTCCTGAGTTGCATAGGTTCCGCCGAAGCCTTCAGTCGTAGGACCGTAAGGTACATAATCAAGCAAACTCTGTGCGGTAGTTCTGATAACGGCGATAATATCTGCGCCCTGTCTTGCCGCAGCCTGTGCCTGCACAACATCTTCGTATATGTTGCCCGTAGCTACGATAACATAAAGATAAGGCCTTCTACCCTCACCTATTGTTGCCAGATAATTGTCTCTTTTCTCAGTCTGTACCCTAATGGCCTTCAATGCTTCCATTACAGTAGGCATAATCTTTTCTTCTGCCTCTTTTGCCGAAGCGAGAGGGAGCTTAGTAATATCAAGATTATCTGCTGCCATTTCTTCTGCTATTTCCTGAGGTGATTTGCCTGTCTGTATCATTGCATTACCCATCCAGTAAGCAACACCTCTAGGAAGTCCGCCTGCATCCTTAATTTGGTCTATGACTACGTTAGGCAGCGGTGTTTCAACATCATCCACGCCGTCTACGCCCAAAAGTCTCAGCACGGTCCTCTCTGTGCTGACAGTAGTATGTCTGTCAATGAAGTCCTGCATGGTCTGAGCAATCCTTCCTGCACAGGAGCGCGCACTGTCAATTATTTTAGGGTCTAAGTTCAGTTTGCTTTTCATCCTTTTTCTCCTTTACTCTATATAATACTTTGCTTTTTCTATAATGCATCTGTCGATACCCAACATTTTGGCTATATTGAGAGCGTCCTTGGGAATCTCCCTGTTGTTCTCAACCAAGGTCAAGCTATAATCCATATACTTGCCGATTATATCTATCCTCTCTTTTCTGCTGGCATATCTTATTTCTTTGTCCAGCTTGTTAAAATCGGCTTTTGCCAACCCGGTCACCTGCACATTCTTAACATCCTCATCTGCAGTCACTGTCTCAAAATGAGTTGTAATCAGTGAAATATAGGGTCGTACCTTCAGGTAATCCACTATGCTCCTAGTCAGAGCCAGCCCCTCGACGGGATTTGTTCCGCTGGCGATTTCATCAATGAGCAGCAAGGATCTATGGCAGCTGTAATCGAGTATTTCCTTTAGTTCCTCCATCTCGCTGCCAAAACTGGATAAGCCTCTCTCTATAGATTGGCTGTCTCCTATAAGTATCTGCATATATCCGGATAAGCCAACCTTGGCCTTCCTACACGGAACAAAGTACCCGTACTGGGCTAATATTGCTACCATGCCTGCCAGCTTCAAGGAAACCGTCTTTCCTCCCATGTTGGCTCCGGTTATACAGGTAACTCCGTCATTCAGAGATATGCTGACGGGGCAGTATTCCTTCCCCTTTTCCTTTAAAACAGCCTCTAGCTGAAGGTTTCTCCCATCTTCAAATTCCAGCACATGCTCCGAAACTATTTCAGGCATTACGCAGTTATTCTTAGCTGCATAAAGTGCTTTTGAAAGTGTTATGTCAAGCCTTCCGATTTTTTCACAATTTTCAAGGAGCACCTTCTCATATTCTGAAATTTGCTTTGATAATTCTTCCCTGACCTTAAGCTCTTCTTCCTCAATCTCCACCACAAGATTATTGCTCTTGGCTATCAGCACATCTGTCTCACGGACAGGTACCAGAGAAAATTTTACCGACATGTAATCCTCTTCCGACCTGTTAAGCTCGGAAATCTCTTCAATCATTTTTATTTTTTCAGCATCATTTTTTGAAACCACTATTTCAAACTTAGGGGTCAATACAACGCCGTATTTTTCTTTGACCTTGTCCTTTTGAGCCTTGTTACTTCTTCTTATAGCTCTTTCCAGCTCTTTTTTTTCTTTCCTGAGTTCCTCCAGATTCTTGGAAAAGACATCATATATGTAAAATGTGTTGAGCCTATCCTTCCCAGGATCAAGCACATCCAAGATGTCTGTAACATCCTCCGGCACGAAAACGTCAGGAAGGTCCATCTTTCCCCCAAGCCTCCGGACCTTATCCATCTGCAGCAACAAGCTCTTCAGTTCAAAGATTTCGACCACTGACAATACAGAGGTCCTGCTACGCTCTATTGTGAAGTTGTTATCCTTCACCATCATAAATATTTCCTGAAGTATTCCTATATCCTTCGGGTTTTGTTCCGCTATATCCAGCATCCTACTGACTCTCATAAGTTCCTCTCTGAGAGCCTCCTCCTCCCCCGGAAAGAAAGGTTGCTGCCGCTTTATCTGTTTCACTGCAAAGGGAGTCAGCAAATTCATGGCTGAAACAACATAATCCAATCCAGTTTCTTTTCTTGTTTTAATATTCGCAATTCTTTTTGCCATTTTATCCTCCTTCCAGCTGTTAACAGATTCAAACCACTATATCATCACGTCGATGACGGGAATATCAGGTATCGCTTCCTGTACACCCTTCAATAAATCAGTATGATCAAAGGCATATCCTCCGGGTGCTGACGGGTTCACCGTAATTGCTGCCACATCTATGTTCTCTAAAACCTCGACCTTCAATCCCTTTTTTCTCAGCTGCCCCCAAAGAGTGGAGCCTATGAATATTTTAGTCGGGTCCCTCAATATAAATATGACGTTCTTCAATTTTTTTGGATTGATATCCGCAACTACACTCTGAGTAAAGGCTCCGGGAACGTAGATGAAATCTGTAGTCTCATCGATTTCTCCGTCCAGAAACTTTCCGGCTCCCAAGCCTGTCTTTCTCTCCAAAACCCTTACGTCCTCACCACTGATTATCAAAAGCTGCTGATTTGCCAAATGCTCTTCTATGATTTTCCTTCCATCTCTATCCTCCATACAAGGAAGGCGATAGAGGCCGACGGTATGTGCCGTCTCCTCTATTACCTTCTTCATACTTCTAGATAATACCGCTCCCGTGGAAAGAATAATCGCGTCTGAGGTTCCCGGCGCCGCTATGGATTTTCGATCTATTGCTCCATCAATAAGCACCAGTTCCGCTCCCAATTCCAGCATTTCGCTACACATCTCCTTATGGCTGGCATTTATGACCGGCCCTGCAATCTGAACATAACCACTGCTCGCTACCCTGCAAAGCATTATCTGCCCGATAGACGAACCATACCTAGTCATACGCAGTATCTCTAAGCCTGCATCGGCCAGCTCGTAGAGCTGTGTAGGCACCGATACGATGGTGCCTGTTTCCAGAAATACACGGGGTTTGTCTGTCCCTGTTACAAGGTCCGTACTTTCACCGTCTCTGCCCGTAGATGTTATTCCAAGGGTAAGGCCTTCATCCATTGCCTCTTCTATAAGGTAGTTGAGCGCCGTAGTCTTGCCGGCATTCTTAGCCATGCCGACAATGGATATGGTTTTATACTTTTGTGAAAGGGTCTCAAGTAAATACATGTGCATCTCTTCCTGTCTCTATATTCTCACTTCTTGTTTCTTTCGTGTCTCAGCAGATGGCTTGGCTCCATAGACATTCTTTCGCCCTGTGCAAGTCCTGCAACGCCTTCGTAACGATAATCCTTTACGTCCTTGCAGGCCTCATAGCTGCACTTAAGCGGCGGTAGCCCTACAGGCTCAGTATAAGTCGTGATCACGCCTTCATAGTTTCTCAAAATCACCTTGTCAGGTGTCTGTGAAATTACGTACTGAGGCATTACAGGCGTCTTGCCGCCACCACCCGGAGCATCGACTACAAATGTAGGTACTGCATAGCCGGAAGTATGTCCTCTGAGTCCTTCGATAAGCTCTAGGCCCTTTGATACAGGTGTTCTGAAATGCTCGATACCCAGCGAAAGGTCACACTGATAAATGTAGTACGGCCTTACTCTGTTTTTAACGAGAACATGCATCAGGTTTCTCATTACGTGAACATCATCGTTAACTCCCCTTAAGAGGACTGACTGGTTTCCGAGAGGAATACCTGCATCAGCTAACTTTCTGCAGGCTTCTACAGCTTCCGGAGTCATTTCCTTAGGATGGTTAAAATGAGTGTTTAACCAGATTGGGTGATATTTTTTCAGCATATTACAAAGATTATCCGTTATTCTCTGCGGCATAACTACAGGAGTTCTTGAGCCTAATCTTACGATTTCAACATGGTCTATCTTTCTCAGCTCGCTGATAATATATTCAAGCACATCATCTTCAACGCAGAGGCAATCTCCGCCTGAAAGAAGAACGTCTCTTACTACAGGATTTCTTCTTATGTAATCGATACAAGCATTGATATCATCCATGCTCCTTGCTCCGTCAGTTTCGCCAGCCAGTCTTCTTCTGGTACAGTGTCTGCAGTACATTGAGCACTGATCCGTTATCAGGAAGAGAACTCTGTCAGGGTATCTGTGGGTGAGTCCAGGCGCAGGAGAATCTTCATCTTCATGAAGAGGATCCAACATATCCGCTTCGCCTCTGTGTGTTTCGGCGATAGTAGGAACAGCCTGCATTCTTACAGGGCAGCTGATATCTTCAGGATCCATCAGGGAAGCGTAGTAAGGTGTGATGCCAACTCTGAATCCGTCCATTACCTTGGTAATGTCAGCTTCTTCTTCAGGTGTAAGATTTACGACCTTCTTAATTTGTTCTACCGTATTAAGTCTGTTTGCAACCTGCCAATGCCAGTCATTCCACTGCTCATCGGTAACGTTCTTCCATAAAGGAATGTCTTTCCAATTTCTGATAGCCATTTCTCAATCTCCTTCCACAATTAAGAATACATTTCAGCGAACAGGTCCCTTATACCTTCATGTTCCCTGAGAACCTGTAGGGTTATTGCCGCATGTCCCTTAGTATATCCGTTCCCTACAATCATGTTAACGTCTTTGCCTACGCCTTCAGCTCCAAGAGCAGCCTTAGTGAAGCTTGTTGCCATTGAGAAGAAGTAAACGGTTCCGTCATCCTTACATGACAGGATGGAAGCCATTTCTGTATTCTCGATATTTACACAATTGATGACAACATCACATAATTTCCCGTCTGTCAGCTCCATAATCTTGTTGTACATTCCAACAGCATCAGCAGCATCCATGTGGAAGTATTCGTCTGCTAAATCAAGATTTCTTGCTCTGTCTTCTGACTTCTGTGAACCTGCAGCACATATAACCTTGCCTGTTACGCCTGCTCTCTTCTTAGCTTCGTATAAACAGAGAAGTCCGGATTTACCGCCGCCGCCTATAACAAGAATAGTGTCTCCAGGTTTTGCCAGCTTAGCAGCCTGTGCAGGAGCTCCCGCTACGTCCAATGCTGAAAGTGCCAGTCCCTCAGGCATATCCTCAGGAAGCACTGCATATATACCGCTCTGGAATAAGATAGCCTGGCCCTTGATGTCAACCTGATCGATTGCAGGTCTCATGTCATAGACCTCTTCAATTACCAGGGGGGTGAGTGAAAGTGAAACGAGAGTCGCCAGCTTGTCGCCAACCTTCAAATCACCAACGTAAGTCGGCCCGATTTCCTTGACTGTTCCGATAAGCATTCCACCTGAACCAGTCCACGGATTCTTGTGCTTTCCGGCTTTAGCTACGATTTCTTTCATCTTATCCTTAATCTTGCTCTTGTCTTCCTCTGAAGTAATATCAGCAGGCTTCTTGCCATCGCATACCCTTCTTACGATTTCCGTGAATGATGCTGAATCGATATTCAAAGTCTTAACATCGATAAGAACTTCGTTGTCATAGATTTCCATAGTGTTGTCGATTACGTCTGCCGGCTGTGGCAGAACTCCTTTTGGCGAAATAACTCTGTGTGTTCCGTAAGGGCATCCTTTTTTCATGTTAAAATCCTCCTAAAAAATATTATAATTATATGCGTATGCACTGGTCATGAAACCTGCACAACTTTCTACCTACTGTATATAGCAAATAATGTGCCATAGTTATATTATTAACAAATTAATAAATATTCCCCTCTATCCTTGTATTTCCAATATTTCTTTTGGCTGTCATATTATGTAACGCAATTAAAAAAGACCGGTGTGAACCGAAGCAGGTTCAACCCAGTCTTTTGTGCGAACCAAATTAGGTTCGCCGTTTGCATTTCTTGCCCTCTCTCTGCTAAATCATGTACTTGTTTTTCTTTCTTACAAGCTGAGTTTGGCTAATGCCTATGGCCTTTGCCGCCTTTCTCGTAGAGCCGTACTTTCCGCAGGCATACTTGATTATATTTTTTTCAAAGGTGTCAACCATCTGGCCAAGGTCCAACCTCTCTCCGTCCACGAGCTCCTGCGAAACCTCAAAATCAGCAGTTTCAAAAACTTCGCCGTGAAGCTCCCTCATAACGTCAAGTATAGTAATGCTATCGCTCCTGCATGCGATAATCAGTCTCTGGGTCACGTTTTCCAGCTCCCTTATATTGCCCGGCCACTCGCACTCCTGTAGATATTTCTTTGCATCCTCCGAGATGTACTTGCTCACACCGAATTTCTCATTGTATTTCCTGATAAATTCCTCTATAAGAGGCGGTATGTCTTCCCTTCTTTCTCCGAGAGAAGGCACCTTTATAGGAAAAACATTAAGCCTGTAATAAATATCTCTCCTAAAAAGTTTCTTTTCCACCTGCTCCTCCAGATCTCTGTTTGTTGCGGAGATAAGCCGGACATTTGTTTTGACAGGCTCCGTGCCGCCAACCCTTAGGAACTCTCCATCCTGGATTACGCGAAGAAGTTTGGCCTGAATATCCAGTGGCAGCTCCCCCACTTCGTCAAGGAAAATCACCCCGTTATCGGCAGCTTCAAAGTATCCTTTTTTACCGCCGGTGCTGGCTCCTGTAAAAGCTCCTCTTTCGTATCCGAAGAACTCTGATTCCATAAGGTTAGGGGATATAGACGCGCAGTTTATTTTAATGAAGGGTTGCACCTTTCTGGAACTGTTTTTCTGTATTATATTGGCCACCTTTTCTTTACCTACGCCTGTCTCTCCCGTTATCAACACATTGCAGTCATACTTGGCAACGCTGATGATTTCGTCCAGCACCGTCTGCATGCTCCTGCTTACGCTTATGAAATCCTCGGCCATAATCATATCGTGGCTTGCGTAGTGATTGAGCATGGTGTTTTGCGTAACGGAAGAAGCCTTTTTCTGACTGCTCCTGCCCCGGTCTCCCACTGCCTCTTTGAAGTAAGGCGCAAGCCTCTTTACGATTTCAAAATCGAATTCGTCGTATTTCTCAAGATAACCGTCTGCACACCTTATCTTAAGGTCTCTCGATATTCCTTCCGTTATATAGAGAGCTATATTGTAGTTGCTTATAAAATTAGCAAAAATAACAGTCCCTCCTGACTTTGTCGCCATGACGTTTACGGTCTCCGCCCCCGGTATGTTGGCACAGTTTACGGACATATCCATCTGAGGGTAATTCTCCAGGTTTTTCAGGCACTCCACTGGCCTGAGCAGGCTCTGATAGGTGACCTCCACGAAGATTTCATCCATAAGATCTTCCACAGCTTTACCCTTGAAATTTATCTCCGAATTCTCATCGAATATGCAGTATATTTCACTGTCGTCTCCCGCACTTTTCTTTATGGTATATCCGAAGAGGATGTTCATCATGGGATTGTTGCCTACCACGAGAAACCGTTTCTTTCCAACAGCTTCCTTGCTCACCGTGTATATTGTTCCCGACTCGTTGAAGGTAAAGAGCAATAGATCTATAGGCAGCTCTGCCGGCCTTCTTATTACCGGCACCCCCGGGAGCATTATAGCATAGCCTTCAGCCTCCACCTGAGAATACAGCTTGTCTATCTCCTTCATATTGCTTATGTATAGCGGACACCCTGCCAGGGATGTATTACATATTACCTCATCCCCGACCTTGAGGTTTTTCACGTTGTCATAGTCGGAGGAAAACTCTTCAATAACGCCAAAAAGAAGGCCTCCCGTATCCGTGACGGGGTTATGCATCTTGCCTCTCCTTATGACTATATCTTGTATCTTTTCCTTGATTCTTCCCTCGTCATTATTAGCCTCCTGGCATATCTGCCTGAAGCTTGTTCCTTCTATATGTATTCTCCTTATGCTTATTCTCATTTCCCCGCTCCTCAAGGCTCTGCTGTTATCAAGCTGCCATGCCGATGCGGGAAATACCTGAGCAGGCGCTATTACCCTGTCAAGACCATATTGATTTTTCATACCCGTACCTTTCCTCTCCCCTTTTTGAACACAAATCGGTTCGCTTTTAACTATTTCCAATGATACCCTATTGGCATACGTTTTGCAATAATATATACCGTCATTAATTAAATATTTTTAAAAACCACGTAAAAGGAGAGTTATTATGGAAAAGATTACTTCAATGATAAGACTGCGTATGTCTCACAAGGACGCTCATTACGGCGGAAGCCTGGTTGACGGAGCTCACATGGTACATCTCTTTGGCGATGTTGCTACTGAACTTCTTATTAAGGCTGATGGGGATGAAGGTTTGTTCCTCAGATACAACGAGACTGAATTTTTAGCTCCTACATATGCAGGAGATTATATTGAAGCTTACGGGGAAATCACCGAATTCGGCAACACTTCCAGAAAAATGGAGTTCGTTGCAAAAAAGGTCGTTGCTGCAAGACCTGATATCAGCGCTTCAGCAGCAGACTTCCTTGAAGAGCCTATCGTTGTTTGCAGAGCAAAAGGCATCTGTGTAACTCCTAAGGAATCCAAGAGGAAATAGCTACGGTTATACAACTCAAAGAACAGCCCTATGCAAATGCAGCGGCACGCGCCTACGTCCATTTGTATTTGCACAGGGCTGTTTTATTCAATTCAAAGCACAGGATCCAGACCTCTCCTCCAAGAGCCCGTCCACCCGAAAAAAAGCTATAGCCCCTTAAGATACTCTATTTCCTTTACCGTCAGCTTGCGGTAATGACCCGACATCAGTCTGCCTAGCCTTATATCGCCTATGGCGGTCCTCTCCAGTTCCTGAACCTTATTCCCTACAGCCGCAAACATCTTACGCACCTGTCTGTTCTTGCCTTCCCTTATCTGTATCTCAACTACTGCATAGCGAGGCATCTGCTTAACCACCTTTACCTTGGCCGGGGAAGTGACAAAACCGCCTATGTCAACGCCCTTGCGAAGCTTTGCAATTCTACTGTCGGAAATTACTCCCTCCACCTTTACCACATAGGTCTTATAAACGTGGTGCTTGGGGTGGGTCAGGGTATACGTCAGCTGTCCGTCGTTTGTCATTATCAGCAGTCCCGTGGTGTTGTAGTCCAGCCTGCCTACGGGAAAAAGTCTTTCGGGAATGTCTCCAACCAGCTCTGCCACTGTAGCCCTTTTCTTATCGTCATCCATAGATGTAATGTATCCCGTAGGCTTGTTTAATGCCACGTAAACCTTTTTGCCTGCGCCTTCAAGTATTTTGCCGTTAACCTGAACCTCATCGTCAGGCACAACATCGTATCCCAGCTCCTTCATCACAAGCCCGTTGATTTTAACGTTGCCGTTGGCTATTAATTCGTCCGCTTTTCGCCTGCTGCAAATTCCCGCAGAGGCAATGTATTTGTTTAATCTCATTATCTGCACCTTATTTCTGATTTTATTCTACTTCATTATAGTGGATTGAGAAAATATTGCAATAGCCCACATTTGACAAGCCCCGAAAATAAGCATAAACTATCCTTATTCAGGGAGGAATAAGAATGAAAGAACTCAAACTAAAAATAGATTCACTGGCAGTGTTCTCGGATATAAAAAATAATAAGGTAATAATGGCTCTGAGACGCCTTTTGGAAAGCATACACACCGATGGAATGGTAAAGGCCTACGGCGATTTCGTTGCAGCCCTCTATCCTCACACTAGCGATTTGACAGACTACATCTCAACTCTGCTGGCTGAAGATGATAATTTTTATGTAAAGGACACGGCCGCAGGCCGCGAGATATCTTCTGAGATTAGGGAGGCCGTAAGCAACGAGATAAATGTTTTGCAGGACATTGCCGCTTTTACACCTTTGCAGATAAACTCAGGAGGTGTCTGCCTTCCAAAATGGACCACACATTCCGTAGATTTGCATGCAGACTTTGAAAAGAAAATGTCCAATATTTCCAGACAGGGCTATGGAATTTTTGCAAAATACACCTTCTTCCGACTATCAGAGGGAGAAGTCATTCCCGTTGCTTACCCCGACTACCAGCCTATGAGTCAGCTCTTTGGCTACGAGCGTGAAAGGGACCTTGTAATGAAGAACACCCAGGCTCTCCTTGAAGGCAAAGGAGCCGCCAACATGCTTCTTTACGGAGATGCGGGTACAGGCAAAAGCTCAACCATCAAAGCTGTCACCGCCCAGCTGGCAGGTGAGGGTCTTCGTATTATCGAGGTGAAGAAGAATCAGCTCTTCCAGATACCGAGGCTGACAGAACAGCTTTCCGCCAATCCCCTTAAGTTCATTATCTTCATCGACGATTTGAGCTTCGGAGGTAACGATGACAACTTCTCAGCTCTCAAGGCAACTCTTGAGGGAAGCATTTCCGGATGCGGAGACAACACTGTCATATACGCCACAAGCAACCGTCGCCACCTCATCAAGGAACGATTTGGAGACAGAGTCGGCGATGAGCTGCACCTCAACGACACCATGCAGGAGACTATGAGTCTGGCTTCCAGGTTCGGCCTTACGGTCACTTTCCAAAAACCCGATAAGGAGGAATACCTTGACATTGTCAAATCTCTTGCGGGCGAATACGGAATACAGATGGAGGAATCCAAGCTGTTCCAGCTGGCTGAAGCTCACGCCATAAGAAAAAACGGAAGAAGCCCACGAACGGCAAAGCAGTTCATCGAGCTTCTTAAAATAGGAATCCTTTAATAAATGTCGTCATCAAGACCTTTTGATAAACTCTATCAATGGGTCTTTTTTATTAGGAATTCTGCCCTCTAAAACCCCCTCCAAAAGCTTGTCTAATATAGCTCCGATTTCAGGGCCTTCCTCCACACCAAGCCCTATTAAATCCTTCCCAGAGACAGCCAAATGCTTTATGCAGAAACACTGTTGCTCCTCCAGGATTTTCTCTATCACGCACCTGACATCCTTAAATTTTGCACCCAGGTCACTGCTCATGTTTCCCGTAGCAAAATTATCAGCTTCCTTAATATCCAGTATTTCTAAAAGTATCTCCGGTCCAAATTTATTCAGCCGCCTCTTCAGCAGCTTCCCATTTCTTTCAAACAGCAGGTCGTGGTTTTTCACCAATACGCCTACCCTTTCCACTGTGAACCCGTCTGCCTTCATGCGTTTCAGCAGTCCGCAGGCCAGCTCTTTACTCTTTGCCGGATGTCCGTAAAAATGACCTACCCCTTCTTCATCTTTAAAAAAAGTGGACGGCTTGCCTGCATCGTGAAAAAGAGCCGCCATTCTCATATAGGCCTTATTACTCTTGTCTGTTCTTACCGCCTCCATTGTTCGTAGGCAGTGCTCCAGCACGTCGTATTTGTGGTAAGGATTGCATTGAGAAAAGCCTTTCATAGCTACCAGCTCCGGCATTAGCTGCCCTAGAACATCCGCATATTTTCTGATTACCTGTCCTGCGAATTTCCCTATAATAAGCTTCTTGAATTCCGCATAGATTCTCTCGGCGGATACTTTGGAAAGCAGCTCCTTACTTCTGAATAATTCCTCTTCCGTTTCTGGTTCTATAGCAAAGCCCAGTGCCGCCGCAAATCGCAGGGCGCGCATTATTCGCAGGGCATCCTCTTCAAATCGCTTTTGCGAATTACCTACGGCTCGTATAACGCCTGCCTTTATATCCTCTTCCCCTCCAAAAGGATCCGTCAGATTACCCCAGCTATCCATAGCAATGGCGTTCATAGTAAAATCACGCCTTCCCAAATCTTCTTTGAGGGATGTGATAAATTCCACCTTGTCAGGATGCCTGTTGTCAGAGTAAATTCCGTCACTGCGGTAGGTAGTTACTTCTACATTGGTACCCATTACCACCATAACCGTTCCATGCTTGATCCCCGTATCAATGGTACTCCAACCACTAAAAACTCTCTTAATATCCTCCGGCCTAGCATTTGTTGTAATGTCCACATCACCAAAGTCCCCACCACGCAAGCTGTCTCGAACACAGCCACCTACGAAATAGGCCTCGTATCCTGCATCCTCAAGCATGGTCAATATTCTTTTTTCACTTGTTTCCGTAAGCTTTTTCATGATTCTGATTATACCACCGGAGTGCTCCGCTTTACAATGTTAGTATGACGACCACATTCTTATATGATATAATACTTTTAACCCTTAACAAAAGGAGGTCTTAAAAAATGTATAAAATACTTATCGTCGAAGATGACGACGTGATTGCAAATAAAATACTGGAAAAAATGGAAAGCTGGGGCTTCAATGCTAAATCCTGCGACGACCTCAAGAACGTCCTTCAGGAATTTATCTCCTATGCCCCTCAGCTCGTTCTGCTAGACATTTCTCTTCCGTTTTTTAACGGCTATTACTGGTGCACTGAGATACGCAAAATTTCCAAGGTACCTATAATGTTTATCTCATCGGCAGGAGATGATATGAACGTGGTAATGGCAATGAATATGGGCGGCGATGATTTCGTAGCCAAGCCCTTTGACATGGATGTACTTTTGGCAAAGGTCCATGCTCTGCTACGCAGGGCTTATGATTTCAAGGCAGGACAGACTGCTCTGATGGAGCACAATGGAGTGGTTTTCAACAGCAGTGCCTGCACCGTCACTTACAACGACCAAAAAATAGAGCTTTCCAAAAATGAAAACAAAATACTAAACCTTCTCCTTGAAAACAAGGGTGAAACAGTATCCCGCGATGCTATTATGAACAAACTATGGGAAACGGATTCCTTCGTAGATGAAAACACACTGTCCGTAAATATTACCCGCCTACGCAAGGCCCTCAGCTCTATAGGTATTGATGACCTTATAGAAACTAGGAAAGGTATAGGATATATAATACAATGAAAAAGTATTCTTTTTTGAACTGTTTAAAGCTTTATATAAAGGATCATATCAAGGCGTTTGCCTTTTTTCTGATTGCAGCTTCTATTTTTGCCTTGATTCCTTACCTTTATCATGCCCCTATGGAAGCGTTCTTGTACTCTCTAATACTGAGTCTCTGTTTCGGTGCAGTATTATTCTTTGTGGACTTTCGCAAATTTTGCAGTATACATAGCCAGCTCGAAGCCTATACCGATACTATATGCCTGACCTTACGCGACCTTCCTGCTGCCGTAAATACTCTTGGACGTGACTATGAGCAGCTTATAGATTCCCTCTACAGTCAACTCATCAAAACAGTAGGCGAAGCCGAAAGTTCCAGAAACTATATGTCGGATTATTACGCCCTCTGGATTCACCAGATTAAGGTTCCTATTTCAGCCATGTATCTTCTGTTAGGCGAAAGCGAAAAAAGTTCGCCTCTTGGAATAGAGCTATTCAAAATCGAGCAGTACGTGGAAATGGCTCTGTCTTACGTGAGAATGGGATCAAGCTCTACCGACTACGTCTTTAAGAAATACGACCTGGATAACATAGTAAAGCATGCAGTACGCAAATATGCGCCTCTTTTCATAGGCAAAAAGATTTCGGTGGACATCAAGCCTACAGGCTACGAAATACTGACCGACAAAAAATGGCTGTCCTTTGTAATCGAACAGATACTTTCCAATTCTCTGAAGTACACGAAGACAGGCACCATATCCATATATGGCAGGAAAGGCACCAACCTTATAATAGAGGACACTGGCATAGGCATAGCCTCCGAAGACATAAAGAGAGTCGGCGAAAAAGGCTTCACGGGGTACAACGGAAGAAGCGATAAAAAATCCACCGGATTGGGACTTTACATGAGCCGCGAGGTTTTAAAGGCACTTTCCCACAGTATGGACATAGAATCCGAAGTAGGTGAAGGAACGAGAGTAATCATACATATGGAGCACCGAAGCATTTTGGAGGAATAAATAACTCGATTTAGGAGCCAACATTACAAAATTGTAAGATTGGACCGCCATTTGTAAGCTAGATAAATGGCTGGCTCTTTTTTTATTTGATAATATAGGCTCATAAGGCATTACCATAAAGGAGGTACATCAATGGCTATTTTAGAAGTCAGCAACCTTAAAAAAATCTATACCACACGCTTCGGAGGAAACAGCGTGCAGGCACTTACAAACGTTTGCTTCTCTGCTGAAGAGGGCGAATACGTCGCTATAATGGGTGAATCCGGCTCGGGTAAAACCACCCTGCTTAATATTCTTGCGGCTCTCGACAGGCCTACCACAGGTCAGGTTCTTCTCAACGGACGAGATATAACAGCTATAAGCGAAAAGGAGCTTTCTGCTTTCAGGAGAAACAATCTGGGTTTCGTTTTTCAGGATTTCAATCTGCTGGACACTTTTAACATAACGGACAATATTTTTCTTCCTATGGTTCTCTCCGGCAAAAAGTTTCAGGAAATGAACAAGCTCATAAAACCCTTGGCCGCTAAGCTGGGCATATCAGACATACTTTACAAATATCCTTATGAAATTTCCGGAGGACAAAAGCAAAGAGTTGCCATCGCAAGAGCTCTCATAACATCGCCTAAGCTGGTTCTTGCCGACGAGCCTACAGGAGCTCTTGATTCACGTGCGGCCGATGATTTGCTGACCCTGTTTAACCAGATAAACACAGAGGGTCAGACCATACTCATGGTAACCCACTCCATCAAGGCCGCAAGCCACGCTCAGCGAGTTCTCTTCATCAGTGATGGCTGCGTATATCATCAGATTTACAGAGGTAATTCCTCTACAGAATCCATGTTCCAGAAGATTTCTGACACATTAACGACTATGGCAACGGGTGGTGGTATCAATGACTAGGCTATATCCAAGAATGGCTCTTACCAACATCAAAAACAACAGCAAGACCTACATTCCATACATGCTGTCGACGACCATAACGGTGACCTTGTTTTATATAATCTGTTCATTGTGCAACAATGATGACGTTTCCAAGCTTTGGGGCGGTAATATCATTCAGTCCTACATGGGCTTCGGACAGTTTGTTATAGCCGTCTTCGCAGTAATATTCCTGTTTTACGTCAATAGCTTTCTCATAAAGAGAAGACTGGGGGAATTCGGGCTTTACAACGTACTGGGCATGGAAAAATGCCATATTGCAAGAATCGTATTTTGGGAAAATTTCTATGTCTTTTTTATAGCCATGGCTCTAGGCTTTTTACTGGGTATCATTCTCGATAAGCTGATGTATCTGATTATCCTAAACATACTCAATGCATCTATTCCTCTTGGCTTTTATATTTCAGGCAGGGCTATCGGATTATCCTTGGCACTGTTTGGTGTAATTTTTTCCCTTATGTTTCTCAACTCTCTTAGGCTCATATACAAAACAAAACCTACGGAGCTCCTTAAGAGCGACAACATGGGAGAAAAAGAGCCAAAAGCAAAGTGGATACTGGCAATACTTGGGATCATTTGCCTAGGAACCGGCTACTTTATAGCCGTGTTTACAAAAAATCCTGTTGCGGCTGTAATGCTGTTCTTTGTTGCCGTTATACTGGTAATTATCGGAACGTACCTGCTCTTCACTGCGGGGAGTATCGCACTGCTTAAGATTATGCGAAAAAACAAGGGGTACTATTATAAGACAAATCACTTTATCAGCATTTCATCTATGATGTACAGAATGAAACGAAATGCTATAGGGCTTGCCAATATATGCATCCTCTCCACAATGGTGCTGGTTATGATTTCCGTTACTCTCTCCATGTTCATCGGCGTGGATGATGCCTTCCAAAAAAGGTATCCTTCGGACTACAATGTAACTTCTACTTACAGCGACAGAAGCTTTGATGAAGCTGTTACAGGCATTGAATCAGGTCTTGAAGAACAGGGGCTGAAGACAAAGAACAATGTCACATACAGGACCCTTTCTTTTTCTCTGGCATATGATGATGAAAAAGAAGAGTTTTCCTCTGATATTCACAACTACAGCACCGCCGATATTATTACTGCAATTAACGATATTAATACCTTTATCTTTGTTACTCTCGATGATTACAACAAAGCCATGGATACGCACGAAGCTCTCAAGGACGGAGAAATTCTTGTACATTCCACTAAAAACCAGCTAAAGGACAGCAGCCTTGATATATTTGACCAGCACTTTGAGGTTAAGAAGAATCTGAACTCCTTCATGATGAACAACAATTTAGTTGCTCAGATTGCCTCCGGTCACTACGTGGTTGCCAAGGACATTGCCGTACTCGAAAAGCTGTGCCAATACCAGACAGAGACCTACGGTAAAAATGCCGGCACTATTCAGTCAAACTGCTTTATAGATGTGGCTGGAAACTATGAAAAGAACAAGGATGCTATGACCGACGTCTATAATTCCGTACAGGATTCAGTTTATGGCTCCGACAGCGACATGTCAACTACACTGATTGAATGCAGAGCTGCCGAAGACGATACCTTCGGGGTGGACTTCATTGCCCTGTTTTTCATAGGGGTTTTCCTTGGCTTCCTCTTCATTATGGCCACAGTTCTGATAATCTACTACAAGCAGATTACAGAGGGTTACGAGGACCAAAAACGCTTTGAAATCCTGCAAAATGTAGGAATGAGCAGCAAAGACGTAAAGAAATCCATTAACGCTCAGGTGCTGACGGTGTTCTTCCTGCCTCTCATTGTTGCAGGAGTGCATATCGCCTTTGCCTTCCCGTTCCTCTACAGGATAATGGCTCTCATGAACCTCTATGATCTTGGCCTGTTTGCTACATGTACAGTTGGGTGCTTTCTAGTATTTGCCCTGTTCTATACTCTTGTTTACAAGGGCACAGCCAAACTGTATTACGGGATAGTAAAGAAATAGTCTCTCTGGCATAAAAAAGGTATATTGTATAAGGCAGCAGGTTTTTTGGATTACTTTATAAAACTGGAAATCCTGCTGCTTTTGTGTTAATCTATTGCTATGTTAGGCTATGTTAAACCGGACAAGGGCGAGCTGAAGGTTCGCGAATACGAAATCTATACGGGGTACTACTGCGGAGTCTGTAAATCCATTGGCAAACGCTACGGTCAGCTTCCGAGAATGGCCCTAAGCTATGATGCGGCTTTTCTCGCTGTGCTTCTCGCCTCTATTGATGATACCCCAGATTCTCCCCTTCAGGAGCACTGCGTCGGACACCATATCAAGAAAAAAACAATAGTGCGGAATACAGCCATAGACTACTCAGCAGATGTCATGCTAATTTTGGCATGGTATAAGCTCCTTGATGATGCAAAGGATGAGGGCAAGCTCTACGCTAAGGCCACCATGGTTTTGCTGAAGGGCATTTACAAAAAGCTCTCGGGAAAGTATCCTGACCTTTGCGAGGGCATAGAGAAACATCTAGGAGACCTTTCCTCCCTTGAAGCGGCTAAATGCGACAGCCTTGATATGGCAGCGGAGGCCTTTTCTCAGATAATGGAGGTTATTTTTAGAGAGGGAGTCAATCAGATTCATGGGTCCGCAATCGGTGAAACCGGCAATGAAACCGGTGAGGCCTTGGGGAGAATAGGCTACCATATGGGCAAGTGGATATACCTGATGGATGCCGTAGACGACATAGAGGAAAACATCAAGTCAGGGGCCTACAACCCACTGCTTTACCGCTTTTCCTACAGCGGTGAAGATGAGAGTATACAAGCCTTTAAGAAACGTATTGACGATAAACTGCGCTTTAACCTTTTTCACTGTCTCGCTGTGTTGAGTAATTCTGTAGATTCTCTTGATATTAAAAAAAATCAAGGTATAATAGATAATATAATTTATTTCGGATTACACCGAAAAACCGAAGAAATACTGCAAGGAGAATTAGATGAATCCATATGAAGTACTGGGCGTTAATGAGAACGCTTCAGAAGAAGAAATAAAAAAAGCGTATAAAGAACTAGTTAAGAAATATCATCCTGACAGGTATCAGGATAATCCTCTGGCAAGCTTAGCCGAAGAAAAGCTCCGCGAGGTAAATGAGGCTTACGACATGCTGATGAAGGGCTCCGGCGGCTCAAGTCAGAGCGGCGGCGGCGCTGTAGATTACATGTCCGTAAGAAGATATATAGACGCAGGAAACCTTAAATCCGCGGAGAAGCTCTTAAACGGCACCAACGACAGAAGTGCCGAATGGTTCTTCCTTTCTGGGATGCTGTCCTACAGGAAGGGCTGGTATGACGATGCTACAAACAAGATGCAAACCGCCTGTGACCTTGACCCCGGCAATGTGGAATACAGCCAGGCATATGGACGTATTATTAATATGGGCGGCCAGTATCAAAACCAATCCTTCGGCCGCGGATACAACAGGAATGACGATATGTGCTGTCAGGCTTTCCAGTGCTATATTTGCGCTGACTGCTGCTGCGATTGCATTTAATAGTATACCCACAAGGGATGTCCGACGAGGTAGAAAGTGAAAAAAACGAAAACATCAAAAATTGCATTGGGCGGGATTTGTCTCGCCCTTACTATTGTATTCATGTTTGCCGGTTCCATAGTTCCGGGAATAGAGCTAACTCTCTTTGCTGTGGCATCTCTTTTCACGGCTGTAATGATAATGGAAACAAGTGTAGGCGGAGGAATCCTGCTTTATGCTGCCGCCGTACTTCTGGGGCTTATAATTATCCCCAATAAGCTGGCAATTATTCCTTATGCCTTTTTCTTCGGATATTATGGCATCCTCAAGTACTATATAGAAAAACTACACAGCGGTGCCATGCAGCTAATTTCTAAAATCCTTTTCTTTGCTGTAGCTTTATCTCTGGGTCTTCTCGGCTTCAAGGAAATCCTCCTTGGAAGCATACGTCTTCCGGATTATCCCGTTGCCATCTTAATCGTAGCCGGTATATTAATAATGTTGCTCTATGATTATATCTACACTCTGCTGATAAACTTCTATCTTCATCGCATCCGCGGCAAAGGCGCTGACAGCATGAAGCTAAGCTAAGAGGATTAGCTTGCCGGAGCTAACTAGGCCTTCTGCCTTTCCTGGATTTTTTTGTTCATTTTTTTTGCAAGACGACGGTGATATGTACAAAAACACCCCCAGATTGCAAACCCTATTATTACCTCGAGCACAATAAATATTGCTACTGCGGCGGCTCCTGCCTGAAACGGAACCCAACCTGCCCATGTGCCAACCGCGAAAAATACCGCGAAGCCTATCCCCATATGAATTATTGTCTGCACCGGCAGTGCAAGTCTTTCGCTCTCGTATATTATAGACGTCGTTCCAAAACCTATACCCACGATAGCCGCTGCAATTGCCTGTTCTATGAAACCCGTGCCACTAAAGGCCTGGCCCTTCCCACATGCAGTTACTATTATTCCAATAAGCACAAACCATGTGCATCCATAAGAAATTCCATATAGCAAATATTTTATAAATCTTCTCATATTCATTATTTCCTTTCACTCAAAATTCTTCTTATATTCCGAGATATCTCTTAAATCCCGCCAAATACTTCCTGGATATGTATTCCGTCATGTTGTTTTTTAGCTTGATGTTCATCATACCGTTTAAATAGGGTTCTACAGAATCAAGATATTTAAAATTTACCACGGCGCTCTTTGATATTTGAATAAAGGCGGAGCCCACTTGCTCCAGCAGTTCATAAAGTCTTTTTTTTGATTGATACTGATTATCTTTACCATATATTATGGTCTTGCCGCTTTCGACTCTTATCATGTAAATATCTGTAGGATTGAGGATAATTGTCCTTTCCCCATTTATGGCCATGACAACCTTCTCTCCCCATCCCCTATTAAGACTTGCCACCGCTTCCTGCACCTGGCTATTTATCTCAGGTGTATAAATTACGGCATAAGCCTCCTCTACATTGGGCGCAATTTTCACTTCTACCTTCACATGGTTCTCCTTTCCTCAGCTGATGGTGTAATAATAACATAAAAAACACCTCATGTCTTTCGACATGAGGTAAGTGGTAGTATTGAGGCGGTAAGATGCATTACTGCCTGTCTAATCAGCTTCTAACCCATTATTTTGCCTGGAAAGTCAGCTTACCCTCCTTGCAGTCTATCTCTACATCGTCTCCGTCCTTTATTGTTCCTCTGATAAGCTCTCCTGCCAATTCTGTTTCCACATTTCTCTGAAGGAATCTCTTAACAGGTCTTGCTCCGTAAGCGGCATCATAGCTTTCCTCGGCTATGAAATTTTTGGCCTCATCTGTCAGCTTCAAAAAAATGTTTCTGTCCTTAAGACGCTCTTCTATTTCCTTCATTGCAATCTCTATTATCTCCACTATCTGCGCTTCTGTAAGTGGTGAAAATACTACGATTTCGTCCACTCTATTTAGGAATTCGGGTCTAAAATATTTCTTGGTTTCGCCTTCCACCTTCTTCTTGACTCCATCGTCCACGCTTCCGTCTGCCTTTATCCCATCTATCAGATAGTTGCTGCCGATGTTAGAGGTCATTATAACTATGGTGTTCTTAAAGTCCACCGTTCTTCCCTGATTGTCTGTCAATCTGCCGTCATCTAACAGCTGCAGCAGAATATTGAAAACATCCGGATGGGCCTTTTCTATTTCATCGAAGAGTATGACGCTGTAAGGTTTCCTCCTTACTGCCTCGGTAAGCTGTCCGCCCTCATCATAGCCTACATATCCCGGGGGGGCTCCTACAAGTCTTGATACAGAATGTTTTTCCATGTACTCGGACATATCTATACGAACCATATTTTTCTCCGAGTCAAAGAGCGCTACCGAAAGGGCTTTCGCCAGCTCCGTCTTGCCTACGCCTGTAGGCCCCAGGAATATAAATGAACCGATAGGTCTCTTCTCATCCTTAAGTCCTGCTCTGGCTCTCAATACTGCCTCGGCTACAGCCTTTACTCCGTCCTGCTGGCCTATAACCCTCTTATGCAAAATTTCAGGCAGCTTGAGAAGCTTTTCCCTTTCGCTTTCCACCAGCTTCGCGACAGGAATACCTGTCCATCCGGAGATTACTTCTGCAATTTCTTCCTCCGTTACCTCTTCCTTCAAAAGTCTTGCTTCTTCTACTTCATCTGCCTTTTCCTTTTCTGTTTCCAACTTCTTTTCAAGGTCAGGCAACGTACCGTACTTCAGCTGAGCCATCTTCTCAAGGTCATAATTTCTCTCAGCTTCTTCCATTTCATGCTTAATATCTTCTATCTGCTGCTTGACAGCCTTAACCTCCGTAATGGCCTTCTTTTCGCTTTCCCACTGGGCCCTCATAGCATTGCTCTCGTCTTTTAACTGAGAAAGCTCCTTTTCCAGTGTAGCAAGTCTGCCCTTAGAGGCTGAATCTGTCTCTTTTCCTAAGGCCTGCTTTTCTATTTCCAGCTGCATGATTTTTCTGGAAATCTCGTCCAGCTCAGCCGGAAGGCTGTCTATTTCCGTTCTTATCTTCGATGCCGCTTCATCCATAAGGTCTATGGCCTTGTCCGGAAGAAATCTGTCACTTATATACCGGTCAGAAAGTGTTGCACAGGCGATAAGGGCATTGTCTGTAATCCTCACGCCGTGATGTATCTCAAAGCGTTCCTTGAGACCTCGCAATATAGAAATAGTATCCTCTACGGTCGGCTGATCCACCAGAACCTTCTGGAATCGTCGTTCGAGGGCCGCATCCTTTTCAATATATTTTCTGTATTCGTCAAGAGTGGTAGCTCCTATACAATGAAGCTCGCCTCGTGCAAGTTTAGGCTTAAGCAAATTACCTGCATCCATTGCACCTTCACTTTTCCCAGCCCCGACTATATTATGAAGCTCATCTATGAACAGCAGTATCCTGCCTTCAGACTTCTCTATTTCATTTAGGACAGTCTTCAGCCTTTCTTCAAACTCACCTCTGAATTTAGCACCTGCTATGAGTGCTCCCATGTCGAGAGCAAATATAGTCTTGTCCTTCAGCCCTTCCGGAACATCCCCATTAAGGATACGCTGTGCCAGTCCTTCGACTACAGCCGTCTTACCTACTCCAGGCTCACCTATGAGCACCGGATTGTTTTTGGTCCTCCTAGAAAGTATCTGTATGGTATGTCTGATTTCTCCGTCTCTACCTATAACAGGATCCAGCTTCCCAGCTCTAGCCATTTCAACAAGATCCCTGCCGTATTTGTTCAGAGCGTCATAATTCTCCTCAGGGTTCTGGCTTGTAACCCGCTGATTGCCTCTAACCTGGTTGAGGGCGTTGAGAAACTTATCCTTTGTTATCCCATATCGCCTGAAAATTTCTGCCGATGGAGTATTTCTCTCGTCTATCAATGCCAGATAAAGATGTTCAACGCTTACATATTCGTCCTTCATCTTCTCTGCCTTTTTCTCTGCATTTATGAGAACCTGCTGCAGTCTCCTTGTAGAGTACATGGATTCCGCACTGCCGGAAACCTTGGGTAGTTTATCTATCTCCGCCTGGATGGCTCCTATAACCTCTCCGTTGTTTACGTCCATAAACTTAAGAAGCTTGGGAATAAGCCCATCCTTCTGCATAAGCAGTGCCATATGCAAATGTTCTCCGTCTATCTGCTGATGTCCCTCTTCTATTGCTATGTTTTGGCAATCGATGATTGCACTCTGTGCATTTTGTGTATATTTTTCTATATTCATAACATCCACCTCCTACTATTGGATTTACATTCTATTGGGTTTATTTTCCCCTTGATAAATCCATTCTAAACCCGGAAATTATTAATGTCAACACTTTTTTAGCACTCACTCGTTAAGAGTGCTAACAAAACAGCTCCATTCTGTGCGCCATGCACTAGAAAACCCTATAAAGTACAAAAAAAAGAGCCGTTCCATCTTCTCAATGCAACAGCTCTCATATTTGGTTCTTTATAGCTTATACTAATTCCAAGAATACCATTTCCGCATTGTCACCCTGTCTAGGTCCTAGCTTCAATATTCTTGTGTATCCGCCCTGTCTCTCTGCATAGTTTGGTGCGATTTCGTCGAATAGCCTAGCTACTACGGTTTCATCGTAAACATATGCGAGTACTTGTCTTCTAGCGTGAAGGTCTCCACGCTTTGCAAGCGTAATCATTTTTTCGGCTTGTCTTCTAGCTTCTTTAGCTCTCGTATCAGTAGTCGTGATTCTGCCTTCTCTGAAAAGGTCTGTTACCAGATTTCTCAGCATTGACTTTCTGTGAGCTGAAGTTCTGCCTAATTTTCTATATCCTGGCATCGCTGCTTCCTCCTATTACTAATTATTCGTCACTCTGTCTCAGGCCCAAACCCAGTTCTTCAAGCTTATGCTTAACTTCGTCAAGTGACTTCTTGCCTAGGTTCCTAACCTTCATCATATCCTCTTCGCTTCTGTGAGTAAGTTCTTCAACAGTGTTGATAGCCGCCCTCTTGAGGCAGTTAAACGAACGTACTGAGAGCTCAAGTTCTTCAATAGTCATTTCCAGAGCTTTTTCCTTCTGGTTTTCTTCCTTTTCAACCATAATTTCCATGCCTTCGGCTGAATCTGTAAGCTCAACAAACAGGCTCAGATGCTCCTGCATAATTTTAGCACCTATGGAAACGCCCTCACTAGGCGTAACGGAGCCATCCGTCCAAATCTCAAGAATGAGCTTGTCATAGTCAGTTACCTGGCCTACTCTTGTGTTTTCTACTGTAAAGTTGACCTTCCTTACAGGGGTGAAAATCGAGTCTGTAGGTATGACCGATATAGGAGTGTTCTCATCCTTATTCATTTCGGCAGGGACATAACCTCTTCCTCTGGCCATGTTGATTTCCATTATCAACGTAGCGTTTTCTTCAAGTGTAGCTATATGCAGCTCAGGGTTAAATATCTCCACATCGGAATCGCCAAGAATGTCTGCTGCGGTTACTTCCTTAGGTCCTATGGCGTTTATCAATACTCTTTTGGTGTTTTCGCCGCTGAGCTTGATAGCCAGTTTTTTAAGGTTAAGGATTATTTCCGTAACATCTTCTTTTACTCCCGGAATGGTAGAAAACTCATGTAGGATGCCATCTATCTTAACAGATGTCACGGCTACGCCTGGAAGCGAACTCAAAAGAATCCTTCTCAGGCTGTTCCCAAGTGTAGTGCCATAGCCTCTTTCGAGTGGCTCTACAACGAACTTCCCGTAATTGGGATCTTCGTTTGAAAAAATACATTCGATTGTTGGTTTTTCGATTTCTATCACTCAAAACCCTCCTTTTCATTCCAAAACTGTAACGTTCAGTCACTAGATTATTTGGAGTACAATTCGACGATAAGATGCTCTGCTACCGGAGTATCTATTTCTGCTCTAGTCGGCACGGAAATAATTTTTCCTTCGAGTTTTTCAATGTCTACAGAAACCCAAGCAGGCACTGTAACTGACATTTCCTTTACTTCCTTGAACTTCGGTGAGTTCGTGCTCTTTTCCTTGACCTTGATAACATCGCCCGGTTTTACTGCGTATGAAGGAATAGTTACCTTCTTGTCATTTACCGTAAAGTGACCATGGCTTACTAACTGTCTTGCTTCCTTTCTCGATGAAGCGAATCCAAGTCTGAATACCACATTATCTAATCTTGTTTCCAATAAAATCAGCAGATTTTCACCCGTCATACCCGATTTCCTTGCAGCCTTATCAAAAAGATTTCTGAACTGAGTTTCCTGCAGTCCGTAAAACCTCTTAGCCTTCTGCTTTTCTCTAAGCTGAAGACCATATTCGGAAATCTTGATTCTGCCCTGTCCGTGTTGTCCGGGAGCATAACTTCTTCTGTCTAATGAGCATTTGCCGCCGTAACATCTGTCACCCTTTAAAAAGAGCTTCTGGCCTTCTCTTCTGCATAATCTGCAGTTTGCGTCTGTATATCTTGACATATGAATTCTCCTCCCTTCTATTAGACTCTTCTGCGCTTAGGCGGTCTGCAGCCATTGTGCGGTATAGGTGTAATATCTTTTATCATAGTAATTTCTAATCCTGCTGTCTGAAGCGCTCTGATAGCCGCTTCTCTGCCGGACCCCGGACCCTTCACATAGACTTCAACAGTCTTAAGTCCGTGCTCCATTGCAGCCTTAGCAGCTTCTTCAGCAGCTGACTGTGCAGCAAACGGAGTGGATTTTCTCGAACCCTTAAAACCAAGTGAGCCTGCGCTCGACCATGATAATGCATTTCCTGATAAATCAGTCAGGGTTACAAGTGTATTGTTAAAGGTAGCCTGAATATGCGCCTGGCCTTTTTCAATATTCTTGCGTTCTCTTCTCTTTTTTCTAACAGCCTTTTTTACAGCTTTAGCCATATTATTCTACCTCCTTTACTTCGCTTTCTTTCTTCCTACGGTCTTTTTAGGACCTTTTCTAGTTCTAGCGTTTGTCTTGGTCTTTTGTCCTCTTACTGGGAGACCTCTTCTGTGTCTGATTCCTCTGTAGCATCCGATTTCCATGAGTCTCTTGATGTTCATGTTGACATCTCTCCTCAGGTCACCTTCTACCATGTAATCACTTTCGATAACTTTTCTAATCTTACCGGCCTCTTCCTCTGTCAAATCCTTGACTCTTGTGTCTGGATTGATTCCGGTTTTTTCTAAGATTTTTCTTGAAGTAGGCCAACCTATTCCGTAGATGTAGGTGAGTCCAGCTTCGATTCTTTTTTCATTTGGTAAGTCTACACCGGCTATACGAGCCATATTTTCCTCCTGTTCCCATCTTCCGTCACGCAGCCTTTCACGCCTTACCGACGTGGGGCGTAATATAAACGGGATGTTCTTTTTTTAAAATACCTTCTTCGCCCTTCAGGGCATTTCCTTTTTAGCCTTGCTTCTGCTTATGCTTAGGGTTTTCACAGATAATCATTACTTTACCTTTTCTCTTGATTATCTTGCACTTTTCACAGATTGGCTTTACGGAAGCTCTAACTTTCATTTTAAATCCTCCTTTAAGCTTTACCTCTCCATGTGATTCTACCCCTCGTAAGGTCGTAAGGCGATAATTCGACTTTTACCTTGTCTCCGGGTATGATTCTTATATAATTAGTTCTTATCTTGCCGGATACGTGTGCAAGCACCTTATGTCCGGTTTCAAGTTCCACAATAAACATTGCGTTAGGCTGTGCTTCTATTACTTTACCTTCCGCTTCAATGACGTCTTTCTTTGCCATCTTTAACACCTCGCTTAATTAAGCTAATGTGAGCAATTCCGGCTCACCGTCCGTAATAACTACAGTATTCTCATAATGCGCTGACAGCTTACCGTCCAAGGTAACCACAGTCCAATCATTTGAGAGTGTTTCAACATCATAGGTACCTTCGCAAATCATGGGCTCTATGGCGAAGACCATTCCCTTTGCAAGTCTCGGCCCTCTTCCAGGTCTGCCGTAATTAGGTATCTGCGGCTCCTCGTGCATGTTTTGACCCACGCCGTGGCCTACGAAATCTCTGATTACGGAGAAGCCCTCTCCTTCTGCCTTTTTCTGTATAGCATGTGAGATATCTGACAATCTACTACCTACTTTGCAATGCCCCAGTCCGGCAAAAAAACTTTCTCTTGTTGCGTTTATCAGTTTGACAGCATTGTCGCTGACCTTTCCCACAGGATAAGTTCTCGCAGCGTCACTGACGTATCCCTTATGTGTTGAGCCTACATCTACGCTGACGATATCGCCTTCCTTCAGAATCCTTTTCTTATTAGGTATCCCATGGACCACTTCTTCGTTAATTGACACACATGCACTTGCTGGAAATCCACCATAGCCCTTGAAGGTAGGTATCATATTGTGGCTCCTTATGGTTTCCTCTACATATCTGTCAATATCAGCGGTAGATATTCCGGGTTTGATGAAGGTTTCAAGCTCCTTCAAAATGAAGCCCGTAACCTTCCCCGACTCTCTCATTAAATCTATCTCTTGATTGGATTTGATAATAATCATTCCTAGTCACCCAATATGTCTACGATAGCATTGAACACATTTTCAAGGCCTATCGTTCCATCAAGGTGAGCGATATTTCCTGCTTTTTCATAATAGTCGATTAACGGCTTTGTTTCTTTATTGTAGACTTCTATCCTGTTTACTGCTGTTTCTTCATTGTCGTCAGCTCTCTGAACAAGCTCCGCTCCGCAAACGTCACAAATGCCTTCTTTTCTAGGCGGGATGTTCACAACATGGAAAGATGCTCCGCAGGTTTTGCAGACTCTTCTGCCTGTAAGCCTTATCATCAGTTCTTCCTTGTTAACGTCGATGTCCAGGACATTGTCGACTTTTTTACCGTGAACTGCCAGAAATTCATCCAACTTCTCAGCCTGGAAAACAGTTCTTGGAAATCCATCCAGTAGGAAACCGTCTTTGCAGTCATCCTTCAAAAGTCTGTCTGTTGCGATTTCTACTACCAGCTGGTCAGGAACCAGTTCGCCTCTGTTCATGTACTCCTGAGCTTTCTTGCCCAGTTCGGTACCTTTTTTAATATTCTCTCTGAATATATCACCTGTTGAGATATGAGGAATGTTGTATTTCTCAATTATCTTAGCGGCCTGGGTGCCCTTGCCTGCTCCCGGAGGGCCTAATAAAATTAAGTTCATCTTCTACCTCCTATTTCAAGAAACCTTGATAATTTCTCATTACCATTTGATTTTCAAGTGCTTTCATGGTATCCAGCGCAACACCAACGGCAATGAGCAGCGATGTCCCTCCGAAGTGGAAGTTCAGTCCGCCCAATTCACTTACGATAGTAGGAAGGATAGCAACTGCAGCTAAGAATACTGCTCCCACAAAAGTAATTCTCGTCATTACCTTGTTTAAGTATTCAACGGTAGTTCTTCCCGGTCTTATTCCAGGAATAAATCCACCGTTTGCCTTCATATTCTGAGCCACCTCCATCGGATTAAAAGTAACCGATGTATAGAAGTAGGTAAAGAATATGATGAGCACTACATTGAATGCCGCATATACCCAAATACCCGGCGAACCCATAGGGGACAGCCATTTTTCTATCCAGGCAGCCGCACCACTTTCTGTATCCATAAAGTATGTGATAGTAAGCGGGAACTGCAGGAATGCCATTGCGAAGATTACAGGAATAACGCCTGCCTGGTTTACCTTGAGAGGAATATGAGTGGCTTGGCCGCCATACATCTTTCTTCCCACAACTCTCTTGGCATACTGAACCGGAATTCTTCTCTGACCCTGCTGCACTTCGATTATACCTACGATTACAATTATGCAGAAAATCCCAAAGATTATCAGCGTAACTATGCTCATTGTGCCTTCTTCAATCTTTACCCATATTTCCTGGAGAGCAGACGGAAGTCTTGCAATGATACCCGCAAAGATTATCAGCGAAATACCGTTGCCAATTCCATGTTCGTTTATCTGTTCACCCAGCCACATGAGAAAGGCTGTTCCTGCCGTTAACACCAGCACGATAACCGTAACGGAGAAGAAATCAGTGCTAACAAGCGCCTGCCTGAACAATCCGACAGAAACTCCGATTGCCTGAATGATTGCTAGTACTACCGTTAAATAACGAGTATACTGTGCAATTTTCTTTCTTCCTTCCGTACCCTCTCTGGAAAGTCTTTCCAAAGCAGGGACTGCTATGGTCAATAATTGAAGTATTATTGTGGCAGTAATATAAGGCGTGATACTCAGTGCGAAAATAGTAAAGTTACTGAACGCACCGCCTGAGAACAGGTTGAACAGAGCAAAAAGTCCTGTTTCGCTATCAAAAGCCTGTGAAAGAACCTCTCTGTCCATACCGGGCACAGGTATTTGAGACCCAATTCTAAAAATCAATAACATTGCAAGCGTAAATATGATTTTCTTTCTTAAATCGGGAATCTTCCAAGCTTTTGCGACTGTTCTTAGCATCTCCATTAGATCACCTCTGCCTTTCCTCCGGCAGATTCTATTTTTTCTATTGCGGTCTTGCTGAACTTATGAGCCTTTACTGTTAAGTTTTTCTCCAGCGTTCCATTGCCCAGAATCTTTATACCGTCTTTTACTTGTTTAGCCATACCAACTTCCTGAATAAGTTCAGGAGTAACTACAGTACCGGCATCGAAATTATTCAAATCTTCTACATTCAAAACAGTATACTCTGTTCCCCAAATGTTCGTAAAACCTCTTTTAGGGATTCTTCTGTAAAGGGGCATCTGTCCGCCTTCAAAACCCAGCCTGACTCCGCCACCGCTTCTTGATTTTTGTCCGTTCATACCTCTGCCGGCAGTTTTACCCTGTCCGGTAGCTGTACCGCGTCCCTTTCTCTTTGGCGCCCTTGTAGCACCGGGAACCGCTTTTAATTCATGCAGTTTCATCTTGTCTTGCACCTCCCATCCTATAGTTCTTCTACAGTTAAAAGATGCGATACCTTATTGACTGCCCCTCTTGTAGCGGGAGAATCAACCAATTCAACTGACTGGTGCATCTTCTTAAGTCCTAACGCTTCTACAACTTTTCTCTGCTTTGGGGAAGCGCCAATAACACTCTTTGTCAATGTGATTTTAATCATCTTTGCCATTGTTTCTTCCTCCTTATCCTAAGATTTCTTCCTTAGTCTTTCCTCTTTTTTTAGCTACCTGCTCAACAGTCATAAGGTTCTTCAGTCCTTCTAACGTTGCATAAGCCATATTCCCGACATTGTTAGAGCCGATAGACTTTGCTCTAATGTCCTTTACGCCTGCAGCTTCAAGAACGGTACGAACCGATGAACCTGCGATTACGCCAGTACCTGGAGCAGCCGGCATGAGCAGAACTCTTCCTGCACCGAAAATTCCAAGGTTTCTGTGTGGAATGGTAGTTCCTACAGTAGCAACCTTTATAATATTCTTCTTTGCATCTTCCGTAGCTTTTCTTACCGCTTCAGGAATTTCCTGAGCTTTGCCGAGGCCAACGCCTACATAGCCGTCGCCGTCGCCGACAACTACTGTAACACTGAATCTCATGTTTCTTCCGCCTTTAACGGTTTTGGCAACACGTCTGATGCTTACAATAGTTTCTTTTAAGTCCAGCTTGGATACATCCATAATATTTCGCATTCAACTTACCTCCTGTTAGAATTTCAAACCTGCTTCACGAGCACTGTCAGCAAGATTCTTAACTCTTCCGTGATAGAGGAATCCACCTCTGTCAAAGGTAACTTCTTCAATTCCCTTTGTCAGCGCTCTCTTTGCAATAGCTTCTCCCACCGCTTTTGCAGCGTCCTTGTTGCCACCATATCCGATGCTGCCCTTCAATTCCTTGTCAATAGTGGATGCGGAAGCAAGTGTAACTCCGTTAACATCGTCGATAATCTGAGCCGAAATGTTTTTGCTGCTTCTAAAAACACAAAGTCTAGGCTTCTCAGGAGTGCCATAAAGGTTTTTTCTGATTCTCTGATGTCTTGCGACACGTTTTTCGTTTCTGCTTTCTTTAGCCATTTTACTTTACTCCTTTCTCTATGATGTAGCCCCGGTCTTGCCTTCTTTTCTGCGTACATATTCACCTTCATATCTGATACCCTTGCCCTTGTATGGTTCAGGTTTTCTCCATGACCTTATATTCGCAGCGTAATTGCCGACCTTCGCTTTGTCTATGCCGGTTACTACTATTGTAGTAGCATCAGGCACCTCAGTTGTAATCCCATCAGGGTCTTCTAATTCTACCGGATGTGAATATCCGAGATTCATTACTAATTTCTTGCCTTTCTTCTCAGCCTTATAGCCAACTCCTATTAATTGAAGTTTCTTTGAGTAACCTTCCGTTACACCAACGACCATGTTGTTGATAAGCGTTCTTGCAAGACCGTGCTTAGCTCTCTTTTCAGCTTCATCGCCGTCTCTTGACACTGTTACAACTCCGTCCTTGTTCTCAACCTTCAATAAGCTGCTGACTTTTTCCTGCAATTCGCCTTTAGGTCCCTTAACGGCGATTACGTTCTTGTCGCCTATCTTGACCTCTACGCCGGCAGGAAGTGTAATGGGTTTAATACCTATTCTTGACATTTTATTCTCCTCCTACCATACATAACAAATTACTTCGCCGCCGATTCCAAGATTTCTTGCTTCCTTGTCACTGATAACTCCCTTTGATGTGGAGATTATGGCGATTCCTAAGCCTCCTAAAACTCTTGGTATTTCGTTAGCCTTAGCATAAGATTTAAGACCGGGCTTTGATATCTTCCTGATACCGCTGATTACTCTTTCTTTATCGGAACTATACTTCATAGTAACTCTGATAACGCCCTGCTTGTTGTCTTCAATTACCTGAAAATCTTCGATATATCCTTCTTCTTTAAGAATCCCTGCAATTGACTTTTTCATCTTGGATGCAGGAATATCAACTGTCTTGTGACCTGCTGTATTCGCATTTCGGATTCTTGTCAGCATATCCGCAATTGGGTCTGTCATTGTCATCTTTTTTGTTCTCCTTCCTTTGCTAGTATTGCTTGTCTTTTCCCTGTATTACTGTGTTATCGCAACCCGCTTCGTCTGCCTTGTACTACAGAAAAAATCCTGCGCAATGAACATTGAATTGTTCAAAATTCGCACTGACATTTTAGCAACTTGGCAAAAAGTAGTTTTAACTTATAATAATTCGGTGCAATTGCGCCGAAAAGTTTGTTTGTGGCTATACGAACCCAACACAGTGAATATCATGAACTGATGTAGGTTCTATGCAAGAACTGCACAGCTTTAGCTGTATTGCAGTTCACACAGGAACATAGGCCAACGCCACAGGCAAATTTAACAAGCAATTTACCAGGACGCTTTTTTCACGCCAGGTATCTCGCCCTTGTAGGCTAATTCTCTGAAACAGATACGACAAATGCCGTACTTTTTCAGAACTGAATGCGGTCTTCCGCAGATTCTGCACCTTGTATAGGCGCGTGTTGAAAACTTAGGTTTTCTCTGCTGTTTAACCTTAAGAGATGTCTTAGCCATTATAACCTCCTACTTCTCAAACGGCATTCCCAGGCCAGCAAGCAATGCTGCTGCTTCCTCGTCCGTTTTAGCCGTTGTGGTAAATACAATGTTCATTCCCTTAATAGTCTCAACCTTATCATAGTTGATTTCAGGGAAGATGAGCTGTTCCTTTACACCCATGGAGTAATTGCCTCTTCCGTCGAATGAATTCTTGCTTACTCCTTTAAAGTCTCTCACTCTCGGAAGAGCGATGTTGAAGAGCTTATCTATGAACCCATACATATTATCGCCTCTCAAAGTAACCTTTGCGCCTACAGGCATTCCCTGCCTAACCTTAAAGTTGGCGATAGATTTCTTTGCCTTTGTAACGACAGGTCTCTGCCCTGTAATCAGGCTAATTTCTTCGATAGCACTTTCCATTATCTTAGCATTTTCCTTTGCCTCTCCAAGGCCCATGTTGATAGTAACCTTCTCCAGCTTAGGAACTTCCATTACGCTCTTATACTTGAACTGATCCATCATTGATGGGAATACGTCGCTCTTATAACTTTCTTTTAATCTTGCTGTCAAAATCGTCTCCTCCTTTCCTAGTCTATTTCGGTTCCGGTCTTCTTAGCTACTCTGACCTTCTTACCGCTGTCTGTTTTGTAACCGATTCTCGTCGGTGCTTTTGCTTTCGTGTCATAGAACATAACGTTCGATACATTGATAGGGCCTTCCTGATGCTTAATCTCAGCCGCTATCTTCTGTGTCTGCTTCTGATGTTTTGTCTGAACGTTAATGCCCTCTACGATGACTCTGCCTTCCTTTGGCATTGCCTTCAGTACCTTGCCGGTCTTTCCTTTGTCCTTGCCGGTAAGTACTATTACTGTGTCGTTTTTCTTAATTCGCATCTCGTACACCTCCTATAATACTTCCGGTGCCAAGGACACTATCTTCATGAAGCCCTTATCTCTCAGCTCTCTTGCTACAGGGCCGAAGATACGGGTTCCAACCGGTTGTAAATCTTCTTTAATTATTACAGCTGCGTTCTGGTCGAACTTTACATAACTGCCGTCGGTTCTTCTGGCCCCATGCTTTGTTCTTACCACAACAGCTCTGACTACTTCGCTCTTTTTTACAACTCCGCCCGGTGTTGCGTCCTTAACGGCACATACGATAATGTCGCCGATATTCGCATACTGACGGCTTGTTCCGCCTAATATACGAATGCAAAGAAGCTCTTTAGCACCAGAGTTGTCTGCCACCTTTAATCTTGTTTCAGTCTGGATCATTGCCGGGTGCCTCCTTTACTTAACTTTCTCAATGATGTTAACAAGTCTCCATCTCTTATCCTTCGAGAGAGGTCTTGTTTCCATGATTCTAACTTTATCGCCAATATTGCAATCATTATTTTCGTCGTGGGCCTTAACCTTCTTGGTTCTCTTTACAGCTTTTCCGTAAAGGGAATGTCTTACGAAGTCTTCAACCGCTACGACAATCGTCTTATCCATCTTGTCGCTGATTACCATGCCGACTCTTGTCTTTCTTCCGTTTCTATCAACTGCCATAATACATCCTCCTTCCCGTTAACCTTGAACCTTAGCCAGTTCTTTTTCTCTGATAATGGTTTTTATCCTTGCGATATCCTTCTTAGTGTCACGAAGCTTGATTGGATTCTCAAGCTGACCAGTAACATGCTGGAATCTCAGGTTGAACAAATCCTTCTTCATTCTTACCAGTTCAGCGTTTAATTCCATTTCTGACATTTCTCTGATTTTATTTAATTCCATTATGCTTCACCACCCTTTGCTAAATCTTCTTCCTTGATGGCAAATTTACACTTAATAGGCAACTTGTTTGCTGCGAGTCTCATAGCTTCTCTTGCCTGAGTCTCAGTTACACCTTCTATTTCAAACATTACTCTGCCAGGCTTAATTACTGCTACCCAGTACTCAGGAGCACCTTTACCGGAACCCATACGTACTTCTGCAGGTTTCTTTGTTACTGACTTGTGAGGGAAGATTTTGATATAAACCTTGCCACCTCTCTTAACGGATCTTGTCATGGCGATTCTTGCTGCCTCGATTTGATTTGAAGTTATCCATCCACACTCGGTGGCCTGAAGTCCGTATTCACCATAGGTTATTGTGTTTCCCCTTGTGGCCTTGCCCTTCATTCTGCCTCTGTGGACTCTTCTGCGTTTAACGCGCTTTGGCATTAACATGACGCGTCTCCTCCTTTCACTAATGTCTATTCTTCAGCCTTTGCTCCTGTAGGTGCTGTTGCCTCCACAGGTGCTTGTGCTTCTTCAACTTGTGCTTCCTTTACAGGTTCTGCCTTAGGTGCCTTACGGGTTCTTGGATTAACTGCCTTGGGAGCATCGGCTCTGTCGTTTCTTCTGTCATCTCTTCTAGGTCTCCTGTCACCGTCTCTTCTAGGTCTCCTGTCGCCCCTCTTCTTGTTGTCTCTTCTATTGTCTCTTTCTTCAGGCACTGAGCTCTTGAGTCCTTTATCAAGGATTTCTCCGTGGTTTATCCAAACTTTTATGCCCAGCTTACCGTAAGTGGTATCTGCTTCCGCAAAACCGTAATCAATGTCAGCTCTCAGTGTATGGAGAGGAACGTTGCCTTCGCTATACTTTTCGTTTCTTGCAATTTCAGCTCCGCCAAGTCTTCCGGATGCGAGAACCTTGATTCCCTTTGCTCCGGCTTTCATAGTCCTGCCGATAGCCTGTTTCATAGCTCTTCTGAAGGAAACTCTTCTTTCGAGAGCCTGTGCAATGCTTTCTGCTGTAAGCTGTGCGTCTAGCTCTGCTCTTCTGACTTCTTTAATGTCGATAACTACTGTTTTCTTAGTCATCTTTTCAAGCCCTGCCTTAAGGTCGTCGATACCTGTTCCGGACCTTCCGATTACCATACCAGGTTTAGCAGTCATTACAACGACTTTCAGCTTGTTTTCTGCAACTCTCTCTATAACAACTTTTGAAACGCCTGCAGCGTATAATGTTTTCTTTACATGCTCTCGGACTTTATTGTCTTCGATTAAATAATCTGCAAACTTGTTTTTATCTGCATACCATTTTGAATCCCAATCTTTTATTACGCCTACTCTCAGTCCATGAGGACTTACTTTCTGACCCATTAATCGAACCTCCTATCCTTAATTCTTTTCCTTGAGAGTAACACCTATGTGGCTGCTTCTCTTCAAGATTATCGATGCTCTACCCTGTGATCCAGCTCTCCATCTCTTCATAGTCGGTCCTTGATGAGCATAAACTTCGGCTACATAAAGATTGTCTGTATTCATTTCTTTAACATCTGCATTAGCTGCAGCTGACTTAACAACCTTTTCTACGATTTCGGCTCCCTTGCCGGGAGTGAACTTTAAGATGTTCAATGCCTCGCTTAAATCTTTTCCTCTTACTAACTCGGTAACAGGCTTAAGTTTGATAGGAGACATTCTTACATACTTTGCAATTGCTTTTGCTTCCATTTTCAATTATCTCCTTTTCTTACCTAGTTTTCTTATCTGCGGCATGGCCTCTGTAAGTTCTTGTAGGAGCAAACTCTCCTAATCTATGGCCTACCATATCTTCCGTGATATATACAGGTACATGTCTTCTTCCGTCATGTACGGCAATAGTATGTCCTACCATCTGCGGGAATATGGTTGATGGTCTTGACCAAGTCTTAATGACTTTCTTATCGTTAGCTGCGTTCATCTGGTCTATAGCCTTAAGCAGCTTTTCACTTACGAAAGGACCCTTTTTCAGTGATCTACCCATTATTTCTGCTCCTTCCTATTATTTTTCATTTCTTCTCTTTACGATATATTTATCGGATGCTTTTTTCTTCTTTCTGGTCTTATATCCCAGTGCAGGTTTACCCCAAGGAGTTACAGGACTTACTCGTCCGATTCCAGTCTTACCTTCACCACCACCGTGAGGGTGATCGTTAGGGTTCATTACGGAACCTCTTACTGTAGGTCTGATACCCATGTGTCTTTTTCTTCCTGCTTTGCCAATCTGGATGTTCTGATGGTCAATGTTACCAACCTCACCGATTGTTGCTCTGCACTCTATCCTGACCTTTCTCACTTCTCCGGAAGGTAGCCTAACCTGCGCATAATCGCCTTCCTTAGCCATGAGCTGAGCTCCGTTTCCTGCCGACCTTACCATCTGAGCGCCTTTACCAGGCTTAAGCTCAATGTTGTGGATAACAGTACCTACAGGAATGTTTATAAGTGGAAGTGCATTACCTGTTTTGATATCAACACCTGCTCCCGATTCAATCACATCACCTACGTTCAGCTTGTCAGGTGCAATGATGTATCTCTTTTCACCGTCTGCATAATTGATAAGGGCTATGTTAGCAGTTCTGTTAGGGTCGTATTCGATAGTTGCTACCGTACCGGGAACACCATCCTTGTTTCTCTTAAAGTCGATTATTCTATACTTAGGTCTATATCCGCCGCCTCTGTGTCTTACAGTAATCTTACCTCTTGAATTTCTTCCAGAGTGCTTCTTAAGAGTAACTGTAAGAGATTTTTCCGGTGTGCTACAAGTGATTTCCTCGAAAGTGGAACTTGTCATTCCTCTTAAACCAGGAGTGGTCGGATTGTATTTTTTAATTCCCATCGTTTCCTACCTCCTATATTACAGACTCTGGAAGAATTCGATTTCCTTACTTTTTTCAGTAAGCGTTACGACAGCCTTTTTGCTAGCGGCAGTCATACCGACGTATCTTCCCATTCTCTTCTCTTTTCCAACAACGTTCATAATGTTTACTTTTGCAACTTCAACGCCAAAGATTTCTTCTACTGCACTCTTTACCTCTGTCTTATTGGCATCTACCGCAACCTTGAATGTGTATTTTTTAGCCTGCGCATCTTGCATGCTTTTTTCTGAAATTACAGGCTTTAAGATTACATCGTAAGGAGTCTTCATTATTTGTACACCTCCTCAATTTTTTCCACAGCATCTTTTGTAACGATGAAGCTGGTATGATTGATAATCTCATATACGTTCATTGTCGATACAAGCGCTGTTCTAATACCTTGAATATTAGCTGCTGACCTTACTACGTTCTCGTCCTTCTCCGCAGTTACAATCAATGCTTTCTTATCCGCTTTGATGCTTTCCAGCATTTTTACCATTTCCTTGGTCTTAGGAGCATCAAACTTCATTTCGTCAATTACGATCAGTTCCTTTTCCTGAGCCTTGGATGAAAGCGCTGACAGCATTGCCAATCTTCTCAGCTTCTTAGGCAATGTGTATCTGTAGCTTCTTGGCTTAGGTGCGAATACCACTCCGCCTCCAACCTGTGAAGGGTCTGTGGAGCTTCCCTGTCTATGACGTCCTGTTCCCTTCTGTCTGAAAGGCTTTCTGCCGCCACCTCTGACTTCAGCTCTGGTCTTTGCAGACTGTGTGCCCTGTCTTTTGTTGGCTAGAATGTTTTTAACTACTGCATGAACTGCATTCTGGTTTGGCTCTATTCCGAAAATCTCATCTTTTAACTCGATGGTTCCGGCTTCCTGGCCTGCCATGTTTAACATTGTCACTTTTGACATCTTACTTCCTCCTTCCTGAAGTCATCTATTTGTCTTGACCCTTTACTGCGTAATGAACGCGAACGATACCGCCTTTGTTTCCCGGAACCGCGCCCTTCACCAGCATAAGGTTCTTATCTTCTATAACTTTTACCAGCTCTATGTTCTGAACTGTTACTGTCTCGCGACCCATTCTTCCCGGACCGGCATTACCCTTGAATACTCTTGAAGGATAAGTACCTGCTGCTAATGCACCGGCAAGTCTTCTGTGCTTTGAGCCATGACTCATAGGGCCTCTGTGATGTCCGTGTCTCTTAATATTACCCTGAGTTCCCTTACCTTTTGAGGTTCCGGTCACGTCCAGCTTCTTGCCTTCCTCAAAATCTGAAACAGTAATCTGCTGTCCTACCTCATAGCTTTCGCCTTCTTCTATTCTGAATTCGGCCAAATGCTTTTTAGGTGCGATGTCGTTCTTTGCAAAATGTCCGGTCATAGGCCTGTTCACCCTCTGTGGCTTGGCATCCATAAATCCGAACTGTACCGCATCATATCCATCTGTCTCAACAGTTTTTACCTGCGTTACTGTCATCGGGCCTGCTTCGATTACCGTTACAGGAACTACCTTTCCCTGCTCGGTAAAAATCTGAGTCATGCCCATCTTTTTTCCTAGAATAGTCTTCATGTTTTATCTTCCTCCTTCTTGTCCGTCTCTGCGGACAAAATTCTTACAGCGGATCGGGCAGTGCCCGATCTTACTAAGGGAGTTCCCTTCGCTTACCTTTGACTAAAGTTTGATTTCGATATCGACTCCTGCAGGCAGATCCAATTTTGTCAGAGCATCTGTAGTCTTCGCAGTTGCACTTGTAATATCGATTAGTCTCTTGTGTGTTCTCTGTTCAAACTGTTCTCTGGAATCCTTATACTTGTGAACAGCTCTCAAGATAGTAACAACTTCTTTTTCCGTTGGAAGTGGAATAGGGCCGGAAACTTCGGCGCCTGTCTTCTTGGCAGTCTCAACTATCTTGGATGCTGACTGGTCAAGAAGCGCGTGGTCATAAGCCTTAAGCTTAATTCTGATTTTCTGTAATTCGCTCATTTTTTCCTCCTAAATATTTTTGTACAGTTTTCGCTATGCTCGTACAAGGGGTCCTTTGCTTGAATTTTTAACGTGTACAGTGTTTCGCTTGCATAGTACACGTTTTCGTGTGTTTCCTATGTTTTCCACAAAACAAAAATCCAGCGAATCCCTTCGCCCCCATCTTTTGTGGGAACAATTCTCAGCGGAAATTCTCCTATAGCCAGGTAACTTCCCGCCTCATCGCCTTACACAAGCTGTTTTAGTATATAACAAAACATCTATTTATGCAAGGTGTTTTTTTAAATTATTTTACGCTTTTTGCAAAGTGAGAATTAAGCGTTTCCAATGGTTACAGTTATTGCTTCATTCACACCTTTTCGTGTGTTTCTATAGTTGTCAATACATTGTGGTTAAAATATTGGAATAAATACGATTTTTTTTAAGCGAACTAAAACAAAATGGCCTCAAGAACGAAGTCTCTAAACCGCCTTTGCAATCAAAAGGCTGCCTCTAAGAGATTTTAACCTCTTACTACGGCAGCCTTCTCCTGTTATATGAAATTTCGCATCCGTGCTAATACCCCAGCTTCTCGTTAACCAATATCACATGCATCCTGTCATCTATGGAAGAAAACCTTGTAGTTACCGTATGACAGCAAACAGTATTGCCGCGGCTCAGGCAGTTTCCACATTTTCCGGTCAGTGCGCACGGGGTCTTCTTATTGAGCCTGATGCAGTTCGGCGAACAAGCGTCATTCTTTATTCTGTCCACAGCATCCTTTTCGCTCAGCACCAGTTTGTTTACCCCTACGATGAATATCACTTTTTTCGGTCCAAAGATAACAGCCGCCATTCTGTTTCCCGTTCCGTCGATATTCACTATTTCTCCGTCAAGGGTCACTGCATTGGCGCTTGTCACAAACACATCGGAAAGCAATGCCTGTCTCCTAGCCTCCATAGACTTCTCGGCATCGAGAAAACTGAAGGGGTCTGTAAAGTCGTATTCGCCCTCTTTAAGGGCTTCCTTTAACCCTGCCTCCGCCAAAGTCATGGAGCCTCCGCAGGCAACCTTTGCACCCTCCGGTATCATCTCCAGAGCCTTTGCTACTGCCTCCTGTGAATCCTCGCAGTAATAACTGGCCATATTTCTTCTTTCAAGAGCTTTGATAACGTGCTGGATCTTTACCTTGTTAGCTGCTTTTTCGTTCTTATCCATTTCTTTTCCTCCAAACAATATCAAACTAACTTTTCATCTTTAACGTTTGCCAAGTATTCAGCTGCCTTTGTCATGGCGTGATTTCCCGTCTCCTCAATCTCACGACCGTCCAATGTTGCCGACACTATTGCCGCCGACGCTACGTCTCCAGCACCCTTTGTTCTGCCAAAAGCCAGCACCCTTTCTGGTCTGATTATGCCTTCGACTATTCCTTCTTTATAATACAGACCGCCGCCCTTCATGGTAATAAAGATTCTACCAACACCCATACTATGAAAAAATATTCCCGCATCCATCATCTGTTCCGGGCTGAGTATAGAACCGCCTGTCATGGTCTCGGCTTCAACTCTCCCCGGCATTATTCCATAAAACTCTCCCAGCAGGCCTTCTGCCTTGACCGCTCCATATATGGATTCAGGGTCAAAAAATATTTTACCGCCTTTACTTGCACCATACCCACAGGCAATATATTCTATTGTCTTCTTTGGCAAGCTTCCGTCTAGGACTATAGCTTCAGCCTCCTTCAAGATTTCCGAATTATCATCTATCAGCCCTGTTCCAAAGCTTTCCAGAAGTTCATCATTTTTCTGCTGCATTTCGATATCACCTAATACATTATACATTCTTACAGCTACGGGAGTAATTCCAGAAAGCTGCTTTGTACCATTTGTTCCAATGCCTCTTCTCTTCATTTCCTCCACAGCAGCCTTGCCCGCCATATCGTTTCCCAGCACGGTGATAAGCTCCACATTGCGGCCCTCCTCTGCAAGGTGCCCCGCAATATTAAACCCACAGCCACAGTACTCTATATTTATTTTATTCTGCTTGTTTTCTTCTCCGGTCTCAGGCTGCATTCCGGCCAACATTCCCACTTCGACTCTGGTTGCTCCTATAACTACTATCATCTTTTCCTCTCCTCGTCACGTGCCTTTTCGACACAGTTATTACTTATTTTGTTCCGTAAAAACACTTCCTCCTATAAACTCCCTCATTATGGAGTTGTTCGGTATATTGTGTTCATCCTCCAGCACATCGAAGAATTTTATAAAATTCAACATACGCGCGGCCTCGCTATGCTCCAATTGCCCAGGCTTCACTTCCTTTAAAAGAGGCTCTGCATACTTTTTCAGCAAAGAAAGCTCATACACAAGAGCTGAATTAAACAGCACATCGGCCTGACCATTGTAAGGGAATATGTTTTTATCTTCCCCTGCTCTCACCTTAGGCCACTGGGCTATGGTCTCCGCCGCCGTATGATTCCTGTATTTATGGTCCCGCACCATCCTTCTCAACATTCTGGCATCCGTTGTAGGTATCCTATTGTGAACGTCTACATTGAGCTGAGTAAAGGGACTTATATATATCTTGAATTTTTCCGCCGCCGATATACGTTCCGTCAGCTTATCGTTGAGAGCGTGTATTCCTTCTATGACTATAGGCTGATTACCGGTCACCGAGGTTATTCGTTTGCCGAACCTCTTGGTTCCGTCCAGAAAATCAAATTCCGGCAGGTCAACTTCCTTTCCCCTTAAAAGCCCGTTCATGTTGTCGTTAAAAAGGTCAATATCTATAGCTTCCAAATCTTCATAGTTAGGCTGCCCGTCCTCTCCTATAGGCGTCTGGCTTCTCTCTACAAAGTAGTCATCTGTACCCATGTAAAGAGGCTTTAGCCCGTTTACCCTAAGCTGCACACACAGTCTCCTGGCGAAGGTAGTCTTACCGGAGGAGGACGGCCCGGCAATAAGTATTATTCTCTTCCTGCCTTTCGTTATTTTATCGGCAATTTCTGCGATTTTCTTCTCGTGAAGGGCTTCGGAAAGCAATATCAGCTCCTTAGCCTCTCCCTCTCTTATCTTCTTGTTCAAATCGTCAAGATAAGAAACGCTGAGAAGTTTCTGCCACCTCTTGGCTTCCCCAAAGGCTACGTACAGCTTCTTATCATCCACATATTCGGGAATTTCATCAGGCTTGGTCATATATGGGAATCTTAATATTATCCCGCGCCTACACTTTTTCAGTTCAAAATACTTCATATACCCGGTAGAAGGCGCCATCAATCCGTAAAAGAAATTCCTGTATCCTTCTATTCTGTAAAACTTGGCAAGCTTAATATCTGTGGCTCGCTCAAGAAGCCTTGATTTCTCCGGATAATTATATTCCCCCCATATTTTAATTGCTTCTTCCCTTGTATATTCCTCACAAACTATAGGTAGGTCTTCCTCTACCAGTGTCTTCATTCTCTTCTCTATGCTGCGCATCTGAGCTTCGGTCACAGGCCTCTGAGTACATATTTCCGTGTAAAGGCCTTTGTTCAAGGAGTTTTCTATTTCAACAGGGACATCTCCTATTACATCCTTGACGGCTTTGAGATAGATGAGTGACAGGCTGTGCTGATACACTCTGTTGGCGCTGCGGTCCCTCATATCCAGAAGCTCAATGCTGCATTCATTGCTTATTTCACTGCTTAGCTCAGTATCTGCTCCATCAACTCTGGCCAAAAGAACGGTATAAGGAGTCTGGCTGCCATATTCTTTCACCAGGTCCTCTAATCTGAAGGGCAATGTCCTCTCTACTCTTTCGTATTCCTCTCCCGGTTGGAGCTTTAATAATATTTTCATCATTGTCTCCTTGCACGATTTTATTCCTACTAAACTATTCTCAAGTATATCATATAATGTTAAAAAAAAATACCCGGCTGAGCCTATACGCTCAGCCGGGCAAGTAAACAAAGTCTTATGATATCCTCTGCCACATATATACAGTTATGTACGGTTGAAGGTTATTATGAGCGAGTCCCCCTCCCGCTGCGTTCGTAGTGAATGAATGGTTATGTTCTAATTGTCTAGTCTCACCATCAGAAGAATAAGAATACGCCTTACCTATTACGGTAGTTCCTGAATATCCCGTTAGAGTTTTAACTTGGAAAACATCATCGTCGGTATTCCCGGAATGACTATGTGATGGCATTTCCTCTTCACTCAGCATATGTACTTTTTCACCGCCTGTAGTGCCAATAGTGAAATCGTCACTTCCATCCGCTCCTACAAGCACTCTGCCGGCAGCATATGCCTGCCATTGCCCTCCGTATTTTTCACTCATCTGTGCAGCGGTGCTTTCACTGGCTGCTATAGTGACGTAGATGCTACCCACAGGATGGCTCTTTAAAAATACCCCTGATTGTGTATTATCATTTTGCAATGTTGTTATAGTGGCACTATTTCCCTTAACCAAATATTCCAGATTCTTGACCTTATTATTCAAATCTAATATTGAAGAAAGCTGGTTGTCGGAATTTACTGTAACAACAGGCTTGCTTATCCCTGCAATTACTGCGCTGCTCCCTGCGCTCTTATAGGCATCTATGGCTCTCTGCTGTTCCTTCACTGTATTTTCCAACTGGGAAAGTCTGCTTTCCTGTCTCAAATCTGCTTTTCCCGAACTGCCGCCGCTATTAAGCGAATCAATTTCAGCTCTCATAGCATTTCTTTCTATTCCAAACCATATACCCATGCCAATCATCCCTAATATGAGCAAAACGCTTACAATTAAGGAAACTGCACTTGTTATCACTGAAACATTAATGACTTTATTGCCGGATTCCATACTATCAACCTCCTATATTAAAAGCACAAATATACAGGTTAATTATAGTTGATAATTCCGGTTAAGTGCACACCCGTTCTGCATTTTTGTCATTTTGTAGCATCTTTAAGATTATCTAAGGCCGCTCCCAAGTCCTTCCGCTTCCTTACACCTAATTTCTCAAAAGCTATCTTCAAATAACTCTTGACGGTGTTTTGGGAAATCGACATTTTTTCAGCAATTTCACTGTTATGTAGCCCGTCTGCTGCACATTTAACAACGGCAAATTCCTTAGGCGTCAATTCCGACAAAAGGTCATTTTCACATATATATCCATGTATTTTCAAAAGACCCGATAAATATTCTCTGTTCAAAGCGCGTATTTTATTTAAAGTGTCTGCATAATCAGGAAAATTTTTGTTGCTCAAATAGGTAATAACAGGTGAACCCATTTCGGCTATAGGCATAATAAGTCCAGTTTTCTTTGCCTCGTCCAGGGCTTCCTTCAATACCCAAAGCACTTTATCATTATCCTCTGAAAATGTATAGACAGAAGCCAATGCCATGCTGTTATACATAAATACCGGAGCACCAGTCCCACGGAATTCTTCCCTCGCAGCCATACAAATCTCGCTAACTTTCTCCAAATCACCCTTCCCAAAGTAACAGCCAACCCTCATGAATCGCACTATATTCAAGTTTTCTATCTCCATAATACTATCATTAGTTTCATCGCATATACAATCGTCTATCATGTCCAACATTTCCACCGCCGTGTAGAGTATATTCCTCATCCATTGGCCACTCTGGACAAGAGTCGCATCACGCCCACATGCTTCCTCTATGCTTGAAAATGCTTTTTCCCAAATTATTATATCCCCCATAAAAACTGCACATTTCCCCAACATGGAAGCAGCCATCATTACTGTATCCCATTGGTTATTTGCTATCGCTAATTTTATGGATTTCTCAGAAAGCCGTTTTGCTTTTGATACATCGCCTCTATAATATGCCACCTCTGACTTTATGGCCATACTTTCCGCATCAGTATCAATTTCCTTTTCCCCTAGCAGTTCCTGATTCATATCTCCCTTTACACTTGCAAGTCCTAAGGTAAAAGCCCTGTAATATTTATATCCGTTCATATATTCTTGTGAATTCAACTTCATTTTCATCTCCGTTTTTGCTTTTTATGCTAATATCCGATTTGTAATAATCTAAACAACTACTATAGAACATCTTATCGCAGCAGTCAGTCAAGGTCAACTAATGTTAGACATTATATAACAGTCTGCCGCAGTCTGACACTATTCATGAACCAATTAAAAAACGCCCGGCTGAGCATATGCTCAGCCGGGCAAGTGGTTGTTCGTACTATATTTCCTGTCCGTCCGGCTCTTATTCCTGGGCTTTTTCTTCGGCGATTTTCTCCATCACTTCTGATTCCTCCGGTGCTTCCTGCCTTTTAATATGATTTCTCGGAGGTCTTCTCCTCCTCAGCATGTCTAACATGAGCCTCATCTCCTTTTCATGGAGTGTTACGCCTCGTGACATATGTTCGTGTTCCGGATCCCAGTCTCTTATGTCGTACTTGGGAGCACCTCCGTTCCACGATACAAGGTTCAATTCTTTTTGCCATCCTGTAGGATATGCGGCTATTATCCCTATGGCTTCAGTAATTTCAAACATTACATCCCTGTCAGCTTCATTTATTGCCATGGTATTATCTCCTTTCCTTGCCTTAAGCAATACTACCTTTCAAGAGCATAATACCATTGTTGGAAATATTTGTCAATTACTTTGTTTACATTTATTTACAATTTACATAGCTGCCTTTATTATGCCTGGCAATTTACTGCACTTTTCCTCAGATATGGAGGCTATGGAAACTCGGAGGCCCTTTGCAAGAGGCACGATAAAAAGCCCTTCCTTTTCCAGCTTAGCGCTTATCTTGTCTGGCTCATCACAAGGAATGGAGATGAAGAAGCCCGCATCAAAAGGAACTATCTTAAGGTTCACCTGGTCGGCAGCCTTAGTAAAGGCTCTGCCCCTCTTCAGCAGCATTTCTCTGTAATGCGCTCTTTCCCCGTTGACATCCCTAAGAAGCTTAGGATCCCCGTATATTCTGGACAGTATTACCTGAGCCACCTTGGCGCTATTTGACCATGATCCTCTCGATGAATATTCGCACACCATCTTAAATTCATTGGCTATCTCCTGAGTTTTGGCGATGCATATCATGGCCCCGCACCTTGTACCATAAAGGGTAAAGGTCTTGGAAAGGCTATAGGCCATAATAGAAATTACGTTTTCGGGGAGCCTCTCCAGTTTCGGTAAAAACCTTCTGTATTCCTCTTCGTCTCCTGCAAAATCAATATAAGCCCCATCTATTACAAGGGCTATGGCCTTACCTGTCTCAGCAGCATCGCATATAACATCTATAACCTTATCCCAGTCCTCCAATGTAAGGGAATACCCCGTAGGATTATGAGCCGGCGTGTTCAATATGAGAACCAGGCTTTCCTGTAACTCAAGCAAAATCCTGACCTTTTTCTCCAAAGAGTCTACGTTAAAGTCCCCATCCCCTGTGAAAAATTCAAAGGTATCGATGCTTCTTCCTATTTCACCTGCAATGGTATTGTAGGGCGCCCAGTGCCAGTCCGATGTCAGCACCTTATCTCCGCCATTGGAATAATTGGAAATAACGTTTCTCAGGGAGCCTGTTCCGCCCGGTGTGGCGACAGCCTCTACATATCCCTTTGGCTGATTAGCTCCGAAAGCCGCCCTCTGAACAGCCTCCTTAAATGTAGCTATACCACCGATAGGCGCGTAATCCGCATAATCTCTGGGGCTTAGGCCCTTAAACACTTTGTCCACAGACGATAAAACCACAAGATTGCCTTCATCGTCAAGCAGTGAACCTATGGTAGCGTTGATTACCTTATCCGCTCCTTTTTCGGCTATCATAGCCTTTGCTCTGCTGTTTATTCCGAAAATCTTATCCTCGTGGGGAATACTCCTTCCGTTTCCCCGTGCCAAAATATATTCTGTCACTTCTGTCCTCCTGATTTTTATTAAAACTTACACTAACAATACCACATATGTAAATTCAATTACAAGTAATTAGCAGTATGATTTTTATTTGAATTGTCGATAATAATTTTTAAGGAGGTGAAAAGCGTATGAGACAAGCGAAAAAACAAAAGGACAAGACTGCAACAGCTCTCGTTCTCTGCTTTTGCATGATGGCCCTGATATCAGTATTCGCCGTAATGGCAGCTATAGATAAAGTACAGGACAATATGAAAAGCCAAAGAGCCGCGGATGTAGTTAAAAAAAAGGCCATTGAAGAAGAACCTAGCACAGCTAACGTGGTTGACAGTAGAAACAGCGATGGCTCGCAGCCTCAAACAGCTTCCAGATATATTCTTCCCGTTGAAGGCGAAATTATTATGGAGCATTCCGTGGATATGCCCATATATTGGAAAACACTTGACCAGTACATGACTCATAGCGGAATAGACATTGCTTCTCCCGTGAATACGGAGGTTAGGGCAATTGCCGGTGGAACTGTAACAAAAATCGAAGAAAACGACCGTTTCGGAACAGTCGTTGAAATAAATCACGGTGACGGGATAATATCTGTTTATGGGAACCTTGCCAACGAAGGTCTTATAGAACTGGGTGAAATTATAGCTCAGGGAGATGCAGTGGGTCTTGTTGGGCAAAGCGCCATGTTTGAATTCAGCAGCCCGGACCATCTGCACTTTGAAATACTGCGTGACGGCGGGCCCGTAGACCCGCGGGATTATCTTCACTTTTAAAATACGAGCTTGACATAATTAATATTTTTGCCGGAAGATTTAAATTTTTCTTCGTATTCCGTCATGGTGTCCTTGGATGTGAACTGGCTGGCGTGAAGGTCTCGCGTTTGCTCGGCTATTTCGTATCCAAGGGCATGTATTTCTTCAAGTGTAAAGTCGTAAAGGTCGTCGTTGTCAGTCTTTATCTCTATAAACCCTCCAGGCTTCAAAGCCTTTTTGTAAGCTGTAAGACGGTCCCTGTGGGTCAGTCTTCTTTTTTTATGCCGGGACTTTGGCCAAGGGTCGCTGAAATTTAGATAAATCCCTGACAGCCGGTTTTCGTAAAAAAAATCACCCATATGATTTATAAAGGCAAGGACAAAGCGCAGGTTGCCAATCCCCTGACCCGCCTCATCTCTTTGGCGAAGCTTTTCCAGCCCTCGAAGAATAACCGTTTCCTGCCCCTCTACCGCTATATAGCAGTTCTGTGGGTTTTCTTCAGCCTTCTTGATTATAAAATTCCCCTTGCCGCAGCCTATTTCAAGGTAGAGATCATTACCGCTCCCAAATGTCTCTTCCCACGCCTGCGGGGTTGGCGCAAGTTCCATGTATTCACTGCATCCCTGCAGTCTCTGCTGTAAGTCTCTGGCTTTTCTCTGCCTCATATGATAACTCCGTTGAGGAATATTCTTTCCAATATTATCAATGCTATAAATCCTATGAAAATAAGGCTTGCTGCCAAATCTCTGGAGTGAAACCTCATAACATTCATTCTGGTTCTCTTGATGTTGCCTCCATAGCATCTGGATTCCATTGCCATCGCCAAATCCTGAGCTATTCTGAAGGCGCTGATAAACAGCGGCACCAGTATAGGAATGAGAGCCTTCGCTCTTCTTATAATGTTTCCGCTCTCAAAGTCGGCTCCGCGAGCCTGCTGAGCCTTCATTATCTTATCGGTTTCCTCAAGCAATGTAGGTATGAATCTGAGGGCAATGGTCATCATCATTGCCAGCTCGTGAGCCGGAAGCCCTATTTTTTTAAAGGGCGAAAGCAGAGCCTCTATGCCGTCTGTCAGGCTTATAGGCCTGGTGGTCAGCGTCAGCAGAGAAGATCCTATAATAAGCAGTACCAATCTGATGCCCATGAATACAGCCGTCCGCAATCCTTCTCTTGTTATTTCCAGAAATCCTATAGAAACCAGCACTTCACCTTTTATCATGAACATATTTATTGTGAAGGTCAAAGCTATTATGATAAACACAGGTTTAAGCCCATTCAATATAAAGCCAAGGGGAACTCGGGAGACAGCGATTACCACAGCAAGACCTAAAAAAGCAATGATAAATCCAATAAAATCACCTACCACAAAGAGCGCCACTATATATAATATGGTAGCCATTATCTTTATCCTCGGGTCCAGTCTGTGTATCCATGAATTACCCGGATAAAATTGTCCCAGAGTGATATCTCTTATCATTTTTTCGTCCTTTTTCTCATGGCTGCTTCTATCCCTTCAGCAGCTTCATCTATCGTCAGGCAGTGACCCTCTATATCCATTCCCGCCTTTCTCAAACGTGAAACTATCTCCCTTGAATCAGGAAGGGCAAGTCCCATTGCCTTAAGCTCTTCTTCGCGAGAAAACACTTCCGCCGGCGTTCCATCCATAACAATATGCCCGTGGTCTATTACTAGCACCTTATCCGATATCTTAGCTATATCGTTCATGTTGTGGGAAACGAGAATGGTGATATTGTTTTCCTTACTGTGGATTTCTCTCACCATCTGCAAAATATCACTGTGAGCCTTAGGGTTCAATCCCGCCGTCGGCTCATCGAGAATCAGCACTTCCGGTTTCATAGCTATTACTCCTGCTATTGCTACTCTTCTCTTCTGTCCTCCCGATAAATCGAAGGGTGAACTGTTCTTCACATGATCGTAATCAAGACCCACAAGCTTGATGGCCTCCCGAACCCTTCCGTCAGTTTCCTCCTCGGACAATCCAAGATTAGCAGGACCGTAGGCCACATCCTTGGCCACTGTCTCTTCAAAGAGCTGGTACTCAGGATACTGAAAGACCAAACCTACTTTGCACCTGATATCTCTCAAGGTGACGCCAGAGGATGTAATATCCGTCCCGTCTACGATTATCTGTCCCGATTTTGGCTTGAGCAATCCGTTAAGATGCTGCAGCAGCGTGGATTTACCTGAGCCTGTATGGCCTATTATCCCCACCATCTGTCCATCCGCTGCACAAAAGCTCACGTCATCTAAGGCAACGGACTCATGAGGCAAACCTTCGCTGTATACATGCGTTATATTCTTCACTTCTATTGACATAAGAACCTCACCATATCATTCTCCGTCAAAATATCCTCCGGTATGTGGAGTCCTTTTCCTCTCAGCTTCATGGCAAGCTCAACGGCAGCTGGAACGTCCAGACAAAGCTCCTTAAGCTCTCTGCCCCTTTTGAAAATTTCCTCAGGCGTTCCCTCCATTTTGATTTTGCCTTTATCCATTACCATTATCTTATCCGCCTGAGCTGCTTCCTCCATAAAATGAGTAATAAGTATGACGGTTATTCCCTTACTGTTAAGTTTTTTTATTGCGGAAAGCACTTCCCCACGTCCTCTGGGGTCCAGCATGGCCGTAGGCTCATCAAAGACTATACAGTCAGGCTCCATGGCAACGGCTCCGGCAATGGCTATCCTCTGCTTCTGACCTCCCGAAAGGAGATGAGGCGCTTTTTTTCTGTACTGGTACATCTCAACGCCTCTCAGAGCATCGTCCACTCGTTCCCTTATCTCCGCTGAATCTATTCCCAGGTTTTCCGGACCAAAGGCAACATCGTCCTCCACTATTGAAGAGACTATCTGATTATCGGGATTCTGGAATACCATTGCAACACGACTGCGCACCTCCCATATATTCTCAGGCAGAGCTACGTCAAGCCCATCGACGGAGAGCTTCCCCGATGTAGGAGTCAGCAGACCGTTAATATTCTTTGCAAGGGTGGATTTCCCCGAACCATTTTGTCCAATAATAGCCGTGAAGCTTCCCTTTTTTACATCAAAACTTATATCGTCGATGGCACGGACGGCTTGCCCTTCCTCGCCCTTGATATAATCAAATACCAGATTTTTCACCTTTATGAAATCTGTCATTAAGCCTTCTCCTCACCATAGTAATCATCCAGCCATTTCTTCAAGGTATGGGCATCCACCTGCCCCGGTGCAGACTGATGCTTACCAGAAGCAAAGGTCATACATGATCCGTATCTTCCCGCCGCCACTCTGGCTGTCTTGCCCCACTCTCCCATAGCCAGCATGACCAGAGGTCCTATGTCATTCTGATTCAGGAAGGCTGTGGCCTTTAGTAAATTTTCTGCATCTGTCTTATTGTACGCCATAGCGGCGATTTTGTATATATCAGCTCCGGTGCGGCCCATAGCTTTAGCAAGATTGACTATTTCCACAGGCGTAGGCATGGAGTTAAAGTCGTGATATGAGAGAATTATCTTGCTTCCATAGGCATGTATTTCGTTTATCTGCTCTATAAGACTGGCTTCGTCGAGGGCGCCGTTTTCATCAAAAAGCTCTACATCTATAATATCCGCCAGTTTTGACTGTGCCACTAGACTCCATATGCTGTTGTACTGCTCCTTGGTAATCTGGACTTCTCCCCCTTGTCCCTTTCTTCTCAAAGTGAAAATCACAGGCATGGAGCCTGCTATATAATTTATATCGTCTAGTATCTTCACAAGCTCAAAATATATTTCCTTTTCCTTGAGCTGCTCATCCAAATTTTCTTTAGCTGCCAAATAGTAGTCCGCACGCCATTCTATAATATCACAGGGCAAAGTTTTGACCTTCTCACACTCTTCTACTATTTCATCAGGTACCGTTCCGACTATAGGTACAACTACCTTGGGTCTTCCCGGCTGTAAAACCATTTCTTTAACTTCTAACGTATCCATAGCAACATCCTTTCACCCTTCTTAAGGGCGACCTTTATTTTATCATTTTTGACAGTCTTTGAAAAGCCTAATATGGTGTATATATTTAAAAGACGAGAGGCCGAATTCAAGCCTCTCGTATACTGCTATTTTATTATAATACTCTATTGTGAAGGTTTGTTGTAAAATCTGTTTTTTAACTCTGCATCTGAGTTTTGAGCCTGTACGTGAAATATGACTTGGCCGGTGTCTTGCAAAGTGCTGTGGCTATAACCGTGGCTATGACCATGCCTACCACAAATTGTCCAATGTTCCAAGGTATCCCCATCAAAGGAACGATCCAGTTGCCGTACATTATACCTTCCGCTGCATAATAGGCCGCTGTCATAAACACTCCCGATATTATGATTCCCACGATTTCTCCGAAGAGGAACTTACCCTTGCTCAAATTCTCGTTTTTAGAAACCGCCATTATAACCACTCCCATTATTATAGCCATTATTCCCTTGATGCCGAAGGTCCAAGGCGCCCACATGGCAAATCCTCCTATCAAATCTCCCAATGCTCCTCCGAGAGCGGCGGCCAATGCACCGTATTTCCAGCCGAGTATGAGAACCGAAAGGAATATCATAGCATCGCCCATATGCACGTAACCTTGAGTGAATGGGATAGGTATTCTTATGAATAATATAGATACCATTATTAGACACATCATTAGTGCCGTTAAAACTATTTTAAATGTGTTGGATTTTGTTTCCATAATAAAACCTCTTTTCAAAGTTATCTGTTTGCTTTATACTATAATACAGTAAGATTGTATATGTTTAAATAGACAAAAATAATTATTTTTATAATAACAGTTAGGAGAAATCTTATGAAAGCCATACTACCTGTACTGGACGGAAACAAAAAAAGGCCTTACTATTTGCAGCTTTACGACTATATAAAGAACGCTATAATCAAGGGCGAAATTGGAGAAAAAGAAAAACTGCCATCTCTTAGAAACCTTGCAAAATCAACAGGACTAAGTATTACGACCGTAGAGCAGGCTTACAACCAGCTTCTCGTAGAGGGCTACATCAACAGCAAGGCTCAGTCAGGCTACTATGTGAATCGAGTCTTCTCCCACGCCGCCCAAACTGTACACACCAATATAGAGCTTTTTTCTCCTCAAGTGTTTTCGGGCAGCGACTCCGTGCTTTCTGCTCCTCCCTCACTCTGCTTCGACCCGGAATGTTTTGACTTCAACAGGTGGAAGAAGTGCATGAACAAAATAATGACAGAATTCCCCGAAGCGCTGTTCTTTGAGAGCGACCCTCAAGGGGAAGCTGCCCTGAGAATAGAGATAGCCAAATACCTTTATATGTCGAGAGGTGTTTCCTGCAGCCCTGATCAGATTATTATAGGCGCAGGCACGCAGCAGATAACAAACCAACTTGCCACCATACTGAGCAGGCTTTTCATAGCCCATGTATCCCTGGAAAGTCCCGGCTACCTGCCTGTAAGGAATATTTTCAGAGACAGAGGTTTTGCAATAACTGCCATAGAGGTAACCGACAACGGTCTTGTTCTTGAAAAGCTTCCTACTAACATACAGACCGCCGTCTACGTGACCCCCTCCAATCATGTGTTCACGGGAAGCGTAATGCCTATCGGAAGAAGGTACGAACTTCTTAACTGGGCAGCATCCAACGACAGCTATATTATTGAGGACGACTACGACAGCGAACTTCGTTATTTCGGCAAGCCTATACCTGCCCTCAAAAGCCTTAAGGACAGCCAGCGCGTTATATATCTGGGTTCTTTTTCCAGCACCCTTTTTGCGGCGGTAAAAATAAGTTATATGGTTCTTCCAAAGAAAATGGCCGACTTGTTTTCGTCTATGGCCGGTGACTATTCTCAGACGTGTTCAAAGCTGGAACAGCTTACTTTGGCTATGTTCATGGAAACCGGAAATTATCAGACTCATATAAAGAAGGTGCGGAAGCTCTACTCCCAAAAGCTGAACTGCCTTATAGATGTGCTTTCAAAGCAGATGGATGGCTTCGTTGAAATGAAAAACACATCCTCCGGTATAAACGTTATCCTCAAGGTGAACTCCCACAAGGAAAGCGGACAACTAAAAAGGGAAGCCGAATCTCTCGGCGTTCCCTTAAATGTTCTAAGCGATAACGATCTGCTCATACTGTACTACAATCAAATACCACTGTCGGATATTTCCTCCGTCCTGGAGGACCTTCTGGCCCTCTGGAGGAAGTAGCACATAACCAAAACAGCAAGGGATATGATCGTCATTATTATTCCCAGGATAAGCCCCGGAGGTCTGAATGTAAGCTCTACTTCGTGGTCACCCTGGGTCATAGGCGTAGAGATAAAGGCTCCTCCCATGAACTCCGTTATTTCCTTTTCCTTTCCATCTACCTTCAAGATCCATCCTTTCTCGTAAGGAATAGATGTTACAAGCATACCGTCCTGGCTTGTGTGTATGGTCCCTTTGAGGGAAGTATCGCTGTATTCGGTAATCTTGAGCATATCCTTGGAAATTACAGCATAGGCCTGATCCCAAAGTTCTTCATCCATATAGCAAACGTGGCTTGTAATGTTGCCTATCTTCTTAGGGTCGTAGTTTATTTCTATCCAGAAATCCTCGCCAGCCTTCACAGTTCCAATATTCACTACGGAACCGCAATCGTTTCTCACTTCAATGTCTTCTGCCTGATTCCCATTTTTAACGGCTATCTCCGCCGCACTGGTGGCTTCTACGAAGACATAGTATTGCCTCGTCTCTTCCGACGTGTATTTGAGCATTATCTTGCTTTTGCTGTTCTTGCTTTCAAGAGCGCCGGTCATCAGTCCATCACCGGTAACTGTAACGTTGGCGTTGGCGGCCGATATTCGAGGATTCCCTATATCGTGAAAAACTCCCTTGTAGCTGTTCCCCGTAGCTGCCCTAACGTAGTCGTTAAGGTTCTCAAAAGGATTGAGGCTGTCCGTATCCCAGGTCCTTATTTCATTCCCTGTCATATATCCTATGGATAACGGATACTTGCTTTCATAGAGCCTTGTATATCCCGACTTGTCTATTTCCTTAAAAGTCGAATCCTCTACAGGCATATTTTTGCCTATCAGGTATTTTATATTGAGTATGGCGTTAGTCACGGGGTCCGTCAGATTGTAATTGAATCTGTTCTTGCCGGGAGCGCCCTCCACACCCAGCTTCTCCATCAGCGCAGTGGTATCTGCATTGATGGATGAAGAAAACTGAGATATTCCCTTATAATGATACATGGCAGGGCAGTTGAGAATGTAGCTGTCATCCATTTCGGTCCTGACAAACTCCTCTCTGGTTTCCTCTACCAGCTTATTGATATCCTCGATGTTGGCAAAATATGAATCCCTATAGCTGCTGCCTATCTTGTCCACAGAAGTGCATACACTGCAAAAAGCCTCTGAAATAATCAAAATTACTATCAGAAGAAGGAAGGCGTTTTGCTTTATCATGTCTCGCTTGTATATGATCATCACTATGGTGTACAGGGCTAGCCAGATGAGCCCGCCGTAGAAGAACAGGGTTATATTGCTTATATCTTTTTCAAATAGCTTTTCCGCAATAAGATAATACCCAATGCCTCCTGCAAAGACTGCCCATATGGCGTTTACCCTGACCTGGTCTATTCTCATAAATGTCTTGTATGCCATGCTGATCAGAACAAAGCATATTACGAAGGTGTACCTGAAGGGCAGCTGGTTGGGAAAATGTAGCCCATGCCACAAAAAGTCCAGCTTGTTCACATTGAGGCTTAGGAACATAAAGGTCAAAAACGCCATGTTCAAGGCCTTTTCCTTGAAAGGTATGGTCTTGCTGATAATATAAAACACCAGCAGAATAACAACTATAAGCCCGCAGTAAAGGTTAGGCGCTCCCTCCCTGAAGGTAAGCTGGGCATTTGGCAGAAGCTGATTTACGATGTCAAGGGCATCTCTATAAAACAACCAGTTTTCCGGCATTTCCGAAGAGATGTAATAGGTACTCTGCATACTGATGTAGGTCGGCAGCAGCATTGTCGACGCCATAGCTATGGCAAGAAAAGAAAACCCTACAGCCTTTCCCGTAGTTTTGAGACACCTAGACGCACCGCCCTTGTCTACCTTTATAAAATACAGAACAGGATAGTAAAACATTATAAAAATGCAGACCATTATGGCTATATAGTAATTGGTAAACACTATTACGGCTAGCGTCACGGTATACAGTACGAACTTTCCCTCATCGATGAGATTATGAAGTCCCAGCATGCAGAGAGGCAGAAGCATTACGGCATCCATCCACATTATGCACCAGTAGTATGCCATAATATAAGAATTCAAAGCATAAAGAACGGCAAATCCAACAGTCACCATATTGCAGTTCTTGCCGCAGTACCTGAGAAAAAGTGCCATAAAGCTGCCGGCAAGGCCGATTTTAATGATAAGCACTATGGTTATGCCTTCCATTATCAGCTTTTTCGGAAAGAGGGCCAATATCAGATTAAGAGGGCTGGCACCGTAGTATGCTATCAGATTCCAAAAATTGCTGCCCCCGGCTCCGTTCCAGGTGTAGAACAGACTGCCTCCTTCCTGAATCTTATACTGCAGCTCGCTTAAGAAAGGCACGTACTGATGATACATGTCTATTACAGCTATCTGGTCTTCACCGAAGGGATAAATTCCTCTTACCGCAAAAGCCAGTGTCACTAACAACACCGGCACAAAAAATGCAATAAATATTAATTTGTTCCGAATAAGGAACCCTTTAATCTTCATCTATATTGCTTTCCTTTTCTATATAAATAGGTCTCCCCTTTGTCTCCATATACATCCTGCCGATGTACTCGCCCATTATGCTCAAAATAGCGATTATAAGGCCTCCGAAGAACAAAATCAGGCATATGGTGGATGCGTATCCTGGAGTGTCCTTCCCAAGGACTGCAGTCTTGACTATTTCTATTATAAGATACAGGGCAGATCCTAAGGTCGTAAGGCCGCCGAACACACCTACAAACTTAAGAGGGGAAACTGCAAAATCCAGGAATCCGTCTATGGCATACTTTGTAAGTCCCCACACGCTCCACTTGCTCTCTCCCGATATTCTCTTAACATTTTCAAATTCTACCCATTGAGTTTCAAAACCCACCCATGCAAATATGCCCTTGGAAAATCTCTGGCTTTCCGGCATGCTGACTATGGCCTTAACCATTCTCCTGTTCATGAGCCTGAAATCCACAGCGCCGTCAATTATATCTATGTCGCTATACCTGTTCATTATCTTGTAAAAGGCTCTGGCAAAAGCACTCCGTATTCTGGGCTCTCCCTTACGGGTAACTCTCCTGGCCGAACAGCTGTCACAGCCTGTTTCTTCTATACGCTTTATCATTTCGGGAATCAATCTTGGTGGATGCTGCAGGTCGGCATCTATTATCACCGCGAAATCCCCTGTGGATGCTCTAAGGCCTGCATACATTGCAGACTCCTTGCCAAAATTCCGGCTGAATGAAATGTATTTTATTCCATCTACAGCAATCTCTTTTATCTCATCCAGAGTTCCGTCTTCGCTTCCATCATCTATGAATATATAGCGAAAAACGTAGCCATCCAGGTTGGTTACAACCTCCTGTACGGCTACGAAAAAATCCTTTATGTTTCGTTCCTCATTATAGCAGGGAACTATGATATCAATGGTTTTACTTTTCATAATCACAGTTTGCACTAAATTGGCAAATTTGTCAATTGCTCAAAAATATTTAGGTCATTACATATTGATGACTCTGCTGCTTATATGATTGACCATAGGCAGGTCATGAGCCATGAAAAGTATGGTCAATCCTCTTTCTTCCGCAAGCTGTTTGAGAAGATGAACTATCTGAGCCTGAGAGCTTATATCAAGCCCCGTCAGCGGCTCGTCCGCAATGATAAAGTCAGGCTCCGTAATGAGCGCTCTTGCTATTGCCACCCGCTGACGCTGGCCGCCGGAAAGCTCATAAGGCTTTCTACCCGCCAGGGATTCATCAAGGCGGGCGTCCTTCATAGCCTCCAAAACTTTTTCCTTCAATTGATTTCTGCTTCTTCTGCTTCTGTTCTTCCTATGGTCTATTCTCAGAGGCTCTGCAATAATACCCTCCACAGTCATTCTGTCGTTGAATACCGATTGGGAGTCTTGAAATATCATCTGCATTTTCACACCGGCTGCCAATTCCACAATGCCGCTGTCAGGCGTCTCAAGACCTGCTATACATCTGGAAAGAGTGGATTTCCCGCAGCCGGATTTTCCCACAAGCCCCAGTATCTCTCCCTTGTATATTTCCAGGTCGAATCCCTCCAAAACCCGATTCACGCCTTTATCCAGTGGATAAGACTTGGTCAGCCCTCTGACCTTCAGCAGTGAGCTTTGACCGTGGTTTTCCTTCCTGTGATTATGACCCATGCCCTTCTTATAATCCAGATACCCTAAGAGTTTTTTAGTGTACTCGTCCTTCGGAGCACTGAAAACGGCTTCCACCGGACCTTCCTCCACCAGCCTTCCATCCTTCATTATAGCCACTCGCTGAGCCATACCTTCCACAAGGCTCAAATCGTGGGTAATAAAGAGGATTGCTACTCCTGTCTTCCTTTGCACGTCCTTCAAAAGCTCCAGGATTTCCCTCTGAGTTTCTTCATCAAGAGCCGTAGTCGGCTCGTCTGCAAGCAAAAGCTCCGGGTTCCCTGCCAAGGCAATGGCTATTGCTATCCTTTGGCGCATACCGCCGGAAAACTGATAGGGCCGCTGCTCATAGCGCAGAGCTGCCTCCGGTATGCCAACAAGCTCCATAAGCTTCAGAGATTTTCTCTTGGCCTCTGCCGCCTGAGAGGAGCCAGGGTTTCTGAACCCGTTGCCCACGGTGCCGTTGGTACCATGAATTCGTACCACCTCTGCAATTTGCTCTCCTACGGAAAAGGCCGGGTCAAGAACCGTCATTGGATCCTGAAATACCATGGCAATACGTCCGCCGCGGAAGGGTATGATTTCCTCTTCGGTAAGGGATGTCAGCTCTTCGTCTTTAAGCAAAATCTCACCTTGTTTTACCCTTCCCTTTTCACAGAGAATATGGAGCATGCTCTTGCAAAGAACCGTCTTGCCGCAGCCGCTTTCACCCACGAGGGCCAGAGTTTCTCCCTCCGCCAAATCAAGTGATACGCCTTTGACAGCCACCAGCTCGCCCGTCGGATTCTCAAAGGACACTATTAAGTTGTTTATTCTAAGCAGCTGAGTCATAGTCGTTTCTTATTTTATCTCCCATTCATGAATATTCCATAATATGCCTACTCCGTGGTGTCCGAGAATGATATCAGGGGTTACTCCTGTAATGTTTGAGGCTCCTGCGTATATAGCATCTATATAAGCGATAAAGGTGTACGCAGGATCGTCTGCCAGCTCAACCTGAAACTGGTCATAAAGTGGCTTTCTCGCCTTAGGGTCGCTAAGTTCTCTCGCCTGCTGAAGGAGGCTGTCCACCTTAATATTGGAATACTTATTGTAGTTAGCTCCCTTGTCGGTTCCGAAGACCTTATAGGTATGATCGTCAGGGTCAAAAGGACTTCCCCATCCGATAAGAAATGCTTCCTGGCTCTCCCAGTCAATTTCTGCCGGAGATTTAACCTTGACCTTTACACCAATTTTTTCAAAATCCTGAGCGCAGATATTGGCCATGTCTACTCTCACCTGGTCTCCCTGGCTGCAGTTAATGGTAAATTCCAGCTTCTGCCCGCCCTTTGCATATATACCGTCTTCGCCCTTAGTCCATCCTGCTTCTTGAAGAAGGGCTTCTGCCCTTGTCGGGTCGTAGCCGTACTTCTCTACGTTTTCGTTGTTATACTCACCTGCCTGCAAAGGCGAATAGGCTACCTGACCGTGACCTAGAAGCACGCTGTCTATTATGGCCTGCCTGTCTATAGCATAACTTAAGATGGCCGGAAGTTCTCTGTTGTTCTTGAAAAGGTCATTGTTGAAGTTATACATGATGCCTCTGTAATCTGCCGTGGTCATGGAATACACCGTGAAACCCTCCTTGTCTGCAAACTTCTTCTCTGCCTTAGGCGTTATCTGGGCGAAGTTCAGCTCTCCGGATTTCAGCTGAAGGGCTCTTGTGTCCGTGTCTTCTACTATTTTGAACACTACCTTTCCAATTTTAGGCTCGCCCTGATAGTATCCATCGAATTTCTCCATAACGATGCTCTGGCCCATATCCCAGCTTACCATCTTGTAAGGACCTGATCCAACGGGATTCTGGTTGAAGTCCGCCGTAGTCATATCCTGACCCTTAAGCAAATGCTCAGGCAAAATCCCTATGGTCAAATAATCGAGCATTGCAACGTTGGGAGCCGTTAGCTGAATGTCTATGTGAGCATCGTCGATTACCTTTATGGACTTGATATCCTCAAAATTTGAAGCGTTCTCCGACTGATTATCCGGGTTCATTATAGCTTTTATGGTAAATTTCACGTCCTTTGCCGTAAGAGGCTCCCCGTCGTGAAAGGTAAGGCCTTCCCGCAATGTGAACCTGTAGGTGTTAGTGCTTTCATCGAATGTCCACTCCTTGGCAAGCCCCGGCACTACGTTGTTGTTTTCATCGTGAGCCGTCAGCCCTGCGAAAAGCAGCAGGTTTATCTCGCCGTGCTCGTAGAGAGCAGGGTTTATAGCTGTATAGTCTCCGCTGCCGTAAATGAGAGTGTTCCCGTCGTCCTCAATTTTTTCCTCGCCGCAGCCGACAAGACCCATGACCGCCATCATTACCACGGCAATCAATACAATAATTTTTTTCTTCATTTTACTGTCCTTTCTCCTATACTAATCTATCTCTTCTGTTCCTAGTTCTCAAATGCTCACCTATGTCCGTTATGCATATAAGCGTTACGACCAAAAATATTCCCGGTATGAGAAGCATCCACCAGCAGCCTGTCAGCATTGCCCTCTGAGAAAGAGACATTAGGCTGCCCCAGGATATAATGTCCGTAGGAAGACCAAGACCCAAAAAGCTCAGAGTGGCCTCCAAGGCTATGGAGCCTCCTACATTTGTCACTATCATAAACATTATGGCAGACATGAAATTAGGCATCAGATGATTCCAAAGTATATAAAAGAATCCTCCTCCCATAGACCTTGCCGCCATAACAAATCCCGCATTTCTCAGCTGCTTTACTTCGCTTCTGACCATTTTGGCTACTGCCATCCATCCTGTTATCCCTATAACTATGGATATACTTATTACCGAAGCTTCTCCCATAATAGCCTGAAGAAAAAGCACCAGCAGTATCTGGGGAACACTCATAAGTATCTCTGTGAATCTCATCATGATATCGTCAAGTCTCTGCGATACAAGTCCGGAAGCCGTCCCATAAACAACTGCTATTACGGTGGATATGAACGTTGCAAAGAGTCCGATTATAAGGGATATCCTTCCCCCGTACCATATTACAGAAAACAGGTCACGTCCCAAGGTATCAGTTCCGAAAATATGGTTCTCGCTTGGAGGTTGATTTATCTCTCCAAGGTTCATGTATGTGGGGTCATAAGGAATAATAAAATTAGCAAACAGACATCCAAGTATTATTATTCCGAGAAGGCATAAGGCTATTCTGAAGCCGAAATCAGTACTTTTCATCACAGCATCGCCCCTCTCTTTTCTTTGATTTCAGGTGATATCTTCTCATTGATAATCTGTGCTGCCATATTAGCCAGTATTACCGCCAGCCCTGTAATTAGGCACACTATCATAAGCATGTTGTAATCATGATACTGAGCGCTTTCCATTCCCAGCTTCCCAAGTCCCGGATAGGAAAACACCATTTCCACCACATAGGCACCGCCCAAAAGATGAGGCAGAAAAATGGCCATTATACTGACTACCGAGGGCATAATGTTCTTAAGACAATGCTTGTATACCGTCTGACGTGCTGTCAGTCCCTTTACCTTGCACATCAGCACGTATTCCTTGCTGGCTTCATCGGACAATCGGTTCCTCATAAGGTATGCACAGTACCAAAGATGTGATATAACTATGGCGGCTACAGGCAGGATAAGGTGAATAAGTCTGTCGCCCATTCCGCCTGAACCCACAGATGCCACTCCGCTGTAAGGCAGCCAGTTAAGGCTCACGGCAAATATCAGAACAAGGAGCAGCGCCACAAAGAATTCCGGAATACTGTTTGCAGCCACTCCCACCTTACATATGGCTCTGTCAACAGGCCTGCCTTCATGAAGCACACAGAATACCGCAAGGAACAATCCCAAGGCGAATATCAATGCGAAGGATATTCCCGCCAACGCAAAGGTATTGCCGTAAACTTGTCCCACAACCTGAGTTACAGGCTGCTTGTATTGAAACGATATTCCAAAATCTCCGTGAATCGCATTGCCGACCCATGTTCCATACTGAACTATGAGAGAGTCGTTAAGACCCAGTCTCTCCTCTGCTGCCTGAAGCTGTTCCTGGCTCATTCTCTCCACGGAATCGCCGTAATAAGCTCTTAAGGGGTCACCCGGCGCCAGCCTGGACACGAAGAAGACAATTAAGGACAACACGACAAGAGACAGTATGAGCTGCCCCAGTTTTTTCCCTATATATATCCATCTGCCCTTGTTCATAATCCACCTATATGATCCGACGGCTTAATCTGCCTGTACAATCCGTCTGTACACAAAAAAATCACGAAAAACAACACCCTTCACGGGTAATTGACCTTCGTGGTCTTTCTCAAAAGCGCTTCCTGCACCTACCCGTTAATAATACTTGAAAATACATAATGCTGTCAAGAGTAGTATTGCCCGTTGCGATACTTTTCTTTTTTTAGTATAATGAATAAAATATAAAATACTTTAGGAGAAAAAAATGCAATATAGAAATTTTGATAAGATTGATGAAAAAGTATCTCTCATGGGGCTGGGAGCCATGAGGCTACCCTCAGTAGAGGGCAACGAAAACGAAGCCGACGAAGAAAGGTCCATCAAGATTATAAGGGATGCCATTGATTCAGGTGTAAACTACATAGATACAGCTTTCACGTATCACAACGGTAAAAGCGAAAGAATCGTTGGCAAGGCCTTAAAGGATGGTTACAGGGAAAAGGTTCTTCTTGCCGACAAAATGCCAATATGGCTAGCCAAGGAGGAAGATGATGTGAAATCTCTCTTTGACAAGCAGATGGAACGCCTTGATACGGAATGTATCGATATGTACCTTGTGCATAACATATGCGTTCCACATTGGAAGCGAGCTAAAAAGCTAAACCTAATGGACTTCCTGGAAAAAATGAAAGCTGAGGGTAAAATTAAATACATAGGCTTTTCCTTTCACGATTCCTACGAATTCTTTGAGGAGGTCGTGGATGCCTATCCTTGGGATTTTTGTCAGATACAGCTGAACTATGTGGATAAAAACCACCAGGCCGGCCTCAAAGGACTCAAGTATGCCGCATCCAAAGGCATGGGCGTTGCAATAATGGAACCTCTCAAGGGTGGTAGAATAGTCAGCTCCCTACCTCCTACAGTGGAAAAAATATGGGATGCTTATCCAGTAAAGAAAAGCCTGCCGGAATGGGCCTTCAAATGGCTTGCAAGCATGCCTGAAGTAACTGTCATACTAAACGGCATCAGCAGCGAAAAGCAGCTGGAAGAAAACCTGCAGCTCCTGTCAAAGGAAGATATCCTTGAACTCTCAAATGATGAAAACTCACTGATAGACAAGGTTTCTGATGAATACAACAGGCTCATAAAATACTCATGTACGGGCTGCAAATACTGTATGCCGTGTACCCAGAGACTAGACATACCAAAAATAATCGAGTATTACAACGACTGGAATGTCTACGAACAAAACCCGAATACAAAATTTGAATACACTACATGGCTCCCTTCCGGCCACCACGCTTCAGACTGTATAGACTGCAAGGCCTGCGAGGAGCACTGCCCTCAAAATCTGCCTATTACGGAAATAATGAAAAGGGCCTCAAAGTCCTTTGGGCTGTAAAGCCTTTGCATCTGGGTCTCTAAATCTCAAAGCTTTTACCAGGAGTGTATCGCCCTTTAACTCCGGGCCTTATGCTCCTGTTTTATTTTTTGAAGGGAACTTTCGAGAGAAGGGTTGACAAGGGATAGCTTTCGTGGTATTTTCTAATTGTCGTACTTTATTATGATAACGCATTAACTCATTAGCTTGTTAATTCGTACCATATGCGTATAAGACAGGAGGTTAAAATGATAAAAATTTATAAGCGAAGTGAAATATCCGATGAAAATATACTTATAAGAAACCCTCAGGCTTCTCAAATAACCGAAACGGTTTCACAGATACTCAACGGTGTGCATCAGGGTGGAGACAAGACCCTTCTCTATTACTGCGAGATGCTGGACAACATCAGGCCAGAGCCTATGGAACTTACGAAAAAAGAAATTAAGGATGCCATTGACTCTATCGACGAGAATGTATTAACCGCTCTTAAAAGAGCTGCAGACAGAATAAAAAAATATCACAGCATACAGCAGAGAAAGAGCCAGCTTATTGCTCAGGACGAAGGGATAATCCTGATGCAGAAGGAAATGCCAATTGAAAAGGTAGGCATCTACATTCCCGGCGGCACTGCAAGCTACCCATCTACCGTTCTCATGAATGTAATCCCTGCCAAACTGGCCGGGGTCAATGAGATAGTAATGGTATCTCCTCCTACGTCCAAGGGGACCATATCTCCTATAATAATCGCAGCTGCAGGTATTGCAGGCGTAGACAGGATATTCAGAATAGGCGGAGCCCAAGCTATAGCTGCTCTTGCCTATGGAACCGAATCCATTCCTAAGGTTGATAAAATCGTAGGACCAGGCAATGCATACGTTGCCGAAGCGAAAAAGCAGATTTTTGGACAGACTGGAATAGATATGATAGCAGGGCCAAGCGAGATCCTTGTGATTGCAGATAAAACTGGTAATCCGGCAGTCATTGCCGCTGATATGCTTGCTCAGGCTGAGCACGATAAGATGGCTACATCTGTGTTAGTTACCGATAGTGAAGAATTAGCCGTGAAGGTTCAATCGGAGCTTGAAGTCCAGGTTGATGCCCTCCCAAGGAAAGAAATTGCCGCTGCATCTATAAACGATAACGGCAAGATAATAATAGAAAAAAATATTGACGCCGCCATAGACACCGCCAATCTTTTGGCACCGGAGCATCTAGAACTATTCCTGGATATGGACGACCCTTTTAAATATATAAGCCGCGTGCGAAATGCAGGCTCCGTGTTCATGGGTAAGAATTCCCCCGAAGCTCTCGGAGATTATTACGCCGGACCTAATCACACATTGCCTACGGGAGGCACCGCCAGATTTTCCAGCCCTCTTTCCGTGGACGACTTTATGAAAAGGACATCCTTCATATACTACAACAGCTCTGCACTGGCAGCGGCCGCTGATGACATCGCTTTGCTGGCGAGAGTGGAAGGTCTAGAAGGCCACGCGCGGTCAGTCCTTGTACGAAAATAAGGCGCAATTCCCGTATTAAACAATAACAAAAAACAATCCCCTTAATGTCAACGTACTGCCGACAATTAAGGGGACTATTATTATTCTGTTATTTATGCTTATTTGTTCAACAGATCTAGCATATTCTTCTCGTTAACCATATCAGCATATTCTGAATCCATTTCCTTGATTCCTGCAGGGAATTCATACTTAGCAAGTCTTTCTACGAATGGATCTGGATCAAAGTGTTCAGGACCCCATGCACCAGCATCACTCCAGATGCCTTTAGCTATAAGCTCCATCATGATAACAGGACCTACTGCAGTCTGAGCTACTACTGAGTTAGTAGTGTACTTCTTGATGCAATCCTGGTTGTCAGCAACCTGATAGAGATATACTGAACGATATTTATCATCCTTCCAACCTGTTACCCATGTACCGGCACAGCCCTTACCTGTCATTGTCATTGTAGCATTTACAGGACTAGGGATAACCTTACATACGAAATCTCTTGGAGTAATTTCTGTATCGCCAACTTTAATTTTAGTTCTCTTGTCAGCGAGGCCGTATTCGTGCAATATTAACAGCTTCTTTCTGAAGTCTGCAGGAACACCATACTTAAATGTTACTCTGTTACAATCGATTTCTCTTGGAACCAGGAGTACTTCTTCGTGCTCTACGTTAACTACTTCTACATCGCCGATTCCACCAGGGAAGTTGAAGATTTCAGGCTCTGAAAACTGTTCTGTACAGAACCAGTGTCCTTCAGGATTGGCCTCGTTCTTTTCCCATATTACAGGTGGCTGTAAGCATTCTTCGATTGTTGTCCATACTGAGAATCCGAAGTCCGAATCAGTATTTCCATAATTGTCGCCGTCTCTTACGTCAACTCTGTCAATCTTATCAAATAAATGCTTGTTAGCATACTTTGCAAATACATCAGCCATACCAGGCTCAACGCCAGATCCGCAAACAGCGATTTTGCCGGACGCTTCCCATTCCTTCTGCTTAGCAAACTGATAGTCACCTAACTTAATGTTTGTAAGTTCATAAGGCTTTTCAGGATGCTCAGATCCCAATGTCATAGCACAGTCAAGATATCCAATCTTTAAAGCCAGACAAGTGTCAAATATAGTCTGATTCATTCTTGGATCACAAGCGTTCATTGCGAAATCAGCACCAAACTCTTTAACTACTGATTTGATGCTCTCAGCATCCATCGCATTAATCTGCGCAGGAACGAATTTTCCTCCTCCACAAATTTCATTAGCAACTTTCTTTGCTCTTTCAACATCATAATCTGCTACGATAACTTTCTCTGCCCAGTCGGCTTCTGTACCCTGTCTGGCAATAATTTTTGCTGCAGACGTACCAACGCCGCCAGCTCCGATAATAAGTAATTTCATCTTTTTACCTCCATATATTATCCGAAACAATTATAGCTGTACTTGTTATAATACAATATTAGCCTTTTAGTCAGAATTTTTCAATTATGTGTTTGCTGTAAATAAGTATTTGTTTGCTGATAAGCGTTGTTACTCCTTATCTATGAGTATAAGCTCTGCTCCCATGCCTCTGAAGGTAGTTCTTATGCTCAAAGCATCTGAGCTTATATGATCATCTGAAGTTATCATTGCCGCTGATGATAGCTGTTCTATGAGCAGTTCCCTTCCGTCTGCGCTTCTCACTGGATTAATGGCACCTGTCAGCATTTTATCCAGGTTTTCCTTTTCCAGTCTGTATCTCAGCATCTTATAGCTGCCGGAAAGGCCTGTACACCTTACGAGGAACTCTATTTCCTCATCATAGCTTTGAACCAATCTTAGCAGTTCTTCTCTGGAATTTATTTTTTTCAAGGCATTACCCACGTTCTCATCAAAGTTATATACCAGAACGCTCATGTTATCCAAAGGCCCCGGATATTTGCATTTCGTCGTTATCAAATAATTCTCGCCCGAAACTATCACGTTCTCATTCATGGACATGAGCTTCTGATAAGGATCTGCCAGCAGGTCGTTAACGTCTCTTTCCATAATGGCAGAAATGGCCGGCGACCCAGTTTCAATAGAAGCATAGTTGTCGTAAATATCTATATCGATTATTACTGGCTTAATCCTTCCCTTGTCGGCATAGTCAGCATATACGCCCTTCACCTGTCGCTTTATTGCATTTTCAATCTGTGTCGGTGTGCATCTGTCGTATCTTGCTGCAATTTCTCTGCTGATTATTTTGCCTATGTACTTCTTCCTGTATTCGAGAGGGTGCATATGAAACCAATGTTCAAAGTGTTTGATGTAATACCTTACGGCAGAAAATCCTGTTTCCTCCGCAATAACGCCTATCTTTTTGTTGGTTCCCAACAAGAGCTTCTCAGACTCCTCTACTCTTATATAGCTAAGAAGGTCCTGGAAGCTAAGGCCTGTTGCCTCCTTGATTATGTGGGAAAGATAGTAGATGCTCAAGTGTTCCTTTTCCGCGATTTCGCTTAAGGTCAGTTTCCTTGAGTAATTTTCGTACATATAATCGGTTATCCTGTTGAGTCTTCCCGCCAGAATCTTGTTGCCCTTGTTCTTGGATTCGTTAATGAACCTGCCATCCTCCATTACGAAGTATCTGAAATCTGAAATCAAGCATGCGATTAAATTATGGGTGCTTTCGATTACCTTATGTTCATAACCGTAGCCCTTTTGAAGCACCTCCATCATTATTCTCGCCAAAATATTTCTCAGAACCTCCAAACTTTCATCACTGTCGTCCTGCATATCGGTAACAAAGAAATTGTTCTTCAGATTGTCGTAGTATCTGGAAAAATAGGTGAGATCAAGCTGGAGCATCATTACCATGTTGTCGTCTTCGGTCCTTTCAAAGCTGTGCATCTCCCTGTCATTAAGGATAAAAATGTCGCCTTGATTGAGGGTGTATGTGTAATATCCGTTTCTCAATACTACGCTGCCGTCCAAAACATAAACCACCTCCATATCATCGTGAAAATGGATTGGATATTCTTCAATTTTCGCTGTAATGACGTTGATAGGCAACTCATTCTTGTAAATAATTTTTTCTTTTAACATTTTTTCTCCCACTACACTTGCTCGACATTATGTTAACTTCTGTTCTTTTTTACCTCGACATCTTTCAACAAGCGGACAGCCCCATAAAATTAGGCATTACAGAGGTTATCCACACGTTTTCCGGGATTGTATACAATCTTATCCAAAGGTTGTTGTGGATAACTATTTTTTTGTTATTGTTGAAATTTCAATTGTTTCTCCTGTCAAGTACATTTTTCAAACCATTTTATCCACAGTTTGTTCGCCCCTTATTTCAACGTAGTGATGTTTTCTACAAATGGCGAATTCTAGCCGTTTTTAACCTACTAATCCATATATTTACAAATTCCATTTTTTACAATTTGGCAAATTGTTTTTTGATGGGACCTCTTTCTCAGGCTGTCAGCGTCGTCAGGGTTTGACAAAAATCCACACTCCACTATGACCGTCGGCACCTTCACATCTTTTAGCAAAAACACATCGCCCTTGCTCAGCTCGCTCCGACTTCTCTCGTTGAGATTTTTATTCAATCCTGCCTGAATGAATCCGGCGGCCCTTTCACTGCTTCCAACAGCTCCTTTATCACCATCAGCTGGATAAAAAACCTGAGCGCCCTTCACATTCTCATCCTGAGTAAAGCTGTTAAGGTGTATACTCACAGCCAAATCAGGCCTTACCTTCTCTATATAATTCTTCCTTGCCGTTACGTCCTGCGTCTTAAGACTTCTGATAGTCGCCTCACCTGAATCATCGTAAAGCCCCACATCCTCATCCCTTGTCAGCATAACCTTCATACCTTCCTCTTCCAGCTGCTTCTTAAGCTCAAGGGAAATGGAAAGGTTGATGTTCTTTTCGTTTGTCCCGTCTCGGCTTACGGCTCCTCCATCAATGCCTCCATGTCCGGGATCAATGACCACTATAGGCACTCCTGCTGTTTTATTCACCATAATATCCAGGTCATTATACCCAGGTATACACATTATGGCCAAAGCACATAATCCAATAGCTGCCATTAATTTTACTCTGCTCGATTTTGTTATTTTCTTCATATTCATACCTCACACATATATATATTGAATTCTATATGTGTAATGGCCTAATATGAACAGCAAATTAATAACCTCTTTCTACATTATAAAACAATTATTACGTTTTTAATAGCATTTTATTGACTTTTTTGCAGTAAATATATAAACTTTTCATTATAGGCTTGCTATTTAAATAGGAGATGAAAACAATGTCAACAACAAAATTATACCAAAATCAGGTTTATACAAAAGAATTTACCGCCAATGTCACTTCGGTCAACATATCGGAGGACAGTACAACAGTAACCCTGGACCAAACAGCCTTCTTCCCTGAAGGGGGAGGCCAAAGCTGCGACCTTGGGGTCATAGGAAAATGGAAGGTAGCAGATGTGCGGGAGGTGGGCGAGGATGTATACCACACTATTGAAACAACCGATTCTTCAGATATGCCTTCTGTCGGTGCTCAGCTCCCATGCTCTATCGACTGGGAAAGGCGTTTTGACAATATGCAGCGACACTGCGGAGAGCATATATTGTCAGGTGTATTCTTCGACCTTTACGGTGGCGTCAACAGAGGCTTCCACATGGGCACTGACTATATGACCATAGATATCAGCCTCGAAGAACAACCGGAAATAGAGGAAATCACCTATGAAATGGCTCTGGAAGCGGAAGCTGCCGCCAACAAGGTAATATGGTCCGATTCCCCTGTAACAGTGCTGCGATTTGATTCAAGGAAGGATGCCGAAAAGATGCCTTTGCGAAAGGCACTGGCTTTTGATGAGGATATTTCCATAGTATGCGTAGGGTCAGCGGAAAACGCCGCCGACTGTGTAGCCTGCTGCGGTACTCACCCCAGCACGGCAGGTCAGGTAGGGCTTTTGAAGACATACAAGGTAGAAAAGTACAAGGGAATGTTCAGGATTTACTTTGAAGCGGGACAGAGGGCCCTTAAGGACTACGGCCTGAAACACGACATCCTGACAGACCTTTCCAACGACTATTCTTCTTCAATAGATGATTTTCCGAGCAAGCTCAAGCTCCAGGAGGAAAAGTTAGCTGCCGTAAAAAATGACCTTTTTCAAATGAAAAAGGCCCTTACAAAAATCGAATGTGATAAGCTTGACGGCATTATTGCCGCCTCAGACTCAAAAGTACTCGTTCATAGTCTGGAGCATTTTTCTATGGACGATGCCTTTAACATGGGCAAGAACTACATGGGTAAATGCAAGCAACTGATTATGCTTTTCTCGGAAAAAGACTGTTCATATATCCTTCTCTCCGACGGCACCGTTGACTGCGGCAGCCTTGTAAAGGAGTACGCCTCCTTCTATCATGGAAAGGGCGGCGGAAATAAAATTTCCGCAAGGGCAATTTTTGACAGGGAAGAAAACGCCACCCTCTTCTCAGACCTGGTACAAAAGCATCTACGATGATTGGCGGAAATCTATTGTATGTATATGGTCACATACCTTACGCCCCAGTTTATACATTCTGATTCGGTACTCATATATATGTCGATGGTATTGCCCTGGATGTTGCCGCCTGTATCTTCGGCTCGTCTTGCTCCGATACCCTCGATATATACGTTGGTGCCCAGAGGTATTACGCTTGGGTCTACGGCAATTTCACCGACTCTGGCTCTCGTTCCCATAGCCGTTCTTCCGCCTCCCGTATAGGAGTACGCTTTGACTGTCAGCTTCCTGCTGTAAGTCGTCCCGTTGTAGTTGATTCTGGTTCCGTTTGCCACTACCCTATCCACAGGTTCGGTTATTATCTCTCTGGATATCTCCGTTCTGGAATGCTCCTTGCCGTCAACATAAAGTATTTCATATGTAACCTTGGCCTTGCCTTCTTTGCCTTCGGCAACCACTTTGCTTTCCCCTTCGTTCATAGAGGCATCATCCTTTTTCACGGTCTCAAAAGGGATGTCTTCCTTGAAGGTTTTTTCCTTTGCAGTTACGCGCTGAATCAGAATGCGCATATCGTCCTTCAAGATTTCGTCCAGGCCCGGCGTTACTATATCCCTCTTGCCGACCCTGATATTGCAATCCTCCAACGCGAATTTCACCGTCCTGGAAAGGGTCTTATATCTCTTGACTTTACCGTCTGCTTTTACTTTGAATGGTGTTGCATGGGTTATCTTGAAGCTTATTCCGTCGTAAATAATAGTTGAAACAGGCTTATCGATGTAGTCTTCTTCACTGTATTTAATGTCTTGTTCTTCCAGAAACTCTCCAATGGTGTAGGTCTTGGTTTCCACCGTATATACGGTTCCGTTAATAGTCGCGTTGACCTCTCTGGGTATCATATTAGTCGCTACGAAGGTCCACGCCGCCATAACAAGAAGACATACGGCTATCCCAAAGGCCCAGCCGTATTTCTTAAAAGCCCTTCTCTCCGGCCTGAGTTTTTCCGCAAGTGAAATTACAGGCTCCGACGTTGGCTCATCCTGAGATTTGGGCTGGGATGCCAATTCAGGTTCAGACGCCGATTCGGATTCGGGCTCCGGTTCGGATTCAGGTTCCGGCTCGGGTTCAGGCTTCTCCACCGGTTCCGGTTCCAACTTATGGCCTTTGATCTTCTCACGCGCCTCGTCTATGGAATCATTGTCATTGAGGTTCTCTTCATCAGCACCTACAATACTTCTTATGTTTATCTTCATATACTACTCTCCAAAAAACGTATTTTTTAAGGCTTTTTCAAGTCACACTACATTTCGGATAGTCTATAGATTGCCTCTGCGTAAATCTTTGCCAGCTTCACCATGTTGTCTACGGAAATCTTCTCATTTTTTTGGTGGCCAAGTTCCGGCTGTTCCGGGAATCTGGCACCGAAGGCCACAGTGCTTTTAATAGCTCTGGCATATGTGCCTCCACCTATGACTAGGGGCTTGCTTTCTGTGTCTTTCGTGTGCTTTTTATATATGTCCATCAATGTGCATATAATCTGGTCATCTTCAGGTATATAAATGGGCTGCTGGTGTTTCCCTTTCACTATCCCCAGCTCATAATGATTCAAAATACTCATTATTCCGTCATATACCGCTTCATCGTCCATGGTAACGGGATACCTTACGTTTATAGTAAGCTGTGCTGCCTTCTTGTCAAGGCTTATCTTCCCAACGTTAAATACCAATCTGCCGGAAACATCATCGGCAAAATCACAGCCCATATTTTCACCGTGAAGGTGGTAGCCGATGCAGTTATTATAGAAATCAATAAAATCATTAGCGTCTTCATTTACAAAATTAAACTGTTCAAGAAATTCCATAATAATGGAAATCGCGTTTAGCCCCTGCTCCGGCTTCGACCCGTGAGCCGATATTCCTTGAACGGTAATCTCAAAGCTCTTTCCTATCCCCTTGCAGTTTATCTTGCACCCCTTGGCGCCTCTAAAATCTGAAACCGACTTCTTTACATTTTCGTAGCCTTCGCCCGCACTGTTATGAAGCACAGCTCTGGCATAGTCAGCTACAGAATTCGCCGCTGTTCCTCCGTTTAAGGAGCTTAGCTCCAGGCCTTTGGCACTTGACTGAGAGAATTTTTTTGCAATATCAAAAACAAGTATCCCCATTTCCCCGTGAATAGCAGGAAAATCTCCGTCGGGAGTAAAACCAAACTCGGGCAGCTGGCCCACCTCAGACAGATAGTAATCCATCCCCTGCCAATTGGTTTCCTCATCCAGGCCAAGTATCATCCTTATAGTTCTCTTGGGCTCATAGCCACATTCCTTAAGTGCCTTCATAGCATAAAATGATGCGATTACAGGCCCCTTGTCGTCCATAGTTCCCCTACCGCAGATATAGCCGTCTATCACCTCTGCACCGTATGGTTCAAAATCCCATCCGTCCCCTTCGGGAACCACGTCAAGGTGTCCGACAATGCCTACGATTTCTGGTTCCCTTCCAGCGTAATCTATGTGTCCGCCGTATCCGTCCGCGTCAAAGATTGAGAAGCCTTGACTCTCTGCCATTTCCAGCATACACCTATAAGCTCTGTCCACGTTCTCTCCAAAAGGCATACTGCCCTTCCGCTTTGCAGCAACGCTAGGTATGGATATAAGTTTAGACAGAGATGATATCATCTCTGTCTTATTTTCTTCTATTTTACTGTTTACTGATGTTATTAGCTCCATTTTTTCCTTCCAAACTAAAGTACCGCTTCTACACCGGTTATTTCAGGATAGCTCTCCTTCAGTATTTTCTCCACAACGCCCTTTATCGTCATCTGCGCTCCAGGACATCCTGCACAGTGCCCCTGAAGTCTTACCTTGACTACATGCTCATCTGTGTACTCTACGAATTCAAGATCTCCTCCGTCTCTCTGCAAGAAAGGTCTTATTTGTTCCAATGCATCTTTAATTTTCTGTTCCATTTTTCTTCTCCTTTTTATAACGTCGGTTCTATAGTATAAATAGAAATCATAATATTATTCTTCCATGTGCTTATATACGCCGTTTTTATCGGGTCTCCCATGTTGTTGAAGTTTATCTTCCCTGACACGCCTTCAAAGGAGTATTCCCCGTCAAGGACTTTCCTTATGGCGTTACCGTTCTTATCGGCTCCTGCCTTCTCAATAGCATTCAAGGCTATTGTGTAAGCATCGTATCCTAAAGCTGTTGCATCCTCCGGTTCACTGCCGCTGCCATACTTGTCATAGTATGCCTCTATAAACCCCGCTGTATTCTCGTTCTCGGCATTTTCCTTAGCATCGGCTGATACAAAGCTGATAAAAGCCGTGTTCTTTTCGTTGGCATCACTTCCAACCAGACTCCTGAAATCCTCCGTTGACCACTGAGTATCTCCCAGGAAAGTCACGTCCAGTTTCATCTTCTTCGCCTGCTTTATTATTGCAGCAGCATCATCTATAGCTCCCGGCAGCAAAACGCTCTTGACGCCTGATGCCTGTACTGCCTTCAACTGCTTGGTGAAATCACCTGCTCCCGCCTTGTAATTCTCATATACCGTTATCGCATCTTCATTTTCGGTTTCCACCTTCATTCTGTCGGTGAACGCCGTTGCCATAGCCATAGCGGCATCATCTTCCTTAGGCAGAAGCACTCCTGCCGTAGTCTCCTTTTTCTCTTCCAGAACATATCTGGCCAGCAAATCTCCCTGGTTGGAATCCACATAGCATACTCTAAAATAGTACTTGTTGTTCTTCGTTACAAGAGGGTTGGTATTGGTAATAGCTATAGTAGGAATCTTAGCATCCAAAATATAGTCTCCCGCTACCATAGAATAAACGCTGCCGTAGCTTCCCAGTATGACGGCCGGCTTCTTAGCTATTAAATCCTTTATCGCAGTCTCAGCGGCATATATATCCGATGCGTTGTCACCGTAAATCAGTTCAACGATTTTGCCGTTTACATTGGGATATTTATCATGAGCAAGCTCGATGCCCTTTATCTCTGCCTTGGCAGCTTCACTGTCAACACCGGTGGTAGGCTCAAAAACACCTATCTCTATGGTTGCACTTTTGTCTTCAGGCTTATCTATAAATGCCTTCTTAAAATTATCAAATGTAGTGCAGCCTGTAAGCAGAGTCACAGACATTACCGCAATTATTGTTAAAATTATTGTTCTGTATTGTTTCACAAAAAATCACCTTTCTCCATGCAGTTGCACAGCCGCTGGTGTATATTATACCTTTTTTCAGTCCAAAGGTAAAGTGAAAGGATTTTGAAGATTTTAATTTTGAATTTTTGTAAAATAACCTATTGACTATTCTGTACTAAAATGGTATACTATGTTTGCAAGACAAAGATAACTAATAATTTGCGATTGTGAAATAAAAGCGATTTATGAATCAAGGAGGAATTTACTATGAAATGGACTTGTTCAGTATGCGGTTACACTCACGAAGGGCCTCAGGCTCCTGAAAAATGCCCTCAGTGCGGCGTTCCTGCAGAAAAATTTATTGAAGTTAAAGAAGGCGAAATCGAATTTGTGGATGACCATGTAGTCGGCGTTGCTCAGGGTGTTGACCCTGAAATCATTCAGGGCCTCAGAGACAATTTCAACGGCGAATGTTCAGAAGTAGGTATGTACCTTGCGATGTCAAGAGTAGCTCACAGAGAAGGTTATCCGGAAATCGGCCTCTACTGGGAAAAAGCAGCCTTTGAAGAAGCAGAACACGCTGCAAAGTTTGCAGAGCTTTTAGGAGAGGTTGTTACAGACTCCACAGAGAAAAACTTGACCATGAGAGTGGAGGCTGAAGCAGGCGCCTGTGCCGGTAAAAAGGCTCTTGCCAAGATGGCAAAGGAACAGAACTTAGATGCCATCCACGATACCGTACATGAAATGGCAAAGGACGAAGCAAGACACGGTAGAGCTTTCCAGGGCTTACTTAAAAGATACTTCGGCTAGAATCAATACTAGACAAAATTACAATAGCACTTCATATGAAGTGCTATTGTAATTCCATTGAAGCCCCGCAAACTGCCGACAACATCATTTTTCATAGGGTATAACGACAGCTCATCTTCATTGGATTTCCGGCAGAATTTCAACGGAATTATATATTATCCTTTTACTTCACTGCATAAAAACGCTTCCGCCGTCACTCTGATGCCTAGCGCGAATCCCTGCCGAAAGTTTTCGTCTTCCTCCACCTCTGTAATGGCTATTAAACTGTTTTCGTACTCGTCAAACAACGCCCGCTGCTCCTTTGACAATGTGTTGAGCAAGGCTCTCTGCCTCTTCAGCATTTCATTATTTTTTTTATCGTACTCTTCTCCGCTAAGAACCACCAACTCTGCCCTTGATAAAGGCATTCTAAACAAATTCGATATGATTGACTCCTTCATTACGTTCCCCTTTCTGTCAGTGCACCTAAACGGCTCCCATATACCGCCATTATATCACAATTTATTAATTATAATCAACATGAGGCTCCCAGATAGGAGCCGATGGTGATTATATGATGATATTAAAAAACAAAATTTTTACACAAAACCTCATTCGATTAAGGGGGAAAAGCGAGCTTTCACAATATGAGCTTGTAGAAAAAATGCAATTACTGGGAAGCAGTATGTCCCGCTCAACCTATTCCAAAATCGAGCTTGGCCTTGGCAACATCAAGGTGTCGGACTTGGTAGCTCTCAAGGAAATTTACGGTGTTGACTACGATGACTTCTTCAAAGATGTAGATGTCAGTGAGAAAAAAGATTACTGATGCTATTTTGCGGCATCTTACACTACAACCTTTACTGGCAGCCATATTTCTAAGCTGTCTGGTTTTACTTTACACTCATATGCCAGTACGTGAACACCGCTCTTTGCAGCAGCCCGTAGCCCATCGCCAAAGCCCTTGTGGGTTTTATCGTTTGTCCTGAATTCCTGAGTGCCTTCCATCTGTATTACAAAGAGAGCATAGGCTTCATACCCTGATGCCGCAAGAGCAGACAACTCGCGAAGATGCTTTACACCTCGTTCAGTGGGAGCATCAGGGAAAGCGGCTATTCCGCAGTTTTCCAATGTGACGCCTTTTACCTCTATGTATCCCTTCTTCCCCTTTTCGTCGCATATAAAAAAATCCAGCCTGGAATTACCGTAAACAGCTTCAGCCTTTATCTCTGCAACATGTCCCATTCCTGGCAGCACCAGGGTTCCATTTTCCAGCGCCTCCCTGACCACCTTGTTAGGTGCCTGAGAATCCATATTGATGAGCATTTTTCCTCTCTCCACAACCTTCTCCACGGCAATTAAGGAGTATGTCATCTTGCGGCTGCCCATACGCCCTGTAAAATCTTCGAGATACACTGTGGCGTCCGGAACAAGAAGCTCTTTACAGCGGCCCGTATTCTTTACATGAACGGCTACTTCTCTGCCCTTCAGCTCAACATGTGCAATGAAGCGGTTGGGCCTTGATATGAATTTAGCTTTCAGTATGTTATCGTACTTCATATTTACACCTTCAGGTAGTCTGTCAGGGCTTCGCATCCCCGTAAAATATCGTCGTAGGCAACGTGAAAATCCCCTGTGTACCAAGGGTCCGAAACGTTCTTATCCTCTCCGGTAAAGTCCAGAAGCTTCTTTACTTTGCCTTCAGGGTCTCCGTCTAGGACCTTTATCCCATTCCTTACGTTACTGTCATCCATGCAAATGAAGTAATCGTATCTCCCGTAATCCGTCTTTTGGAGGCGTAGTGCACGCCTCTCCTGACCACGTTCCTTAACAATATCCTTCAATAGGAATTCCGCCATAGGGCTTCTGCAAATATTGCCGTGGCAGACGAACATTATTCTTATCATTTCACTGTCATTCCCCTTTCCGGTTGACTTAGCCAATGCCTTGAATTTAATATAACACTTAATTTTCAAATTATAAATAATTTATTGCATCATTTTATATCTTTGCAGAGATTCTCCATTTGAAGAGCTTTGCGTCAAATCAAAACTTGTTCAATCGAATCTGGCTACTGTCAAAAAAACTGGCCTCCCGTATGCTAGATTTTAATCCAACTTACGGGAGGCCAGTTGACACATATTCCTATGGTCTATTTTAGGTGTTTTATACTTCTTAAGTGTTCTACATTGACATTACAGCTTCTAACGCTTTGAGATTCTTTTCCTGATGCTTCTCTGCCATAACCGGTGGCTTTTCAAAAGTTTTTCCCTTCTTCATGGCTTTACCGAGGCAGGTTTCTACGGCTTGAATGTTATCCGGACTGGACCCCTCGCCTGACATCAGAACAGGTATACTGATATAGTATTCACCGCTTTTTATTTTCTTGATGTCGGTGAAAAGGCGGCCGCCTTCCTCAATCTTTTCTCTGACCGTTTCATAAACTGTCGTAGGTGCACCTTCCTGGAAGCACACTTCGATGTTTGAATTTTCCTTTAATCTCTCTACAACCTTCGGATTGTTTGTTACTATTTTCTTATTCATTTTCATATCCTCCTTATAAAATGTTTTATCTTTATCTTTATCTGTACTTTACAACATAACCTCTTGTTTCCCGCAACAGAGAAATTTTGAAATCGAGAATTTTGACTGCACATTGTGTAAGCCTAATCAAAAACATGAACCGCACTTTACCTTGACTGAATATTCTTTCTAATATATACTTTACCTAAAGGAAGCAGGTGTGGACCATGAAAATAGGTGAATTCGCAAAAAAATTTAATACTAATATCAGCACTGTTCGCTACTATGTGAACCATGGCCTGATTGTGCCTAGTAAAAAAAGTGAACATTTTGATTTTGACAAAGGGTGCGCCAAGGACATGGAGACCATCCTCAGATATAAGCACTATTACTTTTCCATTGAGGAAATTCAGCTACTGCTTTTCCTGGAAAGAACCTCCCGCTTCAAGGACGATGTTATTCTTGACCTTTGTGCCGGTATAATGGAGAAGAAAAAATCCGAGCTTATTAAGGAGCGAAGGAATCTGGACGAGAGTATCACAAAGCTCCAAGCAGAAATAGAAATGCTCCCCGATGTCCCCGAAGCCGCAAATTTTATAAAGGGCATTCCTTTTTCCTTTATCCCCAATCTTTACTGCCCTCACTGCCAGGTTCCCCTTAAACTCGACTCAGCCAGCATTTCCGACGGCTATCTTGTCAGCGGAGAGCTATGGTGTAGTTGTGGCTATAAGTCTACCATTAAAGATGGCATCTTGCTGTGTGAAAAGCACTATGAGGATACGCCTTTTAAATCCTTTAAGAACATCGAGTCCATAATATGCATGTTGGAAGATTTCTCTTCGACCTATAGGATGCTAGTAGAGAAATCCTATATCTATATACATAACAAAATAGAGAAACATCTGAAGGAGCCAGGCCTTATTCTAAGTGGTCCCTTCCAGTTTAATTTTCTTCTATCCTTCATAGAAAGGCTGGACAAGAAAAATACATACGTCATCGTAGACCCGTCAAAGAGGCGCATTGAAAAAATGTGGAAGTACCTCAACGAGCTTTCCTGCGATATTGTTTTTATTGCCGGCGACCTTTCGGACGTTCCAATAAGGAACAGCTCTGTTGATGTCTATTTGGATGATTACTCCGTTACTAATTCTCTTTTCACCTTCAATACCTTTTCTGCCGAGAAAATTTCAGAGCTCTTGAAACGCTCCGGCATAGTAACCGGCGTATTCGGCAGTTACAAAAAAGCCCCCAAATCTCTCACAAGTTTTAGGGATATTCAGCCGGACTTCGAGCCAAAGGTAATGACCCTTAACAACCTTAAGTACTGCTGGCATCAAAGCGGCATAGGTATGAAGGAGGTGAAAAGCATCGGCTTTACATCCAGCAGCGAGAAGGATTACTCTCATGATGTCCCCGGCGAACAGCTGGAAATAGTCGCATACTTTGCAGAAAAAGAAAAACGTTGAGAAAAGCACTCAACATTTTTACTTTATATTCGATGTATCACACTATCTTTTATGTAAGGCATCTACTTTACAGAAAACGGGTTGCTGCCCGATGTCGCTTTATCATTCACATTTCGCATATGTTTCACCAACTTCGCATATTCACTGCTCTGTTTCTCGTCCGTGGAGCTTACCTGCTGGTCTGTCGGGAATATTGCTACATAAATTTTATCTTCGGTTTTACCTGCTATGGTGTAATCAGGCAAATCGCCGTAGGCATTGCTCCCCCAGTCATAGGCGGCAATCGTAACCACCTCTCCTCCGTTGCTTTTCTTAGCAGGCGAGTAGTATATGGTAATGGAGGTGCTGTCGTTCTTTTCCCATTCCCACTCAACGTCATTAGGCACCAATAGTGAAAAGTATTTTGTATCGAGCATATCTTCACTGCCCTCACCTGCATAGCGAATGATGTTATCCGCTATATCATAGCTTCCGGAATTGGACGGAGAAGACTTTTTTTCACTCTTTGCAAGCAAATCCGCCAACACCTCTTCCATCTTGGTTTCTTTATAGGTCTTGTCTGCCAAATTGTACTCATACAATTTTCCGCTATACTTATTATATCCGTAAAGTGTATTGCCGACCATTACACCTTGCTCCTTGTCAGGCAAGTCGTCTGCATCGGTTGCCTTAAATTCCTTTACATCTGCCAGAGAAACAATGCGGCACTTATAGCTGTCCGTCTTGTAAAGCATATAGTCTTCATTTGCCCATACATATGAATAAGGAGCCAGAGCTTCCTTCTTGTATGCCTTTGTTGATGTCTCTTTCTTTATATTATAAACGTAAACATCTTTGCCTTTTTGACTGCTGTAATATATGTTGTCTCCCGTAATATTGATGGTGCAAGGTTCCTCGGTTTTAGCCAAAAGATTTTGTTGTGCCCCGTCTGTAGACAGCAGGTATATGTTGCCGTCCTTCTTGGTGTAATATATTCCATCAGATGTCACATCGTAATCGTTCACATCTTCAGCTACCGTTGTTTCACCTTTGCCGGAGGTGTTCATGCTGTACAGGGTGTATCCGTATATGTAGTAAATCTTTCCATCGTATATTTCAAAGCCATCGCTGAGACTATCGTCCATCAGCTGTTTGGGCTTAACAGTGCCGCCCTTCTCCATTTCCTCCAGACCATATCTAAAAAATCCGTCGGCAGCCGCCACGTAAAGGTCGGATTCGAAAACTGCCAAGCTGTTTATTCCGCTTGTCATCTGCGCTTCGATAGTAAAATCTCCGATGCTTCCGGCATCATCTACAAGCCCGCTGCATAAATAGTTACCGTGCCCCCAAAAGGCTACGTTGCTTGAATCCACTGCCACACTTCTTCCCAGTGTCACATCCTTCATGGAGTCTTTTGATGCGCCTGTGATTATCAATACTGCAATGATGGCTCCGACAATAACTACAACTCCTGCGGCTATGCCTATTTTCGCCGCTTTACTCAGTTTAGTTTTCATCAACCTATCCTCCTCTTTCTCACTGAAAGTTTATCACAAGGGATTTAAAAAGGCAATAATTCCCAAGGTGAAATTGCTATCCCTTTCGGATTCAAGTCCAATGCGTACACTAAAAAATACCCTTCCGGGTATTTTATTGGTGCGCCTGGAGGGACTTGAACCCCCACGGTCTCCCACTAGAACCTAAATCTAGCGTGTCTGCCAATTCCACCACAGGCGCATGATATTCGATTTCGCAACAGAACTACAACATTATTTAGTATAGTAATTCTGGCTTCAAAAGTCAAGACAAACAACAAAAGGTTTTTCCACATTTTATGGATTCAGGTGTCACCATTTGTGGAAAAGCCTTTTTTATAGTAATTAGCTGCCTAAAATTAACCCTTCTATTGACTGATTTCCGTCTTGTATATGAATTTTACTGTTCCTTTCATTCCGTTTGACAATTGGGTAAAAGTGCTGTAGTTCTTACCGTTATTTAGGGTTGAACTAATACTGTTAGCCTTCCCTCTAAGCTGACCGTTGTACAGGTTGACTATCTTAGCTATCCCCTCTTTGTAGAACTTTTCGAGTCCCAGGCTCAGCTCCTGGGAGCCTGCGTTCAGCTGGCTGCTTCCCGCAATGAGGGTGCCCGTCGAATTATTCAGCTCTCCCATTCCTGCTGCAAGGTCTTTGGCTCCCGATGTCAGGGATTTAGTATCGGCGGTAGCCTTAGCAAGACCTTCTGCCAAACCATCTGAACCGTCCTTCACCTGTTTAGCCACATTGACAAGCCCTGGATTCTGTACTGTTCCGTTTCCGTCCAATCCTGATAACATACCATCTGTAATGTTCTGCATATTTGAAGGGTTATCGCTTCCTGATGCTGTGTAAACTTCGGCATTAATCATTGCAGTGTTTGAATCCGCCATATCTTTCACAAGATTCTTATATGTGAGCTCATTTACCATATCTGGGTATGCTTTAACCAGCTGCGCCAGTTCTTCTTGAGCAGCATTATTCTTCGCAATCCCTGCCTGCAGCTGAGCGTCAACGCCTTCTACTGCTTTAGACACTCCCTGCACTCCTGCCAGTATTTCTGGCAGCTTGCTGTTCAAGGCGGTAGCTCCTGTCTGAAGATTCAAGGTGCCCGACTTCATTATGTTAAGATTTGTATCCAGCTTTTGGTACAGCTCTGTTGCACCATCATTCAATTTCTTTATCCCAACCGTAAGCTCCTGCGATTTGTTGTTCAGCATATTGATTCCGTTGTACAAGGTGTCTGCTCCGGATACAAGCTGCTTGGCAGAGCTGTCTAGCAGATTTATCTGTCCATCCATATTCAGACCATCAATAGCTCCCGCATCTACGTCCTCAAATATATCACTGGTTACAACTGTCATCATGGAATCAACGGTAAAGCCCTCTGCCTGCCCTGTGAAGGTTACACTGTCAGACAATCCGATTTTGTCTGCATCCACACCGAGATTTGCTGCAAGGCCTGGAGCAGCCATTCCTACTACAATTTGCTTTTCTCCGTCATCAATAATTTTCCCATTGCTTACCTTTATATTCTTCATACAGTCTTTTTCAGCCATAAACCCTGTTATGGCAATGAATGGGACATTGGTTGTGTTCTCATAGTTAACGACGATTTTAACATCTCCCTTGGCATCCTTTAAATCATTACCTGATATTTTTTTACCATTGAGGTAGTATGTTATATCCATCTTCACAGGAACCGCCTTATCTGAATCACCCTGGTAGTAAATATCGTTACCCTTGGCATTCCACAAAAGTCTACCATCTCCCTCCTGAGTAAACTTCTCATCACCCTTTACATTCTCTATATCCGTAAGATCCGACACATCTTCCAAGGTGTCGCTTCCCGTGTTATTGCAAAGGTGGTCGCTTACTATAGTGTCCTCTTGAGTTCCGTCGTTTCCCGTTATTACGTATACGGTTTCGTCCTTAGTGTTCTTCTCAGCTCCAAAGGCATATGTTGCTGACAGACCCATGGACAATACCAGCATAACGGCAATAAAGCCAGATATTATTTTAATACTCTTCTTACTTTTATTTTTCATAACTTTCCCCTCCCACTGTACAGAGCTTTTCTTTGTTTACAAATCCTTTGCTTGTTTTGCATATGAGATTGTCAAATATCACAAACATGGATGGCAATATTAGCATTACTACAAGCATACTAATCAGTGCACCCCTCGACATAAGGCTGCAAAGAGAACCTATTATATCCACCTTGGAATACAGCGCCACTCCAAAGGTTGCTGCAAAGAATCCAAGAGCGCTTACCAATATCGAAGGCATTGATTTGGCATGAGCTATGGAAATAGCCTCACGTTTCTCTCGTCCGGCATATCGTTCCTGCCTGTATCTGGTAGTCATCAATATGGCATAATCGACGGTAGCTCCAAGTTGTATCGTACTTATGCATATGGATGCGATAAAAGGCAGCACCGTTCCCGTGTAGTGGGGTATCCCTAGATTAATGAAAATTGCCAGCTCTATTACCGATACCAGTATGAAGGGCAGTGATATGGATTTCAAGACGATAGCTATTATGATGAAGATTGCCGCTATGGAAATAATGTTTACTACCTTGAAGTCTCTATCGGTAATCGTAATCAGGTCCTTCGTACACGGCGCTTCGCCTATAAGTATTCCTTCCCTGTCATAGTCGGCTACAAGTTCATTTATTTCATCTATCTGGTTGTTTACCTTATCACTTGCTACGGAATACCGAGAATTGATTATCAGCAGTTGGTAATCCGAACTTTTGACGGTAGACTCCAGCTCTGAAGGAAGCATTTCATCAGGGACTGCCGGACCTACCGCACTTTCCATGCCCAGAACATATTTTATTCCCTTAACATTATCTATCTTATCCATCATGGAGGATACATCCTTTTTTGACATATCGGCATCTACCAGCAGCATATGAGTCGTGTTCATGTCGAACTCGTTGTCCAGTTTATTAGCCGCAACCTTGAAAGGAAGGCTCTGAGGCACGCTCTTATCCAGATTGTAATAAACATCTGTATTTGAATATCCCCAAATAGCCGGTATGAGCAAGATTACGAATACACCGACGAATATTCTCGGCTTTTTCGTGACAAAGTTGGAAATCTTCCCGAAGTTAGGAACTAGGCCCTTGTGTCTTGTCTTTTCTATCAATTTTTCAAAGGTCATTATCATGGCCGGCAAAATAGTTACACTGCCCAGCACTCCAAGCAATACTCCCTTGGCCATAACGATACCAAGATCCAAGCCAAGAGCGAATGTCATGAAGCACATTGCCAGGAACCCTGCAATAGTTGTAATGGAGCTTCCCGCAACAGCCGTAATGGTTCCTGCAATAGCCTTTGACATGGCTTCATCTCTCGATAAGGACTTGTCCTGTCGATGCTCTTCGTAGCTGTGCCATAGGAATATTGAATAGTCCATTGTAACACCAAGCTGAAGCACCGCACTTATGGCCTTCGTAATATAGGAAACTTCCCCCATGAATACATTGGAGCCCAGATTGTAGAGAATAGTTATCCCTATCCCTGCGACGAAAATGAACGGGATTACCCAGGAATCCATAAACAATGCTAGCACCGTGCAGGCCAGTATTACGGCAATAGCAACATAGATAGGTTCCTCATGCTCCACTAGGTCCTTAAGGTCCGTAACCATTGCGGACATTCCACTTATAAAGCATTTTTCGCCACATATTCCTCTTATATCCTCAATGGCCTGCAAACTTTCATCCGCAGATGTTGAGGTATCAAAAAACACCGCCATCAAAGTAGTGTCTCCGCTGTTAAATTTATGGTAGACGTCCTCAGGCAGTACTTCCATGGGAACTGTACTGCTCAGCACACTGTCATACCAGATAACGGAATCCACATGGTCCACGCCCTCTATCTTTGACTTTAGACCAGCGACATTCTTGGTGTCCATCCCATCAACCATAACCATAGAAAAAGCACCCTTGCCAAAATCGTCTATTAAAATATTCTGACCCTTAACGGTCTGAATATCATCAGGCAGATATGTGAGCACATCGTAATTAATACGGGTACCCATAATGCCAAAAACTGCCGGTATCAGCAGCAGTAGCGCTATGATAAGTATTCCCTTGCGTTTCTCCGTAATAGCTCTTCCAAGCCTTAACATTTTAATATCACCTCTGTATCTTTTTACTACCCCTTCAGAATAATACTAAAAGGCCTTTTCTGCCATAAACAAAACAGGGCTAGTGCACAAAATTTGTACACTAGCCCTGTTTTGTTAAACTTTTATTGCAGTCCGTTTTCCGCACTGATTATGGCCTGCTTTACCGTTCCACGAAACATGCTGTCATAAAGCGCCGCCAGCGCCTTAGGCGATGTTGACATACGACCCTGTATCCATTGGAAAATAGCTCCCACCAAGGCATTCTTATAAAAATCCGCCGTCACCACCCTGGCTTCTTCGCTGACATCTATATCCCTGGTCAAAACCTCCACAAATCTCAGGGCATAATCCTCCGTTACCGTGTTAATATATCTGGACAGTTCCTCCCGGCTTATGGAAAAGTATACGTTGTAAATCATCTTCCTGTTTTCGTAAAGATAATTCAAGCCGTATAGAAAGCCTTCTTCGTTTACATCAGGATACATCTTGACAATCTCATCTGCCTGCTTTTCAAATATCCAGCTGAGAAGGCCGTAAACATCTGAAAAATGGTAATAAAAGGTATTCCTCGTCACCCCGCATCGGCCGGTTATATCTTTTATGGTTATCTTGTCAAGGGGCCTCTCCTCCAAAAGAAGGGTAAGAGACTCTGCTAAGGCATTCTTAGTTAAATCGGACATACTTTTTTCTCCTCCTTTATCCCTGCTTTACACAAAAACAGCCTAATCAGCACCATGTGAAGAGCTACCCCGCATATTATTGAAAGCAGCATACCTATTATTGCGTAAGGCAATACATTTCCCAAATACATCATTCATTGGTCTCCACCTCCTTTATCCATCTTCTTGCGATAAAGAGACCCACCACCAGTCATAGCCCTTGCTTTGAAGCAATATCCGGTCGTCTTTTTGTTCATCATCAGTTCCAGTCTTTTTGTTTGTAAATAACATTCTCCAGTCCTCCGTGAATAATTATAACAAAATAAGAGTTTCATGTCGAACAGGAATAAAAGTTTTTAAAACAAAATAAACGCATCCGAACAGACGGCAAAGGTGGTTTATGAATATTTATACAGGCAAATCGAGGATAAGAGTTCGCGAAATTATTGGCTTTCTCCTGAACCGTGAAGAACCCACAATGCCATGTGAGGGGTGTCGTTTTTTGTTGATTTTTTTGGAAAAAAGATGTATAATTATCCTATGTGCTGTACCATATCTCAGCAGAACCCCCGTTGGGGATGTTTCAAATCTACAGTTACAGATATTGAGGGGGCACTAAGGTATGCCAAGAACACTTTTAATCGTTGATGACAATGAAATAAACCGACAGATTCTGTGTAATATTTTGTCCTCGGACTACACTGTCTTGGAGGCAAAAAACGGACAGGAGGCGGTTGACCTTCTAGAGGAGAATCAGCAGCTTGTTTCTGCTGTCCTTCTCGACATCATCATGCCGGTTATGGATGGATACCAGGTCCTTGACAATATGCAGCAAAATCCCGTATTATCAAAAATTCCCGTTATAGTAACAACAAGCAGCACCGCACTGGAAACAGAGAAAAAAGCCCTTAATCTAGGGGCGACTGACTTTGTGGCTAAGCCTTTTGATGCGGATATTATCAAACACCGCCTAGGTAATTTGATTAAGCTTCGAGAAACGTCGGCTTTGGTGAATGCCTTGGAGCAGGATAAACTGACAAGCTTACTTTCCCGTCAGGCGTTTTTTGTAAAGGTTGCAGAAATAATATCTCAGCATGAACCGGGATATTTTATCATAGCAAGTTTTGACGTTGATAACTTCAAGCTCATTAACGACCAGTACGGCACCAACAAGGGCGACCAGGTGCTTCAGATGTTGGCCGATATTTTCTCCGAAGGCTTTACTCCTGTGGGAGGCATCTGCTGCCGTGTTATGGCAGATAACTTTGCTGTTATGTATCCCCGCAGCTTCGTAGACGATGAGCGGCTGTACGAAATACGGCAAAAGGCTTCGCTACTTGACGGTTCGATTCCTCCAATCACATTCAGCATCGGAAGATATGTCGTAGATGATTTATCTCTTTCTGTAGACAGCATGTATGACCGTGCTTCTCTGGCCCAAATATCGGGAAAGGGACGTTACGACCTTAATATCAATATGTATGACGACTCCATGCGTATATATCTCCTGCGTGAACAGGCAATTATCTCCGAAATGAAGACCGCACTGGAGGATAACCAATTCGAGGTGTGGCTTCAGCCGCAATACAATCACTCCTCCGGCGCACTAATTGGCGCAGAGGCCCTGGTTCGCTAGCGCCATCCTGTCCGCGGTATTATAATGCCCGGTGAATTTATTTCTATTTTTGAAAGAAATGGCTTCATCTATGAGATGGATAAATATATTTGGGAAAAAACCTGTGCCCTGCTCAATAAATGGTTGGGGCAAGGTCAATCCCCTCAGCCTGTCTCGGTCAATATTTCACGATACGATGTATTTCGCGACGACCTCGTGGAGGTCCTTCTCGGTCTTGTCCGCAAATATGAAATCCCCATAGAGCTTTTGCGCCTTGAAATTACAGAATCTGCATTTTCCAAATCGACAAAACAAATCGTATCTATAGTCAAGCAGCTTATCAGTTGTGGCTTTGTGGTGGAAATAGATGACTTCGGCAGCGGTTACTCTTCTCTCAATACCCTTAAGGACGTTCCGGCTCAAATAGTGAAGCTAGATATGCGATTCCTCGGGAACACCGGGGACTCCGACCGCAGCGGCTATATCATTGAGTCCGTGGTGCGTATGGTAAAATGGCTGGATATGACTCTCATTGCAGAGGGCGTTGAAACTGAATCCCAGGCAAATTACCTAAAATCCATAGGCTGCAACTATGTCCAGGGGTATCTTTACGCGAAGCCTATACCCATAGAGGAATACGAAGCCCTGACAAAAAATGCAATCAAAGAGAGAAATCTCATTACCGTAGAAACCGTTGATAATTTGGACAACAACTCTTTTTGGAATCCCAATTCCATTGACTCTCTCATTTTTAACAGCTACGCAGGCAGTGCCTGTATATTTGAATATCACGATAACAAGATAGAAATGCTTCGTTCAACGGACAAGCATACTCAGATGATGGAAGATATCGGGTTACCCTCAAACAAAATTCTGAAGTTTGACTGGTTTGGGCATCTGGACGAAAAAAGCAAAGTTGCTGCTTCAAAGGCTATCGGCGAGTCACGTGAAACCAGACGTGATGTTGCGGGAGAATATGTTTTTTTGAATCTCTCGGACACATGTAAAAAGGTCTATTTTCGCTCAACCTTACGAGTTATTGCAACAGCGGGAAACCGCAGCCTTGTATACTGCACAAATGAAAACATAACGGAACTGCGAAACACAGAACAACAAGCGGTGGCTACCGCTGACCAGCTGCGTTTTCTCAACGATACTGCTCACGACCTGTTGACGCAAAACCATACAGATACGGGAATTCACGCTGCCCTTCGGAAAATTCTCGAGTATTTTCGTGCCGACAGCATCTATATTGTAGAGCTTGATAAACAGAGTCAGAGCCTTAATAAAACATATACTGTCTCCGTCTCAGAAACCAGCAGCGATAGGTCAGAAACTGAGACCCTACCGTATGATGCATTTCCTCTTTGGCTTTCTGCCTTTGAAGATGGCAGATATATTAATATTGCTGACGTGTCCTCTATGGATGATGACCGCTCAGAAGAACGCCAAATACTTAGCTCGCTTTCCATTAAATCCGTCCTTGCAGGACCACTTTACTACGAAGATAGACTGGCAGGCCTTGTTGTCATAAACGAGCCTTCGTTCTACCAAGGCAGTATAGAGTGGCTCCAGCCTTTGGGTGATTACCTGATAGCTATGCTTAACCGCCGCGACCTTATTGCAAAAATAGAAAGTAGCAACAGGGCTTTACAAGAGCTTATGAATGATACTCCTGGTGGATTTGTACGTATGCGGGTGCTGCCTAACGGCAACATTGCCACAGAATACGCCAACCGGCCTTTTTGCCGTATGCGTGGTATGAGCTTTGAAGAAATTACAACTAACGACGTTACCGACCCTATGAGTTTGGTTCACCCTGATGATGCAGACCTGGTACTGCACACCATTGCTGAAATGATTGATACCGGTGAGCCAAGAAGCATAAAATATCGACTGAAACATTCGGACGGTACATATATGCTCTTGGATGTGTTCGGGCGCACTACAAAAAATGAAAACGGAGAAATCTTCATCAACGCATATTATACAGAGCTTTCTGAAGAGAAAAAAAGTGAGTACAGAAAAAACGAACTGGTCATGCAGCTGGTGGCGGAACACTCAGACCGCCTGGTTTATCGCTATGATTTGGCATCAAAGTCCTGCTATGCAGACGTGAACCAGGACTCTCAGCAACTCACCTTTATAACAAGTGCAGATGTTGACGATACAGTTATAGATTGCGGAGATATTATGCTTGAAAGCGTCAAAGATTATCAACGATTTTTTAATGATATACACGATGGCAAGCGAGCGGGCAACGCCAAAATACATACGAGAGACTCTCATGGTAAACCTCGTTGGATAGATATGAAATACACTTTGATTTATGACGACAACAATGTACCGGAAGAAGCCGTGCTTTCGGTTTTGGATATCACCGAAAATCACGAAAGAGAACTTGCCTACAGCCGGTATCTTCAGTCAATAACACACAGTTCGGCCAATAACAGCGTACTGATTTACCTTGAGGCCGATGTCACCTTGGATATAACGGAAAAACAGGGCGGCCGCATGCTCACTACTAGCTTCCCTGCTGTAGGGTCAAGCCGAACTGATATAGTAGAGCATATAGCCCGTAGCTATGTCATTACGGAGGAACGAGAAAAATATCGGCTCTTCTTTTCTCGTGACCACCTCATAACTGCCTTTTCTGACGGAGCAAGAGAGCTGACCAATGAATGGCACTTCACCTTCCCAAATGAACAATCGGGTTACACCCGTTCAGAGCTTCAAATGGTTCAGGACCCTTATTCGGGAAACATTAAGGTCTACACCATATTGAGAGACATCACAGATGAAAAACTGAAAGAGCTTGCAGTTAAAAAGCAGGTGGAAATAGATGGGATGACAGGGTTGTATAATAAAACGACAGCCGAATCCATGATAAGCAAACAGCTCTCTAGTTCGACAATGGATTCCTGCGCTTTGCTGTTGGCTGATTTAGATAATCTTAAGGAAATTAACGATACCTTCGGGCACAATCATGGAGACCAGGCCATTAAGCTGATAGCAGATAGGCTCCGTTCCCAGTTCCGTAAAACCGATATACTTGGACGTATTGGAGGTGATGAATTCGTAGTTTTGCTGGAGAATATAACCGAAGCACGGCTGCGCAGTATTCTGATGGCCTTTATGCACAAGCTGTCCTCTATCCGAATTGACGAAAAGATAGAATATCCGCTTCACGGCAGTGTAGGCATTGCTCTAGGCACTTCAGGCGATACCTATAATTCCCTTTTTGAAAAAGCAGACAAGGCTCTATATCACGTCAAACGCAACGGTAAGGATGATTTCGCCTTCTATACACCGAAAATGGAAGATCACTCCTTTAAGTATGAAGGCTCCGGTATAGAGTCTAAGTGGCAGTCCAGCTATTGCAGTGCCGAGGAACCAAATCACCTGTTGAATGCTGTTTCTTCACTCTATTCAACGGTAATTTCGATCAACCTTACACAGAACAGCTACCATATATTGAGATGCAGCAATCGCATTATTACCGAGAGAGTCTTCTTGGCAGGTTTGTTTGACGACCTTATATCCACTGCATCGGCTACGTTCCACCCTGATGACCGCCAGGCTTTTTTATCTGCTTTTTCTCGCGAAAGCTTGCTGACGGCATACGAACAAGGAGAGGCGAAAGTCAGCCAGATCGGCAGCCAGCTATGGGACCACAACTCCTACAGAGTTCTCCACACGGACATAATCTTTGTCAATGATGACAGCGACGATGTTCTGGCAATTGTGCTGGCTAAAGAAATAAAATCAACAACAAAAAGAGGAGCCTAACCTATGGACAATCAACTAAAAACTGCATTGCTCAAGTATGAAACCGATTTGGATGGGGTCAAAAACAGGTTTATGGGAGATGAGGAACTCTATTCCCGTTGCCTGTCAAGCTTTTTGCAGGACCCCACCATGAGTGACTTAGAGAAGGCTATAAATGAGAACTCATGGGAGGCAGCCTTTACAGCTACGCACGCGCTTAAAGGTCTTGCCGGCAACATGGGTTTCGTACCTTTGTTCCACACGGCATCGGAGCTTGTTGTCCTTATAAGAACCGGAAGGATCTCAGAAGTCGGCCCATCTTATTCAGAGCTAAAGAAAAACTATTCAAATATTACAAACGTCATTAAGAAACATCATATCTCCGGAGAAAATAAAAAATGAAGCTGTGAAAAACCGGGCATCAAAAACGGTAAAGAAAAACCCGCATAGAATGTGTTCCTACGCGGGTCTATGGCGGAGAAGGTGGGATTTTTACGGAACGCCATGCGTTCCGCCGGACTGCACCTTCACTTCCGTTTCGTCTTGCCCCGCTCTCTATTCGATGCTCGTCGGAGCATCTCATTTCACGTTCGCGCCCTTTCGGGTTCGAATCCCTGTGCATCTTCATTAACAAAACATGAGCAGCCGTTTGGCTGCTCATGTTTTGCTGGCGGAGAAGGTGGGATTCGAACCCACGTGCCCTTGCGGACAACCGCATTTCGAGTGCGGCTCGTTATGACCACTTCGATACTTCTCCATAGTTCATATTCAGCAGCTCCTAATTAATAATTCATAAAAAATGCCTGTCATCTAAAAGGGATAACAGGCTTTTTGGTGATCCTACCGGGAATCGAACCCGGGTTACCGCCGTGAAAGGGCGGTGTCTTAACCGCTTGACCATAGGACCAAAAAAGCGGCAACGTCTTACTTTCCCAGGCAGTCGCCCACCAAGTATCATCAGCGCTAAGGAGCTTAACTTCTGTGTTCGGTATGGGAACAGGTGTGACCTCCTCGCTATAGTCACCGCATAGAGTTTGCTTGCTTCCGCAA
>JAAZCE010000040.1 GCA_012513435.1 Clostridiales bacterium
ATCTACACTTGTTAAACTGCTTAGTTGCGAAGAGTACCCTACCTCGGGTAAGGTATTTATAGATGATTATGATATTTCAGAGCTAAAAAGAAGCCTTGTTCCATATCTTCGTAGAAATATTGGAATGATTTTTCAAGATTTTAGATTAATAACATCTAAAACTGTTTATGAAAACGTGGCCTTTGCTATGGAAATAGTACATCAGCCCAAGCGACTGATAGATAAATATGTTCCTCAAGTACTGAGCATGGTAGGAGTTGCCGATATGGCGGACAAGTACCCCGATGAGCTGTCTGCTGGAGAACAGCAGAGGGTAGCTATCGCAAGAGCAATAGTCAATAAACCGCGAATATTAATAGCGGACGAGCCTACAGGGAATTTGGATCCGGATACTGCATGGGAGATAATGCAGCTGCTGGATCAGATAAACATGAGAGGAACTACTATCCTCATGGTTACTCATGCCAAGGATATAGTTGACAAAATGGGCAAGCGTGTAATAGCCATAGAAAAAGGCAGGATAGTAAGAGACGAGTTCGGAACATACGGCTTTGAGGAAGCCCTCGCGGAAGTAGATGTCAGTACGGACACCATACAGAGCAGAAGAACTTTCAGGTCTAGATTCAAGAGAGGAGGGCAAGTATGATGAGAAGATTTCTTTATACTTTAAAACAGGCCTTTCTTCAGGTTTTTAGAAACAGAGCAATGTCATTGGCATCAATTTTTGCCATTACGGCCATGTTGATGATACTGAGCATTTTTTTTATCTTGGTTATTAATGTCAACACGGCGGCTCAGTCCATCCAGAAGGATTATGATTCTATAGAGCTGTTTTTAGATGATGAGACGAAAAAAACCGAAGCAAATTACATAGTGAATCAGATGAAGAATGAAGACGGCGTTCAAGATGCTTACTACAAGAGCAAGGAGGACGCTATGGCTGAATTCAAGGGGAGATGGGGAGAAAACGCATATCTTCTCGACAGCCTCCAGGACAATCCTCTTCCTAATTCGGTAGTTGTAGTGATAGACGACCTTGAACAAGCAGAACATATTGCTAAGGTTGCAGAGGGCTTTGACGGAGTAGAAGACGTTAAGTTCTATAAGGATACTGTGGACAAGCTGCTTAATGCTACCAAGTTCATACAGATAGCCGGTATAGTAATAATGGCATTCCTAGTAATCGTATCGATAGTGGTCGTATCCAATACCATTAAGCTTACGGTAGTCAACAGGTCAAATGAGATAAACATCATGAAATATGTAGGGGCGACTAATTGGTTTATCAGGGGTCCGTTTCTGGCGGAGGGAATAATAATAGGTGTTATTTCTGCTGCTGTATCGGTGGGAATTTCGGGATTGATGTATAAGAAAATCATAGATGCAATAGGCGACCAAGTATTTTCCATACTGTCGATGCCGATGGTTCCGGTGGGATTCCTCGTGTATAATTTTGCCTGGATATTCGCAGCACTGGGAATAAGCATAGGTGCCTGCGGAAGTATTATATCTATGAGGAAATTTTTGGATGCATAGAAAAGGAGTGAGCTAATTGAAGAAGTCGAGAATTGCAATAATAACAGCCTTGATGCTTGTCTTTGTCATGTGTCTGGACATATCCATAGTAAGTGCCAAATCCCTCAGCGAAATAAGAAGTGAGATTAAAGAGAAGCAGGCGGAGCTTGAAGCAGGTAAATCAAAGGAAAGCAGTTTAGCGGCTCAGGTAAACGAGCTTGAGAAAAAGATATACCAGCTTGAGAGCGAAGTAAGCAAAAACGAGGAAAATCTTAAGGCCTTGGAGGCAGAGCTGGCCGAGGCGGAAGCAAAGGTTGATACTCAAAACGATAATCTTGGGGGAAGGCTGAGAAATATGTACAAAAACGGGTCTGTAGGATTCCTGGACGTGCTTTTGGATTCAAACAGTTTCTCGGAGTTTTTGACGAATCTTGGCCTTGTGGAAAAGGTCTACGCCAGTGACAAGGATGTGCTGGAAGGGCTTGAGGCCGCTTATAACGATATAGATACCAAGAAAAAAGAGGTGGAAACCTTAAAGGCCGAACTGGAGAAATCCAAGACGGTTGCTCAGGAGGAAAAGGCCACTGTAGAGAAGCAAAAGGCGGAGATAGCCGCATCTAACAATGAAACGGAAAAGATGATAGATGACCTTGCTGCAGATGCTCAGGCAATATCATCGACTATAACCAACAACGGAAGCTCCAGTGACTCTTCGGACTACGGTGGCGGCATTATGGCATGGCCTACGCCTTCATGTAGGATCATAACCTCTGATTACGGCTATAGAATACACCCCATTTCAGGCGTGTATTCGGGACATACGGGAATAGATATAGGGGCATCCTATGGGAGCGCTGTAGTGGCCGCTAATGCGGGAACGGTCATTTATTCAGGCTGGTATGGTGGGTACGGTAATTGCGTTATCGTTGACCACGGCGGCGGTATTAGTACATTATACGGGCATAACTCATCCCTGCTGGTAAGCTATGGACAACGTGTGTCGCGGGGACAAACTATAGCCAGAGTAGGCTCTACAGGTAATTCTACAGGGCCTCACTGTCATTTTGAGGTTAGGGTAAACAGCAATCCTGTTAATCCTTGGAACTATTTATAGGAGGACGTAATTTATGAGAAAATCCCGATTTATGGTTGCAGTGGCAGTAATGCTCTCCCTGTTCATGTGCTTCGATACAGCGGTGGTAGGAGCTGCTACCTTGAGCCAACTAAGAAACGATATTTCCCAGAGGCAGGCTGAGCTTAACAAAGGACAGGAAGAGGAAGCCAGTCTGGCGAAGCAGTTGGGAGAGCTTGAGGGGAAGATGTTACAGCTTCAAGCCCAGATAAGCACAGGTGAGGAAAAGCTCAAGACCCTTGAGGCAGAGCTTGCCGAGGCTCAGAAAAAAGTAGATACGCAAAACGATAATTTAGGAAACAGATTGGAGAACATGTATAAGAACGGAACGGTAGGCTTTGCGGATGTACTACTGGATTCCAACAGTTTCTCTGAGTTTCTTACCAATCTTGATTTGGTAGAAAAAATATATTCCAGTGACAAAGAGGTGTTGTCTGAGCTTCAAGAGGCTCACGATGCAATAGAGACCAAGAAGAAGGAAGTTGAAACTCTTCAGGCAGAGCTGGAAAAATCCAAGACAGTGGCTGAGGAGCAGCAGGAATCTGTTTCCGCCAAGAAAGCCGAACTTGCGGCAGAAAATGAAGAGACTGCACAGATGATAGATGAAATGCAGGCGGAAGCCGATGCTATGACTGCCAAAATAAATGCGTCAGCATCCAGCAGCTCATCATCTACATATTATGGCGGCGTTATGGCCTGGCCTTGTCCGGGCTATGGTACAGGCTGGATAACCTCAGACTTCGGTAACAGATGGCATCCCGTATATGGAGGCTATAAATTTCATACAGGTATAGACATCGGAGCATCGGGCGGGACACCTATAGTAGCAGCCAACAGCGGCAAAGTAATCTTAGCCGGATGGAATGGGGGCTATGGTAACTGTGTTGTAATTGACCACGGCGGCGGTATAACCACTCTATATGGGCATACCCGTGGATTGAATGTCTATAGAGGACAGCAGGTTTCCAGAGGCCAAACTATAGCCTGGGTTGGGACTACAGGGACATCTACGGGAAATCATTTGCACTTTGAAGTGCGAGTAAATGGATCATATAAGAATCCCTTGAATTATATTACATAAATCGAAAGGTCACTCATACTATGGGGAGCGCTAAGGAAATATTATATGAAATTCTCAAGCTGAGAGAAATCGAAAGGACGGATGATATTTCCGAGTTTTTATCCGCAAAACCGCAGAAAGCTTATAATCCATTCCTTCTTCTCAACATGGAAGCAGGAGTGGATTTGTTGTTGTCTGAGATAAAATCGGGGAGTAGGATATGCATTTACGGAGATTATGATGCAGACGGAGTAACTTCGATTTGTATTATGATGTCGGTATTATCTGCGCTGACCCATAATATTATGTATTACATTCCTTCTAGATTTGAAGAAGGATATGGGTTGAACAATGAAGCCATAGACAGGGTGAAGGCGCAGGGGGCGGAGCTGTTGATAACCGTAGACTGCGGCAGCGTATCTTATGATGAAGTGGAATATGCCAAATCTCTTGGAATGAAGGTAATAGTTACAGACCATCACAGCATAGACAGTATTAAGGCCGATTGCATACTTATAAATCCTAAGCAAAAGGAATGTGCATATCCCTTTAAGGGATTGGCGGGCTGCGGCGTGGCCTTTAAGTTTGCTCAGGCTGTCACACAGCGTGCAGCCCTTGGTAGCCACTTGCTGCACAAGGCTCTTGATTTTGTGGCCATAGGCACGGTAGGAGACATAGTACCGTTGGTGGACGAGAACAGAACACTGGTAAAATACGGATTGGCGAAGATAAACGATGCCGGTGGTAGAAAATCCATAAGAAGCCTTGTTGAGGCTATTTCTATTCCTTATGTCACAGCAGAGAGAATAGCATACGGGCTGGCGCCTCATATAAATGCCGCCGGACGTATGGCACAGGCGAAAATTGCAGCGGAGCTGCTCTTATCAGAAAGGGATGGGGAGATAGACAGATTGGTTTCCCAGCTGGTTGAATACAATGGCAGGCGGCGAAAATTGCAGGACGAAGCCTATGATAAGTGCAGTCAACGCATATCAGGGCAAGATGATTTCTTGGTACTTAGAATGGATGATATGCATGAGGGCATCGGGGGAATCGTCGCAGGAAAGATAAAGGAGAATTTTTATCGTCCGGTGGTGATTCTTACCCCTTCGGGCCAAGGTCTTCTGAAGGGTACAGGCAGAAGTATTCCTGGCGTGGATATATACAGGCTACTAAAGAACCATGATGAGTTGTTTATCAGGTTCGGAGGGCATGAAAGCGCCTGCGGATTCCTAATTCCTGAGGAAAACATGTTTAAATTTCGAGAACTTGTAAATACTGACATAGCAATACTAAAAGAGAAAACCCCATCTTTGTTTGAGAGAGAGAATAAATGGGAGCTGAAGCTAACCCCAGGGGAAGCCACCGTAGAGCTTGCAAAAGAGCTGATGTTTCTTGAACCCTGTGGGGAGGGAAACCAAAAACCTGTTTTTTACATAGAGGATGTTCAGCCCTCATCGTTAAAGTTCATGGGGAGTGAAGAACAGCATTTAAAATTCACTGTGACCGGACGTGATGGAAGTTCATTGGAATGTGTTTTTTTCGGAAGGGCACAGGAAAAAAAGGATTTGCTTGATGGAGGCAGTAGTGTGGATATCATGGGCAGAGTATCGCTGCATATTTGGAGAGGAAGCGAGTCTGTTCAGTTTATCGTAGAGGAGATATTATGATGCAGGGAAAGAAAAAATTTGTAGTTTGTTTGTTCATCGCATTCCTGGTAGGCTTCATGTCGGCAGCTGCAGGCTCCGCCCTTATTTTTAATGCAAAATACGGAGATTATGGGAAATACCAGAGGCTGGGGGAATTGTATGAGAAGATGGATTCTCTCTATTACAAGGATATTGATGATGAGGATGCTGTTACAGGAGCGTGCAAGGGTCTTGTTGAGGGACTTGGAGATCCCTATTCGGCATATATGACGGCAAAGGAATACAAAAATTATATGACAAGCGTCACGGGAGAATATTCGGGGATAGGAATAACCTTTGCTGAGGATACGGCAGGGTTTGTGGTAGTCAGTGTGCATAAGGACTCTCCCGCAGAAAAGGCGGGTATTCAGCCGGGAGATTACATCCTTTCGGTCAATGATAAGGAATACAGCGACTTAGACGTTATGGCAACGGACATCAGGGGCGAAACGGGAACTACGGTAAAGATAAAGTATTATAACGATGAAGGCGAGAAGGAAGCCACCTTAACGAGAGAAGAAATAGTACAAGAAAGCGTAGAATACGAGATGATAGACCAGGATACGGCGTACATACAGATAACCTCTTTCATAGAAGCTACGGCAGATGATTTTGATAAGGCTCTTAAGGATGCTGAGGCTAAGGGAGCAAAAAATCTGATTCTCGACCTTAGAGACAACGGCGGTGGGCTTGTGAACCAGTGTGTTGATATTGCCGATGAGTTTCTGGATGAAGGGGTAGTGACGTACCTTGAGGACAGAAAAAAGAACAGACAGAACTATAAATCAAAGGACGGGAAAACCGATTTGAATACCATAGTGCTGGTAAACGAAAACAGCGCTAGTGCTTCGGAGATACTTGCGGGGGCTCTTAAGGACAACGGCTTCAAGCTAGTGGGTCAGAAGACATACGGCAAAGGTGTGGTTCAGGGCACGGAAGAATTAAGCGACGGTTCGGCTTTGAAAATAACTGTGGCTCAGTACTTCTCTCCTGACGGACATAAGGTCAATAAGAAGGGAGTAACACCTGATTATATCGTTGAAAATGAGAAGGACTCTCAAACCGACCTGCAGCTTGATAAAGCATTGAGTCTTATACAGTAAAGGGGTGGAGAAATATGAGAATAATTGCAGGAGAATACAAGGGCAGGAGGCTGAAATCGCCCCCTGATTATACTGTAAGGCCTACTACGGACAAGGTGAAGGAAGCTTTGTTCAGCATCCTTTCTGAAAAAATATGGGACAGTAGGGTGCTGGACCTGTTTTCGGGCACAGGCAACCTGGGGTTGGAAGCCCTCAGCAGAGGTGCCAGGCTCTGCGTTTTTGCCGATAACTCAAGGGACAGCATTGAGCTTATCAAGGGTAATATCACCCACTGCGGAGCAGAGGATAAAGCCAGGGTAGCCGCAGGAGATTACAGGAGGGTAATAGCCAAGGAAAGAGAGCCTTTCGATATCATACTTTTGGATCCGCCCTATGGGAAGGGTTATCTGGAGGAATGCTTTAAACTGATAGAGGAAAATCATTCTCTTGCCTGCGACGGGGTAATAGTGGCAGAGCACAGGAAAGAAGAGGTTTTGCCAGAAGAATTTTGCGGGTTGACGAAAGTTAAAGAAAGAAGATATGGCGTAATCATGCTTTCAATATATAGTTGAATAGGTCAAAAAAACGTGATATAATTAGTAGTACTTGTGGGAGGATGCATTCATGAAATCAAAGGCACTTTATACAGGTTCTTTTGACCCGCTGACAAAAGGTCACTTGAACATTATTGAAAGGGCGGCAAAGCTATATGAGGAATTGACCGTGGGAATCATAGTTAATCCTTCTAAGGAGTCCATGTTTTCTCTTGAGGAGAGAGAGGAAATGATGAAAGAAACCCTAAGGCATTTAACAAATGTAAGAGTTGGTCATTTCTCAGGGCTTTTGGCAGACTATGTGAACGAGAATGGCTTTGATGTGGTGGTCAGAGGACTGAGAGCGACTATGGATTTTGAATACGAAATTCAGATGGCACAGATGAACGCAAGGCTTTTTGATGACAAGGTTGAAACTGTATTTTTGATGACAGCACCCAGGTATTCCTTTATCAGCTCAAGTATGATAAAGGAGGTACATACTCTAGGTGGATGCATAGATGGACTTGTTCCTGATGAAATACTGGAATATATGAATAAGAAAACCGTTAAGTAGGAGGGTGTTATGAGAGTTTTGGAACTTTTGGAAGAAATCGAAGAAATAGTTGATACTGCTGCAGGTTTTCCTCTTACAGGAAAGATTATGGTAGATTCTCAGGAGTTGCTGGAAATCGTTAGGGAAATACGAGCTGAACTGCCGGATGAGATACAGCAGGCTCAATGGATTAAGAATGAAAGAGAAAGGATAATCTCCGAAGCGAAGACACAATATGAGGCGGTCATAGATGATGCCCAGAAACAGGCGGATACGCTCGTTGAAAATAACGACATTACAATAAAGGCAAAGATGAGAGCCGAGGAGCTTATCAGGGTTACCGAAAACACAGCGAAACAGTTAAAAATTGGTACATATGATTACCTGGATGGCATACTTTACAGTTTCCAGGGCAAGATGGAGCACCTGAGTTCCATATATTTTGGTGAAATGTTTACCAGCATAGAAAAGGCCTTTGATGACATCAATTCGGCGCTGGCTTCTAATAGAGATGAGCTCAAGGATATGGCTTACAGAACTCAGATGAATGCAGACGATGTCCCTGAGTCCTTCCAGTCACGAGAGGAAGAAGGATAGGACTTACATAGAACAGATGGTTATATATCCATGGTTCGGCGAATATGCTGAATCATGGATATTTTTAGATTCAATCGAAGAAAAATATTAATAGCAGGAGGCATAACGGCGCTGTGCTGTGCATTAATGGTAGTATTCCCTACCATTGCCCTTTATTCGGCTAGAAAGGGCATATCCCTGTGGATAACCAACGTCCTGCCGGCTCTTCTGCCTTTTTTTATATGTGCCAACTTCCTTCAGAAAATAGGAGTAGTACGTTGTCTGAAATCCGGAGTGTTTCCCTTCGCAATGAGTGTGCTTTCCGGGTATCCTATGGGAGCCAAGATAGTGGGAGACCTGAAGAGAAGCGGAGAAATAACCACTGACGAAGCCAAGAGGCTCATGAGCTTCTGCAGTACGTCAGGCCCTGCCTTTATGGCGGGGGCAGTAGGTGCCGGCATGCTGGGTTCGGGGATTCTTGGTGCTGTAATAGTTATAGCTCACTACGGCGGCGCACTGCTCAACGGTTTCTTTTATTCAAGACTCCTCAAGGTGAAAAAAGGCCAAATAAGCTTGGATACGGTACAATGCAGGGTAGGTATACAGGATGCCTTTACCGAATCCATACTGTCCTCCTTCAGGGCTCTTGGGATAATACTTGCCTACATTGTTATCTTCATGTTCGTAACAGATATACTGCATATGTGCGGTGCATTTTCAATCCTTGAGGACCAGGGGCTGAGAGCTCTGGCAAAGGGATTCTTTGAGATGACCGTAGGCTGCGGTGCAGTAGCCGAGTGCGGAGGTCTGACCGACAGCGCCAAGTGTATATTGTGCAGTCTTATTACATCGTGGGGAGGGCTTTCTGTAATAGGCCAATCTATGAGCATGCTGGCGGGAACAGAAGTGAGCCTCACCTATTTATTGGTGAGCAAATTGACTCATAGCCTTTTTTCTGCCGGGGTAGCTTTCTTTATTTCCATCCTTGTGTTATGATTGGTTCATGAAGATTTTAGGTATTATAGCTGAATACAATCCTTTTCACATGGGGCATAAATATCATATAGACAGGTCCCGGGAGGCTATTGCCCCCGATTATGTAGTGGCGGTCATGAGCGGGAATTTTACTCAGCGAGGTGAAGGGGCTGTCCTTGACAAATGGGAGAGAAGTCGGCTAGCTGTTATAAACGGTGTGGACGCAGTTTTTGAGCTGCCTTTTTTCTTTGCCTGCAATAGGGCAGAAAACTTTGCAAAGGGGGCTGTAGGGATTCTTGAAGGTCTTGGGGCTACTCACATTTCATTCGGAAGCGAATCGGGAGACCTTGAAGAACTGGAACGTGTATCGAGGGGAATTCTCGATAAAAAGGAAGAGATTGCTTTTTTGAGGCATGCTCTTATGAAGGAGGGGAGTTCCTACGCAAGGAGCGGTGAAATAGCGATAGGAAGGGTGCTAGGTCAGGATTTTGCGACGCTGATAAAGGAGCCCAACAATATATTGGCTGTGGAGTACTTGAAGAGTATGGACAGCCTAGGAGCGCATATTCAGCCCTTTACAGTGAAGCGCATGGGAAGTGCCCATCACGGACATGGAGGCGCCGCCTCCATAAGAAATATGCTGGAAGAAGAAAGCCGAGATTTTATTAACCTGGTACCGGAGAGTACAGTAAGAGCTTTGGATAAAGCCATAGATATGAAAATGGCAAAGGAAAGGGCTTTTCACATAATAAAAGGTGAAATAATCAGATCTTCCGCTGACTGGCTATCCCGGATATACTGCATAGGAGAGGGCCTTGAAAATAAGCTTAAGAAGGAAGCTATGAAATGTAATTCTTTGGATAAACTGGTGAATTCCATAGTGTCAAGAAGATACACGAGAGCTGCCGTAAACAGGATGATGATATATCTGATGATGGGGGTGGAGGATAACAGGAGCCTTGACTGTGGCTATGCCAGAATACTTGCTGCCAGCAAGGCTGGGCAGGAGCTTATCAAAAGAATCAAAAAAGATAAATTGTCCAAGCTGTCTCTTATAACTAATGTCAATAAGGAATACAGGGAGGACAAGCTGCTTGAAACGGATATTCTGGCGGGGGATATGTATAATCTCATCTGCGGCAGGGATTCATATCGTTATTCCGATAGAGTAATGAAGCCATTTATGGAATGACCGGGCCGGACGAAAAATAGGTTAAACACCTTGAATTAAAGGGCTCTTAGGAGTATAATATTATAGTTGCTTATTAGTAAATCAAATCAGGAGGAACAGTAAATGAAAGTATTAGTTATCAACTGCGGAAGCTCTTCATTAAAGTATCAGGTTCTCGATATGACAAACGAGATTTTGCTCTGCAAAGGTTTAGTTGAAAGAATAGGAATGGATGGCTCAGTTATTACCCACAGCAAGGTGGACTGCGATAAATTCCAGCTCATTGCACCTATGGACGACCATAAGGATGCCATAGGACATGTTCTCGATGCTATTCAGGATGAAGAACACGGTGTAATAAAGGATATGAGTGAAATAGGAGCTGTAGGACATCGTGTAGTTCATGCAGGAGAAAAATTCGCACATTCGGTATTGATAGATGAAGCAGTAATAGCGGCTCTTGAGGAATGTGTTGATTTGGCACCGCTTCACAACCCGCCTAACCTTTTGGGTATAGCTGCATGTAGAGAATTGATGCCTAAGACACCTATGGTAGGCGTATTCGATACGGCATTTCATCAGACTATGCCTCCTGAATCATATATCTACGCTATTCCTTATGAGTACTATCAGAAATATGGGATCAGAAGATATGGATTCCATGGAACTAGCCACAAGTATGTAGCTGAAAGAGCTGCTGATATAATGAACGTGAATCTGGACGATTTGAAGATAATCACATGCCATTTAGGCAACGGTGCTTCCGTATCAGCAATTAAGAGAGGCGTATGTATAGATACTTCAATGGGATTTACTCCGCTTGAGGGTCTGGTAATGGGAACCAGGTCAGGAGATATAGACCCGGCTATCGTTACCTATATGAGAGAAAAGGAAAATCTTGACCAGGGCGTTGCTAATGAGATACTCAACAAGAAGTCAGGCGTTTTAGGAATATCGGGAGTATCAAGTGACTTCAGAGATTTGGAAAGAGCTGCTGAAGAAGGAAATGAAAGAGCACTTTTGGCAATAAAGGTATTCGCACATAAGGTAAGGTTTTATATCGGAGCCTACATTGCTGAAATGAACGGCGTAGATGCCATCGTATTCACGGCGGGAGTCGGCGAAAACGATATTTCCATGAGAGATATAATCTGCAATGATTTAGGAAACCTGGGGATTAAGCTGGATCTGGTAAAGAACAAGGTTAGAGGCAAGGAAATGATAATCTCAAGAGAAGATTCAAGAGTAAAGGTTATTCTGATTCCTACCAATGAAGAATTGATGATTGCAAGAGATACCTATAACATCATAAAAGCTAAGTAAATTAGGTCATAAGTGAAAAATAATGGTTGACAAGGTGTGTCCGACGAATGTATAATTTAGTGGTTGTATTAAGATATTTACTAAGAATTCAGAAGGAGGTGTAGAGCATGGCAGTACCTAAAAGAAAAACTTCAAAAGCTAAGAGAGATAAGAGAAGAGCTCCTAACATGAAGATGAAAGCACCTGGACTCTCGATTTGTCCACAGTGCCACGAGCCAAAGCTTCCGCATAGAGTTTGCCCTAACTGTAACTATTACGATGGTAAGGAAGTTGTTTCCGCCGAATAATAACATATAAAAGGGAGTAGCAGGCGTATGCCAATACGTTTACGAAGCCGTCAGCGCGATGTGGATACATCCGGTTCGTAATGAAACAGCGAGACTTTTATTGCACCAATTTTGTGTGCAGTAAGAGTCTCTTTTTGCATAATAAGTGGGATAATTTGATATTATAAATGGTGAAGGGAAGTAATGATGAAAGAGTTTTATCAGATGACAGGCCAAGAGGTCAGGCTGAATGTAAACGGTTCAGTAGAACCTCTTACAGATGCGCAGATAGCCATCAACAGAGAAAAACATGGCTTAAACCAATTAGCTGAGGGCAAGAAGAAGTCTCTGCCCTTGATTTTTCTTGAACAATTCAAGGATTTTCTTGTAATAATTCTTATAGTCGCTGCAACGGTTTCGGGCGTGTTGGGGGATTTTGAGAGTACAATAGTAATACTTGTGGTCATAACCATCAATGCAGTTCTTGGAACGGCTCAGACGGTCAAGGCAGAGCAGTCTCTTGACAGTCTGAAGAAAATGTCAGCTCCTGAGGCAAAGGTTTTTCGAGGCGGCCAGTATATCAAGCTGCCTGCAGAGGATGTAACCGTGGGAGATTTGGTATCCCTTGAAGCAGGAGACTTTGTTCCGGCCGACGGAAGAATACTGGTCAACGCTGCTATGAAAATAGACGAAAGCGCCCTTACGGGAGAAAGTCTTGGAGTGGAAAAGGATGCTGACGTCATAGAAGGTAAGGCTCCTTTAGGCGACAGGCTAAACATGGTATACTCAGGAAGTTTCGTTACCTATGGCCGAGGAGAATACCTTGTAACATCCATAGGAATGGAAACGGAAGTAGGTAAGATAGCCACCCTTTTGAAGACCACCTCGGAGAAAAAGACACCGCTGCAGGTGAATCTGGACAACTTCGGCAAGAAGCTTTCCATACTCATACTCATATTCTGTGGTATACTTTTTGGTATCAGTGTATTCAGAGGCCAGCCTATGGCGGACGCTTTCTTATTTGCCGTTGCTCTTGCCGTAGCAGCTATCCCTGAAGCCTTAAGCTCTATAGTGACTATCGTGCTGTCCTTTGGAACAGAAAAGATGGCTAAGGAGCATGCTATAATAAGAAAACTGCAGGCCGTAGAAGGTCTGGGAAGTGTTTCGGTTATCTGTTCAGATAAGACAGGGACCCTTACTCAAAATAAAATGACCGTTGAGGATTACTATGTCCATGGCAGGAAGGTTTCGGCAGTAGATATAGACGTAAAGGATGAGGGCGCTTTGAAGCTGTTGCGATACAGCGTTCTCTGCAATGACTCCACTATAGCCGAGGGAAAGGAAATAGGAGACCCTACGGAGACGGCCCTTATTAATCTCAGCGAGAAGCTGGGTATTCCCTATGAGGATATAAGGAAGGAAAGCTCCAGGATAGAGGAAATACCTTTTGACAGCGACAGAAAGCTGATGTCCACATATAACCAAGTTGGCGGCAGGGTAGTCATGGTGACTAAGGGGGCCGTTGACGTGTTGCTCAACCGCGTAGCCAGAATAGAGACAGCTCAGGGCGTTCGTGAAATAAGCAAGACAGATAAGGTTGAAATCGAAAAATGCAATGGAGATTTTTCCAGAGGAGGCCTGAGGGTCTTGGCTTTTGCGTACAAGGACAGCGACAGCGATGGACGTTGTGATGTAGGCCAAGGAGCGGAGGAGGATATGACCTGCTTAGGGCTTATATCTATGATGGACCCTCCGAGAACTGAATCTATGGACGCTGTTGCGGAGTGTATAGATGCGGGAATCAAGCCGGTTATGATAACAGGTGATCATAAGGTGACGGCTGCTGCTATTGCCAAAAAAATAGGAATACTCAAGGACGAGTCGGAGGCCTGTGAAGGGTCTTCAATTGACGATCTTAGCGACGAGGAGCTTAAGAGTTACGTTGAAGGTGTTTCGGTATATGCCAGGGTTTCGCCTGAGCACAAGATAAGGATAGTAAGAGCCTGGCAGGAAAAGGGCAACATAGTTGCCATGACTGGAGACGGTGTAAATGATGCTCCTGCACTGAAACAGGCTGATATAGGCGTTGCTATGGGTATAACGGGAAGCGAGGTATCCAAGGATGCCGCCGCTATGGTGCTGACTGACGATAACTTTGCAACCATAGTGAAAGCCGTGGAAAACGGAAGAAATATATACAAAAACATTAAAAACTCAATACAGTTCCTTCTTTCAGGGAATTTCGGAGCTATACTCATGGTGCTCTTTGCCTCCATATGCGCACTGCCTGTGCCTTTCGCACCTGTTCATCTTCTCTTTATCAACCTGCTGACGGACAGTCTTCCGGCAATAGCTCTTGGCCTTGAGCCTCATAGCAAGGATATGATGAATGAAAAGCCTCGGCCTGCCAATGAATCTATTTTGACAAGGGACTTCTTGACGAGAATAGGCTTTGGAGGCCTTTCCATAGGATTTATGACGGCCATAGGATTCTTCATTGGGCTAAACGGATGGTTTACGGCGGCAGAGCTTGGCGGAAGCGTTTTGTTGGGAAGCACTATGGCATTCGGAATACTTTGTACCAGCAGATTGTTCCACGGATTTAATTGCAAATCCGATAAGCCTGTTGTATTTACCAGCAAAGTATGGAATAATATGTACTTGATAGGAGCTTTTGTTCTGGGGATGATTTTAATTACCGTAGCACTTACGGTGCCGGGTCTGCAAAACGTATTCAAGGTAGTTCCTCTCGGAATGCCTCAGATATTGACGGTTTACGGGCTTGCCTTCCTGAACATTCCTGTCATTCAGTTAGCAAAGGGAATTTATTCTAAACTTAAGAAAGGCGGAAAATAGATGAAAGCCGTAGTTATATACAACAGTAAGACTGGCTTTACGGAAAAATATGCCAAGTGGATTGCAGAAGAGCTTGGGTGTAAAGCTCAGTCCATAGATAAAACGAAGGAAGCGGACATAGTTCCCTGCGATTGCGTAATATACGGCGGATGGCTTATGGCCAGCGGAATCAATGGCCTTAAAAGATTGAAGAAGATGCGCGCTCTTAACGGCAAGCGGGTATTTGTTTTTGCAGTGGGAGTAAGCGATATGGATATGCCAGGGCTTCACGACAAAATCGTGGAAATGAATTTCTCTCCTGAGGAAAGACTTATGGCGCCTGTGTTTTATTTTGAAGGTGGCATCAACTATGAAAAGATGGGATTCATGAGCAAGAAGATGTTGGGTATGCTCAAAAAGAATGTAGGCAAAAAGGAAGTTATTTCTGCGGAGGAATCAAATCTTCTCGATAAAATATCCCGTGATTACGACGGAACTAAAAGAGAGTACATAGAACCCCTCATCGAGATAGTCAAGGAGACTTGTGAGCGTTAATGAACAAAAGGCTAAAGGGAAGTTTAATGCTGTTAATAACAGCATTTATTTTTGGTAGTGCGTTTGTAGCCCAAAAAAGCGGAATGGAATTGCTGGGGCCTCTGGCCTTCAGCGGTATTCGTACAACAATGGGTGGCTTTGTACTTATTCCTGTTATTTTCTTAATGGGGAAATTAAGAGAAAAGAAAGACTTTTTAGAAGAGGGCGAGGAGAAGATAGAAAAAACCGAGGAAGAAAAGCATGAAGAGAGGAAGGCCCTTATAAAGGGCGGGATATGCTGCGGACTTATGCTGTTCATATCAAGCTCCCTGCAGCAGATAGGACTGTTTTACACTACGACAGGCAAGGCTGGATTTATTACGGCCCTTTATGTTATCATAGTGCCTGTGCTGGGTCTGCTCCTAAAGAGGAAGGTAAGGCCGTTGGTATGGTGCTGCGTCTTTGGTGCGGCTGCCGGACTTTATTTTCTGTGCATTCCAGCTGGTGCCGGATTCGGACATATAAATATGGGAGATGTGGTTACTCTGTTCAGTTCTTTGGGCCTTGCGACACACCTTTTGCTAATAGACCATTTTTCTCCCAAGGTGGACGGAGTTAAGCTGTCATGTATGCAGTTTTTCGTGGCCGGTATAATATCCCTTGGGGTAATGTATCCGGTGGATACTGCTCTTGGATTTAACATGCCTACAATAGATAGTCTTGTAGCTTCAGCCGTTCCACTTTTGTACGCAGGAGTGTTGTCCTGCGGGGTTGCCTATACATTCCAGGTAATCGCCCAGGCCTATACAGGGCCTACGGAAACATCTCTCATACTCAGTTTAGAGTCAGTATTTGCAGCTTTATCGGGGTTTGTTGTGCTGGGGGAGAGCATGACGGGAAGAGAACTCTTCGGTTGCATAGTTATGTTTGCAGTCATAGTAGCTGCTCAGCTGCCTAGCGGAGAAAATAAGGAAAAAATCAAAAATGCAACTGATGGTTGACAGATTTACTAGCAGACTTGGTGGCTTTTGACATATAGGATTGGTAATATAATGGCAAAAGTTCATAGGGAAGCAGGAGGATTTAAATTATGATTTTAGCAGAGAAAATAATGGATCTTAGGAAGATGCGCGGATGGTCACAAGAGGATCTTGCCAACGAGCTTAATGTGTCAAGACAGTCTGTATCAAAGTGGGAATCGGGGAATTCTGTGCCGGATATTGAGAAAATTATAGCTATAAGCGGATTGTTTGGTGTCAGTACGGATTATCTGCTGAAGGACAACAGCTTTGGAGACCGGCAGAGGCAGGAAGGTCAAACCATAGAAAGAGAAACAGACATTTACGACAGATTCGTCTCTATTGATGAAGCAAGACGTTTTATAGATGACATGATGGGCGCAGGCAAAAAGATAGCTCTGGGCATATTCATCTGTATACTTTCTCCTGTTACTCTAATACAGCTTGGAGGAATTTCGGAAACGGGAGATTTTATTACCGACAATATGGCGGGCGCCATCGGGCTCATAGTGCTCTTTGGACTTGTTGCAATAGGCGTGGCAACACTCGTCACAAATGGTATGAAGATAAGAAAGTATGAAGATTTTGAGGTTGACATTATCAGGATGTTCCCTGACGCCGAAAAGGAAATCAAGCGAATGAAGGAAATGTATGAAGGGGAGCACGGAAGGAAAATAACAGTTGGAGTAGTAATGTGCATAATATCGGTGGTGCCTCTTCTTGTGGCAGGAGCATTTGATTCATCTGATTTGTTTCTGGTTACCATGGTCAGTTTCTTGCTCATAGTAAATGCCTTTGCCGTGTATAAGCTGGTTAGAACCTGTATCATTTATGGCAGCTTCCAGAAGCTCCTTCAGGAGGGTGATTACACTGCAGAAAAGAAAATGGCAAACAGCAATACCAAAGTATTTCAAAAGGTTTATTGGAGCACTGTAGTGGCTGTGTACCTGCTTGTCAGCTTTACGACAAACAGGTGGGATATGAGCTGGATAATATGGCCTGTAGCAGGAGTTCTCTTCGGTGGAATATACATAGTAATAAGTACTGTTGCGAATAAGAGATGAGTTGATGGATAGCAAAAAGAGGATAATAAAGTTTGCAGGGGCTTTCGTGGCATGGGTCATAGGTTCAGGCTTTGCCACAGGCCAGGAGCTGCTTCAGTTTTTTTCCAGCTATGGATATTGGAGTTATGGAGCAATAATAATCAATCTGGTTGGATTCGTGCTTGTCGGTCCGACTATATTGAGAGTCGGATATAATAATAAGGATGACGAGAACTTTCAGCAGCTCAAGTATTTCTGCGGGGATAAGCTGGGTGCTGTTTACTCCTGGCTGATTCCCATAACTCTGGTGGCGGGAATGACGGTGCTTATTTCCGGAGCCGGGGCAACTCTGTCGGAATACTACGGCGTAAATCATTACATAGGTGCGGCTATAATGTCTGCTATGGTTCTGGGAGCATATCTCATAGGCTTTAATAGGCTGGTGAGGATAATATCCCTCATAGGACCCATAATAATTATATTTACCTTGGTGGTGGGTCTAGTCACAGTATGCAGAGATTTTGAAAGTCTGGCAGATGTGCCTCAGCACAAGGCGGTGCTGTCCCAATCACAGTCATCCATAAACTGGGTCATAAGCGCAGTTTTGTACGTTTCATACAACCACCTGTGCGGGAGCGTTTATTATTCTGCTCTTGGGGCGACGGGAACGAGCGAGAGGGAAGTGCGTATAGGCGCAGTGGCAGGGGCTATTGCCCTCATTGCGGCCATAACGGTTATGAACGCCGCTATACTGTCAAACGCAGGAAATACGGCAGCATTGGATATACCTACGCTTTTTCTGGCAAAGAAGATATCCTTTGTTTTTGGGATGGTGTTTTCAATAATATTGATACTTGGTATTTTTTCCTCCTGCTCTGCAATGATGTGGACCGTATGCAGCAAATTTACGGTAGAAGGAACGGAAAAGAGCCGGATATTTGCCGGGGCAGTGGCAGGGGGAACATTCCTGCTGGGGCTGCTTCCCTTCAGCGATTTGATAAGCATATTATACCCATTCATAGGCTATGCAGGTTTGATATATATGATATGTGTTATCAGAAAGCGAATGAAATTGTAGACGAACAATTTCATGACTGGAGAGAACCCAGCGTGATTATATTACCAATAATTTTTGGTAAAAGCCACTGCTCTATGGATTTCTAGCCAAAATTTAAGCTATAAAAAAACGACAGTGTTTGAGTATTTTTACTCTTGCATTGTCGTTTTTGATTCCTACTGCTTCAAGGTATTGCTCAAAATCTACTTCTTCTCAAAGATATCCTTTATCATAGTTGAAGAGATATTATCTATTTGGATAGGGGTCTTTCTTTTTTCCAGCTTCACCTGTTCGACCATTATTTCATCATCGGATACAGCTTCCGGCTCGGGCTTATCTTCAACCACAGGTTCGGGTTCAGGGATAGGCTCTGGCTTTGCTACAATCTCCGGTTCGGGTTTCACCTCAACTTCGGGTTCCGGCTTCGATTCAGATACGAATTCCGGCTCTGGAATGACCTCAGGTTCAGGAACAGGATCCGATTCAAAGATAGCCTCCAAATCAGGAATCCTTTCAAACTCAGGCTCCGCTTCTACGGGCTCAGCTTCAGGTGTGATTTCCGGTTTCGGCTCATACACGAATTCCGGCTTCGATTCAGATATGAATTCAGGCTCCGGCTCAGGGAAGACATCCTGTTGGATCGCTTCCTGCATTTCAGGCTCCGGCTCTGGAGATTTATTGCTGTCCATTATATCATCTATGGAGAGCTGAGCATCGGTACGGTTGTAAGGCTGGTCTTCATAATAGTCGTCAAAATCGTCTCTTGTATCATCAAAGGAAAGACCACTACGTATATTGTTGAAACTGTTAAGAATAACAGCAGCAGCCAAGAGCAGAAATGCGAAACCGAAATAGCTGGCCGATGATGAGACAATATATCGGAAGTTGTTATCAATACCAATAGTTGTGCTCCCTTGGTATGCATTGACATAACCTATGGAGTAAATAAGCATATAGACCCCATATGCGAAGAACGCTGCCGCTAGGACATAAAAAATGATAATAACTGGAAAATTAAGTTTTTTTGGTTTAGTCTTCATTTATTACCTGTCTCCTTACTGCTTGAATGATTTATTAAACTTTCATATGTAAACTTACTTCAAAATCAGCATATTATGCTAATAAGGAGGTAAGATATGAAAAATAACATCAGAAACATATATCCCGGCGGGAATACTACCAAAGGTTTCCATTCATATTATAACTTTATTTTGCCACAAAATAAAGCAGAAAAAATAATTTATTTAAAAGGCGGGCCGGGAGTAGGCAAATCAACCATGATGAAGAAAATCGGCGCCTATTTTGAAGGGAAAAACGAGAGCATAGATTACATGTGGTGCTCCTCAGATCCTGATTCTCTTGACGGGGTTTTGCTGAAGGACAGAAATGTAGCTGTGATAGACGGCACAGCGCCCCACATTATAGACCCCATCAATCCGGCAGCGGTAGATGAGATATTGGATTTGGGAAGATATTGGAACAGGGAAGAAATAAGAAAAAATAGAAGACAGATAATCGAAATCACCGAAAAGACCGGGGGATTTTTTGACAACGCTTACGGATATCTAAAAATAGCAGGTGTGGAATACGAATTTTTATGGGAGATGTTGGCTGATACTATAGACAAAAAAGAACTATCTGCTCTAAAATGGCAGTTTGATTCCAAGGTAAATGCCATGACGCCTATAAGGCGTGCGGAAAATAAAGTAAAGCACGATATTATAGTTGGAAACAAAATAAACAGAGGCAAGGAAAGTAGTTTTTTTGCAGGAGCCATAACCCCTATGGGAGTAAGAAACAGCACACTTTCCTTAGTGAAATCCTTGCAAAAGGTAATAGTCTTGGAGACTCCAGTAGGGTTTAAGAGCCAGTTATTTTTGGAGCCGGCGGCAGCCAGGTTTCAGGAGGCAGGCTATGACGTGGAGAAATACTATTGTCCTACTGACCCAGAAAGGAAAATAGAGCATGTCATAATCCCTGAGATAAAAATGGGAATAATCACAAACAATCCGTTTCACAACCTGCATCTGTCGCCTAAAGGCAAGAAGGTTGAGACAGTAAAGGTGAATGTGCCGCCGGGAAAGGGTGTCAATTCCGAGATAATAAATCAGCTTATAGGCAGTATCAGAGATAATATTGACTTTGCAGTGAAATATCTTCATATGGCAAAGGAATGCCACGATGAGCTGGAGAAATACTACTCATCTAACATGGATCACGAGAAAATAGATGAGATTACAGAAGAAATCATTGAAAAGGTGGACAATATGCTATTATAATGTAATAAATTAGAATAAATATTCATCGGAGTTTTTTATGAACAAATTATTTAGAGTAGGATTGTTTGGTGTTTTGTCCTGTATTTTAGGCGCCTTTGCGGGGGCTATAGTATGGCTGGTCTTGAAGGTTATGAGTTTGGGGATAGACTTGCTTTGGATCTGGCTTCCCGAAATGATGAACTGCAGCGGTTCCCTTGTGTATCCTCTTATAGTCTGTGCAGCAGGCGGAGTTATCATAGGATTGTGGCAGAAGAAATATGGGCTTCTTCCGGAAGATTTGGAGCAGGTCATGGCTCGCGTAAAGAATGAAGGTTCATATCCCTATAACAACCTTCATATAATCGCCGTTTCTGCACTTCTGCCTCTCATATTCGGCGGTGCATTAGGGCCGGAAGCGGGGCTTACCGGTCTGATAGTAGGCTTATCTTATTTTGTGGGAGACAGGTTGAAGTACAAAGGTGAAGAGGTAGCAGCTCTTATGGAAAGCGGTATAGCCGCAACACTGGGAGTTGTTTTCAATGCACCGCTTTTCGGCATCATAGGCAATTTGGAGCCCGACAACAAGAAAGAAAAGTACGGAAAAAAGCTGGCCAGCAAGAAGACGAGGATATTCCTTTATATAATGGGCGTTATAGGCGGTATGCTTGCTGTAATGGGTCTTGGCAGGCTTCTTGGCAGCAGCGGCGGTCTGCCTAGGTTTGAGGCGGATCACGGTATGAGCATAGAGCAATGGAAATGGTTCATTCCCATAGTTCTCGTAGGAGTGATATGCGGATTACTGTATCTCATCTTTGGCAAGCTGACTAAGAAAATGGGAGAAGCATTGCTTGAAAACCGCATTACAAGCTGTGTAATAGTCGGAGTGATAGTGGCTGTCTTCGGGTACTTCCTGCCACTTACTATGTTTTCCGGAGAGCACGAAATGGGAGACCTTATGGTCCAGTGGCAGGTTTATCCGGTAGCGATACTGATTATGACAGGTCTTGGCAAACTGCTGATGGTCAATATTTGCATTAACTTCGGATGGCGGGGAGGGAACATATTCCCAATAATCTTTGCAGGAGTGGCCATAGGCTATGGCATGGCCGGTATATTGGGGATAGACGGCTCATTTACGGTGGCTGTGATGGTAGCGGCACTGTATACATATATTATGCGGAAGCCTTTTACCGTCGTTGCCGTTTTACTACTATGCTTCCCTATAGCATATATTGTTCCGGTGACATTAAGCGCCCTTGCCGCATCCAAGATACCGGTGCCTAAGGCCTTGATAAAGTAAGACCATGAAAAACTGAAAAGAATGAGTGCAAGAGAGCAAGATTTTGCTCTCTTTTTGTATAAGGAGGTAAATATTGATAATAATACCTTTTGAGGTGAAAAATATGTTTAGAGATACGAGAAAGAAAAAATTGAGAAGAAGAGTAATTTTTACGGCAATATGCGTTTTCGTGCTGACCTTTGGGATATGGCTCAATTACAAGCCAGATAACAGCACCCAAAATACAGCAAAAAAAATAAGCGTTGAGGAAACCAAGAAAATTGAAGAAACTGAGAAGAATGAGACAGACACAAAAACACCTAAAGAGACATATCTAATAAAAGAGGTAAATGGAGTTGTAAAGGTTTTTTTGTGCGAGGGCAAGAACAAAAAAGAGCTATACCTGATAACGTCTATTCCTTTTGAACTTCTTTCCGAAAGCGACCAGGAGCTACTTAAAGGCGGTGTCAGCATAGAATCAGAGGAAGAATTGGGAAGATTTCTCGAAAATTTTGATAGCTAGGAGGAATTGAATGGGGAAATTTCTGAAAAAAAGTGCGCTCATACTTGGCGGACTTCTTCTTGTTATTGTAGTGGTTGGACAATTATTCCCTCAGGAAAAGAGCACGATGGCTACAAAGGTAGTTTCAGAAAAGGTCCTTGTTCCGGGAGGGCAATCAATAGGCGTTAAAATGGATGTAAAGGGAGTGCTTGTCGTAGGTCTTGAAGAAATCGAAACGGAAGACGGCAAAATGATTAATCCAGGCATTCTGAGCGGACTTCAAATTGGAGACAGAATAATGGAGGTCAACGGTACGAAGGTCTATAGGGCGGATGAAGTCCAGAGCATTGTCAACAACTCCGAAGGCGTTGTCAAGCTGAAGATAAAGAGAAACGATAAGGATATGGACATAACCGTAAATCCGGTTCTATCAAAAGATGACGGCCTTTACAAGCTGGGTCTGTGGATAAAGGACAAAACCGCTGGGATAGGAACCTTGACATACTACGACCCGATGAATTCCACCTTCGGGGCATTGGGACATGGAATTGCAGATCCTGAAACAGGTACCATACTCGCCGTGGATACAGGAACTCTATTTGAAGCACAGGTACAGGAAATAGAGTCCGGAAAAAGTGGAGCGCCGGGAGAGATAAAAGGTGTTTTTTATCACAGCAACGAACCACTGGGATGCCTTAAGCGCAACAACGACTTCGGAATATTTGGCGTGTCCTATGAAGCCATGACAAACTCTATTTACTCAACACCGCTGGCTATAGGTACAAGGGACCAGGTAAAGCTGGGCAAGGCCTATATACTCTCTACATTATCAAATAATGAGATAAGAAAATTTGAGGTGGAAATAAAGAAGATAGAAAAGCAGAGAAAGCCGTCCGATAAGGGGATGATAATTGAAGTGACAGATAAAACTTTGCTTGAGGAGAGCGGGGGCATAGTCCAAGGTATGAGCGGTAGCCCAATTATACAAAATGACAGAATAATCGGAGCAGTAACACATGTTTTTATCAATGACCCCAAGCAAGGGTACGGTATATTTATCGAATGGATGTTGGCGGAGTCGAATCTTGTCGAATAGTAGCTAAAATTGTATTCGTAATACTCATTGATAATCCTATGTAAATATTTACAATATTTACATAGGATATTTTTATACGAAGAGGAGAGGGCTTATGAAAAAAATCAAAATTGGGATTGCAGATGACAATAAGGAATTCTGCGAGATACTAATGGATTACTTTGCAAAGAAGGATGATATCGAACTGGTATTTATATCACACGACGGAATAAAGGCTGTAGAGAATATAAAAACGAAACAGCCGGAAATACTAATCCTTGATATGGTAATGCCGCATCTGGATGGCTTGGGGGTTCTGGAAACCATTAACAACACAGATCTTGAGAAGTATCCAAGGACAATAGTATTGTCGGCCGTAGGTCAGGAACCGATAACTCAGAGAGCTATCAGCCTAGGTGCCGAATACTACATAGTCAAACCATTTAACCTTGATATTTTAATGAAGAGAATACATCAGCTTTCAGGGGTCGATGACAACGAAAATAAGATGCAGTACGCAAGGGCTATACTGGCTAACAACAGCAATCACGAAGAAAAGAGCCTGGAGATAGAAATAACCAATATTATTCATGAGATAGGGGTGCCTGCTCATATCAAAGGATATCACTATTTGAGAGATGCCATCATCATGGTGGTAAACGATATGGAGCTTCTCGGAGCAGTGACCAAGGAGCTGTATCCTGCCATTGCCAAAGCCAACAACACCTCACCGAGCCGCGTAGAGCGAGCAATACGCCACGCAATAGAAGTGGCTTGGAACAGAGGAAAGCTGGAGACCATAAATGCCCTCTTTGGCTATACCGTTCAAAACGACAAGGGCAAGCCCACCAACTCGGAATTTATCGCTATAATAGCTGACAAGCTTCGGATAGAAAGAAGGGCAAGCTAAGGGTCAAATAAAGAAGACAAAGCTCCCCTATTCTTGAATTGAAAGATTCAAGAATAGGGGAACTTTTGCAATTTATGCTACAAAAAATGTAATTGAGTGTATAATATACATATTGTATTTGATGAGATGCAGGAAGTTCCCAAAGCTTTATCAAATTTAAAATATTTTGCGAAAATATACCACAGTATCATATTATTTGAGCCGGATATTTGCTTGGAATCCCTCTGCATTAAGAAATATCTGTATTTACTATAATAATATTAGGTACGACATGCATATTAAAGGAGAACATATGTTGGAACAGATGAAGGGTTTTGGGAGAGGTGCTTTATACTTAGACGTTTTCAAAGAATTTAATGGCGTTAAGGCCTTCTTTTCCACAAAGGAAGGAGCTTGTGAAGGCAACCCCTACAGGAACGAAGGAATATTCAAGAGCCTTGGCCTTGATAAAATGACGGCTGTAAGGCCCGTGCAGGTACATAAGGATAACGTAGAGGTGATAGGAGACAGGCAGCTAAGGGATGCAGCAGAGAATGCTTTACGGGAAATTATACTGCCGGATAGGGACGGGATGATAACTGATAAGGCCGATGTTTTGTTGACTACGGTTCACGCCGATTGTATTCCTGTGTATTTTTATGACTCTGTGAGAAAAGCTATAGGCCTTGTTCACAGCGGCTGGAGAGGGACGGCTATGGGTATAGCTTCCACAGCTATATTAAAGATGATGGAGGAATACGGTTGCCGACCCGAAGATATACAGGTATTTATAGGCCCCGGAATAAGCAGGTGCTGTTTTGAAACAGGAGCTGAGGTATACGAGGAATTCAAGAGCAAGTGGAGTTTTATAGATAATTTTGCAGATATAAAAATATCTGATTTCGGCATAGGGAAAGAGGCGAAATACTACATAGATTTAAAGGGAATCATCTCGAGACAGCTGATAGCTATAGGATTGGATAAAGGCAATATTCAGGTGAGTGAGCACTGCACAAGCTGTGAAGACGACTTGTTCGTATCTTACAGAAGGGAAGGCGGAACGAGGATGAGAATGGGTGCAGGAATTGCTATGACAGCAAGGGAATTTACAAGTGAAATCTTCTAGTGAGCTCCTGGCGTATTTCCTTACCTTGGAACAGGACTATTCCTGATAGACATACTATGCTGCAGGATATGCAGATTACCGAAGGAATGTTTTCATAGAGCAAACCCAGAGCGTAGAACAAAATAGGGATAAACCCAAAGACGATATCCAGTATGAGACATATGAGATATTCGTTTGCCGGAATGTTTGTAAGCTTAGACAGAAGTGCCATGGATAGCATGGCAACGGTGAAAATCAAAGGCACCGCATAGCTTAGGGACCAACCGTTCCAGTGGGCTAGGAAATCAAAGAGAACACATAAAAAAGATATGAAAATAGCCTGTGTCGTTATATTTTGCGGCAGGCTTTTTCTCTGTTTCACAGCATAATAGAGACTGAACCAAAAACCGGCCAGGCCTACGAGAACGTAGAGAGCCCAATGCCCTGTTTGCCGCAGGAGAATATTAACCGCTGAAGCAGCTACTCCGCCTACTATAGTACAGAATAAAAGCATTCTAAAAAAGCCGCGGTACTGACTGTAGACCGTGTGTACTTCAGGGTAGCAGGCCTTTTCTTCCGATACTCCGCTGAGTCTTGACTGGCACAAAGGACAGTGCTGCAAATCGCCACGGACAGAAACTCTACAATTATCACAGTACTTCATTACATTTTTTCCTCCATAGCATTAGATGAAATATCTACTTCTATCTCCTCGTCGGTAAGCATTCTAAAAAAGGCTTTTTCTATATCGGAACTTATGTGGGGATTTGTGCAGCTTACACTTAGAAGATTGTCAAAGGTACATATACTTGCCTGGAATTTACAGGTTGAGGCGCATACGTCAAACGCTTTGACATAAGGCTCAAGCTCCGGATCCAGCTTTATTTTGCCTACGTTGGAGACAGTAGCGGTTATGCCTCGCAGATTCCTTTTGTAAATTATTCTCAGGATAAAGGTTTTAAGAAAAAGCGGAGCCATTTTGGCAAAAATATTGTGCTCTGCCTGACTTTGCTCATCCATTTGGCGGCTTAAAAAGTCGGCGTTAAGGCTTTCATTAAACTGTCGCTGGACTGAAGCTATAATATCCTCCAGATTCCCGGAACCTGTTTTCCAGTGATAGGAAACGTACATAGCGCCGAAAAAGTTCCTGGCCGATGCGGAAGGAAAGTAGCTTCTGAGATTAACAGGTACGGATAAGACTATCGGCTTCTTCCTTTCGCGGGCAGTAACATTTTCGCCGATGGCACGTATCACAAAAGCACAGATAAGAACTGTTACGGTGACATCATATTTCTTAGCCAGCATATAGATTTTGTATGAAGGAAGTCTGCCAGTGATATTTCGCAAAAAATTCTCGCTGTATTTGAAGCCCTGAAGCCTGCAAGCAGGAGAGGGCTCGGAACGCTTTATCTTTTCTCCGGAATAATATTTGTCGTAGCTGTCGTCTTTTCTTTGAGAAAGAGAAGCGTCTATAGTCGTCTTAGGCATGGGCAGGTCCTCAGCGAGGGAAATGTATTTTGATATCAAGGTTTTAAAGAAGAGTATAGCGCTTGTTCCGTCGGAAAGCACATGATAGACCTCCAGGTTGACTCTTTTGTTAAAGTATGTGACCTCAAAGAGAAGCTTTTTTGTCCTGGTGCATCTCATGTCCCCGCACACCCTGCGGGTCTCAGGCTCTACAGTGGTCTTTATATCGCTTTCTTCAAGATAATACCAGAAGAAGCCCTTTTTAAGGACGACCCTATAAGAAGGGAAAAGTTCTAAAGTGGATTCAAGGGCGCTTTGGAGCAGGGCACGCTTTACATCCTGACGAAGTTCACAGGAAAACCTGAAGACCTGAGTTTCTGTTTTTTCTGTGCCTGCAACAAATATTTTCGCCGCATGGTCCAGTGCTGTCCAATTGTTTTTCATAGTTATTCTGCCTCACAGTTGTGTTTATCTAAAAATCTAAGAATTAAATCATAGGTGCGTTGCACATGGATAAATCTCTTTGGCAGGGAAAAGAATCCATGAAGTGCATCTTTCATCCTGTACTGCTCAACGTTATTCCCGAAGGTCCTGAGTTTTTCACCGTAGGCTTCGCCCTCATCTCTGAGAGGGTCATATTCGGCGGTTATCAAGAGGGTGCGGGGCTGGTTTGACAGGTCGTCAGCCAAAAGGGGGGCAAAATACGGACTGTAAAAATCATGGGCATTCTGAATATATAAATCCACATAATCGCAGATACGTTTTGATGTAAGTAGGTAGCTTTTGCCGTATGCACGGACAGACTCGAACTTTGAATTCTCGCTGTGGTCGTTCCAGGTTGCCGGATACAAAAGTATCTGATTCTTGAATACAAATGTATTATTATCCCTTGCCATCAGGTTGATACATGCGGCAAGGTTGGCACCGGCACTGTCACCTATGAGTATCATTTTTTCCGGGTCAAGTTCAAAGGCTCGACTGTTTTCACAGATGGTCATAGCGGCGTGATAGCAGTCTCTAAGTCCACATGGAAAGGGATGTTCAGGAGCGAGCCTGTAGTCCACGGACATGACACGCCGACCTGTAGCGCTGGCAAGAGAAGCACATGGTTTGGTATATGTGTCTATATCACCGAGGACCCATCCTCCACCGTGAAAAAAGAGGAATACTTCATCGGAGGTTTTCTCTTCAGGATGAAAAACTCGTATAGGAATCTCTTCCTCATCCAAGTGAATCTTGAAATCACTTATTTTATAAAAGAGTTTCACAGGAGTGACTACCTTGCTGTTGACGCTTCTGTACAGCTTGTAATTTTTCTTAAGGTCAACTTCTTTGTAAGATAAGGCTTTGAGAGCTGCATGCATAAATTTGTTTATTGCCATTGGTTATGTCCTCCTGAGGTATAAAGCAACTTTATCATAGTAAAGTTACCACGTCAATGTGAAGTTTTGAGTGCTCTTTTTAATGTAAACAATATGTAAATTCACGTTGGCAGTCATTGACATATAACAGAGATATCCCATATAATTGGGAACAGCTGAAGATGAGAGGACAGGTCTGAATTTATGCGTGAGGGTAAAGAGGGAATTATCAGGGAAAACGGAAACGGGGCAACCATAACAAAGGGTCTTGTTGTAGGCGGAACGATGTTGATTCCCGGAGTTAGCGGTGGCTCTATGGCTATGATACTGGGAATATACGACGATTTGATTTCATCCGTGAGTTCCTTTATGAAAAGCAAACGTAAGAATTTCCTTTTTCTTCTGTTGTTTGCTGCAGGTGGAGGCTTAGGGATTTTTTTGTTTGCAAAGCCGCTGCTCAGCTTGATAGAAATGTATCCCATGCCTATGCTCTATTTCTTTATGGGAGCTGTGCTGGGAGGTGTGCCCCTTATTGTCAAAAAGTCTCAGATAAAAGGCTTTTCCTTTAAAAGCGTATTTTGCGTGGTTCTTGGTGTGGTATCTGTATTCCTTATATCACTGCTGCCTGAAGAATCGTCTCAGAGTGCCATGGCACCGGGAGTGGAAAGCGTAATGTTTCTGGTCCTTGCAGGATTTATTGCTGCTGTGGCGTTGGTGCTTCCTGGAATAAGTGTCTCCTATCTGCTTCTTGTAATGGGCCTCTATGATGAGGTTATGAGGGCTATAAGCCACTTCTATATGCCATTTCTACTGCCCTTGGGAATTGGGCTGCTTCTAGGGATAGTATTGACGACTAAGCTCCTGGAAAGGGCGATGGTAAGGCATCCTCATTCCACATATCTTATTATACTTGGCTTCGTCCTGGGTTCAATGGTGGAGATATTCCCCGGAGTCCCTTCCGGAATAGACATACTCATATGTCTGATAACGCTGGTAGCGGGGTTTGGAATCATAAAGCTCATATCTTAAATATGATCCGTTTCATTAAATAACATGAGCGTATCTTTACATATTGAGAGCAATATGGTATATTACATGTGTCAATACACATGACGATACATATTGGAATTTACGTATAATATAGAAAAGAGGCAAATGAAATGGAAAACAAAAAAACCGCAGTTATTGTAGTCGATATGCTACAGGATTTTGTTTACGGAGCACTGACTTGTGACCGTGGAAAGGCTATCGTTCCTAAGACAGCAGAGCTTTTGGAAGCTGCAAGAAAAAACGACGTTGTGGTTATCTTCTCAAATGATGAACATATCCCTGAAATAGACAGAGAATTTGAAGTGTGGGGACCTCATGCTGTAATGGGAACCCCAGGAGCAGAGGTTATTCCGGAGTTAGGCGTGTGCAGTAAGGATTATGTCGTTCCTAAGCGTAGGTACAGTGGATTTTTCCAGACATCATTGGACGCACTTTTAAGAGAGCTTGGAATTGAAGATGTTATTATGACAGGTCTTCATGCCCACATGTGTGTTAGGCATACAAGTGCAGATGCATTCCAGCTAGGTTATAACGTTAAGGTTGCCAGCGATGCTACAGACAGCTTTACTGAGGAAGACTATAATATGGGAATCAAGTATCTTAAGGAAGTTTATGGTGCAGAGGTTAAAACTGTAGATGAATGGATAGAAATATTCAAGGCAGGAAAATAAAATCCTTGACACCAATACTGCTCTGTGGTTTAATAGAAAAAATGCCTGGAAGACAGGAGCTGTTAGATTAGTTGGGAGCGATGGTAATATGATACGAAACGATTGTGATAGAAGAAGATCGAGGTTTAGATTTAAAGGTTTCTTTTGTTCCGATTGTTATATTTTACCCGGTTTTACAGATGTACACGTACATTTGAGAGAGCCGGGTTTTTCTTATAAGGAGACCGTTAGGACAGGAACTATGGCAGCGGCGGCAGGAGGTTTTACCGATATTGTGTCGATGCCAAATCTGGAGCCGTGTCCAGATTGTCTGCCGAATTTGCAGAAGCAACGGGATATAATACAGCAAGATGCGCTGGTAAATGTTCACCCCTGTGGAGCCATTACCGTGGGAGAAGAAGGCAATGCTATTTCTTCCATGGATGATATGGCTCCTTTTTTAATAGGATTTTCCGATGACGGAGTGGGAGTGGCTTCTGACGAGGTCATGAAAGCGGCTATGAGCAAAGCAAGGAGCCTAGATAGGATAATACTGGCTCACTGCGAGGATAGGGATTATACAAGACAAAGCTCTGAGGCTGAATGGAAACAGCTGGAGCGGGATTTGAAGTTAGCAGAGGAGACAGGGTGCAGATACCATATGTGTCACCTTTCATGCAGGGAATCGGTAGAGCTTATAAGAGCAGCCAAGAAAAAGGGGCTAGATGTTTCCTGTGAGACTGCGCCCCATTATCTTCTGCTGTCGCGGGAGATGATATACGACGACGGCAAGTTTAAGATGAACCCGCCTTTAAAAGAGAGAAAAGACAGGCAGGCATTAATAGAGGCAGTAAGGGATGGAACCATAGATATGATAGCTACGGACCATGCCCCTCATAGCAGAGAGGAAAAATCTGGGGGAATGAAGAATAGCACCTACGGTATAGTCGGACTTGAGACAGCTTTTCCCCTTCTTTACACGAAGCTGGTTTTGACAGGGATTATAAGTTTTGACCGTTTAATAGAGCTGATGTACGTAAATCCCGGAAAGCGTTTCGGATTGAAAAGGGCAGATATTGAAGATGAGCTTAGAAGTGAGAACCCTACGTTTACGGTATGGAATCTAGATGAGGAATACAGTATAGACCCTGAAAAATTCTTTTCAAAGGGAAGGAGCACTCCCTTTGAAGGTATTACCGTAAGGGGCAGATGTCTTGCCACCGTAATAGAGGGGAATCTTGTATGGGAAAGGAATGAAGAAAATGAAGACGAGAATTTTAAAGATAGGATCAAATGAGAAAATAGCAGAGAAAATATTTGAAATGACCTTTAAATGCAGCAGTGATGAGAGCACTCAAATCGCTCCGGGACAGTTTATAAACATCAGGCTGGACCAGGTGTACCTGAGGAGGCCCATATCTGTCTGCTATGTAGGAGAATCAGAAATAAGGATAGTATACAAGGTGGTCGGGGAAGGAACGAAAATTATGAGCAGGTGTGCCAGGGGCGACGGACTGGATGTGCTCCTTCCTCTGGGGAAGGGCTTCAATATGAAAAGGCCGGAAAAAAGGCCACTGCTTATAGGTGGCGGTATGGGTGCAGCGCCGCTTTACGGACTTTGTGAAAAACTTCAGGCTATGGGGAAGAAGCCACGGGCTGCTTTAGGCTTTACTTCTGGGAAAGAAGCCTTTTACATAGAGAATTTCAAAAGGGCAGGAGTCCCTGTGCAGGTGGCGACTGTGGACGGAAGCCTTGGAAAAACGGGAGTTGTCACCGACATAATAGCTGGGCTGGATTACGACTGTTTTTACGCCTGCGGTCCTGAGGCTATGCTCAAGGCAGTCCATAGGGAGATTCCCGAAGACATATACGGTGAAATGAGCTTTGAGGCAAGGTTAGGGTGCGGATTTGGCGCGTGTATGGGATGCAGCTGTAAAACCCTTATAGGCAGTAAAAGAATATGCAAGGAAGGGCCTGTGATGAACAGAGGGGAGGTTTGCTGGTAATGGAGAAAAAGAATCTAAAAATAGAGCTTTGCGGTGAGAGGCTTGACAACCCTGTAATAGGAGCAAGCGGAGTATTCGGATACGGCGGAGAATACGCAGATTTTTATGATATTAACATGCTGGGTACTTTTTCCATGAAGGGAACGACTCTCAAACCCAGATACGGCAATGCAATGCCGAGAATAGCGGAGTGTAAGGCCGGACTCATAAATTCCGTAGGGCTGGAAAATCCGGGAATTGATAAAGTGATAGAGGAGTGTCTTCCTAATATGAAAAAGGACTTTCAAAAAAAGGTCATAGCCAATATAAGTGGTTTCTCAGAGGAAGAATACCCAGAAATAGCTTCAAAATTTAACGATATACCTGAAGTTGGATGGCTGGAGCTCAACGTTTCGTGTCCTAATGTGAATCACGGGGGCATGGCACTGGGAACCGATGAAGACACCGTAAGCAGGATTACATATTCCGTAAAGGAGGTCAGCCCTAAACCGGTAATAGTTAAGCTCACACCTAATGTGACGGATATAACAAGGCTGGCCCTTGCCTGCGAGAGAGCGGGGGCTGATGCCTTAGCTCTGGTCAATACCTTTATGGCTATGAGGATAGATTTAAAAAGCAGGAGGCCTGTCCTTGCCAATGGGGCCGGAGGATATTCAGGACCGGGGATATTCCCCATGGCCCTGCGAATGGTGTATCAGACTTATGAGAAAGCAGGAATCCCTATAATCGGAATAGGAGGTATAACTTCTGCCGGAGATGTTATTGAGATGATGATGGCGGGAGCAGCTGCGGTGGAGGTGGGGGCTGCCAACATGGTGGATCCATATGCCTGCAAGAAAATAATAGAGGAATTACCTTCTGTAATGGAGGAGTACGGTATAGATGATATAAATGAAATAGTGGGAGGTGCGCACAATGGATAGAGGCGTGATAATCGCTTGTGATTTTTCATCGAGAGGTGAGCTTGAGGAATTTTTGTGGATGTTTGGCGGAAGAAGTCTGTTTTTAAAGGTAGGTATGGAGCTTTTTTACAGCGAGGGACCCGATTTAGTGAGAAAGCTGAAGGAACGTGGTCATAGTATATTTCTGGATTTGAAGCTCCACGATATCCCCAACACGGTAATGAGAACCATGAAGGTGCTGTCGGCTTTAAGAATCGACATGTGCAACGTTCACGGGGCAGGGGCTGTTACTATGATGAGAGCTGCCAGAGAGGGCGCAGGGGATAGCGGAATTAAGCTACTTGCTGTGACACAGCTTACATCTATTTCTGAGAAGCAGCTTCGAGATGAGCTGCTTATAGATGGGGGAATGGAGGATACGGTGTTGAAGTATGGAATCAACGCCTGGGAGGCGGGACTTGACGGAGTAGTTTGCTCTACCTGGGAGGCCGAAGGAATACATAGAACCTGCGGGCAGGACTTTATTACCGTTGTGCCGGGAATACGGCTGAGAGAGGATTTGACCGACGATCACAGCAGAGTGGCTACACCTGAGGAAGCAAGAAAGCAGGGGGCAGATTATATCGTCGTGGGGCGCAGCATTACAAAAGCAAATGACCCGGTCCGAGCATATGAGAGATGTTTAAAGGAATTTTTATAAGGAAAGGATGAACCTATGAAAAGAGAAATCGCCAAAAGGCTTCTAAAAATCAAGGCTGTTTTTTTCAGGCCAGACCGGCCTTTTACATGGGCAAGCGGAATTAAGAGCCCCGTCTACTGTGACAACAGGCTTATATTGACAGATGTAGAAGTCAGAAACTTTATCGAAGAAGCAATAGCAGAGACGGTAAAAAAGGAATTCCCAGATTGTGAGGTGCTCATGGGCACGAGTACAGCAGGAATAGCTCACGCTGCCATAGCGGCCCATATGCTGCAGATACCAATGGGATATGTGAGAGCCTCGGCAAAGGGCCATGGCAGGGAAAACAGAATAGAGGGAAAGCTTGAACTGGGGCAAAAGACAGTGGTAATAGAGGACCTGATATCCACCGGAGCAAGCGCAGTGGATTCTGTATTGGCTCTGCGAAAGGCAGGAGCAGAAGTCCTGGGTATTGTAAGCATATTCACATACGGTCTTCAAAAAGGAAAGGACGCTATGGCGGCGGCAGATGTAAAGCATTTCAGCCTTACTGATTTTGATACTGTTGTAGGCGAAGCGGCTGAAGATGGATACATAGAAGGTGATGATGTAGATAAGCTGATATCATTTAGAGATAGCTTGTAAGGAGGTGGAGATGAAGCACTTGATAGATATTATGGAGCTAAGTACAGAAGAAATCGACAGAATGATAATGAGGGCCAACGATATTATTGATGATCCGAAGAAGTACAGCCATATATGCCAGGGCAGGAAGCTGGCGACCCTGTTTTTTGAGCCGTCTACGAGGACGAGGCTCAGCTTTGAGGCAGCCATGTATGAGCTGGGGGGCAATGTATTGGGTTTTTCAGAGGCTCAGAGTTCATCTGCCGCCAAGGGAGAAAGCGTTGCCGACACTGTAAGAACTGTAGGCTCATATGCGGATATAATAGCCATGAGGCATCCTAAGGAGGGCGCAGCCCTTGTAGGCTCGTCAAAATCCACGGTGCCGGTAATCAATGCGGGAGACGGAGGACATAATCATCCTACACAGACTTTAACGGACTTGCTTACTATAAACAGAGAAAAGGGGAGGTTTGACAATTTGACAGTAGGTCTGTGCGGAGATTTGAAATTCGGAAGAACCGTACATTCCCTTATAAGCGCTATGTCCAGATACGAAAATGTCAGCTTTGTTCTTATTTCTCCTGAGGAATTAAAAGTACCCGAGTACCTTAAAGAAGAGGTGATAAAGAAGAAGGGCATAAATTTTGTTGAAACCACGGATTTAGAAGGAGTAATGCCTCAGCTTGATATACTTTATATGACCAGGGTGCAGAGGGAACGGTTTTTCAGCGAGCAGGAATACATAAGGCTAAAGGACAGCTACATACTCACTACAGACAAGTTGGCAAATGCAAAAGAGGAACTCAGCATACTGCATCCCCTGCCTCGTGTCAATGAAATATCCTTATCCGTAGACGATGACCCTAGAGCAAAGTATTTTGAGCAGGTTTTAAACGGCAAATACATTAGAATGGCTCTGATATTAGAGTTTCTGGAGGGAATAAAATGATAATAGGAAAGATAGAAAACGGAATCGTACTTGACCATATAGGGGCAGGACGCGGCATGGAAATATACAAGGTGCTGGAGCTTGACAGTCTTGACTGCCAGGTGGCCCTTATTAAAAATGCGGAGAGCAATAAAATGGGTCAGAAGGACATTATTAAAATAGACAGGATAATAGATATTAATCTGGATGCCATAGGTTACGTGGATCCAAGAATAACAGTAAATATAATAGAGAATGGCAGGCTGGCCAAGCAGTCTCACATCGAGCTTCCGGAAAGAATCGTCAATGTGATAAAGTGCCGCAATCCAAGGTGCATTACTACCATTGAGCAGGAGCTGCCTCATGTCTTCCGGCTCACGGACAGGGAAAGCAGGACATATAGATGCCTGTACTGTGAGAGCAAGGCAGATATAACCAAGGTGCGTAAGAAGGCAAAACCTTAGGCATCGAAGAATGTAAATAGAGCAGTAATAAGCCCCGTCTGATATGTAAGGAGACGGGGCTTATTGCGTTTACAGATGAAGGATTAGCAACGATTGTTAACGGCACGTTGGCGGCGGGAAATCGCCGCAGCCGCAGCCGCAGTTGTCAGCTGGCTGTACATTGTATGAATCGCCGCATGAGACCGAAGGACAGTTGCCTGCGCCAGACGACAGATTGGAGGCGCTGCTGCTTGGATCAGTTCTTTCAGGAAACAGACCGGGGCAAGAGATTACGCCATTGCTGTTTTCTTGAAGCGGAGCCTCTGCGAATCCTGTCGCTAACACACAAAGCTGCACCGGTACTGTTATCTTCTTCTCAACCACTACACATATGTGGATTATGAGATTGGCACACAGTTCACCGTTAGGGCTTTGGTTAGTGTCTCTTCCACAGCTGTTGGTAGCAAGCCTTGCTGTAAAGCCCGCATTTGACAATTCGGTCAGTCTTGGGAAAAATGCAGAGTTGCTTGTGCTAGGCATGCATAACTCGAAGAAGTTTGTAAGTACTAGAGGGTGGCTCGGTTTTGCTATGTTGACCTCGGCGCAGACGGTCATGATGCTTTCTCTGCCGCAGCTGTCGCATAAAGCCAGGTCAAGATAGATTATTATGTTCCCCCATAATCTTACATTTTGGGTTCCGAAAATAGGAGTTCCTCCGGAGCATGTGTCGTCACAATCGCTAGTGTCAGCAAAAAGTATTTTTTCTGACGGAACTCCGTCCGGACCGATGGTTTCCGTAACTCCGTTGCAGTTGTTTATGAAACAGGCCCCTGAAAGACCTGTTTCCATGTCAAGGGTCAGGTTGTCACAGTCGGAAGAGTTGTCAGGATTAAAAACCTTTTTGCATCTTATATCAACAATCCTGTTGATTGAACAGCCGCAAGGGATGGCAGGAGTGAATCTCAGGCCCTGAATGGTTTTCATGCCCTGCAGATTGAATCTCACTGCATCGTATACGCTCTGAACATAGATAGGAGTTGATACCACATCTTCTAAATTTCCGCTGAAGCTGCAGAGATTGTTGCCGCTGCAGCAGTTATCGGTCGTATCTGTTTGTGATGTACAAAAACAGTTCATCGTTTACCTCCTTAAAGATAATAATATAATTATGGATATTTACTGAATTGTTCAATGGCAGTATATGAAAATTATTGCATTTGTGTTACAATCAATAATATTATCAAAGGAAGGTTATTGTGTTATGGTAAAGATAAAGAAACTCGACTGCGGTACTACGATTATAATGGAGAAAACAGATTACGTTCAATCCGCAGCACTTGGCATATGGGTAAAAGCAGGGGCATGCGATGAAAGCGACAGCAATTCGGGAGTGTCCCATTTTATTGAACACATGATGTTCAAGGGAACGGAAAAACGTTCGGCCAAGGATATAGCTTCGGATGTAGATGAAATAGGGGGAATGTTCAATGCCTTCACTGGCAAGGAAGCCACCTGCTACTATATCAAGACCCTTTCCTCCAACATATGTAAAGGAGCAGAAATCCTTCTGGATATGATTACAGGTTCCCGTTTTGATACCGTCGAAATGGATAAGGAGAGAATGGTCATTCTGGAAGAAATAAAAATGGTGAAGGACAGCCCCGATGATGACGTGTACGATACAATATCAGAACTGGTTTCCGGCGGAAATCCTTTGGGGAGAAGCATACTAGGCACTCCCGAAAGCCTTCAGGACATAGACAGAGGCAAGCTGACAGGCTATCTGGATGAAAAATATGCAAGAGACAGCATAGTCGTAGCCATTGCTGGCAATTTTGACGAAGAAGGAACACTTCAAATGTTTGAAAACAAGCTGGGAAGCCTTCGCGAAAGAAAGGTTAGTCATGAGGTAAAGTTAAAACCATACAAACAGAGCTTCAATGTAAAGGTAAGGGATATAGAACAGACCCATATTTGTTTGGCTACACCGGGAGTTTCCATGGCCGATGACAGATATTATTCATTTGTGCTGATGAACAGCATATTCGGCGGCAGCATGAGCTCAAGGCTGTTCCAAAATATAAGAGAAGAAAAGGGACTGGCATATTCAGTCTGTTCCATGAATGTGTTTTCTAGCTACTGGGGATTTTTCAGCATATATGCAGGAGTTGCTCATGAAAAAGCCAAGGATACTCTGGATGCAATAAAGTACGAGTTGGAGCTGCTGAGAAAGAAGGGCGTTACTGAAGAAGAACTTTCCATTGCAAAAGAACAGGTCAAGAGCTCTTACATTTTTGGCCTGGAAAGCATAAACAGCAGAATGTTTTCTATCGGCAAGAACAAGCTGCTCCAGGACAGGGTCTACGACCCGGCTCAGGTTCTGCAGTCCTTTGACAGCGTTACCTGTGAGGACATATCAAAGGCAGCAGAGATAATCGGAGATTACTCAGCATACTGCGGAGCGTCGGTCACAGGGAAAAAGTTGGACCTTGAGAACCTGATTCTTAGAGGATAGAGGAAGGAGGCTCAATAATGGAAATTAATATTAAATCTCTTTCGGGGAAGCTTCCCTGCTATGAGACAAGTGGTTCGGCAGGCATGGACCTAAGAGCCTTTGCAAATGAGCCTGTTGAAATACTTCCTGGCAAGAGAGCCCTTATTCCCACAGGTCTTTTTATAGAGGTGCCTGAGGGATACGAAGTGCAGATAAGAGCGAGAAGTGGCCTTGCCGTAAAGTACGGAATCGGGCTTACCAACGGAGTAGGAACCATAGACAGCGATTATCGCGGAGAAATCAAGGTATCGCTTATAAACTGGGGAGAGGAAGCCTTCATCGTTAACAATGGTGACCGAATAGCCCAGATGGTAGTGGCAAAGTACGAGAAGGTAGAGCTGAGAAAGGTGGAGAACCTGTCGGATACGGCAAGGGGCTCAGGAGGATTCGGACATACGGGAATTTAATATCAAAATCAAAATCTGTCGCATATACTACCGTGAGGTGGTGCAATGACAGATTTTTTATTGTTAGAAGAAATAAGCAAGCTTATAGGTAGGCTGGAAAGACCCAGGCTTATGCACAGGAAGGGTATATGTGCAGGCGGGTATTTTAGGCCTTACATGTCCCTGTCGGACTATACTAAGGCAGAATTGTTCCTCAATCCGGACAGAGCTACTGATGTGGCGGTGCGATTCTCCTCAATGCTAGGCGGCGAAGGGACTGCGGATACTTCCAGGAATATAAAGGGGCTGTCGGTCAAGTTTAGCCATGAGGATGGAAGCTATGATTTGATATGCCAGAGCATTCCCGTATATTTTATAAACGATGAAACGAAATTCCCCGATTTACATAGGGCCCTGTCTGATAAATACAGCTTTGACGGAGGGGATAAAAGAAAGTTGTGGGACTTTGCAGCGGCAAACCCAGAGAGTATCAACTGTATATTGAGGCTCTATTCCTTTTGCGGGCTTTCCAGCTCATTTACAGATATAGTCATGTATTCCGTAAACACTTATATATGGAAAAACAGCAAGGACAGAAAGTATCTGGTCCGATATAAGTGGGTTCCTCTAAAGCCAAATGGTGTTGAGAACGTAGGGGATAAGAGGATTAACAGCATATTTGCGGAGTTTATGGCAGGCTTTGACCCTGATATAGCGACAGAGCAGATGATATCTCATATAGAGAGCGGTAAGTTCCCGCAATACGAGCTACATGTTCAGCTCATAGATTACGAATACATCAATGACAGCAGCTACATCAAGACGACGCTGTGCTGGAATGAGGATGTTATCAAATCCTTTCCCGTGGGCATCATGAAGCTGACTAAGATTCTAAGAGACAGTGAAGATGGGAAAAAAGCGCAGCATTTTTCTCCCACCAACTTGATAGATGGAATAGAAATGTGCGGGGATGACTTCACCAAGGTTATGGGATATTCCCATAACATGGGAGCAAATATGCGAGGGGTATTATGATGAGAGAAGCACAGCAGGCTGCTGAATTTTACAAATCACTGTCCGAAGAGGAACGGGAGGATCTTGCAGAGGCCGTAGCAGCGGACATTTACTTTTTTGATGAAAACATGCAGGAGAAAATAAGAAAGCTCATAGAGAGCACCAACATGGAGCTTTGGAAAAAAATCGCCGAAAGAAACAACTTTACATTGTAAGAGCACATAGGTATTATTAGTGTAGAGAATTACAAACATACAAAGGAATGATTAAAGATGATTACCAGAGAAGTACTGGAAAGACGAGAATTTGAAATATTGTCAAGGTATGCAACCAAGGCGACCGAAAGTAAAGGCAGGGCTCTTGACGAAAAAAAGTGTGCTATCCGAACGGATTTTCAACGGGACAGAGACAGAATAATACACTCTAAGGCTTTCAGGAGACTTATGCATAAGACTCAGGTATTTCTTTCGCCTGAAGGGGACCACTACAGAACCAGACTGACCCATACAATAGAGGTTTCCCAGATAGCAAGAACCATAGCGCGGGGCGCGGGACTAAATGAAGATTTAGCCGAAGCCACAGCAATGGGTCATGATCTTGGCCATACGCCCTTCGGACACAGCGGAGAGGCGGTTTTGAACGAAATATATCCGGGAGGATTTAAACACAATGTGCAGAGCCTTAGGGTCGTAGACGTTCTTGAGTCGGGAAGTGAAGCAAGGCGTGGCATGAATCTTACATATGAGGTGAGAGACGGTATAGTGAACCACACAGGCAGCGCTGTGCCCTCTACTCCTGAAGGGCAGATAGTGAAAGTCAGTGACAGGATAGCATATATAAATCATGATATTGACGACGCTATAAGAAGTGGAATAATCACGGCCGGTGACCTGCCAAAAGACTGTACCGAGATTCTAGGCTCAACCCACAAAGAGAGAATAGATACTCTTGTAAAAGATATGATACAAAACAGCTTAGACAAACCCACGGCTCAGCTCAGCGAGGGAAAAACAAATGCCATGAATAAGCTGAGGACATTTATGTTTGAAAATGTTTACCATAATGAAAGGGTGAAAAAGGAAGAAGACCTAGATAAGGTAAGGGTTGTGATAACATGGCTCTACGATTATTTTTTCAAAGAACCCTCAAGGCTGCCTGAGGAATTGCTTGCAATGAAGGATGAGTTTACAGCCGAGGAACTTGTGAAAGATCATGTGGCTGGCATGACGGATCGTTATGCTCTGCATTTTTATGAGATTTTTAATAAATAAAAAAAGGAAACAGTAAGCTTTTGTCGTATATTCATATTAGAGAGTAAAACGAGGGGCAAAAGTGAGCGCAAATAATCAGAGCAATATAGTCGATGATATTAAAAGTAGGTGTAACATTGTAGATGTTATAGGCAGAGTCGTTCCCCTGAAAAAAGCGGGGAGCAACTATAAAGGAGTCTGCCCTTTCCACAATGAAAAAACACCTTCTTTTGTTGTTTCTGAAGCAAAGCAAATATACACCTGCTTCGGATGTGGGGCTACGGGAGATGTAATCGGGTTTGTTGAGCACTACTACAGTCTGGATTTCAAGGGAGCAGTAGAGCTGCTGGCTAAGGAATACGGCATAGACCTTGAGGGTACATTCAAGGGCTCCAAGAACAAGGACCAGCTCTTTGAGATAAACAGACAGGCGGCAAGGTTTTATTACAGAGCCTTTAGGGAGCGCTCTAACCCCGGATATACATATATGAAAAGGAGGGGGATTTCAGAAGAAACTCTCAATGAGTTTGGCGTCGGTTATGCTGATGGAGAGTGGACAAGCCTCTTGGACCATCTAAAGGGCATGGGATTTTCGGAGGAAAAAATCTTCGAGGTAGGACTGGTTTCCCGGTCTAAGGGTAAAATCTACGATAAATTCAGAAACAGAGTGATTTTTCCCATCATCAATACTTCGGGGAAGGTAATAGGCTTCGGAGGCAGGATACTGGACGAGGGAGAACCAAAATATTTGAATTCACAGGAATCGGTGGTATTTCAAAAAAAAAATAATCTCTATGGACTGAATTTGACGAGAAAAAGTGTAAGCAGTCAAGACTCCATCGTTCTCGTGGAAGGATATATGGATGTTATATCACTTTATCAGTCGGGTATAAGAAATGTTTCCGCGTCTCTGGGCACCGCCCTTACGGAAAATCAAGCTAAGCTGATAAAACGGTTCACCAAGAATGTGATACTTTCCTACGATGCGGACAGTGCAGGGCAGAACGCCGCTTTCAGAGGGCTGGATGTTCTGTATAAGGAAGGCTGCAGGGCTAAAGTATTGAAGGTAACGGACGGAAAGGACCCTGACGAGTTCATAAAAAAGCACGGGAAAGGAGCCTTTAAGGGGCTGATGGACAAGGCCATCCCTTACGGAGACTTTAAACTCGATATGGTGAAGAGCAAATATGATATGTCCGACGAGCAGCAAAAGATAGAGTTTTTGCACGATGCGGTAGAGGTTTTGAAGGAAATGAAGCCCGTGGAAGCCGACCTTTACATAAAAAAACTGGCCGGAAACACCGGCATAAGCGAAGGTGCTATAAGATTCGAATATTCAGGCAATAATAGTCAGGAACAGAATTACAATTCCTTCCATGAAAGCAATGGGGTGGAGGGGGAAGAAAGGCAGAAGATACCTTTATTGGAAAGGGACCTTCTGAGTTTGATGTTTGCAGACAGCGTCTATATAGGATTGCCGGATGATGTTAAAAATGCGGCCTTTGCTAGTAATGCTGGCAGAAGTATATATTCATCCCTTTGCAGGCTAATTGCGGAAGGCAAGAAGGCAAGCGGGAGTGTTCTACGGGAAATAATCGATGAAGAATACATTGCTGCTCTCGGAGAAATAGAAGAAAACAGCATATCTGAGGACAAGGAAGAAAAGGTGTTCGCAGATTGCATAAATAAGATAAGAAAAGTATTGCTAAAAAAGAAAGAGGAAGAGCTCATCGCGAAACTTTCCATGGCTGATGAAGAGGAGAACAAGCAAGAGATAGCAGATTTTACGCAGCAATTGATGGAAATACAACAAAAGCTAAAGGATTAGAAAGGGCGGTAAGATGACAACAAAAAAAATAGAAAACGAAAAAATCAATATTGAAGCCAATGAAGAAACAGCTGGAGAAACCACTCTTTTAGACGACGAGGCAAAAAAGACGATGGTTAAAACTTTGCTGGATAAGGCCTCGGGAAAAGGGAAGAAGCTGACCTATTTGGAGATAGCCAATGTGCTTGGAGATGTTGATATTGATAAAGACCAGATGGATGAAATATACGAGTCTCTCATGGGTAAGGGCATTGAGGTTGCAATGGAAAGTGAGCCTAACGAAATCGAGCTTCTTGAAATCGAAGAGGAAGATGTGGAAGACCCTGAAGTAGAGGCTGTTATTGCAAAAAATCCTGCGGCTAAGGAGATAGATCTGGAGGCGACGATTTCCAAGAACGTGGCGGTAGACGATCCGGTAAGGATGTACCTTAAGGAGATAGGTAAGGTGCCTTTGCTTACGGCTCAGGAGGAAATCGACCTTGCTAAGAGAATGGAAGCTGGAGATGAGGAAGCCAAGAAAAAACTTTGCGAGGCAAATTTGAGGCTGGTTGTAAGTATAGCCAAGAAATACGTAGGCAGAGGTATGCTTTTTCTGGACCTTATTCAGGAAGGCAATCTGGGACTAATTAAGGCCGTTGATAAATTTGACTGGAAGAAGGGATATAAGTTTAGTACCTATGCAACCTGGTGGATAAGACAGGCAATCACAAGATCTATAGCAGATCAGGCCAGGACTATAAGGATCCCGGTTCACATGGTGGAGACCATAAACAAGCTCATAAGAGTCTCAAGGCAGCTGCTTCAGGAGGAAGGAAGAGAGCCGACCCCTGATGAAATTGCCGAGGAGATGGGAATCTCCGTGGAAAAGGTGAGAGAAATTCATAAGATAGCTCAGGAGCCTGTATCCTTGGAAACGCCTATTGGTGAAGAGGAAGACAGCCACCTGGGAGATTTCATACCTGATGAGGATGCTCCGGCGCCTGCAGAGGCTGCAGCCTTCTCTATGCTGAAGGAACAGCTGGTGGATGTTCTGGGAACCCTGACAGAGCGGGAACAGAAAGTACTGAGATTGAGATTTGGTCTTGAGGATGGAAGAGCCAGAACCTTGGAAGAGGTAGGCAAACAGTTTGATGTTACAAGGGAAAGAATCAGGCAGATAGAGGCAAAGGCCCTGAGAAAGCTGAGACACCCCACCAGAAGCAAAAAGCTCAAGGATTATTTAGAATAGGAAGTTCAAATATTATTTAGAATAAGAAGCAGGGAGCAATTATGCGTAAACTTAGCGAAAGATTGCAGGTAATGGCTGATAATACAATGGGTTCAAAAACCGTGGCCGATGTTGGTAGTGACCATGGTTTTTTGTCTATTAATCTTATGGAAGAGGGGCTTAGTGAAAGAGTCATAGTTACGGATGTAAGCCGACACTCATTGGATAAGGCTGTTGCTAACTGCAGGGAGGAACTGGCGGATGTAAGCAGCATTGAGTTCAGATGCGGAGACGGTCTGACCGTACTGGGGCGAGGCGAGGCAGACGCAGTTGTAATAGGAGGAATGGGCGGCAGGCTTATTCGGGATATAATGGCTCTTGACCTTGAACATGCCTGTTCATTCAGGAAATTTGTATTGCAGCCGCGAATAGGGCAGGGACGTCTTAGAAATTGGCTCTGTGAAAAGGGTTTTCAAATAGTCAGAGAGGATGTTGTCAAGGAAGGCCGCTACATACCGGAAATCATCACAGCAATAAGCCCAGAATTTGATATTGATGAAGAACCTCTTAATTACGGAATAGACTTGTCAGAGCTTGACGGAGATGATATTATCTGTAAGGTACCTCCGTGGATAATCAAGGCTCACGGACCCGTACTGGGTTTCCTGTATAAGAATATTGAGAGAGAATCAAACACCTTGAACAATGTTCAGATGTCTAAAATAAGATACCAGGTATATGAAGAAAAGCTGAGAAGCAATATTAAATACTTGGAGGAGTTAGTAAAGGAGATGAAAAATGGATAAGAAATCAAGGGTAAGCGTTAAAGAAGTAGCTGAAATAATTAATGAGCTGATACCTAATTCAACTCAGGAAGAGTGGGATAACAGCGGACTGATCATAGGATTTGAGGACAGGGAAGTAAAACGAATAATCACCTGCCTGGATATAAACGCAGCTGTTCTAGAGGAAGCCCTCGGCAAAAAAGTCGATATGATAGTTTCCCATCATCCCTTAATATTTGATGACATCAAATCAATAAGCGATGGAGATTCTGCTGGGAAAATGATTATGAGTCTGATAGCAGGTGGCATATCCGTATATTCATCGCATACGCCCTTTGACAAGATAAAGGGGGGTAACAACGATGTCATTGCCAAGAATATAGGGCTGACCTCCGTGAAGACAATGGGGGAGGCGGAACTATGCAGGAAGGGAAAGCTGAAGAAGCATCTTTCCTTTGCACAGACCATAGAGGCTGTTGCCCAGGGATTGGAAATGAGCCTGAGAAGCATACGCACCGTAGGGGCTCTCGATAAGGAGATAGGCATGGTAGGTGTATGCTCAGGATCCGGAGCTGAATTCATGGAGCTGGCAAAGGAAAACGGATGTGATTTATTGATTACGGGAGATGTAAAATATCATCAGGCAATGGCTGCTGAAGAATTGGGCATATGTGTAATCGACGCAGGCCATTACCATACGGAAAAGTTTTTTGGCGCAGCGATGAAGGAAAAGCTTGAAAAAAGACTTGAAGATGATGTGGAAATAATAGTGTCGGAAAAAGGTAGGGATCCTTTCGAGGCATTATAGGTTAAAGTGAAATTAAAATAGCAAAGTAACATATTAATTGGGTAAGACTGGCAATCGCGTACACCTTCGGGGTGTATGAGGAAAGTCCGGGCTCCATAGAGCAAGGATGCCGGATAACGTCCGGCGTAGGTAACTATAGGGAAAGTGCAACAGAAACACACCGCCGAAACGGGTAATGCCGTGGTAAGGTTGAAATTGTGAGGTAAGAGCTCACAGGGAGGTATGGTAACATATCTTTCGTGTAAACCCCATCCGGAGCAAGACCAAATAGGGCATAAAAGGCGGCTGCTCGTCGCTGCCCGATAGGTAGGTCGCTTGAGTCTGTTGGCAACGGCAGACCTAGATAGATGATTGTCTGATACAGAACCCGGCTTACGTCTTACCCAATCTATTATTTAATAATTTTTGCATTTTGCAAAAGCAGATCAAAAAAATTGAACAAAAAACATATAACTAAACCCCTAAAAACGTTGACATTTCAACGTTTTTAGTTTATAATTAATTAAAATTAAGGATAAAATCGGACTAAAAATCATGCAATAATAGTGGTAAACAAGGAGGAAATTATGTCAACACGAATAAAGCTGAGTAACGGGAGAATAACACCTTTTCTACTGGCATTTCTTATGGTTATCAGCGTTTTCGCAGCAGTGTCATTAATAAAAACGGACATAGTTTATGCGGACGGAGAAACCGGTAAAGTGGCTACAGACGTTCTAAATGTAAGGTCGGGGGCGGGTACCAACTATTCCAGGATAGGTACCATTACTCAGGGAAAGACCTTCACTGTAACAGGGACGGCCAAGGACAGTTACGGGGTGACTTGGTACAAGTTTACTTTCAATTCAAGAAACGGATATGTGTCCTCACAGTACGTTAACATAACACAGCCTTCTGTAACCCCAGTTAGCGACCTCCAAGGTACTGTAAAATCGGCAGAAGGTCTTAATGTAAGGTCAGGTCCGGGAACAAATTACGGCAGACTTGGTTTATTGAGCAATGGAAAGACCTTCACTATAACTGGAAAATCCCAGGCAAGTAATGGGGTATGGTGGTATAGACTATCATATAATGGTAGTACAGGTTTCGTTACTTCACAGTATGTAACGACGAAGTCAACTGCTGCAGCCGTAACCACAGTTGAGAACACTACGGGGACCGTAAACGATAAGGACGGACTGAATGTAAGGTCAGGTCCGGGAACTAGCTACAGCAAGCTTGGATATTATGCCAACGGCAAAACATTTGCAGTAACAGGCAAGGCCCAGGCAAGCGATGGAGTGTGGTGGTACCAGCTTACATACGGTGATAAAACGGGTTACGTTTCTTCTGCATATGTCAAGACAACAACTACTACACCAACAGAGCCTTCAGCTCCTGAGGGAACTACCGATCCCGCTGAAACCGAAAAAAGAGTAGGAACGGTGAATGCATCTGACGGACTTTTCGTGAGAAGCGGCCCGGGAACAAATTACGGCAAGATAGGAGCCTTTGATAATAAGAAGACCTTTGATATAACAGGCGAGGAAAAAAGCACAGCCGGGGTTATATGGTATAAACTTACATACGGTGGTAAGACTGGATATGTTTGTGGAACCTATGTAACTGTTACTACAGGAGAAAATGCTGCAGAGGAAACCACTAAACCAGAGCCCGTAACCTTCCAAATGGGCACAGTAAACACCTCCGATGGATTGAATGTAAGAACAGGTCCGGGAACAGGCTATAGCATACTTACCGTGCTTAATGACAAGACATCTGTTGTTATCATAGGTTCAGAGAAGGCAAGCAATGGAAAGACATGGTATAAGTATCAGTATTCCAGCAGCAGAGTAGGGTATGTATGCTCGGATTATATGACCGTCAAGACTGTAACCTCAGACAGTGATTTTGAAGCATATATGGATGCTCAGGGATTCCCTGAAAGCTACAAGCCTGGTTTGAGGGTTATGCACGCAGCACATCCGCAGTGGGTATTCAAGGCTTCGAAGGTAGGCTACAGTTGGTCAGATGTTATTGCTAAGGAAAGCGTAGTAGGTAAAAACCTGGTAAGCTCTTCATCACCTGTATCATATAGGTCTACTGATCCGAAATCCTATAATTCCAGTACAGGCGTATGGGCCAAATTTGACGGCAGCTGGTATGCGGCCAACTCAACGGTAGTTGCATATTACATGGACCCAAGAAACTTCATGAGCGAATCGGGAATATATCAGTTCATGACCCACAGACACGATGGAGCATCTCAGAATGCAACTACGGTTAATGCCGTGATTTCAGGTTCCTTCATGCAGAGCAGGAATCCGGGAGGAGGGTACTCGTCATATGGTGCTCTTATCAGTGCTGCTGGAAGTGCATCAGGCGTTAATCCTAATGTTCTGGCTGCTATGATAATACAGGAGCAGGGCTGGGACGGAAGCGCTTTGGTATCAGGTACATATTCGGGATATGCAGGATATTACAATTTTTTCAATATAGGAGCTTATACGGCTGACGGTATGAATGCCATTCAGAGAGGACTCTGGTACGCATCTAATTCAGGTTCGTATTCCAGACCTTGGAATACACCGTATAAATCAGTTCTAGGCGGAGCTCAGTTCTATGCAGAGGAGTATGTGAACGATAACCAGGATGCATACTATTATAAGAAGTTCAATGTGAAGAACGGCCTGGGCAATGTAGCAACACATCAGTACATGACTAACGTTGCAGGGGCTTCCAGCGAGGGAAGTATAGTGAAGAGAGCCTACAACAGCAATTCCAATTATCCTGTAATATTTGATATTCCTGTTTACAATAATATGCCGGCAGCTGCTTGTCCGCTGCCATAAATCACAACAAGAGGGGATGATTTTATGGAAAATAGAATACGAAGAGCTATCATATTAGTAGTAGTGTTAGCCTTTATGATACCGATGCTAACTCCAAGGGTGTTCGCAGCTTCCAACATTGCCATAAATGGAGGAGAGAATGTCAAGGGTGGTGAAAAGTTCACCGTCACCGTTGTTTTTAGTGGCGATTCCATAGGAAGAGTGGATGGACAAATGCTATTTGATACCAGCAAACTCACCTACCTGTCGGGAGGAAGCAGCAGCGGGAACACCGGATATATTCAGCTCAAAAAGGCGGGAACAGGTGGAGATATTACCTTCAGCATTAAGTTCCAGGCCGTATCGGGAGGAAGCACTAATCTGGAGGTTACCGTCAATGAGATGTATGACATAAATGAATCATACTTAGAGCCACCTGCCGCCAGTAAGGCCATTACCATAAGCGGAGATGCTGAAGAGGAAGAACTGATAACGGAGGAAGCCGACCCGGATAAACCAGTGAAGGAATCAAAGGTAATGGGTGTGGATGAGAAGCCTGAAGAGGGTATCAGCACTATGACGCTGATGATAATTGTAGCTGCTGTTTTGGCCGTGGGTATAGGGATCATAGTTGCAGTACTTTTAAGAAAGAAAAATAAAGAAACGGAACCGGCGGCGAAAGAGAACAAAAGAAACCAGGATATAGAGAAAGAAAATTTTGAAGACGAAGACGTTATATATGACAGCTCTGGAAATATTGCGAGAAGGAGCCAAATGTCAAAAAACAAGCCGTCAAAAAATAAAACGTCAAAAAAGAAGGATTCCAAAGACCAGGCCACCAAGAAAAAATACGGCAACGAAGACACGGAGCTTTGGGAAGACTGGGACGGCGGTGACGATCATAGAATGAAATAGTACTTGATGCATTATAATAAAGGCAAACCATAAACATACGGAGAAACAAATGCTTGAAAAAAACACCAAGGTATTAAAGGAAAACGAATTTCACCCTGTTCAACTCAGGGTGTTTTTCGTGATGATAACTTTATATACATTTTATTTTACTTGCAACAACAATTTAGGAGTGGCCGCCAGCGAGATACAGAGGGAATTTAATCTCAATAATACTGAGTTCGGGGTTCTCTTCACCATATTCACGCTGGGATTCGGTTTGGGGCAGTTCTTTTCAGGTTATCTGGGTGACAGGTACAGCCCGAAGATACTTATGTTTGTCGGAGCTATAGGGGCGACCTGTGCTAATATCGGGTTTGGAATCTCATCAAATATGACGGTATTTTGTATATTGTGGGCTGTAAATGCAGTCTCGCTCGCTATGGGTTGGTCACCGGGCTGCAGCATTCTGTTCAGATGGATACCTAGAAAAAGATGGGGACTGTTCATGGGGTTTTTTGATGCTTTTGCATTCCTTGGCGGTAGCATAATATATCCGATAGCGGGTTTTGCCATATCGTATCTGAGTTGGCGCGCCGCATTTATCATACCGGCGGTACTCCTCGCATTATGGACTGTTGTGTTTTTCGCATACGTAAAGGATTCACCGCAACAGTATGGCTTTACAATAGAATGGAAAAGAGAGGATTCCAAGGAAATAGTCACCATAAAGGATTATTTTTATATTTTGAAAAACTTTGACCTAATTCTCGTTTCCATATCAACCATATGCAGTCAGTTCGTTAGGTGGGGTCTGGTAAACTGGATAATCAAGATTCTCAGCAATTCCGAGGACGATGGTGGATTTGGTATCGCTTTGGTGACGGCTACGCTCATAGCATCGGCAATGCACTGGGGCGGTGCAATATTTTCCATAGGCTTGGGATACATGTCGGATATTGTGTTCAATGGAAAACGGTGGCAGACCATAAGCATAGGGTTTATCGTAAGCGGTGCAAGCTTGGTAATTATATATCTATTTGGATATTCGCTGATAGGTGTAAATGGAGGCATATTTATTCTAGCAGCATTGTTGTTTTTGGCAGGTGGTTGCATACAGGGTGTTCAGGCACCTCTTTTCAATCTACCTGCTGATATACTAGGAACAAGACTTGGGGGTACAGGCGTAGGTATCGTAAATGGCTGGTCGTACATCGGAGCATCTTTTTCAGGTGCGACTTTGGGACTGGTTATGGACAACTTCGGGCTCATATCATGTATTAGGCTTATGGCAGTGATTTCTTTTATAGGAGCTGCGGTAATATGGGTATTAAAAAAATGATTTGAATATAAGTTTTGTGAATGCTATCCTGCCTTTTTTGCAAGAATTAAAGAAAAATATTGTTTGGCATAGGGTGTACTCTATGGTATGTTGTTATTGATGAGATTACTGACTATAAATCGCGTAAAATGACAGCTGCTAAAGAAAATAGGAGAAAAGGGAGCATGACTAATAGCGACGGGACTTTCAACAAGGCGCATTGGAAAAAGAACGTATCATTATTTTTGGGAGGTCAGGCGGTTACCCTTATCGGCTCATCTCTGGTGGGATATGCTATAATGTGGTACGTTACCTTGGAAACTCAATCGGGAGTGGTACTGACACTTTTTACAGTAGCGACTATGCTGCCTATGTTTTTCATTTCACCCTTCGGCGGAGTATGGGCGGACCGTTTCAACCGCAAGCATTTAATTAACGTAGCGGATGCCTCTATAGCGGCGGTTACCCTTGTAATAGCCCTGTTATTTTCCTTGGGCATTGAAAACTTGACACTGCTGTTTGTATGTTCCATTGTAAGAAGCTTTGGGCAGGGCGTACAGATGCCGGCAGTCAGCGCATTGATTCCTCAGATTACCCCAGAAGATAAGTTGGTAAGAGTGAATGGCATCAATTCAAGCATTCAGTCATTATCGACTCTTGGTTCACCGGCTTTAGCGGGGCTCCTGCTTACCATATCCCCTATACAGCTCATACTGTTCATCGATGTTACCACAGCCATTATCGGTATATCGATTTTGTTCTTCTTTGTCAAGGTTCCGGTTAAAGTTAAAGAGGAAAAAATTGGCGAAGGCAACACCAATCTTGGTGATATAAAGGCGGGTCTCAGATATATCAAGGAGTATCAATTTTTGAAGAGATACTTCGTTATCCTTGCCTTTTTCTATATATTGCTGACTCCGGCCATGCTTCTTTCTCCATTGCAGGTGACGAGGGATTTCGGAGCAGATGTATGGCGGCTTACGGCCGTAGAGATTGCATTTTCTGTAGGCATGCTTTTAGGCGGGCTTGTTATCGCTGCATGGGGTGGATTCAAGAATAAAACCTTTACACTTATAGCAGGAACCGTGTTATTCGGTATGACTACGGTAGGGCTGGGAATTTCGTGGATATTCGCATTATATCTTGCATGCATAGCATTATCGGGGTTATGTGTGCCTATTGTCAACACTCCCGCCATGGTTATATTCCAGACAAAGGTAGATAACGATTATATGGGACGTGTTATGAGTATAATGACCATGATAGCCAGTCTTATGGTACCTCTGGGTATGGTGATATTCGGGCCTTTAGGAGATATTATACCTCTAGATTACATTATGATAGGTACAGGGATGGGGACTGTGATTTTAGGGGTATATGTAATATTTGACAGGATAATGAGAGAAGCAGGAGAGAGCGATAACAGTCAGGATAACAGTAAATTAGAATAGTATAAACATTAAAAGAACTGTTTAAGAAAAATTCAAAAAACAGCTCTTTTAATATTACTTATTCACATTAGGAATTTTAAAATATCGGTATGCCTTGTGGATTTAAATTTGTCTCAGGTTAAAAAGTGCCTGGGATAGTTGATAGTACTCAACTGCTCTAAAAAGATAATCTGCCAAGCCATTTTCCCTTTGCTCCAGTTTGGCGGAAAGTTCATAATCATATATCTATTCTAGCAGGACTTTAGTTTAGCGACAATTACCTAAAAGGTAGCTTCGCGGGTAATCTTTGACCCATGTCTACTCTTTTACTACTTCTTTTGTGGACTTTCCCCTGATAATTTGATAAACTAAATAAGCAAGCGGCCTTACTTAGTAGGCAGAATGGAATGTTGACCCTTTTATGAAAGGAGCAAAATGGATAATAATACTATTCTTTCTTTAAACAATGTTATTTATCAAATATATAATGTGACGGATTTTACCGAGATGAGAATAAGCGTGCTGAATTCGCTAAAAACTCTGATTCCGAATTCATGCGGAAGTATTCTTATGGCAAGCGAGGCAGGTTCGCGTGAGCTTTTGTGTGATCCTGTATGTGTACCACAAAAATATTTAGGAATGGAGCAACGATATTTGAAGATGGAGGAATACGATTATAGCAGATGGCTGATACAGCGGAAGCAGACTACTGTTATGAGTGCAACATCCTTGATGCCCGATGAGCAGAGAGTGAAGACAGCAGTCTATCAGAGCTGCTTTGAACCCTTTGGCCTTCATTATTCCATCGACCTGACCATCGTCAATAACGGTCAATTTTTAGCTGTATTGGCATTGTACAGAACGAAGGAGGAAAGTGACTTCGGGGAAGATGAAGTGTTCCTGCTTCAGACATTGAGTGATCATCTCAACGCCCGGTTTTTTAGCAATAAAATGTTAAGGAAGGGTCCCTATGATATGCTGGAGAGGGGATTTTTCATTAAAAAGTATTCCCTGACTGCAAGAGAAGCGGAAATTTTACTGATGATACTTACCGAGAAATCCAATGAAGAAATAAGCGAATCACTTTGCATAAGCGTACATACCCTGAAGAAACATTTGCAGAACCTTTACCGAAAAACTGGTGTTTCTAATCGAGTGCAGTTACTGGGACTGCGTGATAATGAATAGAAATAAACAGATTGTAGTTGCTTATTCAAAAGCTACAAATAAAAAAGTGTCTGGCTCTTCTTAAGAAGTTCCGGACACTTTTGATGTTTTAGCCTATTCTATTTGCTTTATTCAGCTAGATTTATTCCAGTTACTGTTGTGCGCCTTTTACATATTGTGAGCTTCCGAATGCCAGAATGAAGAGGAATATGACACTGAGGAACAAAAGTCCAAATCCATATCCTATGCCATGTCCGTAAGCTGCTGAAAGTTTGAAACAGAATGCAATGCCTATTGCAATCAGGAAAATCAGCAGGAGTAAGGAAATAATGAAAAGTACCAAGCCTGTGCCCGGGTCCATAAAGATAAATACGAAGGATACCGACATAAGAATGACGCAGACTACTGACCCAATTAATGAAATAACAAACCATTTGACTTTCCATGCTAGTTTGAAGAGCATATAGGAATTGTAAACAGGTATGATAGCCTTCCAGCCAGCTTCACCTGCCTTGGTAAACAACCTCCAGTATGCAATGACTGAGAGAACCACAATTGTTAATGATAGGACCATTGATACAGGGTTGTTGGACGAATCATAATTAGCTAATTCATTATAAAAATCCATAAAATTCACCACCTTTGCTGTGTCTAAATATAAAAATAATAATTCTTGACTATCATTATACTGTATTTTTTAATGGAATACAAGCGGGTGTAAAACAATACAAGATTAAAGTGATAAATAATTAAAGTCTATTTTAGGTTTTGAGGGTTAAGGCATTCCAGCTCAGGTAATACGAAAATACCGTCTTTTCTGACGAGGACATCGTCAAAGTATATTTCGCCACCGCCATATTCAGCTCTCTGTATCATAACAAGGTCCCAGTGAATAGCAGACTTGTTGCCGTTAGGTGCATCCTCATATGCCATACCAGGTGTAAGATGGAAGCTGCCTGCTATCTTTTCATCAAAGAGGGTATCCCTCATAGGGTGGAGGATATACGGGTTTACGCCCAGAGCGAATTCTCCGAAGTACCTGGAGCTGTCGTCCGTATCTAGAAGCTCATTGATGCGCGCTTCATTGTTGGCAGAAGCCTTTATTATCTTGCCATCCTTAACCTTAAACACGATGTTTTCGTAAGTGAAACCCTGTTCTTCAGAAGGAGTGTTGTAGGATATAGTGCCGTTCATGGACTCTCTGACAGGAGCAGTGTATACTTCACCGTCAGGAATGTTTCTCAGGCCGTCGCATTTTATTGCAGGGATGCCATTGATGGAAAACTTCAGGTCTGTTCCCGGTCCCTTGATATGAACTTTGTCGGTCTTGTTCATAAGCTCTACGAGAGAATCCATAGCTTTGCTCATTTTCTTGTAATCCAGAGTGCAGACATCAAAGTAAAAGTCCTGGAACTTTTCAAGGCTGCTGTTTGCAAGTTGTGCCATTGAATTATTAGGGTATCTCAGCACGACCCACTTTGTTTTGTTTACGCGATAGTCCAAGGTAGGGCGTGTAAGTTTGCTGTACATATTGAGTTTTTCCGAAGGAACGTCGGACAGCTCTGATGTGTTGCCTCCCGCACGGATAGCGATGTAAGCTTGCATACCCTTCATTTGAGCCAGCTGATATTCATTCATGAATTCAATCTGCTCTTCCCTGCATTCCATCATTATCTCTCTCGTTATTGCGGAATCTCTTATTTCAGCATAAGGCATACCGCCTCGCATATATACATTTTTTATAAGCTGGCGCACCAGATCTTTGCAGCAATCACCTTCGTAGCTGATAAGAACCTTATCTTCTTTTTGAACGTCACATGAGTAATTTACAAGTAAATCTGCCAGCTTGTTAATTCTTAAGTCCATTTTTTTCTCCTTTTATCCATATTAAGTAAATTTTCTATAGATTATTATACCCCATCTATGGTATTTTTAAAAGAGCGTAAAAACGGAGGAAGAAATGAAATATGTTTTTGTAATGAACCCAACAGCAGGAAAGAGGAAGTATAGAGAAGAGATCTTAAAAAGCATAAGGGCTGCAGCAGAAGAAAGAAGTATTGAGTACCAGATGTATTTTACCAAGGCTCAGGAGGATGGGGCTATATATGTAAGAGAACTCTGCCAAAGATGCGCCCGGAAGGGCGAAAAGCTGAGAATTTACGCCTGCGGCGGAGACGGGACTATAAATGAGGTGATCAATGGTGCCTTTGGCTTCGAGAACGTAGAAGTAGGGGCCGTGCCTATGGGAACGGGCAACGATTACATAAGAAACTACGGCGACACAGATGATTTTCTCAATATGAGAGGACAGTTCTCAGGAATATCAAAGACCAGCGACTTAATAAAGTACAGGGCAGAGCATGAAGGGATCATAAGAGAAGGCTACTGCGCCAATATGTTCAATATAGGCTTTGACTGCAATGTAGTGGACCTGACGGCCAAGATAAAAAACTTACCGCTTATAAGCGGCTCTCTCGCTTATTTGATTTCTGTGTTTTTAATACTGATTCGCAAGAAGGGCTGCGACTTAAAGATAGAATTTGAGGATGGAAGGGTGACAGACGGGAAGCTGCTTCTTATAGCCATTGCTAACGGGTGTTACTGCGGTGGCGGAGTCAAGGGAGTGCCTTACTGTGACCTCAATGATGGTCTTATGGATGTAAGCGTAGTAAACAATGTCAGCAGAACAAAGTTTATTACCATATTCCCAAGCTATTCAAAGGGCACCCATTTGGAAAAGGTTGCAGTGAAAGATAAGATAGTGCATTATACAAAAGAAAAAGCCCTTACCATTACGGCTAATGGCAAGAGCCTGAGACTTTGCACCGACGGTGAGATAACCACTCAGAAAAGGGTGGAGTTTTTCGTGGTGAAAGACGGATTCAAATTTATTGTTCCGGCAAAGTGACGGTATTTATTCCCGAAAGAGTAATAGGCCCTTGTAGAAGAATTCCTTCTATTTGACCTTCTTTTTTTGTAACCATAGTTTCCAGAACGCCTCCCGGTTGTTGCATGGTGTATTGCAGGGCATTTTCATGGCTTTTCACGGCAAGTGCAAAGGAGGCGGCTACGGTGCCCGACGCACAGCTTCCCTCAAAGTATGTGGTGTCTACGTCTTTAACATAAACAACAGGTGTCATAAGTCCATTTACCGTGTCACAGAACATGACTCCGAAGGCGGGCAGGTCAGGGGCGACGGTTTCGTATATGAAATGTCTTAGCCCGTCGAAGGTGTCTTCCATAGCGGGAACATCTTCCAGTATCAAATGTGATATTCCATCAATGTTCACAAGTGTGCCACCTTTGTTGAGAGGCAACTCTTTTTCTGTAAAGTATTTAAAAGAATCGGGAACCGGCATTGACATGGTCACATTCCCCGATTGTCTGTCGATAAGGGCATGGAGAGGGCGAGAACATCCGCTTACCTTCACATCTATTTCGTCTAATGGAGGCTCTGAATAGAGAGCCTTATATAGGGCAAATGACCTTGAGGCATTGCCGCAAAATTCAAGACCGCACATTTCCATTGCGGGAAGCCTGCTTTCCTCAGTGTCTGCAAGCACGTAAGCAACCTGTTCTCCCTCCAGCTCCTTGAGGCTCAGAAGCTTTTGAGCTATATCTGCGTAGTCATTTCTGTCTGTGGGCGTGAGAACCAGTATAGTCTTGTTTCCAGACGGGTCAGCAACGATAACATCAACTGTCTTATTCATAGTTACCCCCAAATTCCAAAATGTTCAAGCAATATTTTCACACCGATAAGCAGGAGTATCATTCCCCCTGCAAATTCAGCCTTTGATTTGTATCTTACACCGAAAATGTTTCCTATTTTCACACCGGAGCAGGAGATAATAAAAGTGGTGACACCTATCAGCAAGACTCCTACAATGGTATTGGCCAGGCCGCCAGCCGCAATAATATCTACGGGAACACAGGCGAAGGTTATTCCTACTGCCAAAGCATCTATGCTGGTTGCTACGGCCATGACGAACATGGTTTTAATGTCCAGTTCTGCCGAAGCCTCATCTCCACTTTTGGAAAGGGATTCCCTGATCATGTTGAGGCCTATAAAGGCAAGGAGTACGAAAGCTACCCAAGGGGCAACGGAATCTATGTATTTTTCAAATCTGGCTCCCAGTATGTAGCCAATTAGAGGCATCAGAGCCTGAAATCCGCCGAACCATATTCCACATATGGCTGCACTCCCAAAACTTATTTTATTCATTGCCAAACCCTTGCAGACTGAAACTGCAAAGGCATCCATGGACAGTCCTACAGCCAGAAGGATGAGTTCAATCAAGCCCAAATTTAATGTCCTCCTATAAAAAAGCAGACACCCACGGTATCCGCCGCTACTTTGCAACAAGAAAATTTTAGCATGAATAGATACATGTGTCAAGAAATCCAGTTAGCCTTGACTAGACCTAAGCACAGTAAAAAATAAGGTAACATTACATTGATATACTGTACATTTTTGTGTTATAAAAAGTACATATATGGTAAAATAAATGATGATGTAATGAATTAGCGTTTGAGGGTGGACCAGGCCAAACTCTACCAAGCGTTGATTGTGTCTTCTGTTAAAATGCGGTATCCTTTTGTAGGCCAGAGGAGGAAATGTTATGGATGCTAAAAAGATAGGCTCTCTCATATGTGAACTGAGGACTGAAAAGAAATTTACCCAAAAGGAACTGGCTTCAATGCTCAATGTCAGCGATAAGGCTGTATCAAAGTGGGAGAGAGGCGGGGGATATCCCGATTTATCAATGTTTCCTAAGCTGTCACAGATTTTTAATGTGGATATGGAAAAGCTTGTTTCGGGCGAGATAAGCGGTAACGACAGTGTGGGAGGGAATATGAAGAACATCGACGTCTATGTATGTGAAGAATGTGGCAACACTATAATGTCAACAGGCGAGACAAGTGTTACTTGCTGCAGCAAGAAATTATCTCCGTTAAAGAGAATAAAAGCAGAGGATAAGGATAAGCTGAATGTAGAACTTATAGAAAACGAGTATTTCGTGTCTGGAAGCCATGAAATGACAAAGGAGCATTACATTACCTTTGTAGCACTGGTGACGGGAGATACGATACTCATGAAGAAACAGTATCCCGAATGGGACTTGCAGGTCAGGCTTCCGCGCATAGCTCACGGGACGCTCATTTGGCACTGCAGTAATCATGGTTTGTTTTATCAGTTTATGTAAAAAGACTAACTGTCGATAAGGTAAGGAGGAAAAAATGGCTGTAAGATTAAATGAAAACCAGGAAGTGGTTGAGGTTATCAGAAAAGGATTAAAGGAAAAGAATGGATACTGCCCTTGCAGACGTGAGATAAAGGAAGAAAACAAGTGCATGTGCAGAGAGTTTAAGGATCAGATAGAGGACCCTGATTTTGAAGGCTATTGCCATTGTATGCTTTACTACAAATCAAAGGATTGACTTATATAATCTGTAGTGATATCATATATGGGTTAACTATTTTTATTGCCTAATTTTTTAGGCAATTTTTATTGATAAAGAGGGAAATTTATGGATAAGGATAAAACAAATGGCCGGATGAACAGAATGGGAGAAATGCCTATAGGAAGGCTGATAATTACCATGTCATGGCCGGCAGTGCTGTCTATGTTTATTCAGGCGTTTTACAACGTAGTGGACAGCTTCTTCGTGTCGCGTATAAGCGAACAGGCTCTTGCCGCGGTAACATATATTTTTCCCGTGCAGATGTTGATAATTTCCGTTGCGGTAGGAACGGGAGTCGGTATAAACTCGCTTATTTCAAGAAGGCTGGGAGCCCAGCGTTTTGAAGAGGCTGACATGGCCGCTAGCCATGGGTATAGGCTGTCATTCTTTAACTGGATACTATTTGCCTTGATAGGGTTATTTTTATCTCATCCTATGATGGCATTTTTATCACCCACACCATACATAGTAGACAGCGGTGCAAGCTATATGGCTATAATAACAATAGGGTCATTGTTTATTATGGTACAGGTGTCTGCGGAGAAGATACTTCAGGCTACGGGGAACATGCTGCTGCCTATGGCCTGCAGCATAATAGGCGCTGTGACAAATATTATCTTTGATCCGCTGCTCATATTCGGGATAGGACCTTTCCCAGAGATGGGAGTGACAGGTGCTGCAGTGGCAACTGTTTTCGGTCAGTTCCTTTCAATGTGCCTTGGACAGATATTGCTTTTCAAGGGAAAGCATCCTGTTAGGGTCAAGCTCTTTGGGTGGAAATTTCAGGGTAGGATAATCAGAGATATATACGCCGTGGGGGCTCCTGCCATTTTGATGCAGTCTATCGCTTCTGTAATGCAGTTTGGCATGAACATAATCCTAGGCGGACTGTCAGAGACAGCTGTTGCCGTGTTAGGTGTGTACGGGAGGCTCCAATCCTTCATATTCATGCCTGTGTTTGGATTGAATCAGGGAGTACTTCCTATTATGGGATATAACTATGGGGCCCGCAATAGGAAGAGGCTTATGGAAACATTCAAGAAGGGCTTGACCATAGCATTCATTATAATGGCTATGGGGCTTGTCATATTCCAGCTTTTTCCCGAAGAACTTCTTGGGCTGTTCAACTCTAAAGGAAGTCAGGATATGTACAATATAGGCATACCTGCGCTGAAGATAATAAGCCTGTGCTTTTTGCCGGCCTCCTTTGGCATTATGGCATCGTCCATATTCCAGGCTATGGGACATGGGTTTTACAGTTTGTGGGGCGCACTTCTCAGACAGCTTGTGGGGATACTGCCTCTTGCTTGGATATTCGCCAGGATATCGGGAGTAAGCCTTGTATGGTATTCATTCCCGCTGGCAGAAATAATAGGAACGATCTATTTCGCAGTAGCGTTAAAGCACATCTACAAAATAGAAATAAGAAGACTAGATATTATGGAAGAAAACACTTACTAAGGCATGAGGATATCTATTTCTTCGCCGTCTTCAAGGCGGTATGTAGAATCCATCTTGATCAGGTCATATATCAGAGGTTCGCGTATAAGGTGTTTCCAGACGGTATAGGTAGCCTTGACGAAATCATTATTTAACTTCATTCTTCGAGAAACCAAGGGACAGCTATAAGGCAGCGGTCCCTTTTGGTATATCAAAACAAGGGCTCCCTTTTCGTCTATGTGGGGAGCTAAGGGGAATGTTCTGCACTGGATTGGTCTTCTGTTTCGTGGACAGAGGGCCTTTGCCTTGCAGTCGAGAAAAAACACTTTGCCGTGCCAGCTGTCGGGAAATTCATATTCCTCGGCGTCTAGGCTGTTCCAGCCAAGCCAGGATTCCTTGCGTGTAAAAAGTTTTTCTTCTCCCGGCAAAAGATATATGCCCATAGAGTCTTTTTCTTCCGAAGTACAGGTGCAGCAAGCTGCACCACAAAGGGAGCCACAATCAAAATGTACGGGTGAGACCATGTCCAGCAACCTATATATTGCGTTAAATGTATGTTTTGTGATTGAACTTTTCATGAACTTATTATACAATATAGAATAACCATATGGAAGAAAATCTTTACATATATATAAGGAGAATTGTGATTTATGAGGTTAGGAATAGACGTGGGTTCAACAACAGTTAAATTGATTTTGTTGGATACGGATAATAAAATACTTTATAGCAAGTATGAGCGACATATGTCCAATGTTTTTGAAACAGTGGTCGATTTGCTTGAAAAAATGTATGAAGAAGTAGGGGATGTAAAGCTGAAGACGGTAATAACCGGTTCGGGCGGACTGTCTCTTTCCAATATACTAAAAATACCCTTTGAGCAGGAAGTTGTCACATGCAGTGCTGCGGTTGAGGCTCTTATTCCTCAAACAGATGTAGCCATAGAACTTGGTGGTGAAGATGCCAAGATTACCTTCTACGGACAGACAGTCGAGCAGAGGATGAACGGAACTTGTGCCGGAGGTACCGGAGCTTTTATTGACCAGATGGCTGTGCTGTTAAATACAGATGCAGACGGACTCAATGAGGCTGCAAAGAAGCATACCATGATGTATCCTATAGCTGCAAGGTGTGGAGTTTTTGCCAAGACGGATATACAGCCTTTGATTAATGAAGGAGCCCCGATAGAGGATCTTGCAGCATCCATATTTCAGGCTGTGGTTAATCAGACCATAAGCGGTTTGGCGTGCGGAAGGACAATTAAAGGGAAAGTGGCGTTTCTTGGAGGACCGCTATCTTTTTTGTCCGAGCTTCGCAAGAGATTCATACAGACTCTTGAGCTGGCAGATGAGGATATTGTTTTTCCGGGAGATTCCAAGCTGTTCGTTGCAATAGGCGCGGCTATCAATGCGGAAAAATACGACAAGATAGAGTTTAGGGAAATCATCGAAAGAATACAGAATACAGACCCTGCCGCACTGTCGGACACTAAACACATAGACCCGCTGTTCAAGGACTTAAACGATTATAAGAAATTCATAGAAAGACACTCAAGGCATCAGATAAAAAAAAGGGATATAAAAAAAGCAAGAGGTAAGGTGTTCCTTGGAATAGATGCAGGCTCAACAACAACTAAGGCGGCTCTCATAGACGAGGAGAAGAACCTGCTCTATTCATATTACAGAAGCAACGAGGGAAAACCTTTGGAAGCCACAATCAGAATGTTCAAGGAGCTTTATTCATTACTGCCTCCGAAAGCATACATTGCCAATGTTACGGCAACAGGCTACGGAGAAGGACTTATTAAATCAGCCTTTAAAGCTGATTTGGGTGAAATAGAGACTATGGCTCACTACAAGGCCGCTGAAGAATTTTTACCAGGAGTTGACTTTATTCTTGATATCGGTGGTCAGGATATGAAGTGTATGAGGATAAAGGATGGGGCAATATACAACATTATGCTCAACGAAGCCTGCTCATCAGGCTGTGGCTCCTTTATCGAAACCTATGCCAAATCCGTGAACATGGACGTTAAATCCTTTGCGACTGAGGCTCTTTTTGCCAAGGCTCCGGTGGATTTGGGAACTCGCTGTACAGTATTCATGAACTCTAAGGTAAAGCAGGCTCAGAAGGAAGGTGCAAGCATCGGTGATATTTCGGCAGGGCTCTCCTATTCTGTAATCAAAAATGCTCTTTACAAGGTAATCAAGCTGAGGAATCCCGATGAAGCAGGCAAGAAGATAGTAGTCCAAGGAGGAACCTTCCTAAACGATGCTGTTCTTAGAGCTATAGAAAACATAATGGGCAAGGAAATAGTAAGACCTGACATAGCAGGGCTTATGGGGGCATACGGAGCTGCCCTTATAGCTCAGAAGCACTATGTTCAAGATACGGTATCCTCTGTGATTACAGAGAAAGAACTGACGGAATTCAATGTGAAGACAAGTCATATCAGATGCAATAAATGCGAAAACAACTGTTTGATAACCGTCAATCGGTTTAACGACGGAAGCAAGTTTTTTACGGGGAACAGGTGTGAAAGAGGAGAGGGAAAGCCCCTCGGTTCAAGCAGCAAGTTGCCAAACCTCTTCGAATATAAGTTGGAAAGACTGTTCCGATACACCCCTTTAACTATAGAAGAATCGAAGCGCGGCGTAGTAGGCATACCTAGGGTTCTCAATATGTATGAGAACTATCCTTTCTGGTTCGTGCTGTTCACAAGACTTGGGTTCAGCGTACTGCTTTCACCGCCTTCCAACAAGGATATGTATGAGAAAGGGATGGAGACTATTTCCTCCGATACGGCATGTTATCCTGCCAAATTAGTCCACGGACACATTAAATGGTTGGTTGACAACGGCGCTAGCTGGATATTTTACCCAAGCATCAACTACGAGAGAGTGGAGGATGAAACGGCGCCTAACCATTACAATTGTCCTATAGTAGCAACATATCCTGAGGTTATCGCAGGGAATATGGATGACATATTCGAGGAAAACGGAGTTACTTTTTCCCATCCTTTTCTTCCTTACGATAAGGACGAAAAACTGTCAAGAGAGCTGTTTAAGGTCTTAAGGCGAACAGGCGTGGGAAGGCTGGAGCTTGAGGACGCTATTAAAATGGCAAGAGCCGAAGACAAGCGTGTCAGGGACGATACGAAGAAGAGAGGGGAGTATTCCCTGAAATATGCGAGAGATCACAAGAAGAAGGCGGTTATCCTTGCTGGAAGACCATATCATCTGGACCCTGAGGTAAATCACGGTATAGACAAGATAATAAGCTCTTTTGATATGATAGTTCTTACGGAGGATTCCATCGCACACCTTGGGAAGCTCAATAGACCTATAAGAGTTCTGGACCAGTGGATGTATCACTCAAGACTCTATAAGGCGGCTACTTTCGCGGGCACCACTGATGACGTGGAAATAGTGCAGCTTAATTCATTCGGCTGTGGTTTGGACGCGGTTACCACTGATCAGGTAGAGGAAATAACCAAGAAGAATAACAAGCTCTATACGACCCTTAAAATAGATGAAGGTTCCAACATGGGCGCGGCCAGAATAAGGATACGCTCTCTGAAGGCAGCTATGGATGAAAGAGCCAAAAATGATGTAAAGCACATAGAGGATAAATCCCCGTACAAACGAGTTTTCTTCACAAAGGAAATGAAGAAGGACTATACAGTGCTTATTCCTGAAATGTCGCCTATACACTTCCAGTTCCTGGAGACTGCTTTGTCGCGAGTAGGATACAAGGCGAAGAGGCTCCCTACCGTAGACAAGAATGCGGTGGATGAAGGTTTGAAGTACATAAACAACGACGCATGTTATCCCACTATCGTTACTCTGGGTCAGATAATATCTTATCTAAAGTCGGGAGAAGTGGACCTGGACAAGGTGGGAATATTCATGAGCCAGACAGGCGGTGGCTGCAGAGCTAGCAACTACGTTGCCCTGCTGAGAAAGGCTCTTAAGGATATGGACATGGAGCAGATACCCGTTATTTCGGTAAATATGGCAGGCCTTGAAAAAAATCAAGGCTTCAATCTGTCAGCGGGATTGCTTAAAAGAGGTCTTATGGCCCTCGTTTACGGAGACCTTTTCATGAGAGTCCTTTATAAAACGAGACCTTATGAGAAGGTGCCTGGCTCTGCAAATTCTCTGTATGAAAAATGGGTCAGAGTGGCGAGAAGAAACGTATATACGGGAAGCTACATAAAGTTCAAATCCACTGTAGCAGGTATAGTCAAAGACTTTGACAGGCTGCCCCTTCTGGACATTAAGAAGCCTAGAGTGGGCGTGGTCGGAGAGATACTTGTCAAGTATCATCCAAACGCCAATAACGATGTGGTGAATATCATAGAAAGAGAAGGTGGAGAGGCCGTTGTACTGGACCTTGTAGATTTCCTGCTTTACGGTATGTACAGCAAGGAATATAACTTCATAAATCTTTCGGGAAGCTACGGTACAATGGTGGGGAACAAGGCAGCCATCAAGGTGATAGAATTTTTTCGTAAGCCTCTCAGAAAAGCCCTTTCAGAGAGTGGGAGGTTCCATGAGCCTATGCACATCGACAAGATAGCTAAGAAAGCCACAGAGGTCATTTCTCTTGGCAATCAGTGCGGAGAGGGCTGGCTTCTGACGGGAGAAATGGTGGACCTTATAGATGATGGCGTAGAAAACATTATATGTATGCAGCCATTTGCATGTCTGCCTAATCACGTTACGGGCAAAGGTATGATGAAGGCTATGCGTAAGCGAAATCCTCTAGCAAATATAGCGGCAATAGATTATGACCCGGGAGCTTCCGATGTCAATCAGCTTAACAGGATTAAACTTATGATGTCCGCAGCTCACAAGAACCTGCAGCAAAAGGAATAGGTATTGAATTAAGTGGCGTTTGGGTGTATAATTTTTAAAGGAAAAATTTGAAGTTAGGAGGTGTCTCCATGGGAAGACACGGGACAATCGCAGGAAGAAAGGCAGCACAGGATTCTAAACGTGCGGCAATGTTTACAAAATACGCAAGAGCTATTATCGTAGCAGCTAAAGCAGGAGGAGACCCCGACTACAATGCTACCTTAAGAGTTGCCATAGAAAAAGCAAAGGGCATAGGGATGCCTAACGATAACATTAAGAGAGCCGTTAAGAAGGGTACAGGAGAGCTTGAGGGAGAAACCTATGAAGAACTGAGCTTTGAGGGTTACGGAGTAGGCGGCGTAGCGGTTATCGTAGAAGCACTTACGGATAACAAGAACAGAACAACTTCTGCTGTAAGGTCGACATTTGACAAACACGGAGGCAATCTGGGAACGCCGGGATGCGTGTCGTATATGTTCGCAAGAAAAGGTGTTATTGTAATAGAAAAGATAGAAGATATTGATGAGGACAGTCTGATGGAGGTTGCTCTTGAGGCGGGGGCTGAAGACATGATAAGTCATGAGGACAGCTTTGAAATATTGACAGACCCGGAAAGCTACATAGATGTCCACGGAGCTGTTACCAATGCAGGATACGAGATTCTCGATTCCGATGTGGAATACGTACCTTCCATGGAAGCGGCACCTAAGGATGCTAAGGACCTAAAAGCATTGAAAAAAATGATAGATACTCTTGAGGATAATGATGACGTCCAGAAAGTACATCACAACTGCAGTGCAGATTTGGAAGCTATTGAATTATAATAATTTGATAGAAGCAACATATAATAGAAATAAATCCTGAAGTGTGCGTCGAGGTATTATAATTCAACCTACGTTATGACATTGGGAGCCTGGGTTTTCTCAGCGGCTGTCATGCCTCCTAAGTGTGGAAGACAAAAGTGGAAACAGGGCACCCCCCTATTTTAGGATAGGGTGTGAATTATATCCTCGACGGCATATCGGGATTATTTTTTGAAAGGAGAGATGAAAATGTCCAAAAAACAATTTAAAGCAGAATCAAAGAAGTTGCTAGATTTAATGATTAACTCAATTTACACTCACAAGGAAATATTTATGAGAGAGCTTATTTCCAATGCCAGCGATGCTATAGATAAGCTTTATTATCATAGCCTTACAGACGGAAATACCGGTCTTTCACGAGAAAGTTTTGCTATCCTCATCGAGGTAGACCAGGATGCAAGAACGTTAAAGATAACGGATAACGGTATAGGTATGAGCAAGGAAGAGTTGGAAAAGAATCTAGGGACCATAGCCAGAAGCGGCTCTCTTGATTTTAAGGCCGAAATGGAAGAGCAGGAAGGTGTGGATATTATAGGTCAATTTGGCGTAGGCTTTTATTCGGCATTCATGGTAAGCGAGAAGGTAAGCGTGACAAGCAAGGCCTTTGGTTCACAGGAGGCGTGGAAATGGGAATCCTCCGGTGCTGACGGCTATACCATAAAGGAAGCGGAGAGGAAAAGTAATGGAACGGAAATAGTGCTTACATTAAAGGAAGATTCAGAGGACGAACAGTACAGCTCTTATCTGGACAGCTACCGCATTAAATCCCTTGTAAGCAAATATTCCGATTATATAAGATACCCTATCCAGATGATGGGCGAGAAGGACGAAGTAAAGGAACTTGAAACTTTAAACAGCATGGTGCCTCTCTGGAAGAAGAGCAAGAGCGAACTGAAGGACGAGGATTACAACAACTTCTATAAAGAAAAATTTTATGATTTTACGGATCCACAGAAGGTTATACATAGCGATGTAGAAGGAGTTGTAAGCTATACATCATTGCTGTTCATCCCTTCTCAGGCACCGTACAACTATTATACGAGGGATTACGAAAAGGGTTTGCAGCTCTATTCCTCCGGGGTGCTGATTATGGATAAGTGTTCTGATTTGCTTCCTGACTACTTCAGCTTTGTTAAGGGACTTGTAGACTCACAGGACCTGTCCCTTAACATTTCCAGGGAAATGCTCCAGCATGACAGACAACTTAAGGCAATAGCTAAGAGAGTGGGGAAGAAGATAAAGAGTGAGCTTCTTGATATGCTCAATACAGACAGAGATAAGTACGTTCAGTTCTTCAAGAACTTTGGCCTCCAGTTAAAATACGGGGTTTACGATGGTTTCGGAGCCAACAAGGAAACCCTTAAAGATCTGGTAATGTTCTATTCCTCAAGCGAGGATGCTCTCTGTACCTTATCGGAATACGTGAGTCGTATGAAGCATGAACAGAAGAATATATATTACGCCTGTGGTGAAAGCGTTGAGAAAATTGATAAACTGCCGCAAACGGAGTTGCTCAAGGACAAGGGCTATGAGATACTGTATCTAACAGATGATGTGGACGAATTTGCTCTTCAGATGCTCCACGACTTCGATGAGAAGGAATTTAAGTCCGTATCGGCTGAGGACCTTGGAATCGAGGAAGGCAAGGAAGACAAAGAGAAAGCGGAGAAGCAGACGGAAGAAAGCAAGGATATGCTTGAAGCCATGAAGGAGGCTCTCCAGGATAAGGTCAGCGAAGTCAGATTGTCTCAGAGATTAAAGAGCCATCCTGTGTGCCTCACGTCAAAGGGAGAGCTTTCCATAGAAATGGAAAAGGTTCTCAATTCAATGCCTACGGACCAAAAAGTTCAGGCAGACAGAGTTCTTGAGATAAATGCCAAGCATCCGGTTGTCGATATTTTGAAAAAGGTATACGAGGATGACCAGGATGCTCTTGGAACTTATACAAAGCTTCTTTACGATCAGGCGCTTCTCATAGAAGGACTGCCTATTGAAGACCCGGTTGAGTTCTCCAATTCAATATGCAAGTTGATGATAAAATAATTATGTTAACATCTCAAGAAATATACGAAAAAATGTCAGGCTCTGCCGTGACCAAAGCTGAAGGTACATTCCTGAGGTTGCTCATAATGGGTATACTGGCAGGGGCATACATAGCTTTCGGAGCTGAGGCGTCCTCAATGGCTTCATTCAATCTGATTGCCAACCCCGGAACCTTTGGGCTGGGCAAGTTGGCTGCTGCCATAGTATTCCCTGTGGGTCTTATGCTGGTGCTGCTGTGCGGCGCAGAGTTGTTCACCGGCAATTGTCTGATGGTTTGTGGTATCGCCGACAAGAGGATAAGCACCTCGGCCATGCTGCGGAATTGGGCTATCGTTTACATAGGAAACTTAATAGGCGCGTTACTAATAGTCTTCATGATGTCCCTTTCTGGACTGTGGGAAAGCGGTGGAGGCTTGCTTGGTGCCATAACCGTGAAAACGGCAGCATCGAAGGCAGGACTTTCCTTTGGAAAGGCCTTTATCCTGGGAATTCTCTGCAACTGGCTTGTATGTCTGGCAGTGTGGATGGCCGCAGGCTCTAAAGAATTTATAGGAAAGATATTTGCTATTTTATTCTGTGTAGGCGCATTCGTATTATCTGGATTTGAGCATAGTGTGGCCAATATGTATTTTATACCGGCAGGCATCGCAGCATCGGGAAACGAAGCCTTTGTTGCTGCTGCAGGTGTTGATATTTCAGGGCTCAACGTTTATGGTTTTCTTGTTAAGAATCTGCTGCCTGTAACACTTGGCAATATAGTAGGCGGTTCACTCTTTGTGGGTATGGCTTACTGGCTGGTCAACAAGAAGCTGTAATAGATAAAAAAATTTAATAGACAAAAGGAGAACAAAATGAAGAATCAGCTTACTGTAAGAAGTATGGTGATTGGTGCTGTCGGTGCTGTGATAATAACCACAAGCTCCATGTTTATCGCACTGAAACTAAGCTCATTACCGTGGCCGATAATGTTTGTGGCATTGGTATCTATGTTTTCACTCAAAGCAATAGGTAAGACCAATCTGAGGGAAATAAACGTAACGCATACTGCAATGTCGGCAGGGGCTATGGTAGCAGGAGGACTGGCTTTCACCCTGCCAGGTATCTGGATGCTGAACCCTGAGGTGGATATGAACTGGGGAAAGCTCATGCTGCTGACAATTGGGGGAGTCATACTCGGCTTGATTTTCACATCCCTCATCAGGAAATACTTCGTAGATACCAAGGGGTTGTCTTATCCTATGGGACAAGCAGCGGCGGAGACCCTTAAGGCAGGAGACTTAGGCGGAAAGAAAGCCCTGACTCTTTTCCTTACTATGGGCATTGCGGCAGTCTATACATTTATAAGGGATTGGATGGCAAAGATACCGGCTGTAATTGTAAGCAAAAGGCTTGCGATTTACGGTTCATCGGCAGGTATGTATTTATCGCCTATGCTGGTGGGAGTAGGTTACATTATAGGGCCTGTGGCGATAACAGTATGGTTCATAGGAGCCATAATAGGAGATGGCGGAATTCTTATAATCTGCAACAAGGCAGGCTTTTGGGACGTTGCGACTGCAATGACCGTTAAGCAGTCTCTTGGAATAGGCCTCATGGTCGGTACCGGAATCGGCATAATCGTCAAGGGAATACTTCCCAAGGCCAAGGAAATATTCGGCGGGATGTTCAAGAAAAATGCTGTGGGCGATGCAATAGTTCCCATGAGATGGGCGCCTATAGCAATGGTTTTTTTAGCATTTTTGTTTACCTTATTTCTCGATATGGGTATAGTTGCTTCCATAGTTACAATAGTAGGCGTATGGGTAGCTACTGCCATGTCCGCACAGTGTGTGGGACAGTCGGGAATAAATCCCATGGAAATATTTGGCATAATAGTTTTGCTGGCTGTGAAGGCAGTATCGAGTATAGGCCACACCGAGGCGTTTTTCGTGGCGGCAATAGTTGCTGTTGCCTGCGGTCTTGTAGGCGATGTAATGAACGATTTCAAAGAAGGAAAGATACTGGGGACAGACCCGAAGGCTCAGTGGATTGCAGAGTCTATCGGAGGCATCATTGGTGCCGTGGTATCCGTAGGAGTGCTGATGATAATAGTTGAGGCCTACGGTGCAGGATGCTTCGGAAGCGAGATGTTTCCTGCTGCACAGGCAGGGGCAGTAGCTGCCATGGTAGGCGGTATATCCAACATACCCGCCTTCCTTATTGGCCTAGTGTCCGCAATTATCCTGTATATACTGAAGTTCCCCGTTATGACACTTGGCCTTGGTGTATATCTTCCGTTTTACATGTCGGCTACGGCATTTCTGGGAGGAGCCCTTAGATTCATAGTTGATAAATTCATTCCTCAGTTTGAAAAGAAAGGGAAAGGGACTATTATTGCGTCAGGCTTGCTGGGCGGCGAAGCCATAGTAGGCGTCATCATTGCTTTAATAGTTGCACTTCAGGTAATAGCATGATGTATGATTTTTTGAAGGAAATCAATATTAATCAGATAGAAGGCTTTAATATCGGCAATGCACAGAATGAAGAAGGCGGTACAGGTTGTACCGCCATTCTCTGTAAAACGGGGGCGGCGGCAGGTGTGGCTGTAAGAGGCGGAGGACCTGCGACGAGAGAAACGGACTTGCTGAATCCTGTCAATATGTGTCAGCAGGTTCACGGAGTTCTTCTTTCGGGAGGCAGTGCCTACGGCCTTGAGGCTGCAGGCGGGATAATGAAGTATCTTGAGAAAAATGATATTGGCTTTGATGTAGGCATGGGACGTGTTCCCATAGTGCCGGGAGCTTGTCTGTTCGACTTGATAGCAGGAGATTTTAAATGCAGGCCCAATGAGGCTATGGGATATGAGGCATGTGTCAACGCAGAGAAAAACTCACCGCAGATGGGTAATCACGGAGCGGGAACGGGAGCCACGGTAGGCAAATTCATGGGCGTAGAGAGGCTTATGAAGGGCGGACTCGGCTCATACGCAATTCAAATAGGGGAACTGAAGGTAGGGGCCGTAGTTGCCGTTAATTGTCTGGGAGATGTGTACGATGTGGATACGGGAGAAAAACTGGCCGGATTGTTGACAAAAGACGGTAAAAGCCTTGACTGTACTCGTCGAGTTATGTGGGGTTCCGTGGAAACGAAGAAGAACGTTTTCACAGGCAACACTACCATAGGATGCATCATAACCAATGCTGCCCTTACAAAGGACCAATGCAACAAGTTGGCTGCCATGGCTCATGATGGCTATGCCTATGCTATTAAACCGGTGCATACATCTGCAGACGGAGATACTATATTCCTCCTCACCAACGGAGATGTTGCCGTCAATCAAGATGCTCTGGGAGACCTGGGAGCATACGTTATGGCAAAGGCCATAGGTGACGGAGTAAAGAAAGCCAAAGGCGCGTATGGATTCAAAGCAGCAAGCCAATTATATTATTAGAATACGGGATCAAGAGGTGTGATATGAAGAGGATAGCCATAATCGACGGAAACAGTTTAATCAACAGGGCCTATTATGCTATGCGTAATCCTATGATAACAAAGAGCGGGATATTTACACAGGGAATATTCGGGTTTTTGAATATGATGGAAAAAATAAAAAGGGATTACGAGCCAGAATACATGGCTATCGCCTTTGATATGAAAGCGCCTACATTCAGACACAAAGAGTACGATGCATACAAGGCAGGACGTAAAAAAATGCCTCCTGAACTGGCCATGCAGATACCGCTTTTGAAGGATGTACTCAGAGCCATGAAAATCAAGGAAATAGAGCTTGAAGGGTATGAGGCGGATGATATTATTGGCACAATAGCCAAGAGTGCAGAGGAAGAGAGACTTGAGCCTTATATCATAACGGGAGACAAGGATGAGCTTCAGCTTGCTACAGATATTACCAAAGTAATAATAACGAAAAAAGGCGTGTCCGACTTTGATATATACGATAAGGAGGCCATGATTGACCGATACGGCCTTACACCGGATCAGTTCATTGACCTCAAGGGGCTCATGGGTGATCAGTCGGACAACATCCCGGGAATTCCGGGAGTGGGAGAGAAGACTGCTACCAAGCTTCTCCTGCAATACGGCAGCGTTGAAAACATAATTGCCAAAGTAGACGAGCTTACACCTAAGGGTGTGAAGGAAAAGGTAGAAAACAACGCACAGCTTGCGGTTATGAGTAAGCGCTTGGCTACTATATTCACCCAAGTGCCAATCGAAATAAATTTTGAAGAGTTTCTTATAGAGGAGCCAGATTACGACGAACTTATTTCCATTTACACCAAGCTGGAATTCAATAAATTCCTGAAAAAGCTTAAGGTCAGCAGAGGTGCAGGTGTTTCTGTGGCTGCGGCCGAAGCTTTTACTGATGAAGCCACAGATATGATAGACACCTCAGGTTTTAAGAAGATTCGCATTCAGAGCAAGGAAGAACTGGATAAGCTATCCTTATCGGGAGAGATCATCATTAAGATCTTCGGAGATTACAATCACCTGGGAAGACCCTTGATTGAGGGTGTGGCTATGATGAACGAGAGCAGCTATTACTACTGCACCAATATCCCGGACGTGTTCAAGTGGCTCGATACGAAGGACGTATCCTTCCTGGGTCACGAGTTAAAAAGAGACTACTACATGATGCTTTGCAGCGGCATGAATAAGATAGAATCCTCCTTCGATACGGCTATCGCTCAATACGTATTGGATTCGGGTAGAAGCAATTATAGCCTTGCCGCACTTTCTAACGAATATCTGCATATCACCGTTGAGGATGAAAAGGACTTTGGCGAGGCCCACGACCAGTTGGAGCTCTTTGCTGACAACACTGCAGAATATATGGAGTATGGGTTTAGGTATTGCAGTGCCATTCTTAATCTGGCACATCAGCAGAAGGTTAGGCTGGCGGAAGAAAACCTGGAGAAGGTCTTTTATGAAATAGAAATGCCCCTTGTTTTAGTCATGGCGTCTATGGAAAGAGAGGGCTTTAAAGTAGATAAGGAAGAATTTGTAAGCTTCGGGGAAAGGCTTTCTTCGGAGATAGACAGTATTTCCAAGAGGATATATGATTTAGCCGAGGAAAGTTTTAACATAAACTCCCCGCTTCAGCTGGGGGAAATACTTTTTGAGAAGCTGGGACTTCCTTCGGCGAAGAAAACCAAGAGAGGATACTCTACCAATGCCGAGGTCCTTGAAGGAATCAGGGACGAACACAGTATAGTTCCACTTATTTTAGAGTACAGAACCTTGTCGAAGCTAAAGGGAACATATATTGACGGAATGCTTCCTCTGATTTCTTCAGAAGACGGGAAGATTCATGCTCATTTCAATCAGACCGTTACCACTACGGGAAGGATAAGCTGTACGGAGCCTAATCTGCAGAACATTCCTATAAGACAGGAGCTGGGAAGGAAGCTGCGAAAATCCTTTATACCTAACGATGACAGCTGCATATTGACAGGTGCCGACTATTCTCAGATAGAGCTGAGGGTACTTGCGCATATGTCGGGAGACGAAGTTCTTATTAAGGCCTTTAACGACGGCGAGGATATACACAGAGCTACTGCATCCAATGTTCTGGGAGTTCCTGAGGACGAGATAACCATAGAACAAAGAAGCAGGGCCAAGGCTGTTAATTTTGGTGTTATTTATGGAATGAGTTCCTTCGGATTGTCGTCGGAGCTGGGCATAACCAGAAAGGAAGCCGACGAATATATTAAGACATATTTTGAAAAGCACATGGCCGTTAGGGAATTTATGGATGCACAAAAAGAATTTTGCAAAACCAAGGGTTTCGTGAATACCATGCTGGGTAGGAAGCGATATATTAAGGAAATCAATGCCTCTGCATATATGGTGAGGCAGGTAGGCGAACGCCTTGCCATGAATACCCCGATTCAGGGAAGTGCCGCAGACATAATAAAAATTGCTATGGTGAAGATCTACTATGCATTGAAGGAGGCCGGATTAAAATCAATGCTCATACTACAGGTACACGATGAACTTATTATCAATACCTACCAGGATGAGAAGGATGAAGTGGAAAGACTTCTTGTAGATAACATGGAGTCGGCATACGAGCTTGCGGTGAAATTAAAGGCTGATTTAAATGAAGGAAAGAACTGGTATGAGCTTAAATAGGGAAATCATGGTCATAGGGCTGACAGGAGGCATAGGCACGGGGAAATCAACTGCTGCCGCCTATTTAAAAAGCAAAGGCCTTGCGCATATAGATGCGGATAAGATAAGCAGACAGCTTACGGCTGAAGGAAGCCCTATGTTGCCTGTTCTCAACCGTGTCTTCGGACCTGACGGAGAAATGGGAAAGCCGGGAAGAGAGGTGCTGTTTGCCGATGGATCTTTAGACAGAAAAGCACTGGCTTCTATGGTTTTTTGCGATAAATTAAAAAGACAAAAGCTTGATGAAATAATGTTCAGTGCTATAATAGAGGAAATAGACAGGCAGATAAAGGAATTTCAGAATACTGGAATGTCAGGAATACTTATAGATGCACCGCTACTCTTTGAGGCCGGCCTTGATAGCAGATGCGACGTAATTCTTCTTTTGGTTGCTGATGAAGCTGTGAAAATTGATAGGGTATGCAAGAGGGATGGAGTTACGACCAGGGAAGTACGCAATAGGATAAACAGCCAAATGAGCGATGAAGATAAGATGAAGCAAGCAGATATAGTTATTGATAACTCAGGAAATGAGGAAGAACTTTACCGGAAGCTTGACTACAGTTTAGAGAATACATTATAATTATAAAAGCTGTATTAAAAAAGGAGGGGGCCAATGAAGTCTAAAAGACGGATATTGATTTTAATGGCGGCAATAACGGTTTTGGTGTTTTCCACGGAAATATGCTTTGGTATGCAGATTTTTGTCAAGACACTGGCGGGACAGGATTTAACCTTGGAAGTTGAGCCAAGCGATACCATTGATAATGTCAAAGCAAAAATACAAGATCAGGAAGGAATTTCGCCAGAGCATCAAATATTGACCTTTGCAGGACAGCAGCTGGAGGATGGACGCACATTGGCCGATTACAATATACAGAAGGAATCAACTCTCCATTTATTTGATATTAATAATACGTTCAAGATAACTGTAAATCAGCCACAGCCAGGCGGAACCATCAACGCATCGGCAGAATATGCGCGTAAAGGCCAGTAGGTAACTTTAACTGCAACTCCGGCAACTGGATACAAATTGAAGAGCATATTTGTCAATGGCGAGCCTATAACTGGTAATACATTTATTATGGGTGAGGAAGATATAACAGTAACGGCGGAATTTGTAGTAATTGAAACTCCACTAGATGAGAGTGCTCAAACCGGAGATGATTCCAGGGCCATAGGCTTCGGCGTAATCGCACTTATTGCAGCAGGCGTGCTTCTTTATGGAGCTAGGTCGGCTATAGACTGATGTTTTTGTAAAACGTTGCAGAGCTTCGCAATGTGGCTTAATTTTTACAACATAGCCCCGTTGTGGCCTTGATTTTAATGGTCAATTATCGTAATTGTTGTGGAATTTAGTTCTTAACTAAAAAATATACAACAAAAGAGAAATTTTTTTATTGACAAAGATAGTGTAAATCCGTACAATAAAGTGGTACGTGTTTTCTAATTTAAATATGCGGCCTTGGCGGAATAGGCAACGTACATCGAAGATGTACTCCTACGTTCGTCGGCAAGCGACTCATTACGCTGTCCGTTTTTCTTAGCAACTCGCAAGCTCGTTGAGAAAAAAGGCAGACGCGCACAATGTTCAAACGTGTGCATCTATAAAAAACATAATATGCGGCCTTGGCGGAATAGGCAGACGCGCACGTTTGAGGGGCGTGTGGGAGACCGTACCGGTTCAAGTCCGGTAGGCCGCACCATATTGAAGCGATTCGGACCTTGTCTTAAAGGAGATAGGTTCGTTTTTTTTACATAAAATTAACAAAAGTATGATTGCCTATTTAACACAGTGACTGTATACTTAAACCATGAAAGAATTAAGAGAGAAAAAAGGATTTATATGCGACATGGACGGCGTTATCTACCACGGGAACAGATTGCTTCCCGGCGTCGAGGACTTTGTGGATTGGCTGTATGGGGAGAACAAGAACTTTCTTTTCCTGACCAATTCATCGGAGCGCACTCCAAGAGAGCTTCAGCAGAAGCTGCTGAGAATGGGCCTTGAAGTGGATGAAAGCCATTTTTATACCAGCGCACTGGCAACCGCAAAGTTTATCAGCGGTCAGTGTCCGAGAGGAAGCGCCTACGTTATCGGTGGAACAGGGCTTATCATGGCTCTGCACGATGCTGGAATCTCCATGAACGATGTTGACCCTGATTACGTCATCGTCGGCGAGGGAAATAGCTGTAATTACGAGAACATACTGAAGGCTGTACGGCTGGTCCTTAAAGGAGCAAAGCTCATAGGTACAAACAGCGATATTACAGGGCCTGCGGAGGACGGACTCATACCGGCCTGCCGGGCAATGATTTCACCTATTGAAATGGCAACGGGACAGTCGGCATACTTTGTGGGGAAACCTAACCCCTTGATAATGCGTACAGGCTTGCGTATTCTAGGTGTTCACTCCGAAGAAGCAGTAATGATAGGTGACAGAATGGATACGGATATAGTTTCGGGGATCGAGACAGGCCTTGACACCGTGCTGGTGCTTTCAGGGGTAACGGACATGGAGGATATCAAGAGATTTCCTTACGGTCCGCGGCTTATACTGAACGGTGTGGGGGATATATTGGGTTAGTTGCAGTCATAATAATTGTAGCTGGAGTGCCGTTCCAGAGTTAGGCTAGTTATAACAAAAAAATTGTAGAATCCTATACTATAAGGGTTTTTTGTGTTATAATCACCCTATGAAAAATAGCAGAAATAATCATACAATAAATAAGAGTAGAAATCGCAAGGTAGCACAGGAGAGAAGACGGATAGCTTTTAAGGTGCTTGTATTATCCCTTGCTTTTCTGACTCTTTTTCTTTTGCATGATCTGTATGTTTATAAAACAGATTCAAAGATCGATCCTAATGACCCGTATCCGGTAATGGGAGTGGATGTTTCTTCATATCAGAAGGATATAGACTGGGTCGGCTTGGAAAGCGAAGGAGTGGAATTTGCTTTCATCAAGGCAACCGAGGGCAGCAAGCATATAGACGGAAGATTTGAATATAACTGGGAAGAAGCTCATAAGACTAGAATGAAGGTGGGTGCTTATCACTTCCTCAGCTTTGATTCCAAGGGCAGCTCTCAGGTGAGCAACTTTACTAAAACCGTAAACCGTAAGTGGGGCATGCTGCCCCCTGTAGTGGACGTGGAACTGTATGGAGATTATCTGGATACTCCGCCGAAAGCCCAAAAAGTTCAGAAGATATTGGATGAAGTTTTGCAAGGACTTGAAAAAAAATACCACAAAAAGCCTATCATATATACGAATACATACGTATATGAATTATACATATCAAAGGAATATAAGGATTATTCAATATGGCTGAGCAACCCGGATATTCCGAAGAAGCTCCCCGACGGGAAAAGGTGGACTTTCTGTCAATATACCTTTGAAGGCATATCAAAGTACGTTGCCAACGGGGAAAAATACGTGGACTTCAACGTGTTTTATGGCAGTAAATGGGATTTCAAAAAATACAAGGGAAGATAAATAAATCAACAATTCAGGAGGAAGTATGCTTTCAAAGTTCAGCATAAAAAGACCCTTTACGGTGCTGGTGGCTGTAATCGCAATATTAGTATTCGGTGTTATCGCATATATCAAGATGACACCTGATTTATTTCCAAACATAAACACACCTTACGTCGTAGTCATGACAACCTATCCGGGAGCAAGTCCTGAGGAGGCGGAGATCGAAATCACAGAGCCTCTTGAACAGCAGTTTGCTACACTTGCCAATATTAAAAACGTAACCTCTGTTTCCGCTGCCAACTATTCGGTAGTATCTCTTGAATTCTCCGATGATGTAAATATGGATTCCATATCGGTGGACATAAGAGACAAGATAGACCAGATAGAGGGGAATCTTCCCGAAATGTCAGGAACTCCTGTAGTAATGAAAATTAATCTTAATATGCTTCCCATAGTTACTGCGGCAGTGGGGATGGAAGACAAATCCTCAGGACAGGTATCCCAATTCACCAAGAAAAATCTTCAGAGCCCGCTGGAGGGGACGGAAGGCGTAGCCTCGGTCTCAGCTATGGGCATGGTGGACGACAGCGTTCAGATAGTACTTTCCCAGAGTAAAATAGACGAGATAAACAAAAAAGTATCCGACGCCATAGCCAAGCAGTTTGGTTCAGGTGAAGGGCAGATAAATGGCGGCATAAGCGCCGCAAACGACGGCAAAAAACAGATAGAGTCAGGGAAAAAGGCTATTTCCGCAGGTCAGAGCCAGGCTGCCGCCCAGCTTGAAACAGCCAAAGCACAGCTTGAAAAGACAAGAAAAGACCTTGTGGACCTAAAAAACAACGGAACGGTTCTTTCTAACCTGCTGCTGGACTATAATGCAGCAGTTTCATCGGGAGATAACAATCTCCAGGCCTTTTATTTGAAAAAAATGAACAACAGGGGCATAGCAGATGTCGTTGAACTTGAGCAAATGGTGGGGCAACTAAAAACCGTAGATGATAAGATAGCGGCAATAGACCAGTCAATCAGGAGCATCGATTCTCAGATGGCAAGTCTGTCATTTTCACTGGGCAGCCAGTATGCTGACCTTGCTGCAGCCGAAAGCACAATAGCAGCTACTGTCAATCAGCTTCAATCGGCTCTTGCCGATGTGCAGAGCTCCGAAAAAGCCGCCCTTGAAAGTGCGGATATGACCGGCGTTTTGACTATGGATAACGTTTCGGCAATATTAAATGCCCAGAACTTTTCCATGCCAGCCGGCTATGTGACCGACGGAGAAGCAGAAATACTTGTTAGCGTGGGAGACAAGATAAAAAACAAGGATGAGTTAAACAATCTGGTATTATTCGATATGGGTATAGAGGACGTAGACCCAATACGTCTATCTGATATCGGGACTGTTTCATACACCGACGAAACATCTGACACCTATGCGAAAATCAACGGAGAAAACGGAGTACTTCTGAGCTTTACAAAGCAGTCCAGCTATGCTACAGCTATAGTTGCAGACAACATTCAAGACAAATTCGCAGAGCTGGAGAGAAAATACAAGGAGCTTAAATTCACCACGCTTTCTGACCAGGGTGAATACATTCACATAGTTATAAACTCTGTGCTGCAAAACCTGTTTCTCGGAGCTATACTGGCAATATTGATATTGCTTTTCTTCCTGAGGGATTTAAGACCGACTTTGATTACAGCTCTAAGCATCCCTATAAGCCTTGTCTTTGCAGTTGTATTGATGTATTTCTCAGGTGTGTCACTCAACATGGTTTCCTTGGCAGGACTTGCCGTGGGAGTCGGTATGCTGGTGGACAATTCTATCGTAGTGATAGAAAATATATACAGGCTAAGGTCAATGGGCTACAGCAGAACTCAGGCGGCTGTTTCCGGTGCAGTTCAGGTGACGGGAGCTATTACCGCATCTACCCTGACCACCATATGCGTTTTCGTTCCTATCGTGTTTGTAGACGGTATGACAAAGGATATATTCGTGGACCTGGCTTTGACGGTTACCTATTCGCTGCTTGCCAGCCTTGTAATTGCACTGACTCTTGTTCCTGCTATGGCTAAGGGCCTTCTTGTAAAGGACACCAAGACATCTGTCCTAAGTCAAGGCAGCAAGCCTATCACCAAGTACAAGGAAATAGTGGGCTGGGGGCTGAAGCACAAGACCTTGGTCATAGTTTTAGCCGTGTTCCTGCTCTTTGCATCGAGCGGTTTGGCGCTTATGAGAGGCTTCTCATTTATGCCTTCCATGTCTACGCCTCAGGTCTCCGCTACTATCCAGATGCCGGACGAAAGCACCTTGGAAGAAACCTCCAAAGCTACAGATGAAATAGCCAAGGAGGTCAAGAAGGTAGACGGTGTTGAAACGGTAGGAGCAATGCTGGCCAGCGATACTCTAGGAATGATGGGTATGTCTGCAGCACAGCAGGACGTTACATCTACCATGCTTTATATCGTCTTGGAGGAAGATAAGGCTGAAAACGGAAAGATAATAGCCAACAAGCTGGAAAAGCTGGCCAAGAAATACGATTGTAAAATAGTTACCTCAGCGGATATGGATATGACATCTATGCTAGGGGGAAGCGGCGTTGCCATAAACCTTTATGGTGAAGACCTTGATAAGCTGAGAACGACAGGCGCCGCAGTAGAGAGGCAGCTGAATTCCATGAAGGAGCTTGAAGAGGTTTCTGATATAAACGAGGAGAGCACCAAGGAGCTTAAGGTCGTGGTAAACAAAAACGAAGCTATGAAGGAGGGCCTTACGGTAGCTCAGGTATATCAGGAAATAGCCTCCAAGCTGACAAAGGAAAAGACGGCGACTACGCTGGTGCAGTCGGGAAGCGATATTGACGTTGTAATTGAAAGTTCGGCGGCATCAGGTTTCACGGAGTCGGACCTGAGGAATATGAAGCTGACGGTGGAAGAGCAGGATGGAACGAAATCTCAGGTTTCCCTGACCTCCATAGCGGAAATAAAGATAGACGCATCTCTTGACAGTATCAACCACGATAATCAGAAGCGAAGTCTTCTGGTTACGGCGGCTGTAAAGGACGATTACAACGTGACCTTGGTTACTGATAAGGTGCAGGATACTATTTCCAGCAAGAATATAGTACCTAAGGGCGTGACTATAGATTACGGGGGCGAGAATGAAGAAATCATGAATGCCATGAGTCAGATGATGCTTATGCTTCTGGTGGGCTTCATACTGGTGTACCTTGTTATGGTAGCCCAGTTCCAGTCACTGAGGTCGCCTTTTATCGTTATATTCACAATACCCCTTGCCTTTACGGGAGGAATGCTGGCGCTGCTTATATTTGGCAAGGATGTTAGCGTGGTTTCCATGATGGGCTTTGTTATGCTCATGGGTATTGTCGTTAACAACGCCATTGTTCTCGTTGACTGTATCAACAGATTCAGGCTTGAGGGAATGGGAATGGATGAAGCTATAATAAGCGCAGGAGCAGTGAGAATGAGACCTGTTATCATGACTGCAGTAACTACTGTTTTAGGGCTTTTGCCTCTGGCAATCGGAATAGGCACAGGAGCTGAAATGATGCAGCCAGTGGCTCTTGTATGTATAGGAGGACTTATATATGCCACTCTTATGACCCTCATAATAATACCGATAATGTATAAAATATTTGCTAAAAAACACATGGAAAAAATTAAAGAAGAAGAACTTGAAATAGTAACTGTATAATGGTATAATTATGCCGTTACGCCGGCGTGATGGAATTGGCAGACGTGCGGGACTCAAAATCCCGTGGTGGCAACACCGTATGGGTTCGACCCCCATCGCCGGCACCATTTCGTAAAAAATTTTGGTAAGCGGGTATTTAAGCCCACAGGAGGTAATTAATGAACGGAACATTGGTAACGATACTCCCTCTGATACTCTTATTGGTAATAATGTATTTCTTGCTTATAAGACCTCAAAAGAAGAGAGAAAAAGAAGTTAATGCTATGAGGAGCAGTGTTCAGGTTGGAGATGAAATAATCACAATTGGCGGCATTTGTGGTAAAATCGTGAAAACTAAGGATGAGTCTCTTGTAATTCAGGTTGGAGCCGATAAGGTGAAATTTGAGATTATGAGATGGGCTGTTTCCAAGGTAGTTGAAGAAGGCAAGGGACGTGCTACGAGAGCAAGAGCCGAAGAAATCGAAGAAGATGAAGAAGAAGTTGAAGTTAGGAAAGCAAAGCCTAAGAGAATGAAGAAGGCTGCTCCTGTAGAGGAAGAAGCTCCTGCTGAAGAGCTTGACGTTGCTGACGAAGAGGAAGCAGAGGCTACTGAAGAAGAAAAATAGAGTCGTAAAACCTGACTGTTTCAAATCCTATGGTTTGAGGCAGTCTTTTTTGTTTGCAAAAAAATATAATGTATTAGGAGGTGAAAAATGGATATTTTAAGAAGAAGTATAAAGGTGTATTGCATAGGGGTCGGATTGTTTATAATATCCAGCTTTATTATAGCTGCTTTAATATGTTTCACAGGCTTTAAGGAGAGCTGGTCCTTGTACGGGATATATGGGGCATTAGGATATTCATCGCTGCTGATAGTGGTTTTGGAGAGTAAAATAGTCGCCAGGCGAGGATTATTACTTGGCTTGGGATTAGGTCTTGTGTTTTTCTTTTCTATACTGGCCACCGCAAGGCTGATTTTCCTTTAGAATAATGAAAAATCAATGGATTTCGCTTGTTATGATGTCCAAAAAGTAGTAAAATGTTATATGTATGATTACACTAAAGATACTGGAGGATAATAGCTCATATGAATTACAATTTGAAGCGAGTTTTGGCAATACTATTTGTGGTTATTATTGTAGGTGGGTGGTATTTAACCATAGTAGGAGCAGGTCCTATAGATCCCTTGAAGGACAGAATGAAACTGGGGCTTGATATAAAAGGCGGCGTTTACGTTGTTATGGAAGCTAAGACCGACCTTAAGGGCGATGAACTTCGTGAGGCTATGGAGCAGACACAGGCTGTAATAGAAGAGAGAGTCAATCAGATGGGATTGGCTGAGCCTGTAGTGACTATAGAAGGTGAAAAGAGAATAAGAGTAGAGCTTCCGGGAGCGGAGGACGCAGAGGAAGCCATAAATCAGATAGGCAAGACCGCTCAGCTCCAATTTGCTTTGGCTGACGGAACTATGGTTTTGGATGGAAGCAACGTTAAGGATGCATCCGTGACAACAGACCAGGATTCAGCGGGATATGCTGTAGCACTTGATTTTGACAGCGAAGGCGGAGACCTCTTTTACCAAGCGACCGTAAAAGCCTACAGCGGGCAGGTCACCTCCGCAATAGAAGGCATACCTAACAATGCCATAATAATTCTCCTTGATGACAAGATTATTTCTTATCCCTCAGTTGACAATGGTCCTATAAGTGGAGGAAGTTGTAGCATAACAGGCAATTTTTCTAAGGATGAAGCCTCTAACCTGTCAGCCCTCATAAACGGCGGTGCCCTGCCTCTTGAACTGGAAGAAGTTAATTCCTCGGTACAATCTGCTAAGATAGGTTACAACGCTCTTGAAATGAGCGTATATGCAGGGCTCATCGGTCTTGCTCTCATAATGATAATAATGCTTGTTGCCTACAGAGGCATGGGTGTGGCTGCTGATTTAGCTCTGCTGTTTTATATAATAATAGTATTGAACATAATGTCATTGATGGGAAGTGTCCTAACCTTGCCTGGAATCGCAGGTATCATACTGTCGGTAGGTATGGCTGTGGATGCCAATGTAATCATATTCTCAAGAATAAGGGAGGAAATGACTTCAGGTAAAACCATCAGAGTAGCCTGTCAAGCAGGCTTTAAACGGGCTATGGGTACGGTAATAGATTCTCAGATAACGACCCTTATAGCCGCAGTTATACTCTACGAGATAGGAACCAGCTCGGTAAAGGGCTTTGCCTGGACCTTCATGATAGGTATCGTTATCAGTATATTCACGGCAGTGGTTATAACCCAGCTTTATATAGGAATAATGTCTGAAAGCAAGGTCTTTGCAAAGAAAGGGCTGTTCGGCATCAAGGCTGACAACACTACCACGTTCCAGATAAAGAAGGATCTGCACTTTATAAAATACAGAAAGATATTCTACGTTGTTTCCATAGTGATTCTAGTGGTGGGACTGGTGTTCGGACTTGTAAGAGGCCTAAACTATGGTATAGACTTCACAGGCGGAACCATGATACAGATGGATATGGGCAAAAAGGTGGAAACATCTCAGGTTGCCGATTCTATTAAGAAATACAAACTGGATCCAGAAATAATATATTCAGGCGAAAACAACGACCAGATAGTAATAAGAAGCATCAAGTCTCTTGACAGCAGTGAAAGAACTGAGGTAATAGGGACTTTAAATCAGGAGTTCGGGACTACGGAGGACGATGTAGTGGCTCAGGAGCTGTTCGGACCTTCCGTAGGCAAGGAGCTTAGAAATAACGCTATTTTGGCAATAATACTGGCGGCAGCCTTTATGTTTATTTACATAAGGCTCAGATTTTCCCAATGGAAGTTCGGCGGAGCTGCACTTCTGGGTGTTCTCCATGATGTGCTGATAGTGATTGCATTTTATGCCATATTCAACGTAACGGTCAACAATCCATTTATTGCCGGTATATTAACGGTAGTAGGATATTCAATAAATGATACCATCGTTGTGTTTGATAGAATACGCGAAAATATAAGATTTAAGAGAAGCGGCAACTCGGAACAGCTTATAGACAAGAGTATAACTCAGACCTTGGGAAGATCACTTATGACCTCATTCACTACGCTTGTAGTAATGATTCCGTTGCTGCTTATGGCAGGAGATGCAATAAGAGAATTCGTAGTACCGCTTATGGTAGGTATTATTGCAGGAGCTTATTCTTCGATAGCCGTTTGTAGCCCGCTGTACTATGAGTTCAATAAGCCGGGAAGCCTTTCAAAATACGAAAAACAGGTGAAAGCTACACAAAAGAGCAAGAAGAAGCTGAATAAACCAGAAGAAGCCACTGAGAAAATCGTCGAAGATGCTCAACCGGAGGAGGTTGCCAAACAGGATACTGCCCCGGAAGAAACAGGCGAGGAACCGAAGAAGGTAGTAGAAAAGAAGATTGACAGCAATCAAAAGCGTTCAAAGAGATATGTAAAGGGCAACAAGAATTAGAGGACAAGAAGGATTAAAGGACATTAGTGTATTATGAAAAAAAGGAGTGAATTTTTAGACACATTACTTGGATACAATCCCAATTATGATATAGAGCTCATTGGCAAGGCCTACGATATTGCAGAAGAAATGCATAACGGTCAGCTGAGAAAGTCGGGAGAGCCTTACCTGATTCATCCTATGGCTGTGTCAGAAATACTGGCAGGTCTGGGCATGGATGAGGAAACCATCATAGCAGGGCTTCTTCATGATGTCGTGGAAGACACGCCTTATACCAGTGAAGAGCTTATAAACGATTTTGGGGAAGAGGTAGAGGTGCTCGTAGACGGAGTTACCAAGCTGGGGTCCTTGAAGTTTGAGAGCAAAGAAGAACGTCAGGTAGAAAATCTGAGGAAGATGTTTCTGGCTATGTCAAAGGACATCAGAGTTCTGATTATCAAATTATCGGACAGGCTTCACAACCTCAGGACCATCAACTATATGACTCACGACAAAATTATAGAAAAGTGCAGGGAAACTTTAGATATCTATGCACCTTTGGCAGCTCGTCTGGGGATATACACCATGAAGATGGAGTTGGAGGATATTGCACTTAAGTTTCTGGATCCCGAAGCATACTACGACTTGGCTGAACAGGTAAGCGAGCGAAAGGGTGAGCGTGAGGATGCTATAAACGGAGTAGTGGAGGATATTCAGAGCGCACTGGATGAAATAAGCATTAATTACGATATTTACGGACGTTCCAAGCATTTTTACAGCATCTACAAGAAGATGAAATATCAGCGAAAGAATATTGACGAAATATTCGACCTGATGGCTGTGAGAATAATAGTTGAGACGGTGAGAGACTGCTACGCCGTACTGGGAATGGTTCATACCATGTGGACGCCTATCCCTGGACGTTTCAAGGATTATATAGCGATGCCAAAGCCTAATATGTACCAGTCACTTCATACTACGGTCATAGGTGAAAGCGGCAAACCTTTTGAGATACAGATAAGAACCTACGAGATGCACAGAATAGCCGAATATGGTATTGCCGCCCATTGGAAATACAAAGAAGGCATAGATTCCGACAGAGAGGAAGTAAAGCTTTCCTGGCTGAGACAGGCTCTTGAGTGGCAGAAGGATATAAACGATCCTAAGGAATTTATGGAATCCCTTAAGATGGATCTGTTTTCAAGTCAGGTGTTCGTGTTCACCCCTCAAGGGGATGTTATAGAGCTGCCTGCAGGTTCAACACCTTTGGACTTCGCCTTTAAAATACACTCTGATGTAGGGTGCAAGTGTGTCGGCGCAAAGGTTAACGGTAAAATGGTTACGATAGACCATAAGCTGGAAAACGGTAACATTATAGAAATAGTTACCTCCCCTAATTCAGCCGGACCGAGTATCGACTGGCTGAAAATAGCCAAAAGCAGTTCGGCGAGAAACAAAATAAGGCAGTGGCTGAAAAGAGAGAACAAGACGGACATAGTCGATAAGGGCAAGGACCTTCTTGACCGTTATATACGCAAAAAAGGTTACGACCCAAGGGTGCTGCTCAAAAACGCCTATGTGAACAGAGCTGCAAAGGATATGGGCTGCAAGAACAGCGATGAGCTTTACACTCAGATAAGCGCAGGAGGAGCAATCCAGAACAAGGTTACCGGTCTTCTGCTGAGCTACGAGTCGGAAACTCAGAAGGCAGAAGATGATGAAAAGCAAAAGACCCTTCTTGAGGACCTCAATGAGATAAGCGAGAAGACCCAAAAACGTATACAGCAGCAGCCAAAGAGAAAAGAAATCAATTACGGAGTCGTGGTAGAGGGCGTTGACAATCTGATGATTAGAATGGCAAGGTGCTGCAACCCTGTTCCGGGAGATGATATAGTCGGATTCATTACAAAGGGTAGGGGCATATCGGTTCATCGCAAGGACTGCGACAACCTTAAATCGCTGCCTCCAGCTGACAGAGCAAGATTTATAGAGGTTTCATGGAACAATAAGACTATGGATGAATCTAAGTCCTTTAATTCAGAAATAATATTGGTGGCCAAGGACCAAAAAAGGATGTTTTCCAGTATATCCAAGGTGTGCGATGACCTGGACGTGCACATATCTGGGCTGAACGCCAAGGCCAATAAGGATGAAACCGTAAGAATAGATTTGACTCTGTCAATACGCAACAAAGACCAAATAGAAAAAATATGTCGTTCATTAAAAGCCATTCCCGGTATAATGGAAGCATACAGAGCGAAATCGTAATATCAAAGGAGAAAATAATGCAGATAACTAATTTACCCAGCGGACTGCTTGGTGTCAACACGTATTTGGCGATAGATGAGAAAACCAACAAAGGATTTATCGTAGACCCAGGCGGCTACAATAAGGTCCTAGCAAATAAGATAAAGGATGATGTAATTGACGTGGAGTATATAATACTGACCCACGGACATTCAGACCATATATGCGGTGTCAACGAACATTTGGCGGATATACCAGATGCCAAGGTAGTAGCCTACAAGGACGAGAAGGCAATGCTGTCAGATGCAAGAATGAACATGAGCACAGAATTTGGCATGAATTACAAGGTGAAGGCTGATATGCTGGTGGTGGACGGAGACACCTTGCAGATAGGAGAGCTTCAACTGAAATTTTTTCATACACCCGGACATACTCCGGGAGGCATGTGCATTTATCTGGAAAAGGAAAATGTACTTTTTAGCGGCGACACCTTGTTCTGTCGTTCCATAGGCAGAACAGATTTCCCAGGAGGCTCCTTCGGTGACCTGGCAGAGGCTATCAGAAAGAAATTGTATGTGCTTCCGCCTGAGACAAACGTTTTTCCCGGCCATATGGGGCAGACGACCATAGGAGATGAAAAGGAGAACAATCCTTTTGTTGTATAGATGTCATATAACCGGAGCGGGAAGCACCAGTCAGTACGAGGAGCTTATCAAGACATTTCTCCGGCAGTCCCAGTATGAGATGACTTCATATAGCGATGCTTCCGTTCACAGCTATGTTTTTTGTGGAGATAAGAATCTGTTGAAGCGTCAGATATATGAAGACCTTGCACGCATCACTAGCAAACGTCCTAAGTGGGGAATAATCACAGGCATAAGGCCGGTGAAACTGGCAGGAGAGATGTACGATGCCTATGGCAGCATGGACAAGGTTAAGGAGATTTTTGAAAGGGAATACCTTCTCCATCCTGAGAAAAGCAGGATAGTCTGCCACATTCTCAAGTATCAGAGGGAAAAGGTAGGAAAGCCAAAAAAGAACAGCCTGTCTCTCTATATAGGAATACCTTTTTGCCCTACAAGGTGTCTTTACTGCTCATTCACATCGAACCAGGCCCATTACAGTGAAACCGTAAGGTATATGGATGCCCTGCACAAAGAGATGGAGTATACTTTTCGGGCCCTTAAGGACAGCCCTTACTCTGTTGAATCAATTTATATAGGAGGCGGTACGCCTACCACCCTTGACAAGAAACAGCTTGAAGGTCTGCTTAGTAAGATATCAGATTGCCATTCAGGAGGGGAGCTGAAGGAGTTTACGGTGGAAGCGGGAAGGCCAGATACTATAGACGAAGAAAAGCTGAGTGTACTAAAAGAATACGGAGTGAATCGTATAAGCATCAATCCTCAGACCATGAAGGAGGAGACTCTGGAGGTCATAGGGAGAAGACATAGTGTGAAAGATGTTTTCAAAGCCTTTGAGGCGGCAAACAAGGTGGGATTTGATGTTATCAACGCCGATTTGATATCAGGGCTACCGGGAGAGACTGCCGAAGATTTTTGGGAAAGCCTAAGGACTATAATGGAGCTTGGAGCTGACAATATCACACTGCATACCCTAGCCGTTAAGAGAGCTTCAAAGCTTAAGGAGTTAGACGAGAATTACAATTACAGGAACGCGTCACTATGCGAGGAAATGCTTTCGGTAGCCCATGGGATGATGGCTGAAGGCGGGTATTTGCCGTATTATCTTTACAGGCAGAAGCATACATCAGGGAATACCGAAAACATAGGATTTTGCAGAGAGAACAAGCTATCCCTTTACAACCTGCGCATTATGGAGGAAGGCGAATCCATTCTAGCTCTTGGAGCAGGAGGGGTCAGCAAAATATTTTTTCCGCGGGAGAACAGGCTGGAGAGAATAGCCAACGTGTCTAATTATCAGATATACATAGACAGGATAGACGAAATGATAGAGAGAAAGCGAGAAGGCTTTTTCTTTGAAAAATAAAATCAGGAGGATACAATATGTTAACCAATGCACCAAAAGGAACCAAGGACATGCTGCCGGAGCATGCTTATAAATGGCAGTACATTGAGAAGGCTTTTGCGGAGATTTGCAGAAAATACGGGTTTGAGGAGATAAGAACTCCCATGTTTGAACATACAGAGCTGTTCCAAAGAGGCGTAGGCGATACCACCGATATAGTTCAGAAGGAAATGTACAGCTTCCAGGACTACGGCAAGAGAAATATCACACTTAAGCCTGAAGGAACCTCGCCTGTAGTAAGGGCTTACGTTGAGCACAAGATGTTTGCCGGAGTACAGCCTAACAAGTTCTATTACAATATTCCGTGCTTCAGATACGAGAAGCCTCAGTCCGGGAGACTTCGTCAGTTCCACCAGTTCGGAGTTGAGACCTTCGGCTCTGCCGACATGATGGCGGACGCTGAGGTTATAGCTATCGGATATGACTTTTTAAAGGAAATGGGCATTACAAATATCGAGCTGAGAATAAACAGCGTAGGATGTCCTCAGTGCAGGAAGAAGCACAGAGAGGCTTTGAGAGCTTTTCTTGAGCCTAAGTACGACCAGCTCTGCGATACGTGCAAGGAGCGATACAATACCAATCCTATGAGGATCCTTGATTGTAAGTCTCCTATAGACCAGGAGCTTGTGAAGGGTGCGCCTATGATGCTGGATTATCTCTGTGATGACTGCAGTCAGGCCTTTGACGATTTGAAGAAGAACCTTGATTCCTTCGATATAGAGTACAAGGTAGACTCTAAGATAGTAAGAGGTCTGGATTACTATACCAAGACTGCCTTTGAGTTTGTCACGGAGAAAATCGGTGCTCAGGGCACGGTATGCGGAGGTGGAAGATACGATGGACTTGTTGAAGAAGTCGGCGGACCGTCAACTCCGGGAGTTGGCTGGGGTATGGGCAAGGAAAGATTGCTGCTTACTATGGAGGCCTGTGGATTCCAAATTCCCGAGTCAGCAGGAGCCGACGTATTCATTGCCGTTATGGGAGATGAAGCCAAGGCAGCCGGACTTAAGCTCATGAAGGAACTGAGACAAAAAGGCGTTTCATGTCAGATGGATGTAATGGGAAGAAATATTAAAAATCAGTTCAAATTTGCTAACAGAATACAAGCTGGAAGAACCGTGGTAATAGGACAGGACGAGCTTGAGAACAACAGCTTTACCATAAAGGACATGGAAACATCGGAGCAGATAACGGTGCCTATGGAAAACATAGTAGAGGCATTGACTAAATAATTAAAGCGAGGCAGGATAACAAGATGAACCTATTTAAGAGAACGCATATGTGCGGAGATCTGAGAAAAGAAAATATTGGTGAAAGTGTAGTGCTTAATGGTTGGGTGCAGAAAAGACGTAACCTGGGAGGCCTTATTTTCTGTGATGTGAGAGACAAGACAGGGATAACTCAGGTGGTATTTAATGACAAAATACCTGAGGAGCTCTTTGAAAAAGCTGATTCATTGAGAAGCGAATATGTGGTGGGAATAAAGGGCAAGGTTGCGGAGAGAGAAGCCAAAAACTCCAATATGGATACGGGGGACATAGAGGTTTTCGCAGACGATTTAGTCCTCTACTCACAGTCGGAGACTCCGCCTATATACATCAAGGATGACGATAATGTGGACGATAATCTGAGACTTAAGTACAGGTACCTTGATTTGAGAAAGAAAAAGATGCAGGAGAATCTGAAATTCAGACATACTGTTACGAAGCTGGCGAGGGATTACTTCGCAGAGTGCGGCTTTACGGAGGTTGAGACACCTATGCTCATTAAATCCACACCTGAGGGTGCCAGAGATTACCTGGTGCCAAGCAGGGTGAATCAGGGACATTTTTATGCTCTTCCTCAGTCTCCTCAGACCTTTAAACAGCTTCTCATGGTAGGCGGCACAGACAGATATATGCAGGTGGCAAAGTGCTTTAGAGACGAAGACCTGCGTGCTGACAGGCAGCCTGAGTTTACACAGATAGACTTGGAAATGTCCTTTGTGGATGTTGATGATGTAATAGAGGTGCAGGAAGGCTTCCTGAAGAGAGTTTTCAAGGAATTAAAGGGAGTGGATATTAATACGCCGCTGCCGAGGCTCACCTATGATGAGGCAATGTCAAAGTATGGAAGCGATAAGCCTGATACGAGAGTAGGCTTTGAGCTTCATGATATTACGGAAAAAATCAAGGATTGCGGGTTTAAGGTGTTTACAGATGCCATAGCTGCCGGCGGAAGCGTTCGTGGAATCTGTGTAACGGGAGCAGGGGCCGAATATACTAGAAAGAAGATAGATAAGCTAACGGAATCCATAAAGAGCTTTGGTGCAAGAGGAATGGTATGGATGAAGGTAACCGAAGATGAGGTATCCTCATCAGTCAATAAATTCTTTTCACCTGAAGAGCTTAAGGAAATAGCAGATGATTTCGAAGCCGTGAGCGGAGACTTGATTCTCATAGTTTCTGATAAGGACAAGGTTGTCTTTGACAGTCTTGGATTCCTTAGAAGACATATGGCAGACCAGATGGGATTGCTTGACGATAACCATTACAATCTCCTTTGGGTCGTTGATTTTCCTCTCTTTGAATACGACGAAGAGGCAGATGAATACCATGCAATGCATCACCCGTTTACCTCTCCTAAGGAGGAAGACGCCCATCTGCTGAAGACAGACCCTACTGCCGCCAAAGCTGATGCATACGACATCGTTCTTAACGGTGTAGAACTTGGGGGAGGCAGCATAAGAATACATGACCAGGAGCTGCAAAAGGATATGTTCCAGGCATTGAACATTCCTGAGGACGAGATAAACGAGAAGTTCGGATATCTTGTTGAGGCTTTCAAATACGGAGCACCGCCCCACGGCGGACTGGCTTACGGTCTTGACAGGCTTGTAATGCTTCTTACGGGAGAAAAATCCATCAGAGAGGTTATTGCATTCCCTAAGAACCAGGCGGCACAATGTATGGTAAGCGAAGCACCGGGAATCGTATACGATGACCAGCTTGACGAGCTGGGGATTTCATTGGTCAAAGAGGAAAAATGAAGAAAATAGGAATATTTGGAGGGTCCTTTGACCCTATTCATTACGGGCATTTGGGTCTTGCCGCCGATGCCATGAAACAAGTGGAGCTGACCAAGGTCATGTTCGTTCCGGCCAAGCTGCAGCCCTTCAAGCTGGACAAGAAGATGGCCTCAGGTCCTGACAGGCTTGTAATGCTCAACTTAGCCCTTGCAGACCATGAGAATTTCCAAGCTTCTTCATTTGAGCTGGACTCTGAGGGTATATCGTACACATACCTTACCCTAAGATATATGCAGCGTAAGTTCGGAGAAGGTGCCAGGCTTTACTTTATAACGGGGACGGACACTTTCCTTAAAATAGAAGCGTGGAAAGAGGCCGAAGAAATGCTGACTAGATATTCCTTTATAATAGGAACAAGACCCGGTTTTAAAAAAGAGGAACTGGATGCCTGTATAAAAAGAGTATCAGATGATTACAATACCCAGGTTGTGACCATACATAATACAGAGCTTGATATTTCTTCCACGGAAATACGAAAAAGTCTTAAAAAAGGAGACAAGAGTACCATGCCCATACCGGGAAAGGTAGGAAGGTACATTAAAACACATGGACTTTACAGAACTGACCAACAGGATTAAGTATTATATAGAGGTTAATCTGAAGGATAGCAGACGGGAGCACACATATGCGGTGGCTTGGGAGGCCGTAAAACTTGCAGCCCATTACGGGGCAGATGGGGACAAGGCTAAAATCGCGGCCCTGTTTCACGATATGTTCAGAAATATGTCCTTGAATGCTATGAATATGTACGTTAATCATTGGGGCCTGCCGAAGAAATATTTGGACAACCCCAATCTGGCTCACGGCAAGCTAGCTGCAGAGATGATGAAACGAACTTATGAAATAAGTGATGAGGATATATTAAACGCAGTATCATATCATACTACGGGCAGAGCCGGAATGTCGAAGCTGGAGAAGATAATATTCTTGGCTGATGCCATTGAGCCGGGGCGCAACTATCCTACGGTGGAGGAAACGAGAGCCCTTGCTTACACGGATATTGACCGGGCTTGTATCAGTTCCTTAGAGAGAACTATAGAATATATACAGGGAAAGGGAGATTACCTGGATCCTGACACGATAAAAGCAAGAGATGATTTAAAGGAGAAAATAAATTTATGATGGAAGTCAAACAATTAGCAATGAAAATTGCAGAGCACATAGAACTTAAAAAGGGCGAGGATGTGACCGTGATAGATATATCGCCAAAAGCATCCTTTGCAGATTATTTTGTACTCACTTCCGTAGGCAGTGACAGACAAATGAGTGCTATGGTAGACGCTATAGAGGAACTTCTTGAACCACAGGGGATTTTTCATAAGAGCGTAGAAGGAAAGAAGACATCGGGATGGATCCTGATGGATTACGACGATGTAGTGGTAAACGTAATGACAAGAGAGATGAGAGAAAGGTACAACATCGAAAAGGTTTGGGGCGACTGTGAAGCCATGAGGATAAATTAATCGGAGGATGAGCATGTTAGAAAAGTATAATTTTAGTCAAATCGAGAAAAAGTGGCAGAAAAAATGGGAAGAAGGAAATACCTTCAAGGTTGCCGAGGACCCAAACAAGGAGAAGTACTATGTACTGGAAATGTTCCCTTATCCTTCGGGTAAACTTCACATGGGGCATGTAAGGAATTATTCCATAGGAGATGTAATCGCCAGATTCAAGAGGATGAACGGATTTAACGTTCTTCATCCAATGGGCTTTGACTCATTTGGTTTGCCGGCCGAAAATGCAGCCATTAAAAACAATGTAGAACCAAGCCTTTGGACATTGAACAATATTAAGGAAATGGAGGAACAGCTCAAGGAGCTGGGACTCTCCTACGACTGGGACAGAGAGGTGGCCACGTGCCAGCCTGATTATTATAAGTGGATGCAGTGGATATTCATTCAATTTTATAAGAAGGGTTTAGCCTATAAGAAGGAAAATCCGGTAAACTGGTGCCCAAGCTGTCAGACAGTACTGGCTAACGAACAGGTAGTCGACGGCAAATGCGAACGTTGCGGAACCTTAGTAGGCAAAAAAGAGCTTTCACAGTGGTACTTCAAGATTACGGATTATGCCGAAAGACTCCTTGACAATCTGGAAGAACTGCCGGGATGGCCCAATAAGGTTAAGCTGATGCAGAAGAACTGGATAGGAAAGAGTATCGGCGCCGAAGTTGCCTTTGAAATCGATGGCTACGATAAGGGACTGGATATATTTACTACAAGACCTGATACTCTGTACGGAGTTACCTATATGGTTCTTGCACCAGAGCATCCTTTCGTGGAGGAGCTGATTGCAGGCAGTCAATACGAGGCTCCTGTAAAGGCTTATATGAATAAGGTTCAGCATATGAGCGATATAGAAAGGACGTCAACAACCAACGAAAAAACAGGGGAATTCACGGGAAGATACTGCACTAATCCTTTGAACGGCAAGAAGGTTCCTATCTTCATTTCGGACTACGTGCTGATGGATTACGGTACGGGAGCCATCATGGCTGTACCTGCTCACGACCAGCGTGACTTTGAGTTTGCCAAGAAGTTCGGTCTGGAGATTATTCCTGTAGTAAGCAGCGAAGACCCCCAGATAGATGTATACAATCTTAAGGAAGCCTTTGATGCTGAAGGCAATATGATTAATTCCGAGATGTTTACGGGAATGAACAACAAGGAAGCCATCACCAAGATAATAGATTATCTTGAAGAAAAGAAGATTGGCAAGAAAGCTATAAATTACAAGCTGAGAGACTGGCTAATATCAAGACAGCGCTATTGGGGTACACCTATACCTATGATTCACTGTGACAACTGCGGATGGGTACCTGAGAAGGAAGAAAATCTTGCTGTTATGTTACCTACAGATGTTGAATTCACAGGAAAGGGAGAATCTCCTTTGGCAACCAGCAAGACCTTTGAACATGCAGTATGTCCTGTCTGCGGGGCCCCGGCCAAAAGAGAGTTGGATACTATGGATACGTTTCTGGATTCGTCCTGGTATTTCCTAAGATACTGCGATGCGAAAAATGAAGAGGAAGCCTTCAATATAGACAAGGTAAAGTATTGGATGAATGTTGACCAGTATATCGGTGGAGTTGAGCACGCTATTCTTCACTTAATGTATGCACGATTCTTCCAGATGGCCCTCTATGACCTGGGATATACGACTACAATGGAGCCATTCCAGAACCTGTTAACCCAGGGAATGGTAATCAAGGACGGTGCCAAAATGAGTAAATCTCTTGGCAACGTAGTCAGCCCAGTTGAGATAATCCAGAAGTACGGAGCAGATACGGCGAGAATGTTCATACTTTTCGCAGCGCCTCCCGAAAGAGAGCTGGACTGGTCTGACCAGGGTGTGGAGGGCAGCTATAGATTCATAAACAGAGTTTACAGGATGGTATATGAGTTTTCGCAGAAATACAATGATGTTCCGGAAAACTATGAAATCAAAAGCGATGCTGACAAGAGCATGGCATATTGGATGAACTACGCCATCAAAAAGGTGACTGAGGATGTAGGCGGAAGATTTAACTTCAATACCGCTATCAGCACCATTATGGAGATGGTCAACGAAATGTACCGTTACAAGGAGGGAACCATAGAGGCTGGTCTTTTTGACTCTGCAATTAAGAACCTCATTATCATGCTTGCTCCTTTCGCACCTCATGTAACCGAAGAAATGTGGGCTCACATGGGTTACGGTGGTTCCGTACATCAGCAGAAATGGCCGGACTATGATAAGAAGGCCCTCGTAAAGGATACGGTAGAAATCGTAGTGCAGATAAACGGTAAAATTAAAGAAAAGTTAAACATAGCAGGAAACCTTTCCAGAGAAGAAATGGAGAAGGTCGCTATGGAGGACGATAAAGTAAAAGAGTTAACAGACGGTAAAAACATTATTAAGGTCATCGCGGTGCCAGGTAAACTGATAAACATCGTGGTGAAATAAAGCAGAAAAGGAGATTTATGGTAGAGAATCAAAGAAATACGACGGCTAAACCTCAAAAGGCTACGCAAACCCGTAACAACAGGAGGACAAACAACAATAATAAGGAAGAAATCAAAGCAGGGGCTACGAAAAAGTCTGCTGCTTCGGCCGTGAAAAATTCGGTTTCTCCCAAGGTGAAGATAATACCACTGGGAGGACTGTTGGAAATAGGAAAGAACATGACGGCAATACAATATGAGGATGAAATAATCATCATAGACTGCGGGCTGTCTTTCCCTGATGACGATATGTTCGGAATAGACAAGGTCATTCCTGATTTTTCCTATCTCATCGAAAACAAAAGGAAGGTCAAGGGGCTAATCATAACCCATGGTCATGAAGACCACATTGGTGCGGTGCCTTATCTTCTCAAAGAGCTCAATGTGCCTATATACGGGACAAGATTCCCACTGGGTCTTATTGAAAACAAGATGAAGGAGCATAAGCTGAAGGCCGTAATGCATACGGTGACGGCAGGTAAGAAGTTCAAGATAGGAAAGCACTTTAATATAGAGCCCCTGAGGATAACTCACTCCATTGTGGATTCAGTATGTCTTTCCATCACTACTCCGGCTGGGCGTATCTTTCACACAGGAGACTTCAAGATAGATTATACTCCAGTAGATGGAGACCCTATCGATTTCGCAAGACTTGCTCAAATAGGCGCTGAAGGAGTCATGCTCATGATGGCTGACAGTACCAATGTTCTGAGGCCGGGATACACATCTTCGGAACGAGTGGTTGGCAGAACTTTGGAAAACATTTTCAGAAGCTCGGAAAAACGTATAATAATAGCTACGTTTTCTTCCAATGTCCACAGAATACAGAAGATAATAGATATTGCCGTGCTTTGCAACAGGAAGGTTGCTATATCGGGAAGAAGCATGGTCAACGTGGTGGATTTAGCTAAGGAGCTGGGATATATCAAGGTTCCGGCCAACATATTGGTAGATCTGAATAAAACCAGAAACATACCCGATAAGGAGCTGGTTGTCATTACGACGGGAAGCCAGGGCGAGCCTATGTCCGCATTGGCGAGAATGGCATCTTCGGACCACAAATCCATTAAGATAAAGAATGGGGACATGGTAATACTCTCTTCTTCGCCTGTTCCGGGGAATGAGCTGACGGTAGCCAATGTAGTAAATCAGCTAATCAAAAAGGGTGCGGAAGTTATATATTCCGATATTGCGGATATACACGTTTCTGGCCATGCGTGTCAGGAGGAACTGAAGCTCATGCATTCACTTATAAGACCGAAGTTTTTCATGCCGGTTCACGGTGAATACAGACATTTGCAGACTCATGCAGAGCTAGCACAGACCCTTGGCATGTCTAAGAAGAACATATTCCTACTTACAAACGGAGACTGCTTGAACGTTTCCCAGAAAAATGCAGTGAAGACAGAGAATGTGACGGAAGCAGAAGGAATAATGGTAGACGGACTGGGCGTAGGAGACGTGGGCAATATCGTCCTTAGAGACAGAAGACTCCTCTCCGAATCGGGACTTATCATACTTGTTGCAGCAGTGGACAGGAATGCTCACAAGATAGCTTCGGGTCCTGATATAATTTCCAGAGGGTTCGTTTACGTGAGAGAAAACGAGGATCTTATCGATGAAGCCAGACGTCTGGCCGAGAAGATTCTTGAAGAGTGTATGGAAAAGAAAATGAAGGACTGGAACGGTATGAAGACAGCTATCAGGGAAGGCTTGCGAAAATATATTTACAGCAAGACCAAGAGAAGTCCTGTAATATTACCGATTTTCCTGGAAGTTTAGGAGGTACTAAATGAACGTTTACGACCAAGCTCATACTTTGGCTCAGGCCATAAGGGAATCAGAGGAATTCAAACAGTTTGACAGCAATAAAAAAACCGTTGAAGAAAACCCTCAATTAAACGATGCCGTACATGATTTTATGAAGAAGCAGTTTGAGATGCAAACTGCACAGATGACAGGTCAGCAGATGGACCCTGCATTATTCCAGCAGATACAGGAGCTGTCGGCAATATTGATGCAGGATCCTGCCGCAGCACAGTATCTTCAGTGCCAAATGCGTTTTTCCATGATGATGGCAGACGTATATAAGATTATAGGCGAGGTTGCCGATTTTGGCTTCAACCCGCTAGGGGGCCTAAATGAGTAATATGGTAAAAACCCCTGAGAATCTACTGAAGATAATGAAAGCTGCCGCCATGGGCGATATATGCTTTTCACATATCGTAGAATACATTAAGGTGGGTATGACCGAACTGGAGGTTGCTGAGGAAATAGAAATGACCCTCATGTCATTAGGCGCAGAAGGGCTTTCCTTTCCGACAATATGCGTTTCAGGAACAAACTCCGCTCTTCCTCACGGAGAACCTTCCTTAAAGGTAATAGAGGAAGGAGACTTTGTCACTATGGATTTCGGAGCTGTTGTAGAGGGCTACTGCGGCGATATGACTAGAACTATTGCAATGTCTCATGTTTCTCAGGAGCAGCAGAAGGTATATGACATAGTTTTAGAAGCACAGCTTGCAGGGCTTGCCGCCTGTAAGGCAGGAGTAAGCTGTAAGTCTGTGGACGATGTTTCAAGAGGGATAATAACAGCCTACGGATACGGAGAATACTATATTCACGGAACAGGCCACGGCGTTGGCACTCAAGTTCACGAGCCGCCTACACTTAACGGCAAGAGTAGTGAGGTTCTGGAAGAATATATGCCGGTTACCATAGAACCGGGCATATATATACCTGATAAATTCGGAGTTCGCATTGAGGACTTGGCAATTATTACAGAGTTTGGTATAATAAATACTGTGAAATCTCAAAAAAGTTTAATAATTATATAATTAGAAAAGAGGTCAATACATTTATGATTTATGCAGGTGATTTTAGAAAAGGTATTACATTTGAAATTGACGGGACGCCTCATGTAGTTCTGGACTTCCAGCACGTTAAGCCCGGCAAGGGCGCCGCTTTCGTAAGGACTAAGCATAAGAACGTTTTAACGGGAGCTATAAAGGAAGAATCCTTTAACCCAGACGCCAAGTTCCCTAAAGCTCACATAGAGACCAAGACTATGCAGTACTTATACAATGACGGTGAGCTCTATTATTTCATGGACAGTGAAACCTATGATCAGGTACCTCTTACCTATGACCAGGTTGAGGATGCCATGAAGTATCTGAGAGAAAACGACGAAGCAACCATTAAGTTCTATAAGGACAATGCTTTCCAGGTAGATGCGCCTAATTTTGTAAATTTGAGGGTCGTCGAAACTGAACCGGGTGTTAAGGGCGATACTGCGACTAACGTTACAAAGGCAGCTACAGTTGAAACTGGAGCAGTAATCCAGGTTCCTATCTTCATCGAGGATGGTGAAGTTATCCAGATAGACACAAGAACAGGAGAATATCTCGGAAGAGCTAAATAGATTCTTGTAAAGGGGCGTGGGTTCGTCCCTTTATATTTTTGAAAAGGAAGAGGTAATACATGAAAGCATTTATCGGCGGGAAATTAAAACCGATATTGATAATCGTTGCAGCTGTCGTAGTTTTGCTCACAGCCATGATAATTATCTATTTGAGCGGCATCGGCGCTGTCGATGGTGACAGCAAAAAATCCATAGGCGTAAATGTCCCAAGTGGAAGTGGAGCTTCGGCTATCGTAGAAATACTGGATGAGGAAGGCCTTGTAAAAAATAAGACATGTGCTAAAATACATGCCCGCATAGGAAGATATAATTCCCTCCAGGCTAACAGCTACGTTTTTAGCAAGTCCATGACTTTGCCTGAAATGTTCAGGGCAATAAACGAAGGGGACTTCCAGTATGTTTCCAAGGAAAAGGTTGTCATACGAGAGGGGCTAACTATTCCTCAGGCTGCAGACTCTATGGCGGAGGAACTTCCTTTTTCGCGTGATGAAATTCTGGCAAAATGGTCTGATAAAGCATACCTCAATGAACTGATAGAGAAGTATTGGTTCGTTACTGACGCTATCCTTGACAAGGATATAATGTATCCTCTTGAAGGCTATCTTTATCCGGAGACCTATTTTATTACCGGTGATGAGCCTACTATAGAAAGCGTAACTGCTGTTATGCTAGACAAGATGGATCAGGAGCTGACCTCCAGGAAAAAGGAAATAAAAAAGAGCGAGATGGACATTCATCAGATACTGACTATGGCATCAATAGTGGAGAGGGAATCGGGTAATGTTTCCGAGGAAATGCCTAAGGTTGCAGGAGTGTTCTTTAACAGGCTTGATAAGGGAATGCTTTTGGGCAGTGATGTAACAGTCTGCTATGCCAACAATGTGACATCTCTTGAGCTTACACAGTCACAGCTTAATATAGATTCAAAGTACAATACGCGAAAAAATCCGGGACTGCCTGTAGGCCCTATCTGTGCTGTGAACAATAACGCCATCGATAGTGTGCTGAATTATGAGAACAGCGATTATCTGTTCTTCTTCGCCTGTGAAGATGGTACTATCATTTATTCCAAGACCAATGAGGAACATGAAAAGGCAGTGGAAGAGAACAAGTGGTATTGATATGAGAAATTGTGAAGCATGAACATGAGCAATATAACAAACGATATAATCACATCCTATATAAAATCCTTATATAGCTGTGACAATCCACAACTCAATGAACTGAGAGCCTTTGCGGAAGAAAAGAAGGTCCCCGTTATCCTCAAGGATACGGAGGGACTGCTTTTAAGTCTTCTGAAGATAAAAACCCCATGCAATATACTTGAAATAGGAACTGCCATAGGATATTCCGCCTGCTGCTTTGCAGGAGCCTGTGACTGCAGGGTGGTGACCATAGAGTCAGAGCCTGAATGCTGTGATATCGCGCTAAGCAACATCAAAGCCCTGGGATTCCAGGATAAAATAGAGGTGAGGCATGGTGACGCCAGGGAAGTCCTTGGGAAAATGGCAGAGCGAGAGAAGAATTCCTTTGACCTGGTGTTCATAGATGCAGGCAAAAGCCATTACAGAGAATTTTGGGATTTATCCCTGCCTTTGTGTACCAATGGGGCGCTGATAGTATGTGATAATATTCTGATGAGAGGTATGACCGCATCGGATGAATACGATATTAAGAGAAAATACAAAACAAGTATAAGAAAGATGAGAGAATTCATCAAGTATATCAACAGTCTTGATTACGCAGATACATGTGTACTGCCTGTAGGCGACGGCGTATCTGTTAGCATAATTGATTTGCCTGATGATTTGGATGGGATAAATGGAGAATAAAATAGAACTGCTTGCACCAGCAGGTGACCTGGAAAAATTAAAGATAGCTGTAGACTACGGGGCAGATGCCGTCTATTTTGGCGGAGAGATGTTCAGCCTTAGGGCAGGAGCTGGCAACCTAACCATAGATGAAATAAGAGAGGGAGTGAGCTATGCTCACGAGAAAAATGCCAAATGCTATCTGGCCCTCAACATATTTGCTCACAACGAGGATATAAAGCCTTTAGAAAGCTATTTAAAAGCTCTGAAAGGTATTCCCATAGATGCCTATATAGTATCGGACCCAGGAGTAATTTCTGTAATAAGAGATGTAGAGCCGGATGCCGAACTTCATCTGTCAACTCAGGCAAACATGACAAACTACGTTACGGCCAGATTCTGGAATGAGCTTGGCATCAAGCGTCTGGTTGTAGCAAGGGAGTTGACCTTCAAGGAGATAGAAGAAATCAGAAGCTCAATTCCCGAAGCTATGGAGCTGGAAGCCTTTGTCCATGGAGCCATGTGTATATCCTATTCGGGCAGATGTCTGCTCAGTAACTTCATGATTAACCGAGATGCTAACAGAGGCCAGTGTGCACACCCGTGCAGGTGGAAGTATAAGCTATTAGAGGAGCAAAGACCGGGTGAATACTATCCTGTGGAGGAGGACGAAAGAGGTACCTATATACTGAACTCCAAGGACCTGTGCATGCCGGAGCATATACCCCGTCTTGTAAAGGCAGGAATATCCTCTGCTAAGATAGAGGGGCGCATGAAAAGCGTCTTTTACGTAGCGACTATAGTCAGTGCTTACAGAAAGGCTATCGACGCATATTACCAAGACCCGGACAATTACAGGTACGACCCGGGCTGGATGGATGAACTCAAGAAGGCCAGCCACAGAGAATTTACTACAGGCTTTTACTTTGATAAGCCTACAAACGAAGACCAAAACTACCAGACCAGCGCCTATATCAGAGAGTATTCCTTCTTGGGAATGGTTAAGCACTACGACTGTGAAACAGGAATAGCCACGGTAGAACAGAGAAATAAAATGGTTATAGGTGACGAAATTGAGGTGTTCGGACCAGGCCGGGATTTTTTTAAACAAAAATTGACCGTACTTCAAAACGAAGATGGAGAACCCATTGATTCGGCTCCACACCCGCAGCAAATATTGGGAATCAAGATGATCCAGCCAGTGGCTGAAAAGTTTATGTTAAGAAAGGAGAAATAAATGTCATCTGACAGTGGCCCCTTGTGGGGACAAATTATTTTATTAGTAGTTTTAATCGCGGTGAATGCGTACTTTGCCGCAGCGGAAATGGCCATTATTTCCGTAAACAAAAACAAAATGCGTTCATTAGCACAGGAGGGAAACAAGAAGGCTGAAGCATTGTCAAAGCTCATGGATGAACCGAACAAGTTTCTTTCTGCTATACAGGTAATCATTACTCTGGCAGGATTCCTTGCCAGCGCGGAGGCTGCAATAAGCCTTTCCGACGATATGGGAGGACTTCTGGAAAGCATAAAGATACCATACAGCGATGAAGTATCGGTGGTTGTGGTGACCTTGATACTCTCGTTCTTTACCCTGGTTCTTGGGGAGCTGTTCCCTAAACGTTTGGCTATGCTTCATGCTGACGGCATTGCCTTGGCTGTCGTCAAGCCAATACTCTTTATTTCTGCTCTGTTTAAACCCTTCGTATGGTTTCTGTCCGTTACGGTGACAGGCCTACTTAAGATATGCAGACAGAGAACCGATGTGACCAGCGTTGAGTATTCCGAGGACGATGTGGTATCCATGCTGGAAGCAGGACAGGAGAGTGGTGAACTCAAGGAAGAAGGGAAAAAAATGATTACCAGCATCTTTGCCTTTGACGATATGCTGGCCTATGAGGTGATGACTCCTAGAACTGACGTATTTTCCATAGACATTAATGCCCCTACAGAGGAATACATCGATGAGCTTATGGAGCTGAGATACTCTCGAATACCTGTATATGAGGATGACAGCGACAACATCATAGGAGTACTTTACATTAAGGACTACCTGATCAAGGCAAGAGAAGACGGCTTTGAAAACGTGGATATAAGCAGTATACTGCGTAAGCCTTATCTCGTACCTGAAACGAAAAATATCGACTCTCTGTTCTTTGAGCTGCAGACTACCAAGCAGCATATAGCTATACTCATAGACGAATACGGCGGATTTTCCGGTATCGTTACTATGGAGGACATTATAGAAGAGGTAATGGGAGATATAGACGACGAATACGACGAGGATGAACCTGAAATAGAAAAGATAGCAGAAAACATCTATGTAGTAGACGGTGGAATGGACCTTGATGACATAGATGAAGAGCTGGATATAGACCTTCAGTCTGACAACAGTGAAACCATAGGTGGCTTCATAATAGATATTCTGGGTGAAATACCTGACGAGAACGATATCGGTAAGGAAGTTGAATTTGAAAACTACAGATTCCGTATAGATTCCATTAAGGACAGAAGGATAGAAAATATAACCATGACTATCCTGCCTGTAGAACAAGAAGAAAAAGACGGCGAAGAAACGGACGGTGAACACAATGAATAATATAACGAGAAAAGTATTTGACACGATTTACCATGTATTTGACGAGCTTAAGCTTAATAACTTTGTCACCCTTGGCAGACACGAGGAGCCTATCTGGGATAGACCGCTGATTGGCGTTGCAGCAGGAGATGATCCTTATTATGAATTTCTCAAGGAGCACATCGGGGCCTTTCACTGGTCGCCGGCGGAAGCTTTTGCACTGAAATACGGTACTGACTCAAGGGTCAGCACCGGCAATCTAAGAGTTCTATCCATGGTATTTCCTCAAACAAAGGCAACCAAGGATATGCAGAACAAAGCAACAGTATTCCCTTGTGATAACTGGGTGGTTTCACGAGGCGAGTGGGAGCCCTTGATGAGAGAGTTTGCACCTAAGCTAGAAAATGCTTTAGAAGACTTGGGCTGCAGAACTGCCTCTATCGACCTTCGCAAAGAGTTCTCGCGCCATGAATCGGAAAAGCAGGGCATAGCGTCAAGTTGGTCTCACAGGCACAGTGCTTTTGCGGCAGGACTTGGGACCTTCGGACTCAGTGACGGCTTTATTTCAGAGAAAGGCATCGCTATAAGAATAACCTCTGCCATAATTGAAGCTGACTTAGACGTTACGGATCGAGGCGACAGAGGGCCTTACGACTGGTGCCTTTACCATAAAGACGGCTCCTGCGGCGCCTGCATAAACAGATGTCCCGTAGATTCCATATCAAAAGAAGGACATGATAAGAATATATGCAGCGCCTATGAGGATGAGGCCTGTTTAAAATACTGGCCTAAGCATATAGAGCGAGGCGACTACATATTCGGCTGTGGGCTGTGTCAGGTCAAAGTGCCGTGCCGAGATAATAGACCATTATAAAAAAGACAAAATTAAAGATAAAAGCGTTTTTCCATAAACGGCCTACTAATGGCGTTAAATATGGAAAAACGTTTTTTTAAAAAGGTGTTGACAATTATAGTTGTCAGTGATATATTATATTTGACAATGATAATTGTCAAATTGACATTTATAGTTGTCAAACCATGGTTAAATAAATCAAAGGAGGTAAATATGCCACTTTACAACAGATTAAAGGAATACAGGGCCTCCGGTAATATCAACCAACAGGAGATGGGAAGACTTGCCGGAGTATCCAGGCAAACAATCAGCCAAATAGAACGAGGAGATTATTCTCCTTCCATAACCCTGGCCCTAAAAATAGCAAAGGTATTTGATGTAAGAGTAGAGGATATCTTCAGATACGAGGAGGAAGAAAATGAACAACATTAACAACGACGAAGCTAAAAAACTGGAAAACAAGGCGGAGAACAAACACGCCTTCAAAAGATTCATCGGGGTGATGATAGTGGGAGCCATCGTAGGCGGAATAATCGGATTCCTGACCCAGTATCTACCTTCAAAATTCTCACTGGATTTGACGGATTTGCTGCCGCAGCTGATGGTAAAAGCAAACCCATTCATACTGATATTGATTTTCGTAATTTGCGGAGTGCTGACATTGGCACACTACAACAAAGCAAAGAGCATGTATAAACAATGGGACGGTGAAGACGAGTATTATATGAACGATTTGGAGATGCATATCTCCAAGACCATGCTGATTTTGACCATAGGGTCCATTGCAGGGCTTTTTGGTCTGGGGATACAGGTATATGCAATATCAGGCGGTATTCACCATGACGAATCTGTATCACAGGTTATCAGCGGTACCGTAATACTGTTTCTTTATGTTGCATTATGTCTCTTTTTCGTATTTTGTCAGAAAAAAGCTGTAGATCTGCTAAAGATAATTAATCCTGAAAAAAAGGGAAGCATCTATGACAAAAAGTTTAGCGAGAAGTGGATAGAACACTGTGATGAAGCCGAACGTATGAACATCTATAAATCAGCATATGCAGCATATAAATTCATGAACGTATTTCTGGTTGTGCTGTGGGCTGTAACGGCATTCGCGGTTCTTATGTACGGTATAGGTCTCTTAGCAATGACCCTTGTATCCGTTTCATGGCTGGCAATGAATCTTGTCTACTGCCTCAAGTCAATGAAGATGGAGAAAATCAAAAAAGACTGACAAGCGACAGGAGTAAATACTTTTTCAGGCGACCTCAGAGATGAGGCCGCTTTTTTCTTTTTTGAGGCATATTTCTGTGGACAAGGAATATCTATATAGAGAAAAGGGGAGTACACAATGGATAACAATACGAAAAAAATCATATGTAAACTGCCTGAATTTATTCAGACAGATATGGCAGAGCTGCCCAGTTCCGTTATGGAGTCCTTTGAAGAAGTGCGGCTCAAGGTATTCGAGAACACTATCGTCATAAGCGACGGAAGGGAGTACCAGCTACAACACGGCAGCAGGGTAACTCCCGACTTGTTGAACGAGCTTCTGAACAAGCTCCTGGACTATTCTTATTATGCACACGAGGAAGAGCTGTCAAAGGGATACGTCACCATAGAGGGCGGTCACCGAGTAGGCATATGCGGCAGGGTAACCTTGAAGAATTCAAAGGTACATCTTATCAAGGACGTTTCATCTCTCAACATAAGGCGAAGCAGACAGATAATAGATGCATCACAAAAAATTGTGGGAGCAGTTTGTACAGGCAGGATATCCAATACCCTTATCATATCTCCTCCTAAATGCGGTAAGACCACTATATTAAGAGATCTGGCAAGAGTGTTGAGCAACAGAGGCTTCAGAGTAGGTATATGCGATGAACGCTCGGAGATAGCCGGCTGCTACAACGGCCAAAGCAGCTATGATCTGGGAAGAAGGACCGATATTTTGGACGGGTGCCCCAAGGCGGAGGGCATAATCATGCTCATAAGAGCCATGTCTCCCGATGTGATAATAACAGATGAAATAGGAAAAAAAGAAGATGTACGAGCCATAGAAAGCGCCCTGTGTGCAGGAGTAAGCATCATCACTACCATACACGGCAACTCCTATGAAGACATATGCAATTCCTCAATCGGGGAGCTTGTGGAAAATCGAGTTTTTGACACCCTCATCTTCCTAAGTGCCAATCCTAAGACAGGAACGGTAAAGAAAATAATGAAGCTGGCAGGAATGAAAAAAGGAGCGTAGTATGCTTAAAATATTAGGTTGCCTGATGATGTTTTCCGGCTGCACCGCCTTGGGATTCATCAAGGCCGAAACGTACAAATTGAGACGGGTGGAGCTTGGTAACACCTTGGAATCCATAAGGCTTTTGCAGATAGATATGACATACAAGAAAGAGACACTTCAAAGGGCCTTCAAACATTTGCAGGACGTAAAGCCCTGTTGGTTTTCCAAGCTACTGATTGCCTGCTCCCATAATTTGAGCAAAAGCGGCTCAGTCACAGAGGCATGGCAGATGTCACTGAAAAACAGCTCTGATTCACCTCTAAAAAAAGAGGATATTGTAATATTAAACGACATTTTTACAGGTCTTGGAAAAAGTGACATAACAGGGCAGGAAAGTATATTCAAACCCGCCATATTCAGGCTGGAAGCTGCATACGATGATGCGCTGGCGGAGGAAAAAAAGCAAGGGAGAATGTTCAAATGTCTAGGCTCATTCGCAGGGCTAGCTATCGTTATTTTATTGATATAAGGGGATTGGGATGGATATAGACATAATATTTAAGATAGCTGCCATAGGTATTGCCATAGCCGTGCTGAATCAGGTTCTTATCAAGGCCGGCAGAGAAGAACAGGCCATGCTGACTACCTTGGCAGGGGTGATAATCGTACTGATGCTTATCATACAGATGATAAGCGAATTCTTCGATACAGTGAAGACCTTCCTTCAATTTTAGGTGTCCTAATGGAAATTTTTAAAATAGTTGCCATAGCTCTTACGGGAGTTATACTGGCTAGCCTGATGAAGACCGTAAACAAAGAGGTTGCACTGTATGTAATACTTGCAACTGTAATAGTTCTGCTGTTCTCCATTATCGATAACCTGATAGAGGCCTTTGAATTCATAGAGAACATATACGAGAACGTTACCTATGGGAAGACATTTTTCCCTATAATACTCAAGGTTCTGGCGGTGGCTTACATTGCCGATTTCACGGCTCAGATATGCAGAGATGCCGGGGAGGGAGCCGTAGCCGGCAAAGTTGAAATGGCAGGAAAGGTAATAATCTTTTGTCTTGCGATTCCAATACTTACAAGCATATTGGAATTGATAACATCACTGCTTACATAATAGGGGCATTTAATGGAATATGAAACCATAATAGAAAAACAGCTGGAGGATATGGAGCTGTCGGAATACGAGGAGCTTGTCAATGACAGCATTGGTGAGGCCCGTGTTTTTGAAGAGGTTACGGCAGATGAAATAATAGATAACCTCATAAACGGCCAGCCATTGTTTGACTCTGATAAGCTTCTGGACAACTTGCTCAACCTGCTGCTTATGGAAGTAAAGTCAGCCCTTTTTATGGGCTGCGAAATACTGATAGTCTGTATAATAATCGGTGTGCTGTCGGGAGTATCTAACTCCTTTGGCAAAAAAGCCGTTTCAACCTTGGGCTCCACCATATGCGTATGCATCATAATATCGCTGTGCATAGGCAGCTTCTACCAATCATACAATTACTGTCAGGACAGCATGGATACCATGACCAATGCCATGAAGATACTTCTTCCCGTGATGATACCTCTCCTCATAGCTACAGGGGGCGTTTCCTCCGGAAGCATATTAAACCCTGTAATAATAGGAGCTGTCACTGGCTTTAATACCATAATGCAGCATGTTGTTCTTCCTCTGGTATTCCTGTCAGCCCTATTCGTTTTGCTGAACAGTTTAACGGAAAAAGATTATGTAAAGAAGCTGTCGGTTTTCTTGAGAAGAATGGCCATTTTTATTACAGGGCTTCTCATTACGGTATTTACGGGAATCACTGCTATACAAGGCATAGTGACGAAATCGGCAGACGGCATACTTATGAACACGGCCAGGTTTTCCCTGGACAATTTCGTGCCAATAGTAGGCGGCTTCGCGGCAGATTCTCTTGATATGGTAATAAGCTGTATGGGTCTTATTAAAAACACTCTAGGCATCATGGGAATGATAGCTATTGCATCCCTGCTCATAATGCCTGTCATCAAGCTGATTACAATAGCTCTCGTTTACAAGGTGACAGCCATAGTCGCCGAGCCTATAGCCAGCAAGAATATTTCGGACAGCCTCAACGAAATAGGTACGTCGGCTATAACCATGAGCGTTGTTCTAGGGCTGGGAGCTTTGATGTTCCTCATATTCATAACCATAATGATGGGATTGGGAGGCGGAAGCCTTTGGAAATAATAAAACAGTGGGTGTGCAATCTCTTTATAATTATTATGACTATAACCTTTATCGAGATACTTATGCCCGAAACATCCATGAGCAAGTACCTAAAATTCATTTTTTCCTTGGTCATCATGGCTGCCATCCTTTATCCGGTGATTTACATATTGGAGTAATATTTACGAATACATCAAATATACATTTAAAGGAGGTTACTCTTTTGTTAGAAAAGCTCAAAAGCAATGAAAAGCTGAAGGATAAAGCCTTGAAGGCGGTTATCCTGATGATAATACTTGCCGTCATACTGCTGACTTTTGACGTTTTCACACAAAACAAGGACGGACGAAAACAGATAATGGACGAGGACGGCGGCGTAGAAAGCCAGCTGTGCAGTATTCTTTCCGATATTGACGGCGTAGGCAATGTAGATGTAATGCTAAGATATGATGAGGATGAAAATGTATCGGGAGCCATAGTTACGGCAGAAGGGGCAGACAGCCCGGTGGTAAAAAACCATTTGATAAATGCAGTAATGGCAGTGTTTAACATATCCTCCACCAGTGTGGAGGTCTTTGAAAAAAAATCAACTGTTGAATCCAAGGAGGATAACGATGACTAAGAAAAAGAAGATAATATCGGCAGTGGCTCTGCTGCTCTTCGCCGGAGCCTTCGCAGTGACCGGCAGCCTGACTTCCGACAAAACGGCCAATGAAGATATACCCTTGCATGACGGCGATATTCTCGTAGACAACAATACGGTAGTCACCTCAGATGATGTAAGCGACCTGAAAAACGCAGACACATATTTTCAGGAATTGCGGGCAACTTTAGACATGGACAGAAACAAAATCCTTGCCAAACTTGATAAATCAGAAAAAAACAAGCTCCTCAAGTATATGGAACAGGAAAAAACCGTTGAAACTCTCATAGTGAACAAGGGCCTTCCAGAGAGCTTCGTAGTTATTACCGACACAGGGATAAACATAACGGTAAACACCGAGGATCTTGACCAGGCAACGGTTACGAAGATTTGTGAAATCGTCATGAGACAGACAGAAAGAAAAGCCAGTGAAATTGTAGTTCAAGATGTTTCTTAAGGCTCATAATCATTGTATTTCTCACCTCAATTTGTTATAATACAGACTGAGGTGATTTTAATGAGTACAGCTACCAGACCTAACGAAGGGTCTGTTAAAATATCGGATGATGTTATTGCGGTTTGTGCAATAAACGCCGCCTTGAAAACAGAGGGAGTAGCCAGCCTGGACGGTGGATTTTCCAATGCATTGTCCAGAAACATATTGGGGAAGGATCTGGTATCTAAGGGCATCAAGGTCAACCAGACTGAAGACGGCGTTGAAATAGATGTACACATAATAGTCAAGTACCATGCCAAGATACCGGCAGTGGCCTGGGATATACAGGAAAACGTCAAGAACGAGGTCCAGAACATGACTGAATTGAGCGTTTCAGCAGTTAATATTCACGTTCAGGGCGTGGAAATACCTTCGGAGGATGAAACAGCAAATGACGAGAAATGAAGCACGAGAAAATATGATGAAAATCCTTTATGAAATGGATATGTCTAAGGAACTAAATCCTGAATCGGCAACTAGTTTGGTGGATTCCCGTCTTTCAGGAAAGCATAAGGAGCGGGGCAGGGTTTTGATTTTCAATATATTGGACAATCTGGACAACATAGACGATGCGATAAACAGCCACAGCAAATCCTGGAAAACCACCAGAATGCCCAAGGTGGACTTAGCCATCATGAGACTGGCTCTGGGAGAAATGAATTTCAGCGAAGATATCCCACATGCTGTTGCGATAAATGAAGCTATCAACCTTTCAAAGAAATACAGCACTGAACAGTCTTCGAGGTTCGTTCACGGAGTATTGGGTGCTATATCAAACGAAAATGAACAGTGAATACTCATTGGGAATAGATACCAGCAACTATAAGACTTCCGTGGCAGTTGTAGATAACAGCGGCAGTATAATATGCGATTATCGCAGATTGCTTGAGGTAAAAAAAGGAGAGAAGGGCTTACGACAGTCTGAGGCTCTCTTTCAGCATGTAAAGGCTCTGCCTGTCCTGATGAGTCAGGCATGCGACAGCTTTTGCGGTGAACTTTCCGCAGTAGCGTATTCCTCAAGACCGAGGTCTGTAGAGGGGTCATACATGCCTGTTTTTTTAGCAGGGGAAAGTCTGGGAAGGTCTTTGGCCTCCGCTTTGAAAATCCCTGCTTTTGATTTTTCACATCAAGAAGGTCACATAGAGTCCGTAAAGGCGTTTTCGCCTTTTAAGGAAAAGGATCTGTTCCTAGCCTGCCATTTTTCAGGAGGAACCTGCGAAATGCTTAAATGTTCCCCCTCCGGCATAGAGATAATGGGTGGCACTAAAGACATAAGCTACGGTCAGGTTATAGACAGAGCCGGAGTAGCTATGGGCTATGACTTTCCGGCAGGGGAAGCTCTAGACAAGCTGGCTCTTCGCGCCGAAGGCTCCACGGAGCTGCTTACAAAGATTAAGGTAAAGGACGTCAGGCTGAATTTATCGGGGATAGATACTCAGATAAAAAATGTATTAGCAGAAGGCAGTGTGAAGCAGGAGGATATGCTGGTAAGGGAAATATTTGAAAAGCTCTCAGACTCTATGATTGGGATAATATCCCAGACAGCAGCAATTACAGGCATAATAGATGTTATAGTGACAGGCGGAGTCTCCTCCAGCATATTTATGAGAAACAGAATGAGAGGTTTCCTGGAAAACTTGGATATAAACGCAGTGTTTGGCAATGTCAACCTGTCTCAGGATAATGGGGTGGGCATTGCCTTGCTAGGAGGAAATGCCGTATGGGGATAAAGCCTGTTAAAGTTTCACAGCTTAACAATTATATTAAACGAATCCTGCAGACTGACCCTATTCTAGGCAACGTGTCAGTGGTGGGAGAGATTTCCAACCTAAAATTTCACGGTTCAGGCCATGTGTATTTTTCGCTGAAGGACGAAAGCAGCAAACTAAACTGTTTCCTGGCTTCCGACAACCTGCCTCATATAAACTGCCGACTAAAGGAAGGGATGCAGGTAGTTGCTTCAGGGTATGTGTATCTCTACGAAAAGGGAGGGTCATATTCTCTCAATATAAAGGACATAGAGGAAGAAGGACAGGGGAATTTGTCTGCAGCCTTTGAAAAATTAAAAGAAAAGCTCCAAAGGGAAGGACTCTTTGAACAAGCTCACAAAAAAGAAATCCCTGCTTTTCCAGAAAAGATTGCAGTTGTCACCTCTGATACTGGAGCGGCAATCGAGGACATACTCAAGATTATTACGGGAAAAAACGACCTAGTGGATATTTTCATATATCCTGTACTGGTACAAGGAGCCAACGCTCCGGCAGAGATAGCCTCTGCAATAGATGACTTGAATAAAAACCATAAAGATGTCAATATAATAATTACAGGACGCGGAGGCGGTTCGGCAGAAGACCTTTGGGCCTTCAATGATGAGGATGTAGCCAGGAGCATCTATAACTCGCAAATTCCCGTCATATCCGCCGTAGGTCATGAAACGGACTTTACTATAGCCGATTTTGTGGCTGACCTGAGAGCTGAAACACCTACTGCGGCAGCAGAAAAAGCCGTTCCCGATACGATGGCTCTAAGAGAAGGCGTAAACATTATGAAACAAGAGCTGGACCACAGGCTCAAGGCAATGATAGAAGATAAGCGCAAGGAATTAGAGCTTATGAACCCCGCCTCCTTCGGCCGGGATATACAAAGCCGCATAGTATTGGAACAAATGCGGGCAGACAACATGGCTGCCTCCATGAAGGATGCAGTGGAGAGCAAGCTGCTAAGCTGCCATAACATGCTGAACATACTCAAAGAAATACTTGACGCATCGGACCCGAAACTCATACTGGCAAAGGGATATTCCATGGTTACGGATGAAAAAGGTGATATAATAAGGGATACCTCATCTCTGGCCATAGGACAGAGGGTTAACATAGAGGCTGCAAGGGGAAAGGCAGAGGCACAGATAACGTCTGTGAGAAAGGTATAGGAGATGACAGAAAAAAACAAATCCTTTGAAGAAGCATTAAAAAAATTGGAGGAGGCTTCCGATAAATTAAAATCTCAGGATGTTTCTCTGGCAGATGCTATCAAAAGCTACGAAGAAGGTATAAAATATTACAAGGAATGCAGTGAGATATTGGAGAAGGCAAATCAAAAAATCGAGACCCTGACAAGGTAAGGAGGTTTGACCAATGAAAGACTATTCGTTTGAAGAGTATAAAGAAATAATCGAAGAACACCTTATGGATTTTATTCCCGACGTGGACCATAAGAGCATCACTTTATATGATGCCATGAGGTACAGTCTGCTAACAGGAGGAAAGAGGATAAGGCCTGTATTGTTGCTGGCTGCCTGTGACTTCTGCTGCGGTAAGATAGAAGAGGCGCTTCCTTATGCCTGTGCCATCGAATATATCCACAATTATTCCCTTATCCACGACGACCTGCCGTGTATGGATAACGACGACCTCAGGAGAGGACAGCCGACAAATCACAAGGTTTTTGGCGAAGCTATGGCCACCCTTGCAGGTGACGGACTGCAGTCAGCTGCTTTTGAGACCATGAATAAGGATATGTTTCTTTATTTTGACGACCCGACAGGACTGAAAAAGAGAATAAACGCATCGTATGAAATCAGCAAAGGTGCAGGCTGCAGAGGTATGGTAGCCGGCCAGGTTGCCGACATGGAGGCTGAGGATAAAAATTGCTCCGGAGAAATGCTGGATTACATTCACATTACCAAAACCGCAGCATTGATAGTTGCCGCCGTAAGGGCGGGAGCTCATCTGGGAGGTGCTGACGATGACCTCCTTTCCAAGCTGACCATTTATGCGGAGAATCTCGGATTAGCGTTCCAAATATGTGATGATATACTGGATGTTGAAGGAAAAGAAGAAGAAATGGGCAAGAGATCAGGAATGGATGACATAAACAAAAAAGCCACATATCCTGCCATTTACGGAATAGATAAATCAAAGGAGCGACTGAATCAACTGACAGACAAGGCTATTGACGCTCTCAGCGAATTTTACGACAACGCAGAGGTGTTTACAAAATTGGCAAAAGAATTAGCGGTAAGAGGTAAATAACATGAACAAATATCTGACAGGGCATAACTTCCCTCAGGATTTGAAAGATATGAGCTACGATGAGCTGGAGCTTTTATCCTATGAGCTTCGGGATTATCTGGTGGAGACCGTATCCGAAACGGGAGGTCATCTATCATCAAATCTGGGAGTGGTTGAGATAACCATTGCCCTTCATAAGGTTTTTGATACCCCTGCGGACAAGCTTATCTGGGATGTGGGACATCAAACCTATATACACAAGATACTTACAGGCAGAGGAGACAGACTAAAAACTGTAAGGCAGTTTAACGGAATGAGCGGCTTCCCCAAGAGTAGCGACAGTCCTTATGATGTTTTTGACACAGGGCACAGCAGTACCTCCCTGTCCTTGGGCCTTGGCATGGCCGAGGCAAGAGACCTTGCAGGAGAAGATTATCAGGTAGTTTCCATAATAGGTGACGGCGCGCTGACAGGCGGGCTGTCCTTTGAAGCTCTCAACAATGCGGGAAACAGAAGCACCAAACTCATAATAGTCCTCAACGATAACGGAATGTCCATTTCGCCTAATACAGGCGGACTGTCAAAGCACCTGTCCAGGCTGAGAAGCTCAGGCAGATATATTTCTATGAAGGAAAAAATCAAGAAGAACGTTTCCAAAATACCTGTAATAGGAGAGGGAATGGTGACAGGCATGCAGCATGCCAGGGATTCCATTAAGTATGCGGTAATAGACGGAATCCTCTTTGAGGAATTGGGTATAAAGTATTTCGGCCCTATAGACGGTCACGACATTGAAACTCTGTGTAAGGCCTTTGAGTGGGCAAAGCAGACAGAAGGTCCGGTGCTGATACATACTATAACCCAAAAGGGAAAGGGATATTCCGTAGCGGAAAACAATCCTAATGTATTTCACGGCATAGGACCCTTCAACGTGGAGACGGGACAGCTGCTGAAGAAGTCAATCAAGCCCTCCTATTCATATGTAATGGGAAATAAGCTCATAGAAATGGCACAAAGGGACCCTAAAATAGTAGCCGTAAGCGCCGCAATGCTAGAAGGGACGGGTCTGGAAAAATTCAGCGCCGAGTTTCCCGAAAGGACTTTTGATGTAGGAATAGCGGAAGCCTATGCTGTTTCCTTTGCAGCAGGTCTTGCCAAGGCAGGAAGCAAGCCCTTCGTGGCAATATATTCAACATTCCTGCAGAGAGGCTATGACCAGATAGTTGAGGACGTCTGTCTTCAGAACCTGCCTGTAGTATTCTGTATAGACAGAGCAGGCATAGTAGGTGCCGACGGAGAGACTCATCACGGTATACTGGATCTCAGCTATTTAAAGAGCATTCCCAATCTGACCATAATGGCCCCTAAGGACAAGGGGGAGCTGGAAGCTATGATGGAATACGCCATAACCCTCAATGCCCCTTGCGCCATAAGATATCCTAAGGGTGCCACACCTGAGCTGGGTGCTGTAAACAAGGTCATCACCGGCAAAGCTAATCAGATAAAGCGCGGAACGGATGTGGAGATTTGGGCCCTGGGCTCCATGGTAGAAAAAGCCTTGAAGGCGGCAGATATACTGAAAAAAAAGAATATAAGTGTAAGCGTAATAAACGCTAAATTTTTAAAGCCCTTTGACACCGAAAGACTCCTTAAGTCCGCTGGTAAATACAAGCTCTTAGTGAGCATGGAGGATAACGCTCTGACAAGTGGCATGGGAGAAGAGATGAATACCATATTAAAGGACGAAGATGTAAGCATCATCAATATAGGCTGGCCCGATAAATTCATCGAGCATGGCTCATGCGGACAGCTATATGAGAAATACGGCTTAGACCCTAATTCCGTAGCAGAAAGGATAGCCAAAACACTTGAAGGATAGACTTGACATTGTATTAACTGAAAAAGGATTCTTCGCCTCCAGGGAAAGAGCCAAGGCTTCCATTATGGCAGGCCTCATATATGTAGACGGCATGAGAATTGATAAGCCGGGCACCTCAATAAGCCATGATGCGGATATTTCCGTAAAGGAAAACCTTTGTCCCTATGTGAGCAGAGGCGGGCTGAAGTTAGAAAAGGCTCTTGAGGTTTTTGACTTTTCCCTTGAAGGTTTCGTAGCCGTTGACATAGGTGCATCCACAGGAGGATTTACTGACTGCATGCTTCAAAACGGTGCCGAGAAGGTCTATGCCATAGATGTGGGATACGGACAGCTTGACTGGAAGCTTAGAAATGACCACAGAGTTGTAAACATGGAAAAAATCAACGTTCGATATATGGATGTTGATTCAGTAGGAAGAAATATTGATTTTATAAGCATTGATGTTTCTTTTATTTCGCTAAAGCTAGTTTTTCCTGTGGCGGCGCAGCTCCTTCATGATAAGGGCTGCTTGGTCTGCCTTATAAAGCCTCAGTTTGAGGCCGGAAGAGAGCAGGTAGGCAAGAAAGGTATAGTCAGAGATCCTGCTGTTCACAGGCAGGTCATAGGAAATGTAGTGAAGTACGGCAGTGAAAACGGGCTGTATGCTCACGGCCTTGCTTATTCTCCCGTAAAGGGAACCAAGGGCAATATAGAATATCTGTTGTTTATGAGGAAATACCCTGCAGAAAATGCAGTAAATGTTGATTTAACGGTTCAGCTGTCACACCAAGAGCTGACTGAAAAATAAAATGTGATTTAAGAGAAAAGGAGACTAAAAATGGAACTGTCAAAAAGAGTGTTATCTATGCAACATTCACCTATCAGAAGATTCAATGTTTTTGCTTTTGAAGCAGAGAAAAAGGGAAAGAGGGTCTATCATCTCAATATAGGACAGCCTGACGTTGAGACACCGCCTTGCTTCATGGAGGCCATAAGAAACTTTGATAAAAAGGTTATTGCCTACTCCGAATCAGGCGGAGAAACAGTACTGCAGGACGCTATAATCAATTATTTCAAGGGCTATGACATGGATTTTGAAAGGAAGAACATCCTTATCACCAACGGCGGATCAGAAGCATTGAATATGATTTTTGTTTCACTGTTAAACCCTGGAGATGAGGTCCTTATTGCAGAACCTTTCTATACCAATTACCATACATTCGTTACACAGTCGGCAGGAAAGGTTGTCCCTTTGACTACAAAGGCCGAGGAAGGCTACGACTTTGCAAAGTCAGACCTTATCGAAGCAGCCATTACGCCTAAGACAAAGGCTATCTGCTGCATAAGCCCCGGCAATCCTACGGGAAGAGTTCTCTCCCTTGAGGATATGAAGCTCATAGGAGACATAGCCAAGAAGCACGACTTGTGGATAATAGCCGATGAAGTATACAGAGAATTTGCATACGACAACAGAGACGCTACATCCTTTGGCATGTTCCCTGAATATGCTGACAGAGTTGTTATCGTCGACTCGGTTTCTAAGAGGTTTTCTGCCTGCGGCGCAAGAGTGGGCTGCGTGGTAAGTAAAAACCAGGAGCTTATGGATGCTATAATGAAGCTGGCTCAGGGAAGACTTTGCTGTCCTACGCTGGACCAGATTGGGGCCGCAGCTCTTTACAACCTGGATAAATCCTACTACGATGAGGTGAAGGCCGAATACGAGGGGAGAAGGGATGTTGTTTACGAGGAGCTTATGAAGATACCGGGGGTTGTCTGCCAGAAGCCTGGCGGAGCGTTTTACATGACAGCCAAGCTGCCGGTTGAAAGCGTTGAAGATTTTCTTATTTTCCTTCTTAAGGAATTTGACGACAAGGGCGAGACAGTAATGTTTGCTCCTGCCGAAGGATTCTACGGAACACCGGGACTTGGAAAGGATGAAATGCGTATAGCTTACGTTCTCAATAAGGAGGATATGAGAAGAGGTGTTGAACTTATAAGATTAGGTCTAGAAAGGTATAACGCCAGATAAGAAGACCCAGCTTAGGAAGAACATGCAGTCTGCGAAAGCGATTGCGTGTTCTTTTATGAATGATAACCACTATCGGAGGAAACCAAAACTATGGCAGCAGCTAAACTATCACCAATGATGCAGCAATATATGGATATCAAGGAAGAGTACAAGGATTGCATTCTGTTTTTCAGACTTGGTGATTTTTATGAAATGTTCTTTGATGATGCCCAGCTGGCATCCAGAGAACTTGAGCTTACCCTTACAGGCAAAAATTGCGGCATGGAGGAGAGGGCTCCTATGTGCGGAGTACCTTTTCATTCTGCGGAGACATATATTTCTCAACTGGTTTCCAAGGGTTACAAAGTCGCCATTTGCGAGCAGACAGAAGACCCGGCGGTAGCAAAGGGTATCGTAAAGCGCGAGGTAATACAGGTAGTCACACCTGGTACTGTTATAAGTAGTACTATGTTGAGAGACAACGAGAACAACTACATTGCATCGGTCTATTCCGATGAAAAAACTATAGGCCTGGCCTACTGTGATATTTCCACTGGAGAAACAGCTCTCACCTCCATTGACGGCTCTGGCATGTCAGAAGGCCTCATAAACGAGCTGGTGAAAATCAACGCCAGTGAGGTTCTTATCAACCAATCGGTAGATGACGGAAGCATATCGGAGCGTATCAAGCCGGTTACGGGGGCATATTTTAACTCTCTTGGCGAAGATTACTATTCAGAGAATGCCGTCAGAACTGCTATTAAACGACAGTTTAAGGTCTCGGCTCTGCTGGGACTTGGCATAGAAGAGGGCTCGTCAGCCGAGCTTGCACTGGGAGCACTTCTGCTGTATCTTATTGAAACTCAGAAAAACAATCTGACTCATATCGTTGCCCTTGATATATACTCTATGGGCGAGCATATGTCACTTGATAAGGCGACTATAAAGAATCTGGAGCTTACTGAGACTCTTTTTGAAAAACGTGTCCAGGGCTCTCTTTTAGGCGTGCTGGACAAGACACATACGGCTATGGGCTCAAGGAAGCTAAAGCAGTGGCTCAAGGAGCCTCTTAACCGCTGCACCAGAATATGTGAAAGGCTGGATGCTGTAGAGGTTCTTCTTGAGGACCTTCTCATGAGAAATAATATTAAGGAGCATCTCAAAAGGGTATACGATTTTGAAAGGCTGTCAGGCCGCATAGCCTGCGGTAAAGCCAACGGCAAGGACATGATAGCGTTGAGAAATTCATGCTACGTTCTTCCTGAGATAAAAAACGAGATACAAGGTACCTCTTCAAAGCTGCTTGATACGCTGTATGACAGCATAAGCGGACTTGAAGATGTGCATGATTTGATAGACCGCTGTATAGTGGATGAGCCGCCCTTTACAATAAAAGAGGGGGAGCTTATCAAGGAAGGCTTTTCCCCAGATCTGGACCAATTGAAGCACTCCATATCGGACGCTCAGAACTGGATAGCCAGACTTGAAGCGACAGAAAGAGAAAGAACGGGAATCAAGAACCTGAAGGTAGGCTTCAACAAGGTATTCGGATATTACCTTGAGGTCACCAAATCCTATTTTGACTTGATACCGGATAATTACATACGAAAACAGACACTTTCAAACTGCGAAAGGTTCATAACTCCTGAGCTTAAGGAAACAGAACGTATTGTGTTAAATGCCGAGACCAAGATAAACCAGATGGAATATGAGATTTTCACCGATTTAAGGGATAAACTTCAGGAATATATAGGTGAAATACAGGAAACGTCAAAGGCCATCGCCGTACTAGATGTGCTTACATCCTTCGCTCAGGTAAGCGAAAAGAACGATTATTCCAAGCCAGAGGTTAATCAGAGTGATGAAATAAGCATATACAAGGGAAGACATCCCGTCATAGAAGAGACCATCAGGGACGGCATATTCGTAAGCAACGATACCTTTATAAACAAAACAGACAGAAGCATGCTTCTTGTGACAGGCCCTAATATGGCCGGAAAATCCACATACATGCGGCAGACCGCCTTAATAGTTTTAATGGCTCAGATAGGCTGTTTCGTGCCTTGTGAAAGGTGTGAAATAGGTGTCTGCGACAGAGTCTTCACAAGAATCGGAGCCTCCGATAACCTTGCAAGAGGCCAAAGCACCTTCTTCGTGGAGATGAGTGAGCTAGCATATATTTTGAACACAGCTACGGACAAGAGTATTGTAATACTTGACGAAATAGGACGAGGTACCAGCACCTACGACGGACTTTCCATTGCTTGGGCCACGGCGGAATACCTGTGCAGTACGGATAAAAGGATACGCACTCTCTTTGCCACCCATTACCACGAGATGACCGAGCTTGAAGACACCCTTGAAGGAGTAAAAAACCTCAACGTAGATGTGGCCGAAGAAAACGGAGAAATCGTATTTTTACATAAAATAGTGGAAGGAAGCGCCAGCAGAAGCTACGGAATACACGTAGCCAAACTTGCGGGAGTACCGGCAAAGCTTTTGGAAAAGGCGGAGGAAAGGCTGTCCTATCTGGAAAATATGCCGCAAAAGGCTCCCGTCTTTGTCAACGAGCCTCCAGAACAGCAGCAGCTTTCATTTTTTGAGTTTGCACCAAACCCGCTGGCAGAGAGGCTTAAGGCTTTGGACCTGATGAATATTACTCCGTCAGAGGCTCTTAAAATACTGGAGGAATTAAAGGAATATCTATGATTAAAGTACTTGAAAAAAATATAGCTGACAAAATTGCGGCAGGCGAGGTAATAGACAGACCTGTGTCCATAGTTAAAGAGCTTCTGGAGAACTCACTGGATGCGGGATCTGACAGCATCACATTGCAGATACAAAACGGCGGCAAATCCTATATAAGGGTTTCCGATAACGGCTGCGGCATAGCTCATGAAGAGGCTGAGACAGCGTTTATGCGCCACGCCACAAGCAAGATATCCGCAGCTAAGGACCTTAATGCCATTGAGACTCTGGGCTTCAGAGGCGAAGCTCTTGCCAGCATCTGTGCCGTATCCCGGGTCGAGCTTATCACCAAGACAAAGGAGTCCAAAACAGGCTGCAAGCTGGTTGTAGAGGGTAGTCAGGTCCTGGAGAACACGGTTACAGGCTGCCCTGAGGGTACCACGGTCACTGTGAGAGATTTGTTTTACAACGTTCCCGCAAGGAGAAAGTTCCTATCCACGGACAACGGAGAAACCAGGCGTATAGTCGATATGGTATCACGTATCGCTCTCTCTTACAGCGATGTAAGAATATCCCTTATAAATGGCAATACTACACTTTTTACAACTCAGGGAAAGGGCAATATACTGAACAACATCCTTACTATTTACGGCAAAGACCTTGGAGACGACCTGTTGCCCGTTGATTACAGGGTAAATAACTGTGTCATCAAGGGTTACGTATCCAGCCCCGGCAAATCACTGGCTTCAAGGAGTCGTCAGATTTTCTGCGTCAACGGCAGGGTAGTTACCAGCAAGCTGTTGGAAAAGTCCATAGATGATGCATATAAGGAAAAGCTCTTTGCAGGAAGGTTTCCCGTTGCCTTCCTTTTTGTTGCAATACCGGCCATTAAGCTGGATGTCAACATTCATCCGACGAAAAAGGAGATACGATTTGATGATAACTCTGAAATAGAGGATTTTGTCAAGGAAGGCATAAAACGGGCACTGACCGTGAAGGAGTCCATACCTCAGATAAAAAATGATCTTAAAGGAAAAAAATCCCAGGATAGAAAGCAAGTTGACATAAATTCATTACTGTCAACACTAAGAGAGGAAATAACAGACCGAGTAGTTTTGGAAGTACATGAAGAAAAAGAGGTTTACAATGAGCCAAAGGGAATTTACCCTAAGAAGCCTGCTTACAGACCATTTGATATTGACAGCGTCAAGATCATAGGAACCCTTTTTAACACGTATATTCTGGGAAATGATGACGATAATTTTTATTTGATAGACCAGCACGCCGCTCACGAACGAATATTCTACGAGAGGCTGCTTAGCCAGTACAACGCTGAAGAAAAGACACAGCAACGCCTTCTTGTCCCTTTGAATTTCAACGTTGATGCTCAAGTTTATGCAACCGAGGATATGTGGATAGATAAGGTTCGCGACCTAGGCTATGATATAGAAAACTTCGGCAGCAAAACATATATAGTCCGTGAAGTGCCTGCTTTTATAGATATAATCGATGCAGAGGCATTTATAAGAGAGATTTTCATAGAGTTTGAAGGAAAACAAAACCTTTCAAACAAGGGCGTCCTGGAAAAAATCATCATGCGCTCCTGCAAAAGTGCCATAAAGGGCGGAGACCACCTGGAAAGTGAGGAAATTGACGGCTTGCTCAAGGATCTGAAGGCCTGTGTCAATCCTTTTTCCTGTCCCCACGGAAGACCAACCTTTGTGAGGATGTCAAAGTATGAAATAGAAAAAATGTTTAAGAGAGTGTAGAACTCATATGAAGAAAGTCGTTGCAGTGGCTGGCCCTACGGCAGTAGGAAAAACTAAATATTCCATAGAAATCGCCAAGGCATTTAACGGTGAAATAGTATCCTGCGACTCCATGCAGCTCTACAAATACATGGATATAGGCAGTGCTAAGCCTACAGAAGAAGAACAGCGACAGGTACCACACCATCTTGTTGATTTCCTTGACCCCAGAGAAGAGTTTTCTGTGGCTCAGTACCAGGGGCTGGCAAAGGCAGCAATAGATGATATATTTGCCCGCGATAAACTCCCGGTTATTTCAGGTGGCACAGGTCTATATTTGAACTCCCTGCTTTACGATATGGACTTCTCTTCCGCCCCTGAAGACGATTCATACAGAAGAGGACTGGAGGGTATCGCTTTACAAAAGGGCAGCGAGGAGCTCCACAGAATGTTAGCTGATAAGGACTTTGAGGCAGCCGCCGAAATACATCCCAACAATAAGAAAAAGATAATACGAGCCCTGGAACGGTTAAATGCAGGAGAGGGCAGGATTAAACACTTTAAGGAGCTGAACAGTGAAACTGCCGACTATGATGTGATTCTCATAGGGCTTACGAGAGACAGACAGGAGCTTTATGAAAGAATAAACAAAAGAGTGGACATACTCATAGAAGCCGGACTGATGGATGAGGTCAGGTCTTTAATGGACATCGGTCTGACTCAGGATGCCATCTCCATGAAGGGTATCGGGTACAAGGAAATAATGGACTATTTCCTAGGAAATTGTACTTTGGAGGCTGTAATCGACAAAGTTAAAAAAAATACACGACATTATGCTAAAAAACAGTTAACGTGGTTTAGAAGATATGATAAAATGAAGTGGTATAATATTTCGGATTTTACGGGCGAAGATATTGCCTTAAAGGAAATTTTAACATGGCTGGAGAAAAAAACATAAAACTCCATAACAAAAGCGATAAACCAGATAATATCGTTATGACGGAGCACCAAATTCTCTCAAAATGTGAAGACCTACAAAAGCAACTGCCCACTTTTTTAAGGGGCTTTTTTGCTTATCTTAGGGGAAATGTGCTTCCTATGACACGTCTCGCATATTTAAGTGACATTAAGTTTTTTTGTCGCTATTTAATAGATGAGACTGAGCTTACTCAGGCCGAGAAAACTTCTGACATAAAACTAGCCGAATTTAATAAGATAAAAGCGATAGATGTTAATATTTTTATCGACTACTGCAGGAAGTATACCGTGGAAACGGATTCTCAGATAGTTATCTATGAAAACGGCAATAAGACTTTGGCACGCAAGAAATCGTCTCTTTCTGTAATGTTCAAACAGCTTTACAGGGATGAGCTTATAGAGTATAACATAACCGATGGGTTTGACCCTATAAGGGTTCCCAAGGCAGGGGAGAGGGAGATAAAAGCCCTTCAGGATGATGAAGTCATGATAATGCTAGATGCAGTATCGACCGGGACACACCTTACACAAAAGGAAAGGCAGTATTGGCAGAAAACGAAGAAGAGAGATAAGGCTATACTCATACTTTTTCTCACATACGGCCTCAGACTTTTTGAACTGCGGCAGCTTAATGTGTCCTCTTTCAATTTTTCAAGAGGTGAATTCAAGATATACAGAAAACGAGACAAGGAAGCCATCATGCCTCTCAATGAATCGGTTATTCAGGTGGTCAGTGACTATCTGGAAAACGAAAGGTCCGATGAAGATTCCCTTGATGATATTAATAAAGATGCTCTCTTCCTGTCCCTTCAAAAGAGGAGAATGACCGAAAGACAGATTAGAGAGCTTGTTAAAAAATATACCTCTATAGGCTTAGCCACATCGAGAAAGGCAGGATACAGCCCTCATAAGCTAAGAGCAACTGCGGCCACAAGCCTTATCGGCCGGGGAAATTCAATTTTTGATGTTCAGGCTCTTTTGGACCATGAACAGGTTACAACGACTCAGCTCTACGCCGGTCATAAGATGAACGTAAAACGTAATCTTGTAAAAGACATGGAATGGGAACTGGAAAGAAAAGAGAGGGAGTGATTCTATGAGGATAATGAAAAAATGGGCAATAATTCTTTGCGCAGTGCTTTTGGCACTAGGTACATTGCTATTTATACCGGTTTCCTTTTCCTATGGCAGTGCTACGAATGACACTTCATGGTTTGACGATGACAACAGGCTGACGTCCTACAAGATAACAACAGAATCACAGCTGATGGGTCTGGCAAGCCTTGTAAACGAGGAACAGGTAGATAAGTGGAAGTCAACGAGGATAGAGAGCTTCGCAGGAGTTACCTTTACACTGATGAAGGATATTGAGCTGACAAGAGACTGGAAGCCTATAGGGTACGATGAGTCCGCTCATTTTTCTGGAATATTTGACGGGAACGGCCATACTATTTCCGCCATGAATATAAAGCAGGGGGTTGAAAATGCTGGCTTCTTCGGATATTTAGGGGGCGAGGTCCGTAACCTTACAGTAAAGGGCAGCATTGAGTCGCAGTCGGGAAGCTGCGGCGGCATTGCAGGCTACATTAACTCGTCGGCTAAGGTAACAGACTGCGTTTCCTCGGTTAATGTCAAAGGCGAGGATAAAATTGGCGGAGTTGTAGGGTATAATAACGGCGGTTCCATAGAAGGCTGTACAAACAATGGTAAGGTTACGGGGCTTTACAAGGTTGGCGGAGTTGTAGGTGAAAACTGGGGAGGAGCGGTCTATCAGTCCTGCAACACAGGCAAGGTTTCTTCAACAAAGCGCGGAGTCGCTACCTATGGCACAGGCGGAGTTGCCGGCCGTTCCGTAGCTGTCACATCATCTGTAATCGAATGTTACAACACAGGCAATATTAAATCGGATACTGAGGCAACAGGCGGTGTCGTAGGATATACCAATGCTTCGGGAGCTACCATAAAAAGCTGCTATAATAAGGGCTCCATCCGTATTATGAACAAGGAAAAGGTCAATAATCAGATAAAGACCTATGCTGGCGGCATAGTAGGTGTCGTAGGTATGAAGGGAGTAGTTATAAAAAACTGCTATAACACCGGAGTCATTGGAGATGCCTCTGTGCTGGGAGGAATAATAGGCAGGTATTTAAACGAATCGGATAATAAGGATGTATTCATTAAGAACAATTACTTTGTGAAGAGCTTCTCTGTGGCAGGCATCGGAGACTGTCAGGAGAACGGAACGGAGGAAATAGAAAATGCGACAACAGCGTCTTCAGGCAGCTTAGGCGGCGTCACATCATCTCTTGGTGTGGCCTTTATAAACGAGATATCAGGAGCCTACAACAACGGCGGTTCCCCTGTGCTCCACTGGCAGAAGCCGGTAACGGCAGAGGAAAAGGCCTATGATACCAACATATCTATGTCGCTTCAGAAGGAGCTTGATAAGTACTTGGTAGAATCCGCCGATGAGGAAGTGTACGGCAAGAGCATATTAAATGTATTCAACCCTGCCAACTTCCTTTCCGGAGCGTCCGCCACCTATGGTGAAATCGAAAGCCAGCTGCCTAACATAGAGATACCACACAAAAAAAATACAAAATAGAACAGGAAATTTCACACTATGCAAACCAATACTTTTGAATTACTAAACAAAACCTTTAACATATCTTCACATGTGCTTGATATTATAGACAAAGGTGAAGAAGCGGTAAAAGAATACTTTGACAAGCTAGACGATATTATGACCTATAACCAGTACAAGGTACTAGCGGCATTCCAGAAAAACGGCATCAGAGATATGCATTTTTCCTGGAATACGGGCTATGGCTATGACGACCCTGGAAGGGACGCCATCGAAAGAGTCTATTCAGACATATTTCACACGGAAGCATCTCTCGTAAGGCCTATTATTGTCAATGGCACTCACGCATTGACCTTGACGTTCATGGGAATATTAAGGCCCGGGGATGAGCTTATTTACTGCACCGGGGCTCCTTATGACACCTTAGAAGAGGTTATCGGAATAAGAGGGGAAGGAAAGGGCTCACTGAAGGAATACGGCGTAGATTATAAGCAGGTAGAGCTTACAGAGGAAGGCCGAATAGATTTTGCGGCTCTGAAAGCAGCCATCTCACCTTCCACCAGGATGATTACCTTGCAAAGAGCAACGGGATACGGCTGGAGAAAAGCCATATCCATCGATGAAATCCAAGAATGGACAACCTTTGTAAAAGGCATAAGCCCTGAGATAATATGTATGGTCGACAACTGCTACGGTGAGTTTTTACATACCAAGGAACCTACTGATGTAGGAACAGATATAATAGCAGGCTCCCTCATAAAAAACCCAGGTGGCGGTCTCGCCCTTACAGGCGGGTATGTTACAGGCCGTAGGGATTTGGTGGAAAAGATATCCTACCGTATGACTTCCCCCGGTATAGGCGGAGAATGCGGGTTGATGTTCGGTCAAACACGTTCTATGCTTCAGGGGCTGTTTATAGCTCCAAAGACGGTAAATGGGGCTGTTAAAGGTGCTGTTCTCTGCGCCAAGGTATTTGAAAGTCTGGGGTTTGATGTCTGTCCTAAGGCCTACGAGCTTCGCAGCGATATTATACAGGCTGTTAAATTGGGAACTCCCGAAGGTGTAATCGCCTTTTGCAAAGGAATACAGGCAGCCGCTCCCGTAGACTCTCATGTATCTCCCGAACCCTGGCATATGCCTGGCTACGAGGACCCGGTCATTATGGCCGCAGGAGCCTTCGTTCAGGGATCTTCCATTGAGCTGTCAGCTGATGCACCTATCAGACCGCCTTACATCGTATACTTTCAGGGCGGCTTGACTTATGAACATTCTAAATTCGGAATAATAAAAGCACTGCAGGAAATGCAGGATAAAAATCTTTTATAAGGATTACTATGGCTATTACAACGGCGAGAAAAAAACAATTGAGAAAGAAGTTCAAGGTGTTTTCAGCTATCTTTAAACTCCTTGTTTTTCTGTTGATAATAGTAGGCATTCCTCTGTACATCTATTTCTTCCAACACAACCTGATAGATAGATTCTCAAGTATGGAGCAGGTAAACGCTCTGTTCAAAGAATATCGTTCACAAGGTGTTCTTTTCTATATAGGAGCTCAAATCGTCCAGATAGTCATATGCATAATCCCCGGTCAGTGGTTGCAGTTCGCGGCAGGATACGTATACGGATTCTGGCTGGGTTATTTTTTCTCTCTGGTAGGCGCTGCCCTAGGCTCAATACTTACCTATTATATAGCAAAGCTTCTTGGCCATGATGCCATGCATCTTATATTCGGTGAGGAAAAGATAAGAAATATGCTGAAAACCATGAACAGCAAGAAAGCTGTTGTCGTCGTTTTTCTCATATTTCTCATTCCGGGAATCCCTAAGGATTTGTGCAACTACGCCGCCGGTCTGTCCCAGATGAAGCTAAAGCCTTTTCTTATTATATCCTTAATCGGAAGGACACCGGGAATGATGGGAAGTCTGCTGATAGGCCGCCAGATAAGTACGGGAGGGTATACCAGCGCAGCGGTAATAGCAGGGATAGCCGTAGTTCTATGTGTCTTAGGCGTTGTATTCAGAAAAAAACTCATGCTGCTGCTGGATAAATTCTACGCAAAATTCATGACAAATTAGCTGCAAATAATGATGTTTATAAAATAATTGCGAACAAATGTTTATTATTTTGTTGACAAAGAACAGACATTCTGCTAAACTATCTTTAAGAACAGATGTTCAAAAGGGTAGGAAAGCGAGGATATGTTCATGAAAAATAATGGTAATAAGAAGAAGTACAGAATCAAATCAAAGTCAAGGTTTATCATTTCTTTGATAATAATGATTGGAATACTTGTTACAGCAGTTAATATAGCCACAGGACAAATCATATCTACCGCGCTGGCTGAACCTCAGTATACCGAAGTTACGGTTGTATCAGGCGATACATTATGGGATATTGCCAATACATACAAGTCCAATGACATAGATACGAGAAAAGCTGTATACACTATCTGTCAGATAAACAGTATTGAACCATCGGGGCTTGAGCCGGGGATGACAATAAACGTACCTCAGGATTTATAGAGAAGGGTCAATTTACCTCTGTGATGGGATTTAGCCCTGTGATATAAAGGTATAAGATATCCATCGACCGTATTAAAAACGCTTAAATTGAAAATTTAGGCCTCAATATTTTAACAATAAAACCCGTAGAGGACTGCAAACAGCTAATCTGCGGGTTTATCATATCAAAAGGCGTATAAGACGGTATTCTGGGTCAAAAGACATTTAACTATTCCCAAAATTATGATTAAAGGAATAGTTTTAAGAAACATCTATAGACTACCATACATTTACCTTGTTGTCAAATCGTAATTCTTATATTATAATTTTATCAATAGATTAGAGTTAATTATTATCATACAGGGAGAAAAAATATGAGTTTACGATACCACCCACCTAAGGACGAATACCAATACAAACAGCTTAAAAAGAATTTTATAAAAGAATCAAATAAAAAAGCTAGACCTCCTATTATAGAAAATGATAATGAAGATATTGATTTTAAAATGGAATACTACAAACTAAAAAAACAAAACAAAAAATTAAGTATTTACTTTTATGTGGTTTCATTTTTAGGGATATTTTCAATGTGTGCATACATAAGCACCATAATATAACTATATTGCTATTATACACAAAAAACTGGTGAAATTTACATTCAGATGAAAATGATCACCAGTTTTTTTATGATTAATTTGCTAATCACCATTAAATTTATTATAAGTATCATAAAGCTCATAATACTTCTTATTAGCTTTAAAAAATTCACTTCCTACCTTCTCTTTGAGTGGGTACCATACCTTAACAGCAACAAATAATTTACCACCTGATAAGAGTGACATTATCTTGCCAAAAGTACCAAAGTTCGACACCTTTCTATGAACAACCTCATATTCAATAAGGCTTCTTATCTGCCTATCAACCATTCTATCGAACTGTGCAACAAGGTATATATCATATCCATATTTTCTGTGCTGTGTGAAAAAAGATAACCATTCTTTACGTCCTTTGACATTCCATTCCCTCGCATTAAACAAAAGTTGACATTCATCTATATAAAGACGTAATGCACCCTCCTTAAACTTATGATTTTTAAAATATATTTTACTTGCACCTATTAAAAATTCAGGTGTCAATTTTTCGTTTTCAAGAGTATAAACTGCACCCTTTTTATGACCTTGACAACTATTAGAATCAAAATCAAAATTACAAATAGCAATATGACCACTTCTCACCCACCAATATAAATCTCTCGCTTGATGTAAACTTTTTCCACTCCCAGGAGTGCCTGAATATAAATAAATCATTATTATCACCTTAAAAACATTTGCATATATCGGCTTCATCGCCGATTGGTAAGAAGTAACTTGCTTATGCAAGTTACAATCATTGTATTACTTATACATCAGGTTATGATGTCAAACTGTCGCAAAATCCATTGTATGCCATAAAATACGCCTATAGCAGTGCCCCAAGCGACTAGTAAGGTCAAACACCTACCAACAGGAAAAAACCAGTTAACATAGCCTAAATATGGGGTCTGCTCCATGCTAGATATAAAATCTTGAAATGGAGATATAGGTAGTATACCAAATAAAACAATAGCAATAGCACACGTTATACCTACTTTAAAAGCTGTATCCATAAAAGCACCTCCTACCCTCTTATTACGTTTCTAGTTATCAAAGCCAGTGCAACAGCAAAGGCTATAAATTCAATATTACGTAAGATATTAGCCAAACCATCAAATTGAGCAAAATTTAGCTTGAATGTATAATTAATATTAACTAATGGAATATGAACAGGTATAGTAAAATCGGGAGTAACAGCTGAACCATTTAAAACCCTAAACATATCTATTAAGTCAAAAGGTATACTAAATGGAAACTTATCTTTAACACCTGACATTATGAACTTACCTGCCATATCTATTTTAGGTTTAAAAAAATCAACAATATTATCCCACAAAGTAGATATTGAACCAGTTATAGTGTCAATTAAAGTTTGAATACCAGTAGTTATAAGGCTTATTATAGTTGTCAAACCGTCAACCAAAGCACCAGAAGTTATGGCCTCCCATATTTGAAGTAACAAATCACTAATGGCACCAATAGCGCTACCAATGCCACCAGTTAAACCACTAAAAAGAGCCTGCAAAAAGGCAAGAAGAGAATCAAAGCCATTTATCAAAGCTTCTAGTATACTGCCAAGAATAGGTATATCTAAAATCCATTTACCTATACCTTCAAAAACACCAGAACCACCGCCATCACCCGATATACTACCACTTGAAGCAACTTCACCCTCACCTGCACCAGCAGAAGTATCAGCACCTTCAAAAGTTGCACCAAAATCATTATTAGAAGCATAACTTAAAACATCATCATTTGAAATTGATTGACCAGTACCATCAGCAGGACGTACTATAACATCTTGACCGACTTCGTAATCCTTTATACGTTCAGAAGGTGTGGACACAGCACCAGTACCAACGGCATTTACTGATGAAACATGAATATCACTTGCAGATATAGGTAAAAGACTAGAAAATCCATCATCAGCCCAAACAGAACCTAAGGGACTACTCCATTCTTGACTATCAGGAAAATAAACAGCAGGAACAAGAAATAAACCATAAATAGATGAATAATAACTACAAACGAAAAAAGCAATTTGTACATTTCTAGTTGGATTTTCATAAGAACAAGCAGGCGAATCACCAGTATAGGTATTTGTACCATTGGTTATAACATGATGAAGAGCACCACGAGGATAATCAGAAGTACTAGATAAATAAGTCATTGAGTAGGAATACCCATTATTATGTAATAATAATGGCAAATTCCCCAATGTATATATGGTAGGTCTAGAATTAACAAGAGAATTAGAAAATTCTATTCTTTTAATAGGCGTGCTGGACAACAAAGAAACATTCAAATCACCAATAGAAACAGTTGATAAATTATCATACATTTCTATGTTAAAAGGTTCTCCGGTAGGCGGAGATGTAAAATAATAGTCTTTGAACCAATCTACATACGTAGACAAAGAATTTACTACATCACTAGTAAGTCTATACCCTGCACTTTCGGTAATACTACCTGCAACGATGTTATCATAAAAAGTAGAATACTCAATTCCTGATTCTGTACAAAAAGTATGAAGCGATGAAGACACCGCACCAGTAACATTACCTGAATCACCTATATTTGAAAAAGAAAGACCTACACCACAGGCAGATAAAAAAGCTAACGCAATCAAGACACCATCATCAACACCTGCAACAGCATGAGATGTATAATCACTGGTTATATTTAAATTAGCCCTACAGGAAGCACCAACAAAGCTAAACACCATTATAAGGATAACAAGAACTAAAGCCACTATTCTTTTGAATCTAATAATAATCATAATATTACCTCTACCTCATAATATACAGAAAAAAAGGCACACGGTTTGCGGGATACCCAATACCCGCACCGTGTGCCCTATTTCTGCTACTTATTTGCTACACGTTTGAAGACCTTTATACCGATAACTACAACCAGTACAGCACCAACTATTGTAAGTGCGTAAGGAAGTACATCACCGATTAAGGACATTGCATCAGTAGAAACAGTACTTAAAGCAGTCTTGACAGAAGTACTAATACCCTCCATAACTTTTCCTCCATTTCTTTCTTATTAAGTGTTATCTTTGATAAGGTTAATGACCCCATTAATGGCGTATGATATCATGAACGGAATTGCAGATAATAGACCACCTATAATCATACCGTCAATGAACAACTTATATATATCTGATAAATCTGTATTACTTAACATTATCTAAACCTTCCCCAAAATATCCACATGAACAGTAGACCGAATAGACAACCGAGGAAAAATAACAATCCTGCATTTATCATATTTGACAAATCAACGGAATCCCTTATATCCTCCAAATTAGTAACTATTTCACTTGCACCTGCAAAATCATCTACAACAGTTGGTAAAGGATTTTCTACAACTACATCTTCCATATTAAGACCTCCTATCAACAACCCTATGACGTTGACTTTTAATATATTGACAACAGATATATGATGAATTATCACAAAGCACAGGAAACCAATCATCAAAATGTTCTTTCATAGCATAATTTATTAAATCCTGATATTCAATTATGTAATTATCATCAATAAATTGTAGAATCTCTCTAATGATTATATACCGCTCCGAACTTGTAGGTTTAAGATATATACTTATATCAAAACCATTAAAGCATTGTATATCACTTGTAGTATATTGATGTTTGTCAGGATTATCTAAATGTGCAAAGTACCTGATTAAAGCCTTTGTAGAATGTACTTTATTTGGTATAGTACCGTTACACATTTGTGTAATAGCCAAAACTTGTTCATAAGTTTTCACCCCGTCATATGCTAATAAAACATGCCAATGTGGTTTCTTCTCGCTTCCGTCACCGTTTAAGTCGGAATCATGCAGAGGACTTGAAGCCCAAGCAATGTGGAAACTGCTAATAATATATTGCCAATTCTCAGGGGCTGAATCAGGATAAAGAATAAAAGTCCAATTCCTAGTCCTACCCTTGTTATCACTCTTTGATGACATTTTACAACTCCCTTTGAACAATGAACAATGAACACTAATGGGGGGTCGTAGTAGCCCCCATTAGCTATTACTCTACAAAAGTCTTGCGAACAACAAATTTACAGGCATTATCTACACCTATAGAAAGTTCAAAAATACTGCCCTGCTTAACACCTTCCGTCATGGTATAAAAATTACCAATTCTTCCCTCTTCATCAATAGCAAAAACCCTGTTACTTGTGTTTCCGTCTTTAAATGTTACCTTCTCTACACTCATTACTTTTACTTTCATTTTTTTCTCCTTTAAAATAAAAAAATAGAAACAGCTTAACTGTTTCTAGAAACTATTCCTCTAATCCCGATTATACGAAAAATTTTATTTAATTGTTTCCTATAATCACGTATGATTAAAGGAATAGTTTAATCACATCCTCTAATCTCTAATACTGTCCAGATACCCTTGCAGTATTATTACAGCGGCCTGTTTGTCTATTACCTGCTTTCGTTTCTTGCGACTTACATCTGCTTCTATCAAAACTCTCTCTGCCATTACTGTTGTAAGTCGTTCATCGTAATAAACGATATTTACATCGCCCATTCCGCTACTTTTCATTTTGTTTTCGAGCATAGCCTTGAATTCATATACTTTTTCGGTTTGGGGACTGTCTGTTCCGTCTAGCTTTTTTGGAAGACCTACAACCACTGTATCACAGTCGAACTCCTTGATATAGTCCATTACCTTCCCTGCGTCTTTTCTTATTCCTACGCGCTCTATAGTCTTAACGCCCTGAGCTGTAATATTCAAACCATCGCTTACAGCCACACCTATTGTCTTATCTCCTACATCGAGAGCTAATTTTTTCATTTATTTCTCCTTTTATTATATATTCACTCATGACAGCGATAAAAAAAGCGGGCATAACTGTCCGCTCTCTCATTTTAGGTTGTTTACTTGTTTAGATAATTTCTCAAAAGCTCTTCTACCAGGTCATCTCTCTCTATTCTTCCTATAACGTTACGCGCATTGTTATGGCTGGTAATATAAGAAGGGTCGCCCGACAATATATATCCAACTACCTGGTCGATAGCGTTGTAACCTCTTTCCTCCAAGGCATCAAATACAATATTTAAAATTTCTTCTATGGTTCTCTGTTCAACTCTGTCGAAATTATCATACATTCTAGTTTGCTTATCCATTAATATACCTCCGTTCTGCACTTTAAAATATTATAACATTATTAGTAGTAACTATACAAGTCAAATTATTGTGCAAGCAATTCTTTGGCCTTATTTAACGCTTCCTCTACCTTAGACGTGTCCTTTGCTCCAGCCTGTGCCATATCAGCCTTGCCGCCGCCGCCGCCGCCTGCAGCCGCAGCGATTTCTTTAATAAGCTTTCCTGCATGAAGCCCCTTACCTACCAAATCATCGGTAAGTGATACCAAGAACGTAATTTTTTCGCCGGAAACAGTAGCAAATACCATTGCGATATTCTTATTTTCTTCCTTTATCTTATCAGAAAGGCTTCTCAGGTCATTGATATTGTAGTCGTCAAATTTCTTGGAAATAAGCCTAATACCGTTGATTTCCTCGGCTTCATCCACCAGATTCCCAAGCCCTTTGTTCATTTCTGCACTCTTAAGCTCTTCCAGCTCCTTCTTAAGGGCCTTTATTTCGTCTTGTAGTGCCGTGGATTTATCAGCCATAAGCTCGCGCTTGGATTTTAACGCTTCCGCAGTGCTGTTTATAAGACTTTCATCCTCATCATACTTTCGGAGAATGCCAAGACCTGTTACTGCTTCGATTCTTCTGACGCCTGATGCAACGCCTGCTTCGTTCAATATCTTAAAGGCACCTATCTGACCTGAATTGCTGACGTGCGTTCCTCCGCAGAGCTCCTTGCTGTAACTACCCACTGAAACGACTCTGACAACATCGCCGTATTTTTCCCCGAAGAGTGCCATTGCACCTTCCTTAAAGGCGTCCTTAGCTGACATCACTTCAGTATTAACATGGAGAAAATGGCTTATCTTATCGTTTACAATATCCTCTACCGTCTCTAGCTCCTGGTCAGTCATAGCCTGGAAATGGTTGAAGTCAAACCTAAGGCCGTCCTTTGTCACGGAAGACCCTGCCTGCTTAACATGTTCGCCTAAGGTTTCTCGCAGAGCTTTATGAAGCAAATGAGTCGCCGTATGGTTAGCAGAGGTCATATTTCTCGTCGGTGCGTGTGGCATGCACTCTACCTTGTCCCCTAACTTGACAACTCCCTTTCGGACGATAATCTTGTGAACAAATATGTTCTGCAATTTCTTTACTTCCAGAACCTCTGCCACTCCGTTATCGTTATATACCAGACCTGTGTCACAGGTCTGTCCGCCGCTTTCGGCATAAAAAGGCGTTTTGTCCAGAGCTATTCTGCATGTCTCGCCTTCATGTACTTCCTTTAAAGGCTTCTTGTCCCAGAACATAGCTTTAACAAGGGAATGTTCCACCATATGGTCGTATCCCGTAAATACTGTATCACCTTCAAATACGAAGTCTGCTGTTGCTTCCTCCCATCCGGTACCCTCCATATCCTGCTCCACCTGTGAACGCTCCTTCTGAGCCTTCATTTCTCTTTCAAAACCTTCAATGTCCACATTATAGCCTGATTCTTCAATTATTTCTTTCGTCAAATCTATAGGAAATCCATAGGTATCGTGGAGCTTAAATGCCTTTTCTCCGCTAATGACAGTTTCTTTGGATTCAGCCATCTCTTCAAGGTATCCGTTTATTATCTTCATCCCCTGGTCAATAGTGGATGCAAATTTTTCCTCTTCTACACTTACTACTTTGCGTATCATTATCCTGCGTTTTTCCAGTTCAGGATAAGCCTTGCCGGAAACATCTATTACCTTGTCGCAAAGCTCAGAAAGAAAAGCTCCTTCTATGCCTAACATTCTGCCATGTCTTGCGGCTCTTCTTATGAGCCTTCTGAGCACGTATTCCCTGCCCTCGTTTCCAGGCAGTATGCCGTCACCTATCATGAAGGTCATAGACCTGAGGTGGTCTGTAATAATTCTTATGGACACGTCCGTGGGAGCCTCTCCACCCCTGTACTTCACTCCCGAAACCCTAACAACACCCTGAAGAATATACTGGATAGTGTCTATATCAAATATAGATTCAACGCCCTGCATGATGCAGGCCAGTCTCTCAAGTCCCATACCCGTATCAATGTTAGGGTGTGCCAAGTCGGTGTAATTCCCCTCTTCATCTTTGTTGAACTGAGTGAATACGTGATTCCAGAATTCCACATATCTGTCACATTCACAACCCGGCTTGCAGTCAGGATTGTCACAGCCGTATTTCTCGCCTCTGTCATAATATATTTCTGAACAAGGACCGCAAGGGCCTGTTCCAATTTCCCAAAAATTATCACCCTTGCCCAAACGGACAATCCTCTCCTCAGGTATTCCTATTACATCCTTCCAGATGTCGTATGCCTGGTCGTCATCCTGGTAAACGGTGACCCACAATTTATCGGTAGGCATATGGAGAACCTCAGTAATGAATTCCCAGCCCCATGTAAGAGATTCGTTCTTAAAATAATCTCCAAATGAAAAACTCCCCAGCATTTCAAAAAAAGTACCATGTCTTGAAGTGTAGCCTACGTTTTCAATATCCCCTGTCCTTATACACTTTTGACACGTAGTCATTCTCTTGCTTGGAGGTGTTTCCAAACCGGAAAAATATGGCTTCAAAGGGGCCATTCCGGAGTTGATTATAAGCAGGCTCTTATCTTTTTCGGGAATAAGAGAAAAACTTTGTCTTCTGTAGTGTTCTTTTGATTCGTAAAATCCCAAAAATAAGTCTCTGATTTTGTTTAAGCTCAGTTTTTCCATGGTGATAGTCCCTCCTAATTTAACTTTATAATTATATCAGAAAAGCATTATATTTTCAATGCGATATGTGTTAAAATAATCCTGTCATAATAATTATGCTAGATGCAAAGGAGAACGGATCAGATGAAAAATTTCTTCAAAACGCCTACACAGTATGGATACCTAATAAAGCTGTTAATACGGGTTTTGATATTCGCCGGTGTTTTCACACTGTATTTAACTCATAAGGACTTCCTGCATTATATATTCGTAACGCCAATATGGAAAGAATTTGCCCCTCTTCATCTGCTTTGGATAATATTCATGGTAATGATGATAAGGCACCTCATACCTACCAATGCAAAATTCATATCGATGGCATCAAAGAAGATGCATACCGATGAATATGTTAAAGTCCTCGGATATTCGGAGCTGGAGCTGAGCAGATTTATCCACGATCAAAACATCAAGGCCTGGACTGTTATGCTTATATGGCTCATAATAAACGGAATCTGGGGATTGCTATACGTGTTTGGAATAGTAGATGATGCCGATCTTCTTATGCTTTCGGTATTTTATTTTCTGGCCGATTACATCTGCATTATATTCTTCTGTCCTTTTCAAAACTTCATTATGAGAAACAAATGTTGCGTCAACTGCAGAATATACGATTGGGGACATTTTATGATGTTTACGCCTATGCTGTTCATACAAAATTTTTACAGCTGGAGCTTGTTTTTCACATCCTGTGTCGTTCTCATCCATTGGGAAATCGTATACGCCAAGCATCCGGAGCGTTTTTGGAGCGGTTCAAATCAAGTACTTCAGTGCAACTATTGCCGGGACAAAACATGTCATATAAAGGAAAGGTTACACGACGTTAAGCGTTAAGCGGTAAGGGCAGTTGCATTGTTGCTGTTTTTCGTATAGCGCTATCATCCATTTTTTCTTCATGAATATAAACTATCATCAAACATCCCTTCTTTCACTAATAATTTTTCCATTTGTCGTAAATAATATAATAAAAAGGAGATGTTCAAAAATGTCAGAACAAGATACCATAAATTTATTACGGGAAACCAGCAAAGGCGTTCAAATGGCAATATTCTCATTTGATGACCTTATTGGACATGTGAAAAACCCAGCCCTCAAAAAAGTGATTACAGAATCTAGAAACGACCACAAAAGACTCCACGATGAAAATGCCAACCTGTTAAAGGGTCATAAGGCAGCAGATGAAAGCCTAGGAATGATGGCCAAGGGAATGGCGCATATGTCTATGGATACCAAGCTTGGTATGGAAGACAGCGATAGAGTCATTGCCGGCATAATAACAAAAGGATGCGATACAGGCACTAGGAATCTTTACAAATATATAAACGAATACGCCGGTGCTGACCTGACAGCTGCGGAAACTGCTAAAAAGCTCATCAACATAGAAGAAAATTTAGAAGAAAATTTGAGAGTATATCTATAGTGCGTCAAAACCTCCTGTGATATAATCCTTTTAAGGAACGTATTCACAGGAGGTTTTTTATGAAGAAAAAGGAATTGGGAAATACAGGATTGTATGTTACTCCCGTGTCTTTCGGTGTTTTAACGGTAGGCAATACTCAGCTTGACCTTCCTCTTGAAGAAGGGGCCGCTCTCATACGATATGCCATAAATAAAGGCATCAATTTCTTTGATACGGCGCAGTACTATGAGACTTATCCATATTTAAAGGAAGGGTTAAAGGGAATCAATATGCAGGCGAGCCCTTTAAAACGGCCAATTATCTGTACTAAATCTCTGTGCCTCACCTACGAAGAAATGGAATATGCCATTGAAGAGTCTCTGAGAGAAATGAGTCTTGATGCCATAGATATTTTCCTGCTTCATGAAGTGCGTCAGGATCCCGATTTTGAATTGAGAAAAGGTGCGTGGCAATGCTTGATAGATTACAAGGCAGCTGGTGCCATCAGGGCTATCGGAGTATCCACCCATCACGTGGACGTTGCAGAAAAAATGGCATGTATACCTGAATGTGATATACTCTTCCCTCTGATAAATTACGCATCCCTTGGGATTCGCAAGGGAGATGGCGAAGGTTCCTGTGAGGAAATGGCCGCTGCCATTAAGAAAAATGCCGATGTAGGCAAAGGCGTATTCGCAATGAAGGCCTTTGGCGGCGGAAATCTTACTGGAAGCTACATAAAGGCTCTTGACTACGTGTCGTCTATTGAGGGTATATCATCCATCATGGTAGGTATAGGTAAAAAAGAGGAAATAGACAGGCTTGTGGAATACGCCCAGGGGATCCTTTCCAAGGATTATGCCCCTGATGTAACGAAAAAAAGAATACATATCGACCCAGGCGACTGCGAGGGCTGCGGCACATGTCTTACCCGGTGCCCCAACAAGGCCATATTTTGGAATAAAAGAGGCATAGCGGAGGTTGACCACGGTATCTGTCTGACCTGTGGCTACTGTGCCCCCGTATGCCCTGTAAGAGCTATTATAATGTGGTAATTTATAGAAAAATTCTTATTCAATAAACCCTCCGCCGATTACCAAATCCTCCTGATAAAAAACTATTGACTGCCCCGGTGTGACAGCACGCTGGGGCTCTTTAAATGTAGTCAGTATCCTGCCATCCTCCAGCATATCTATCCTGGCCTCCGAAGGCTTGGCGGCATACCGAATCTTAGCCTCTATTGTGAGGCCATGCGCTTTCATTGCCCCAAAATCTCTTCCCAATAAAATATTAGAATCTGAAATAACTTGAGTTGTAAACAGGTTTCCATTTTCTCCCAGCACTACCCTATTGCAATCACCATCTATATCAGTCACAAAGGCAGGTTTGCCTAAGGCGATTCCAAGACCCTTTCTCTGACCTATTGTATAGTTGAGTATCCCCTTGTGGCGTCCAAGCACATTGCCCTCAGCATCCACAAAATCCCCTTCTGGAGGGGTTGAACATCTCTTGCCTATGAATTCCTTGTAATCGGAGGCTTCGTCTATGAAACAGATCTCCTGACTGTCCTTAGCATCAGCGTTTTTTAAACCATGCTCCCTCGTAAGCTGACGGACCCTTTCCTTTTCTTCTATTTCATTGAGCGGAAGAAGCAGCCTTGAAACAGTATTTTGGTCCAGCCGGTAAAGCATATATGACTGGTCCTTCTTAGCGTTGCAAGCACGCTTGATGTACCAGAGGCCGGATTCCCCATCCATGTATGTATCGGCATAATGACCTGTGGCAATATACTTCGCCCCTTCTTCGTCAGCGGCCTGTATCAGGGTTTTGAATTTCACCGCCGGGTTGCATACTATACAAGGATTTGGCGTTCTACCCTTAATGTATTCACTGCAGAAATTTTCGATTACAACCCGGTTGAACTCACTGCTGACATCTTTATAAATGAGTGGTATTCCCAGCTGCTGTGCAGCAATTTCAGCCCTCAAGGGGCCACCTACGTCTCTCTTGCCTGCGGCTTTTCCCTTGGGCTGCACATCAAAATAAAGGCCAATGACCTCATAGCCTTTTTCCTGTAATAACAAAGCAGCGGCAGTGCTGTCCACTCCGCCGCTTAATCCTAAAACTACTTTATTCTTCTTCAGGGATATCATGATGGTCTTCCTCTTCTTCATTAGGGTCGAAGCCTTCAAGGCCCTTATAGGTCTTCCCCGCCTTTTGAGCATAATCGTAGATTGCCGACTTTATGGCATGCTCTGCCAAAACAGAACAGTGAATCTTAACAGGAGGAAGCCCGCCCAGCTCGTCTACTATCTTGTTATTGGAAAGCTCCAACGCCTCCTCTACGGTTCTTCCAATTATCATGTCGGTGGCCATGCTTGAAGAAGCAATAGCGCTTCCGCAGCCAAAGGTCTTGAACTTAGCGTCGGCTATCTTGTCGTTTTCGTCCACCTTGATAGTTATCTGCATCATATCGCCGCAGACAGGACTGCCGTATGTCCCCTTGCCGTCGGCGTTTTCTAACTCGCCTACGTTGTGCGGATTCATAAAATGCTCCATTACTTTTTCGTTGTATATTGCCATATTGTTACCATCCTTTCTGTCCGTTTACAGGGGACAGCGCTCTCAATCTCTCTACTATCTTTATCAGTACATCCGTTACATAATCAATATCTTCTTTTGTCGTGAAATCTCCAACGGTAAATCTTATAGTGCCGTTCATCTTCGTTATAGATACCCCTATGGCATCGAGAACGTGTGACGGCGCCAGAGATTTTGACGAACATGCCGAGCCGGTAGAAACGGCAATGCCGCTATTGTCCAGCATAAGCAGAATGGCTTCTCCTTCAATATAGTCAAAGGATACATTCAGATTTCCCGGATGTCTATTTTCCTTTGGCCCGTTTAACTGTACGCCCTGAATGTTTTCATCTATCTTCTGCCAGAAATAATCCCTCAGCCAGCAGCTGTGAGAAATGTGTTCTTCCAAGTGTTCCTCGGCCAGCTGAGCTGCCTTGCCGAATCCCACTATGCCAGCAACGTTTTCCGTGCCTGCCCTCTTCTTGTTTTCTTGAGCTCCTCCATGCATAAAGGTGGATATCCTCATTCCCTTTCTCAGGTAGAGAGCGCCTACGCCCTTAGGTCCGTATATCTTGTGTGCAGACATGGAAAGAAAATCCACTCCCAGGTCCTTAACGTCAATAGCCACGTTTCCCAGACCTTGCACGGCATCTGTATGAAAGAGCACACCGTGAGTCTTCGCTACAGCCGCCAGCTCCTTGATAGGCTGAATAGTACCTATTTCATTGTTCACCATCATGATGCTTACTAAGACCGTATCTTCCCTGATTGCCTTATCCAGGGTTTCAGGGTGAACGAACCCTTCGCCATCCACATCGAGATAAGTCACTTCAAATCCGTGCTTTTCAAGATATTCGCATGTATGAAGTATAGCATGATGCTCTATTTTGCTTGTTATTATGTGCTTCCCCTTGTTCTTCAAGGCGTCTGCAACACCCTCCAAAACCCAGTTGTCAGCTTCGGTTCCGCAAGATGTAAAGAATATTTCCCTAACATCCGCATTTATAAGTTCAGCTACACGCTCCCTTGCCTTATCAAGACCTTCCTTGGCTTCAATCCCCACTCCGTATAAGCTCGATGGGTTACCGTAAAAATTCGTATAGTAAGGCAGCATGTCCTTCACTACCTCTTCTTTAACAGGCGTTGTTGCTGAATAATCAAGATAAACCTGTCTCATATTGTTTCTCCTATTTCTATATTTTATAATTTTATTACTGCACGTGTTTTATATTATACCATTTTGATAAACTTTTCAATACCTTTGAAAATATTTGTCATATTTTACTGCATTTGAAATGTTATAAGCTTATTCCTGCTGCCGTCCCATTCAACACACACATCATATATTTTCGTTTCCTCTTTCTCACCTTCATAGTCGAGAAATGTCCACTGTATCTCACATATGTATTTTTTCTTATCATATAAATTGCCGGTATTCTCTATGGATACCACATCCATATCCATAGTTTTCACATAGTCAGAATTCTCATATTGGCTTAGGACTTTCACATCCCTTTTATAAAGGCTTCCCTTCTCTATTTCCTTGAGCCTTTCCTTTCCCTCTTCAAAGGTGACCTTTCTGCTTAAAATGTTTTCCATTATTATGGTTCGCTTTTCCAGCAAAGTTATTACCTGTTTTTCAGCTGGATCCTTTCCTGCACCCGCCAAAAGCAAGAACCCGAAGGACAGGATGACTACAAGGCCCATTATCCTCAAAAGATTTTTTTTCATAAGTACCCCTCATTTCTCTTTCAAGGAATACTCTATAACTAAAACAGCAAGAAACTTGACGTTTCCTGCTGTTTTTTTTGCTCTAATTTTGTTGCTTCTTTATTTCTGCAAGCTCTTCCTCGGATAAATCCTCTACAAATTTGATTTTTTTCAGTTGTCCCTTAAAGTTCTCTCTAAATTTCTCCAGGTACTCCTGTCTAAGCCCTTCCTGCTCCAATATTTCTTCCTCAGTAAGGCCTTCGGTTTTCTTCTTCTTTGCTAGGTGATTTATCCTGTCCATCTTGTCTTTGGTAAGCATCAGTATTGTTCCTTTCACTGATTATTTAGCAATATCATTTTATCTTGGACCATTTCTTTATCGTTCCCGTATATATGCTTTTCAAATTCTCAAGGGAAATGTTCTTGACAGCATTGTTTTTATTGACTATAACCGCTATGCCGTCTACAGCTATGACCTGACTTGAGGTTCCTGCCTTCATTTCCTCAGCACCTAAATCTCTGGAAGCCATACCGATGTCGCAGGAACCCTCAGTAACCCTTTGTACACCTTGGCTTGAATTGGACTTCTCAATCTTAATGCTGACGTTTTCATTTCTCTTATTGTAATTCTCGGCAAGAGCTTCGACCACAGGAGTCATAGAGGAGGAGCCTTCGATAACTACTTTTCCCGACACCTTTTTTTCTTTGTATTTATTGTGGACCTCGTTTATAGGCGCATAGTCTTCAGACTCGATTATCTTCTGTCCGTCTTCGCTCAAAACATAGTCAAAAAAATCCTGTGCTGCATCCGAAAGCTCTCCTGAGGTAACGAAGTTAAGGTTTCTCTGCAGCTTATAGCTGCCGGAATTGATGTTATCAATGTTAGGCTCGTAACCGTCTACATTGAGCATCTTCATATCATTATCCACACTGCCCACGGAAACGTACCCAATAGCATTGGTTTCTGATGAAACCTTCTTGATAACAGCATCGTTGCTTTCTGCTATTTCTGCCGTATCCAGCATGTTGCTGTTGCCGTTTTCCATTACTCCCGTAACCTCACCAAATGCCTGGCCTGTGCCTGAGCCTTCTTCTCTGGCAACGACCTTTATCTTTCCCGTCAGTTTACTTCCACCGCTGTCTCCGCAGCTACACAAGGTAAACAACAAACATATCAACAACCCAAAGGTAATAATCATAGTAATTTTATTTTTCATAGCACACATCTCCTCACGTATGCTATTATTATCCCCTTTTTTGTTGACTTCATGAATGTTGTATATTAATTTCGAAAAAATTTAGGGCTGATATTCAAAAGTCGGCATAGGCTGGAGCTTAAAAAGGTTGGCCTTGTGCATTCTATCAATTTTTTCCTTTGTATCAAGGTGTTCGCAAATGCCCTCTCTGATGTACATGTCTAAGACGGCGTAGGTGAAGCCCAGATTATCTTCATCTGTTTTACCGCACAGGCCATCGATAGGCACCTTGTCCACAAATATGGCCGGAAGCTCCATCACTCTGCCTATGGCCTTTACTTCCTGAACTGTGAGCTTTGCAAGAGGGCTGAAATCCCCTGCTCCGTCTCCGAACTTGGTGGCATATCCTACCCAGTCCTCAGAAAGATTGCATGTATTAGCTACCCTGCCGTTTACACTTTGGGAAACGGCGTACAGCACTGACATTCTAAGACGTGGCGGCAAATTCACCTTGGCCTGCCCCTCAAAGCTATCAAAATGTTTGGAAAGCTCCCTTACTACGCCCTCATAAGCATTCTGGATATTGATAACAATGCTCTCTATGTCCAGATAATTAGCCAGCTTATGTGAAACGTCTATATCAAATTGCTCACCCTTAGGCATCATCACGCCCAGCACTCTTTCCTTGCCGAGAGCCTCTACGCACAGAGCAGCCACTACGGAACTGTCCTTGCCGCCGGAAATCCCTACCACAGCTTTACAGTCTTTTCCGTTTTCCTCAAACCAGTCCTTAATCCATTTGACTATGTCCTTCTTTACTTTTTCTGCATTAAATGTCATAGATTTTCTCCTTTTAAATGGTATTATTGTCCTATGAAAAACAAAATAATCGAAATACTGGATTTATACAAAATCGAAAAACACAAGTCGGAGAAGATATTCTCCACCCTCCTTAGTGCTTTTGCGGAATATCCCAAGCTTCTCAACACCTTTCCTGATAAGGAGGAACGACTTAAGGCCATGGAAATAACCGTAAGATTTTGATATCAAAGTTTATGAGAGTCTGGGATTTCACATAAGCTGTTTTAAATAGCCCTCAGCAAAGCCTTCAAGATAAATCCCGAATTCAGAACGAAGGCTTCTCTTGGCTGCTCCTTCTCCTGGCCGGCTACCCAGTATTTATCCACGTACTTCTCAAGCATTTCCTCTTCCGTAAGTCCCTTCCTGGACATTCCTCTGACAAAGTCCATTTTTTCCTGACATGAATCCTTGAACATATCCCAATAGCTTTCGTTATAGGATTCAGGCAACAGACCGAAATGAGGCAGACATATATGGTCGGCGTCAATGTTCCTGCATTTTTCTACAGATTCAAAGGCGTCATCAAAGCTCTTCAAAATTGGTGTATGCACGAAATCAGCTTCCAATATTCCTGTGCTTTCGCTTGTAAAAAGTATGTTCTGCGGTTCAAGATAATAGCTCATGGAACAATTTGTATGTCCCCTTGTTTCATAGGCTGTTACTTTTTCCTCTCCCAGTTCCAGAACGTCTCCGTCCTTAAGAACTCTGTCAACTCCAAGCCCTTCCATAGGTATATCCTTCTTATAGGCAGGCCTGTAAAGGATTTTTGCTGCTGTTCCCAGCTCCTTCATCAGTTGCCTGGCACTGTCTTTTTTTAATATTTCACTGCAGTGATAGCTCCCGCATACAACCACGTTAGGAAAGGCTTCTCTTATGTAAGGAAGTGCGCCGATATGGTCGTAGTGGGAATGGCTCAGTATGACGTAATCCAGGATGCTTCTCTTTTCCCTTTTCAAGGTTTTCCTGATATTTTCAATCGTCAGGTCACCGCAGTATGCCATACCACAGTCCAGCAGAGCTGTTTTCTCGCTCCCAAATATGATGAGAGCTTCCCCTCCGTGACCTGCCGTTACTCTTTTAATGGTTGCGGGGAATGCGAACCTGTCAAAGTTGTTGCCAAAGATATCGAATATTTCCTCACCGTCAATAGGCACCTCTTGGGAGGTTTCTTTCTTCTCCCCGATAGTGAAGAAAACCAGTCCTATCCACACTATTACAAAGGCAATGAACTGAATCATATCGAACGGCTCTTTGAACATGAAAATACCTATGATAAGAGATATGGACGGTGAAAGATACTCTATAAGACCTAGCGTCACAAGAGGCACGTTGTTGGCAGCCTCAGCGAAAAAAGCCAAAGCTATTGCCGTAAGCGGGCCGCAGAACATCAGCAATATGTATTTTACAGGATCCCCCAAAGCCAGAGCTCCCTGTCCATTCACTTCTAAATATATGACGACTCCCAGTGCAGGCAGAGCCAGAAACATAGTTTCATAAAAAAGAGACAGAACCGATGGCAACTGATAGCTTTTCTTCAGGGCGGCATATGTAGCAAAGGTAAGCCCCAGGGAAAGAGCGATAAGGGGAACCTGCATAAAATGCACCAGCATTACCACGACTCCCATCATGGCAAAGATAAGCGCCGTGAGCTTATATCCGGTAAGCTTTTCCTTGAAGAAGATAATACCAAAAACGCAGACCATGAGAGGCTCTATGTAATAACCTACGCAGGTCTGAATGACAAAATCAGCATTTACAGCCCATATGTATATGCTCCAGTTGGTAGTTATGAGAAGCCCCGCCAAAAAGAACTTCAGCTTTGCACCCTTAGGTCTGAGATGCTTTTTCATTTCTTTCATGCCGTAGAGCTTGATAGAGGCTATAAAGCATACCACTCCCACCAAAAATATTCTGTAAAATATTATTACAGAGGACTCTATAGGTCTCAGAGCCTGCCAGTAAATAGGCAGTACTCCCCAAAGAATGGAGCAGGATAAAGCATATATAAGCCCTTTTTTATAGGAAGACATTTTCTGCATGGTCTATAGCTCCCCTTCTTCGCCTATGGCTGCCAGCTCCGCAAAGGATATGGTATAGCTGTCCGGCTGATAAGTCATAGCAGGCTCAAAGTTAAACGCATATTTTTCGCCTCCCAGCTTTTCAAGGCGAGCTGACGTAATAGCATCTCGTAAATTATGGTAAATAGGTTGTCCCCCGTCCTTAGGCGTAAGCTCTACTTCCGATTCATGGGAATACCAGTTCATGAACCTGCAAAATTCGTCGTTGAACCTAGTCAGGTCGCTGTCCTCTTCAAGATTGGTTATCATTCCCATAAGGCAGAGCTTGACCTGATGAAGGAGTGAATATATTTCACCGGCATCTTCGGGAAGTCCCTCAAGTATATCCTCGAAGTATTCGTCTATAAGCTGGGAGCTCACTTCCTTGTCAGCTCCTTCAAACAGCTTGTAAACCGCCTCCGAATCTATATATTCTTCATTTTCAAGCAGGTCTGCCATGGTTTCAAAATACTCAAATTGAGCAGCCTCTTCTATTTCGAGATAATTCAGTAATTCTTCGTAATTCATTATCGCTGTTCTCCCTTTTCTAAATCAAAATTCAAAAACTTTACCTTTGCTTCTGCGTCTTCGTTTTCAAATATGTAATCTATCATGTTTACAAAATTTTCCGAAAGATCGCTTGCGTAGAACACGTTTTTAAAATCGGAGTTCCCTGCCAGCATATCGCTTTCTCTTAATATATTTTCTATATTTTCAACAATTATTCGTGATGGATTTATTATTTGTATCCTGGGATAAAGTCTTTCAATGTTCCTTTTTATCAGCGGATAGTGGGTACATCCCAGAACTACGGCGTCCAGCTGGTTGCTCTCCACGAATTCATCCATATAGTATTTAATAGTCAGGTCCATTATATCGTTTTCGATGATGCCTTCCTCAATCAGAGGCACGAATGCAGGGCAAGCTTTTTCGTATGTTTTGAGCCTATCGTTAAAACTTCCGATAGATTTTTTGTAGGCGCTACTGCCTATGGTCACCTTTGTTCCTATTATGCCTACTCTTGTGTCTTCCAAGTATTCTGCAGCTATCTTTCTGGCTGCAGGCTCTATAATTCCCAAAATAGGGATTTGCGGGAATCTGCTCCTCAGAGCTTCAAGACATGTTGCGCTTACGGTGTTGCAGGCTATGACTATCATCTTCACGTTACATTTCATGAGAAAATCCGCTATCTCCATTGAAAAACTCCTTATAGTAGTTGTAGCCTTGGAACCATAAGGAGTCCTGGCGGTATCTCCGAAGTAAATCATCTTTTCATTTGGCAGCTGTTTCATCAAGTGTGGTATGCAGGTAAGTCCGCCTAATCCTGAATCAAAAAAACCTATTGGTCGATTATCCATTAACGTGATATTCCTTTCGATTTTATGTTATACTAACAATATATTATACAATACTTATTTGTCAAAGTAAATTGCATCAGGAGGTAAAAATGAGTTCAAAAGAATTAAAAACCAGAGAACAAACCGATAAAAAGTACAAATGGAACATCGAGGCCATGATGCCTGATGAATCTGTGATAGATAAAGATTTAGAGCAGCTTAAAAAAGAGGCCTTGGAATACGGTCAGAAATACTGCGGCCACCTTGCCTCCAGTAGCTCTGCCCTGCTGGAGGCTTTACAGGAAAAGGACAGTATATGGCGTAAATTGGAAAAGATATACGTTTATGCCAGGATGCGCAGAGACGAAGATAACGCCCTCGACAAATATCAGGGTATGTCGGACAAATGCCACTCGGTGATAGCTGCTGTCTCCGCGGCTATGGCCTTCTTTACGCCTGAGCTTTTGTCAGCCCCAGAAGACAGGATACTTGGCTTCCTTGCTGAAAACAGTCAGCTTAAGGAGTACCAATTCGCAATCAAGGATACTCTGAGGCAAAAAGAGCATATTCTTACGGAAGCTGAGGAAAATTTGCTTGCACAGATAGGCGAAATCACATCCTCCACCAATGACATTTTCACAATGCTGAACAACGCCGATATCAAGTTCGGTAAAATCAAGGATGAAGACGGAGACTGCGTTCAGGTTACCCATGGCAATTATATTAGGTTTATGGAAAGCAGCAACAGACAGGTCCGCAAGGCTGCTTATGATGCTATGTATGACTCATACAAAGCCTTGATCAATACTATTGCTACTACTTACAATTACAACACCAAAACTGATGTTATTACCGCCAGAATAAGAAAATATCCATCAGCCAGATCTGCAGCTCTCTCAGGAGACAATATACCCGCAGAAGTTTATGACAATCTGGTTTCGGTGGTCAACGGCAATCTCCCTTCCCTTCACAGGTATACTGATCTGAGGAAGAAGTTGCTGGGAGTTGATAAGCTCTATATGTACGATATGTACGTTCCTCTTATCGACTCTCCTCAAAAGTCCGTCTCCTATGAAGAAGGACTTGACATGATGAGAGAAGCCCTGCTTCCTTTGGGCGCGGAATATATTGACAAGATGAACGAAGGAATATCCCAAGGGTGGATAGACGTATATGAGAACAAGGGAAAAACAAGCGGAGCCTACAGCTTCGGCAGCTACGACAGTTACCCTTATATCCTACTCAACTATACGGATACCTTGAAGGATGTGTTTACAATTATTCATGAAATGGGACATTCAATGCATTCCAGATACACCAGAAGCAACCAGCCTTACATTTACGGCAGCCATTCTATATTCACGGCAGAGGTAGCTTCCACCGTAAACGAATCCCTTCTCATGGAACACCTGTTAAAAAATGCTAATGATGTGGAAATGAAGAAATATCTTCTCAATCTGCATCTGGAAGAATTCAGAACCACCCTCTTCAGACAAACAATGTTTGCTGAATTTGAGGATATAACACATAAGGCTATTGAGAATGGTCAGGTTCTTACCTCCGACTGGATGTGCGGACAGTATGAAGACTTAAACCACAAATACTATGGCTCTGCCGTGGAAAGAGACGACATCATTAAGTACGAATGGGCAAGGATCCCTCATTTTTACAATGCTTTTTACGTTTACAAATACGCCACAGGCTACTCAGCAGCTACAGCTATTTCCAATAAAATACTGACGGACAGTGACACTGCTGCTCATGACTATATCAAATTCCTAAAAACCGGTGAATCCGCCTATCCTATTGAGCTTCTCCAAATAGCAGGCGTGGATATGAGTACCCAGCTACCTATAGAAAAAGCTATGGATACCTTTAATTCTCTGCTTGATGAATTTGAATCCCTTGTTTAATTTCGGGAGAAACGATATGAAAAAGAAACTTATTACTATTTTTGCAAACAACACAGAGGTTTCCCTGGAGACCCAAGCTATTCTCACCAAGAAACTCATAGACAAAGGGTACACCGTCATGGGTGAATATTCTGCCGACTCGGAGCTTATAATCTGCATCGGCGGAGACGGCTCCTTTCTGGAGACCGTTCACTCCTGCGACTTTCCCTCCTGCCCTATAATCGGCATCAACACAGGGCACTTGGGATTCTTTCAGGAAATATCTCCGGAAAACCTAAACCTATTCATTGATGACTATGAAAAGGGCGAGTACTCCATACAACACCTGAATACGGTTGTTGCAACCATAACTACAGTAGACGGAAGACAAAACCGTCATTTGGGGCTCAACGAAATAGTCATAAAAGGCAGACAGTCCTACTCAGTTCACTTTTACATCTCCATAGACAGCAAGCCTATAGAAAAATTCAGCGGAGATGGTATACTTGTAGCAACATCAGCGGGAAGCACTGCATACAACTATTCCCTGGGAGGCTCTGTGGTAGACCCACGGCTCAAGCTCCTTCAGGTAACCCCTATCGCGCCTATGAACACCACGGCGTACAGGTCCTTTACTTCCAGCATACTTCTCCCCTCCGAACTTTCACTGGGTGTGACGCCGGAACAGAGAGAGAACAAGATATTCATAATAAACGACGGTATCGAAACAGGATATTCCAATGTAAAGGATATCAAGGTCGAAACCTCTGAGACGGCAGTTCATCTCCTTAGGTTCAAAAACTACGATTTTTGGAATAAGGTCAAGACCAAATTTCTATAGAAAGGCACTAATTTTCATGACTGACTTTATACATAAGGTGACTGCAGAAGATTCGGGACAGGAGCTGAGGGAAATAATGCGCCATCACTTTGACTTTTCCGCCCGCCTGAGAAACAGAATCAAGAGAGAAAAGCTTGTGCTTCTCAATGGGATCCAGACGGCAGGATGGATAAAGCCCGATATAGGTGACATAATCAAGATTACGTTGCCCGATGAGACAAGCGGCTTTGAGCCTGAAAATATTCCGCTCTCCCCTGTATATGAAGATGAAGATTTGCTCATTCTGAATAAACAGCCCGGCCTTATCGTCCACCCCACCAAAGGTCACCCCTCCGGCACTGTTGCCAATGCGCTCATGTACTATATGGGACAAACCGGCAAGCCCTTTAAGATACGTTTTGTTAACAGACTTGATATGGATACGTCAGGTCTTCTAGTTGTAGCAAAAAACGCCTATTGTCAGAACGATTATACGGGTCAAATGAAGGCAAACTTGGTCAAAAAAAGATACATCGCCATAGTAAAGGGCATAGTAGAATCAGATGAAGGAACCATTGACTTGCCTATTGGCAGACCGGACCCAGTAGATGTGCGAAGAGGAGTTATGGAAAGCGGCGCCCCTTCCGTAACCCATTTTAAGGTTCTTGAATACTTCTTCAAGTCGGATTATACCCTGATTGAGCTTCTTTTGGAGACAGGAAGAACTCATCAGATACGAGTCCATATGTCACATATCGGACACCCTATTCTGGGAGACAGATTGTATGGAGGAGAGAACGTCCTTCTCATGGAGAGACAAGCCCTCCATGCAGCCAGACTTTCCTTTGTCCATCCTATTACAGGCGAGCATTTGGAGCTGGAGGCTCCCTTGCCTGAAGATATGAAATGTGCCATAGGAAAACTAAAATAATATTATTCGTTCATTATCTCGGCGATGGACTTCTTCTTTAATTCTCTTATAAGGATTTCCTGAATCCTTTCGATTTCCTTGTGGACCTTACAAGGCATATCATCGGGATTTCTTTCGCACTCTTCATTCATACAATGAAGAATAGCCAAATCATCCTCTGTAATACTTATTATATCGTATACCGTAAGCGCGCTCAGAGGCTTGTTCAGGTAATAACCCCCCTGATTTCCTCTCTCTGACTTAATGAGGTCAGCCATCTCAAGCTCACGCAGTATCTTATATGCAAAGGCCTTTGGTACGGCTTCTTTCTCACAGATTTCACGAACATTGTGAATCTTGCCGTCCTTTAGCACTCTGCATATTCTCATTGCGTAATCGCTGCGTCTTGTAATCAACATTTCTTACACCTCTACATACTATCTATATACCTTACCGTTTTTTGGCACCTCACCGTACCTGTGTTTTATAAGCTCGCTTACGGTCACCGTTTGATATCCGTTTTGTTTAAGCCACGGCACCAACAGCTCGGTAGCTTCTGCCGTTGACGTATAAATGGAATGCATCAATACTATCTTACCGTCCAGTGGGCCGGATTTCGACAATGATGAGAAGACCTTTGAACCGTTTCTGTACTTCCAGTCGTTAGTATCTATGCTCCACATAATAACAGGCAAGCCTGCTATGCTGCTTACCGAATCATTATACTCCCCGTATCCCGGCCTGAATAAGGTAGGATACTCCCCAGTTGCCGCCTTGATAGCCTCGCTGGTTCTGGATATTTCGCTGCTGACCTTATCCGGCTTCATCTTTGTGAGAAGTGCATGGCTCCATGTATGGTTGCCTATTTCACAGCCAAGGTCATAAGCTCTTTTTATCTGAGTACTGTAGTTTGAAGCCCTGCTGCCGCAGTAAAAAAAAGTTGCCACTGCATTGTTGTTTTCCAAACAATTCAATATCCTGGTTTCCGCATCTCCTCCCGGTCCATCGTCATAGGTCAGGGCTACCATAGGCCTATCTGTAAATATGTATCTTTTCAACACCGCATTTCTCAGGTCATCCTTCATCACATTGCCGGGAATCTTAACGAAAACTATGCCCTGGCTTTTATCCAGTATGGTATCCTCATCAAAGTAAAATGTTATGCTGTTCCCTGAAATGGTGAATTTATTGAAGTTGGAGCTGGTATCCCTCAAGTATGCCTGCCAGCCGTTATTTAGCTCCTTTTCCTCGTAGGTGTCTTCAAAATACCTGGTCAGAAATTGGGAGCATAGACTTCTGTAATCCTTCTTCAACGTCTGTTCCGGTATTATCTCCTTGTGGGTTTTCTCGTCGAATATATACGTATCGATGAATGAGCCTGTTTTCGTCATTTCACCATCTTTTTCTTCGCTCTCAATCCTGTATATGGCTAGGCTGATGGTTCCGTTGTTGGCCCTGCATGATGTAGAATCGATTATCATGGCTGCTGACCGTTTTTCGATTTTAAGATGCCTGCCTTTAAAATTTTTCTTTAGCTCTTCCGTCTTGCTGCGGCGGAAATTCTCCACCGTTTCGTCGCCTGAACTTTTGTACTTCACCGCATAAGACGCAGCATTTCCGAATTCATAGCTTATCTTTGTCTTTTCGGTTAGAGGAAACATCTGAGCTGTTTCAAGCTGTACGTTGGCATATTCCTTGAATTCGGATCTGTCACCGTAAAAGTCGGATGAAAAAAATATGACCGCTGCTATTATACTTACCAGTAGGATCAGAATAAATAGAATCGGTAATATTACCCTGTAATTTTTCTTTTTTATATGTTTTTTTTGCATATACATCTCGCATATTATTTAATACATATTATTATAACATATAAACTGATTACTGATTTACATTTTTTAAAAAAAGTGATATAATAATCGGAGTTTGCGGATGTAGTTTAGTGGTAAAATATCAGCTTCCCAAGCTGAGGTTGGGAGTTCGATTCTCCTCATCCGCTCCATACAGCAAAACAGAGGGCATCGCCCTCTGTTTTTATTATCTTACCCTCTTGCCTTTGCAAGCTCTATGGCTTCCTTTCCCGATATATGATCTATATCAAGTCTTATTATCTGAACGGCTACAAGCTCCTTTTCAATTTCTTCCTTGCCTCCTTCTACAAAATCAGGCGAAAATTTATCCACAAACAGCGATAATATTTTTCGTTGTTCATCCTTGTCTTTTATTAAGCTTGCCTTGCCAAATACTATAACGCTTCTGAAATAAGTAGTATATTCCTCACTTACCACCTGGTCCTTATCTATAACGGTAAAGGAAACTTTACTGTGCTTATTTATCGCATCTATCTTGTGGCCCTTCTTTGCACAGTGAAAATAAAGCACGCCCTGGTGATAGACATGGCTCAAAGGCACTCCGTAGGTATAGTCGTTGTCCCCTACAAGGCTGAGAACTCCCGCTGTTGATTTCTCTAATATCTCAACGGATTCTTCCTGAGAGAGTATTTGTTTTTTATTCCTTCGGACTTCTCTAAACATTTTTATCATCCTTTCTACTGATTAAATTGTTATTTAACGGCGTCTTCTTTATTTAATGAAGCTTTTTCTATTCAACGGGAAGCTCCGTATGACCGTCTAGAACACAGCATCTGTTTTTCCCGCCCCTTTTAGCACTGTAGAGGGCCTTATCCGCAATGCGGTACATCTGCTCAAATGTAAGGTGAGAATCCCTTGTCAAACACACACCTATGCTGGCTGTAGTGATTACGTCTCCTTTAGAGAACTGCACTGCTTCAAGAAGATCCCTTGTTTTCTCACGAACTATCTCAATATCCACATTTCCCCATATAAGCGTCATATATTCATCTCCTCCGAAACGACAAAGGAGGTCTTCGCTGCGGAAAGTATTTCGCATAGCCTTTGCCACATTGACAAGGATGTCGTCACCCTGCTGGTGTCCCATAGCATCGTTTACCATCTTGAAGTTATCCACGTCAAGCATAAACAGTGCGAAACGCTCATCGGTCCGTGCTCCTGTCAACTTATCGTTCACAAAATGCTCCATAGCCCCTCTATTTAGAAGTCCTGTCATGGTATCGAGAGAAGCTGCTACTATGAGTTTTTCCTTTTCACGGTCTTCTGTAATATCACAGTAGGAAATGATAGCATGAGTAGGCACTCCATTGGTACCATCAATCAAAGTATAGTCTGCACGCTCCCATCTAACACAGCCATCTGGCTCTTTTATAGAAATATCGCAGGTTCCATGAGGCTTTCCCTCGTGCATACGGCCGAAGAATTCTCTGTAAGCTTCTACGCTTTCAGGGGTGATGTTTCCCATTTTGATGGCCTTTTCCGGGAAGTTCTCAATCCTGTGCTTTTTACCGAACTTCTTGTCTTTATCAAAAAATATCGTTACCGAATCGCTACTCAGGTCATAGCTTATTATCTGCTTGCCGCTTTGCTGTACGATGGCTGCATATTCACTGTTGCGCATACACAGCTCTGCCTCGTATTTCTTTCGTTCCGTAATATCCGTACATGTTACCATATACATCTGTCTACCCTCCCAATGGATATGGCTGGCCTGGGAAAGCATCCACGCCCCGTCCTTACGAAGCACTTCTACCGGCTCGCTGTAGCCGCTTTTGTTAAGACATAAAATCGGACAATTCTCACAAGGTACATCCTTGCCTATTGCCTGACTGTAACAAGTAGAACCCTTGAGAAAATCATCCGACCTGTCCCTTATACTCTTGTTGGTGTAGACTACTTGATATGTATCTGAATCAACGATATAGATATACGAGGCGTTATCATCCAGTGCCGCCAGAAAATCTTCTGATAGCTCGGCAAAAACTTTTTTACGCCGATTGGTCAAGAAAGTTCCCACAAGCATTGCAGCAAGAGATATTGTACCCTTCATCTCTTCGGTCCATACAACCTTGCCTGTGCAATCGTGAAATCCTATTCTTCCGAAAACGTCGCCTTCATCCATGATATTACAAATACACAGTCCATGTATGCCTTGACCTGCAAGGCTGTTTTCGGCCTCCTGCGGAAGCCCCTCCGTAAAGTAGCAGATGTTCCCATCCTCTGGCAGCATGTCGTAGGCATTACCCATCAGGTCATCGTACATATTCTGCAGATTTTGCATCAGCGATTCAACTCCGGAAGCACACCACTCAAATGTGCAATTGGATGTCTTTCTCACCGAATCATCCTCACAAATATACACCCTGCCCATACCGTAATGGCTACCCAGAAGGCTAAGAACCTGCTTAATGGCAACTTCCGTATTGTTGGTGTTATATAGATACTGCAGTATCTGTGTTACAATCAAAGGGTCATGTACGTGCACCGTCTGATTTGTCCCTATGGTATTTGTTAATTCCCTAATCAACTCTTCCCTCTCCCTCTGTTTAGTTATGTCATGTATGGTCAATATAGCACTGACAGGCCGCCCCTGCCTGTCAAAGCTGGTCTTAGCTGCCATCATTTCCTCGCTTCGCTGCTGCAATATCTGTGAATTGGTAACGTCGGAGCGAGTAATTACGATTATTTGCTTATCTTCATTAAGCCAGCAGTATTCCCATTTCTTATAGGCCGTCAGCTCTCCCGCCGTTACTACTGGCAGCACTACCTTCGCTCTCGTATTTTCTTTGAGCTGGGTACGCAGACCTTCAAGGCTGAGAGCTTCACGGGCTCTCTCTCTGCTGTCCTCCCTTATGGTATTGTCTATAAATATTGCAGTGGATTCCTCATACGGGCAGTCTTTTTCATAGGCTGCTTCCCCTTCCAGCGGCAGGTGTTGTAGACAGCGTATATAGCCGGAATCCATAAATACCATTCCCAAAAGCTCATAGCTGTTTTCGGCAATTACCGCCGCTATGTCACGCTCCGTTTTATCTTTGTCGATGTCAATGGAATAATGCAGCGATTTAATGTGTCCCGAAGCATTGTCCAGGAAGGTCTTTGCCGTAGTCCTGACCCAATGAGGAGCCACCTCTCCATCCATCATTCGCTGATACTCAACATCAATTACAGATACACCCTTGCTAAATGCCTGGATTATCGCATCTTTACTAAGCTTATCTGTTATTATGGCTCTTTGATCAGGAGTATATGTTCGCTTACACAGGCCTAATTGAGCCTCTGTATAGCTTTGCCCTATCTCAGCGAAGGTGCCGTAGCAAGCCTCAACGTTGTCATCGGTAATATCTACAATAAGCGTAGCAAAGACAGAGCCGCTTTCATTATGATCTGTTCTTGCCAAGGCATCGGCATACATTTTCTCGTTTTCAATGATCTGGGTGCAGTCTTCACCTATTGCCACCAGAGAAATCAATTCCCCCGCTCCGTCAAAAACAGGAGCCAAAGTAAGTTTCATCCATTCCATTCCGCATTGTGTTCTATCCATATGCAGATTAATGATAGTTTCCTTCTCAGAAGCAAAGGCCTTCTTTTCCTTAAGCAATTCTCTGACTTTTGCCCTGCTGCTTGGCAGCAACCATTGGGAATCCTCTATACCCGCCTGACGTCCGTCCACTATTCTTCCTATACCAAGGCGAGCTGCATTCTTGTTAATGACAGGAAATGTTTCAGTTTCAAAATTGTAGGTCCAAAAATAAAGGGTTGCCGCCTCCAAAGCCAATTCCAGCTCTCGCTGTCTGGCAATAGCTTTAGCCTCTGTAGCTATATTCACCGCCGTACCTATAGCTCCTACCGGCTTACCATTTTCAAAAATCGTTTGGTATGAAATCCTCTGCCATTGGTTCTGGCCGTCTTCTGTCAATACGAGAATGTTTCCTGAAGCAGATGGCTCTCCTTCGTGTATTGCATCATATAATCCCATAAAATCCTTCACGGATTCCTCTGCGATAATATGACTTGTTATCATGGCCTCAGGCACATTTTCCATTATAGGATGATTAGATTCGCTTTGACATTCTCCAAGCATAACATGCCGCTTGTTAGCAATATTGTACTCCCATATGGTCACCTTGGCATTCCTAATAGCAAAATCCGTCTTTTCTCTTTCTATCCTAAGCTTCTCTTCACTCTTGATACGTTCTGAAATATCAGTTAGAACAACATGAAACCATCGCTTACCGTCAACATCTTCCATCAAATGCCCTTGAGCATACACCCATTTTAAATCTCCGCTCTTGGTTTCGATACGGTATTCCATCGAAGCCTGTTTGTAGGTTTTATCCTTAAACTTCTCTGTAATTTTCTCTACCTTAGCCTTGTCTTCCTCGTATATCAGGCTGTGAAAACTGTTATTGAATTTATCCTTGAATTCCTGACGATTGTATCCCAGCATTTCAAGCATATTGTCGCTGACAAAATCTATGGAATCTTCATCATCAGCCGAATAGCGGAAGAAGCCTCCCGGAATGGACTGCATAAGGAGATCCAGCTCCTGTCTTTCTGTTCGCTGCTGAGTAACATCCAGCAATGTAGCATAGACCAGAGGCAATGGGCCCTCCCCCTTGACAACGCTGAACACGATGCGCAGCCAAAAACGACTCCCGTCTCTGCGCTTTGCAACAAATGTCCCTTCGTTTTTATCCTCTGACATGAGTTCATCTGCCGTCTTCATGGCAAAGTAGTTTGTATCTGACATAAAGTCCATGAGGGCATCGTTGATTATTTTGCCATCATCTTCTTCCCATGTGTATCCAAACATCTCACAGGCCCGGTTACTTAAGTAAAGAGGCTTTATTTCTTCGCTCCACTGAAAAATAGCTATTCCGGCCGGCACGTTGCTTACAATATCGTCTAAACGCTGTCTCATAGCGTCAAGTACTTTTCTTTCCGTTATATTCTCAACGGTCATATAGTATAAGCGGCGATGACCGTTCTGAACAAGGAAGCGTACTCGGACAAGAGTCCAATATCCCTGTTCATCCCTATCATCAGGCACAAAATGCACTTCGCATTGAGCCTCGTCATCCGTATCGAAGGATTCTTCAAATGCGCTGACTAATCTTGCTTGAGAATCGGGGTGGAACCTGTCAAGAAGATTGAGCCTCCACTTGTCATATTCCTCTCTAGTCGTTCCGATTACCTCAAAAAAACGGTTATTGGCCCGCAGGCTTTCAACACACTTACCGTCAAATTCAACTATTTGAGCGCCTCCCATAAAGCTGTTGAACATCAGCGTCGCTTGTGCCGAAGCATCGAGAAAATCTATTGCTCCCTTAATGTTGGCAGCCGTATATATGCTGTAAGGGTTATGAGCCATTCTTACTGTACTTAGCAGTTTTTCGTATTCCTCCACAGGCATAGGCTTAGCGAAATAATAGCCTTGCATCAGATAGCATCCAATGCTTTCCAGATAATCAGCCTGTAATTCGGTCTCTACACCTTCGGCAATAACAGGGAGTCTAAGCCAGTGTGCCATACGCACCACAGAGCTGAGAATACTTCCTGAGCGAGATTGACCCTCTGTCTGAATGTTGAATGCCATATCCAGTTTCAGAATATCCACTGGTACATCCTTCAGTGTATTGAGAGAAGAATATCCACTGCCGAAATCGTCCATTTCAACAACAAAACCTCGTTGCTGCAGCTCATGGACGGTTGAAATCAACTGCTCCGGCTGGTCAACATATGCGGATTCCGTGATTTCTAAATGCAGCTGCCAAGGTTGCAAGCCATACTTTTTGACAAGCCGGTCAAATCTATCCGGTAGCTCCGAATCCCTAATGTCTTCTTTTGAGACGTTGACCGACAGAGGCACTGGATTAAGACCTTTCTTTATCCATTCCCTCATATATATGCATGCCTGTTCCCACACGTATCTATCCAGTGTGCTTATAAATCCGTTGTTTTCAAAAATGGGAATAAATTCTCCCGGAAAAATCATACCTTTTTCAGGATTTTTCCACCTCACCAACACTTCAGCCCCTGTCATTTCATCTTTGTCGTAATTATACTGTGGCTGAAAATACAATAAGAACTGCCCCTTCTCAAGAGCCGGCTGCATCTCGTTAGTCAGCTCCTGTCTTCGCACATACTGTCGAAGCATTTCATCATCAAACCAGCCAATACGCTGATTCACAGAATTTTTCACAGAACGCATAGCCAGCATGGCGCGGCCAATCATAAGGCCTACATCCAGCTTCGGGTCGTCTATAATATATCTCCCTATATGTATGTTAATAGGTATATCCAAATCGTATTCGGCAATTGCTTTGAAGAAATGTTCAGTCAGAGTTTGAAGCATTTCTTCGTCATTAGGTAAAAGTATCAGAAAAACATCTGCCGTATCCCTACAAACGATCCCCCCTATTTCAAAGAGCTCTTCACGCCTAATATCTGCAACAAACTTCAAGAGGCGGTCACCTTCTTCGTGTCCATATCTGTCGTTTAAGATATTAAAGCTATCTATATCCATACAGGAAATGAGAAAAGAGTTTTCAGGGTAATTGCGTACAGCCTCTGAAACCTCCTCAATAAAAGTATTCCTGTTGAGTAATCCTGTAAGTGTATCATGCCGTGCAAAATAAAGCTGTTCTTCACGACGCTTTAGTTCGATTTCATACAGCTTATTCTCTTCGGCAGCCATGATCATATCTCCTCGTGCCAATATGTTCTTGATACGCCGAATCATGACTCTTGGGCTGAAGGGCTTCGTAATTACATCTACAGCGCCTAGGCCCAAGGCCTTAAGCTGAATGTCCTCATCACTTTTTTGGGTAATAACAACGACAGGTATCTGTGAGGAAGCCCTGCTCTCCCCCATTTTCTCAAGCACTTCAAAGCCATCTGCAGTCGGCATATCAACATTAAGAACAACCACATCAATAGTGCCATAGGCCTTTATCAATTCCAGTGCTTCTGCGCCGTTTACGGCTTCAACTATGTCATATTCTGAAGAAAAAGTCCTAGTTAAAAATATGCGCCCCTGTACATTATCATCAACTATAAGCATGATTTTTCGTGCATCCTGTTTGCCCATGTCCATTGTATTCTCCATTGCAGCTTACTATTCCCATTAAGTTGGACACCCTATAGCTTTACGAAGCAGTCACCTACTGTGCCGTATAATTGTATTCAATTACTACAGTATACCCTTTCACAGTTATCAGTTCAATGGGTTTTCTCTGAAATTCATATGTGCTTTTCCCCCTAATTTCGCATTGATATTACTTCATCACGTATTTTGCCAGAGTGTCAAAGAGCTTCTTCAAGTCTATATAGCTATGTGAGCTATAAGCATCTCATTTCAGTTGCCGTCTATACTCGTACTTTCTATCTGCTGTCTAGGGTTCATTTTGTAATTGATGAGCTTACTATTCTTAAGATCAAGCTCAAAGTGTAGCCTGCATTCGTGAGCAGATAACCGTTCTCAGAATTGGCCAGGTGTATGTAGGAAGCTACTATCTCTATTGCCGGAGCCAATAACAGTACAACTCTTTCGTTTGGACCAAATTTATTAAGGAGATACGCAACCGTATTGACGATTTGATACAACCATCAGTTAAGCAAAAAATCCATAACAGGACTGGCTATTATGTCTATAACAATTTGTGGCCCTCCCAAGTATATTTCGAATTATGCGTAAGCTTAAAATTTATGTGAAATAAACCAAGGTTTTACTGAGAGAATAAGACAATAAAGCAGCACCCCCCTTTGGTTGAATGTTACCTTAATTAAAACACCATGTCAAGAAAAGACATGGTTATATCTTACATCCTTTTTTTAAATAGTCATCACGCTATAACAATGCAATGCTCATTTTATTTTCCTAATGCCTTTTTTAAATCTGCGACATAAGTTGCTTGATGTTTTTTAAGATAGGCTTTCACAAATAAATTCATAATTGGATTGGAGACTTCAATTTCTTCTGTGAATGTAATTTTTGTGCCAAAGCCATCTTTAGAGAAAATTCCAGTCCAATGTCCACTCATATTCTTGTTTTTTATATCAAATTCATAGCGTTCATATGGGCTTTTCACGGTAATAGTGAACTGGGTTTCAAATCCATCTTTCGTAAATTCAGTAAAGCTGTTGCCATCATCTGACAATGCTATTTTTGCTACATCACTTCGCCAAGCATAGGCTGTATTGTCGGTAACAATGTTCCAAACGGTTTCGATTGGGTTACTGAAATTTTCTATAACAGTTGACTTCTTCATCTTTTCCACCTTCTTGTTATATAAATTAGTTCCCCGTTATAAGGGTGTATTCTATGTACAGAAGTTATCGTTCAAAAACCACCTTATATTGCCCTAGCATTTGCTCGCATTTAATATGTGCGGCTGCTTTGGCTGTCAATTCCTGTTTTTCATAAACAATGATTGGCTTATTTGCGATAGCAGAAAATGTTTTGCCGCCAATGCTGACGCCATGGGCATCACCATTGATAAAGTTCCACGCAAACTTGCAATCACAAAATTCTTTATTACTATAAATTTTTTCAGGTAGAACAAGAATGATATTTTTTTTGATGAAAAAACATCCGTCATTGTCCCGTTCAGCCGGGCAACCACCCTCGATACCGACACCAGTGTAGCTGATCTCAAGAAAGGATGTTGCAAATGTAACCGTCTGACCATTCTTTGAATATGTGATATTCGTTTCGGGACTTTTCCAGTTGTCAATATTAAGCCAACCTTGTTTTCCAAATGCAGCGACAGGAGTGTTTAATTCTATGTACGCTTCTTCTCCGCAAATTTCTGCGTTAATTCTGAGTACAGGCCTAAGTGATTGAAAACCTGCTGGAAGCATAGCCCGAATTTTATCTTGCTCGACCTTATATGCCATTACGAACTGTTCTACCTTCATTCGTTCTTTTTCCTCCTAACTGCAAACTTATCGCTTCGTTAAATTATATAAGCAACCTTTATGACATTGTATAACAAAAAAACGTGAAAGTCATGTACGAGTTCAAATCCTCATACATGACTTTCGATGTGGTGCGGATAAAGGGATTCGAACCCCCATGAAGTTGCCCTCACACGGACCTGAACCGTGCGCGTCTGCCAATTCCGCCATATCCGCAAATCTACTTGATTTTAGCAGCCAACGAAAATCATTATACCAAATGGCCTAAACAAAATCAAGCATATTCACTAAAGTTTAATCCCAAGGCAGCAAAGTTTAGTTTATAGGTTTCCACTGCTCCGGATCTGTCCCGTTGTCCAGGTCATAGGCTCTGTTAAGCTCGTACTGAATCAGACAGTAATTAACTATCTGAAGACCTAAAATACCTAACACCAGATAGAGAACCCTAGTGTCGGTACTGGTGTATTCAAGGTACCTATTTTTTAGTATATCAGATTTTTCTCCCATTTTCCAAGCCCAGAACCAACCATAAATTCCTAGGGTAATAAGTGTCAGCAGAAATGAGACACCTCCGCTTGTCTGATGTGGATGCTTTGACCTAGAATTCATTTCATTGGTCATTACGACAAACCAGTAGATACCGTAAATTCCAAATGTAATAATGTCAAAAACAATGCATAAAACTATATTTCTTCTTTTCATAGTATGTAGCTCCTCGTAATATCAATTGAAAGCCCCGGAGTTCTAAATCCGAGGCTTTGATGTTTATACAGTCAACAGACTAGTATAAATTAGCAAATATCTCTGCGATTTCCTCTTCTGTAAGAGGCACGTAGTTATTCCCAAGCAATCTCTGCTGGTTAGTTATAGTTGACTTTGCAAAGGCAGCAACCTGATCTTCCGTCATTCCAAATTCTTGAAGAGGCTTCTTCTCTAAGATTTTGCCTAAGAACTTATCCAGCTCCGTGTATACATCAGCAACGTCGCAGCCGAGGGCTTCTGCAAATATCTTGTTGGCAGCTTCTATCTTGCCTACAGGCTGCTTTCTCATGTACATCTTGAAAACTTCCGTAAAGCAGATAAAGTTAGCTTCGCCGTGAGGGATGTGAAATGCGCCGCCATGTGCATATGACAGTGCGTGTACAGCTCCGCAGCCTGCATTACCGAATGCAATACCGGCATAGTTGGAAGCGATAAGGAAGTCCTTAAGGAAAGGGGCTCTATTTTCCTTGGTGTTTCCGCCGGCAGCTACGATTGCCTTATATCCAGCCATTATCATCTTAATAGCTTCCAGAGAATACATCTCTGTAAAAGGTGAAGCCTTCGGTGACAGATAGCTTTCAACAGCGTGAATAAGAGCATCTACAGATGATGTTGCAAATACTTTATCAGGCAGTCCCTGGAGTGATTCAGGAATAAGAACTGCAATATCTGCAAATGTTTCTTCAGTTGCGATACCCTTCTTCAGGTTCAATGAAGGAACTGATGCTACTGCTACGTTAGTAACCTCTGAACCTGTTCCGCAGGTTGTAGGTACTACAACCAGCTTCTTGATTCTCTTAGGAGCAACCTTGTCAGTATACAAATCGGCAACCTTATCAGGAATTTCACAAGCCAGCACCTTGCAGCAGTCAACGATAGTTCCACCGCCGAAGGCAATGATTCTACCGTATTCATACTTATCCATATCTTTCTTCATAGCGTCCATCATTTCATCTGACGGCTCGCCCTGGCCGTACTTTTCTTGGAAAATTACAGGCATGTCGATGCCAAGAGGCTTTACATATGGGTCATACATCCACTGGTTGGTAACCAGAATATCGCCCTTGCCCAACTTAAACTCTTCGTTAAATTCTTTGAATGTGTCAAAATAGTTGATAACGGGTACTAATTTTAATGCTTGCATAATATTACCTCCTTATAATACTAATACTTCTGATTGAACATCTCTTCCATTTCGTCCTTCAGCTGCTCTCTGAATTTAGGATGAGCAATATCTATGAGAGCACGAGCTCTGGCTGCATTTGATTTGCCCCAAAGGTCTGCAATACCGTATTCGGTAATGACATACTCAGTATCGTTTCTGGAGTCTGTTACAACCTGCTTGTCAGCCAGGTGAGCAGTAATCTTGGAAATCATGGTTCCGTCCTTCTTGACAGTTACAGACGGCATTGCGATGATACCAATACCCTCTCCGTCTCTAGACATTGCAGCGCCTCTTACAAAGTCCACCTGCCCGCCTACTCCCGAAAATTGCATATCGTTTCCAAGAGCGTCAGCAGCTACCTGACCGTAAAGATCGCATCCCAATGCTCCATTAATAGCTACCATCTTGCTGCAGTTCATAATGATTGTAGGGTCGTTGACATAATCTACAGGCATGAGCTTAACAGCGTGGTTGTGATCACAGAAGTCATACAGCTCCTTTGAACCCATGATAAAGTTTGCTACCAGCAAATCCTTGTCAAATGATTTCATGGAGTTGTCGATGATACCCTCGTTATAAAGCTTCATAGCTCCATCACCCAACATTTCCGAGTGAAGTCCCAAGTGCTTCTTATTCTTAAGCTGAGCGCATACTGCATCAGGTATAGAGCCTATACCAAGCTGTAGAGTAGCTCCGTCCTGAATCAGGCTTGCACAGTACTTGCCGATTTCTGTTTCCACATCACCTATTTTGGAAGCCGGCAGTGCAGCAAGCTCTTCGTCGTATTCAACGATAGCATCAGCATACTTCATAAGAGGGAATACAGCTTCTCCGTATGTAAAAGGCATATTTTCGTTTATTTGTGCTATAACAGTCTTGGCAGACTTGATAGCTTGGATGGTATAGTCTCCTGAAACACCTGTTGAAACATATCCGTGGGCATCAGGCTTTGATACCATAATCATAGCAACATCTACCTGTATTCTTCCCTCTCTTATCAGTGATGGTAGTTCGTGGAAGAAAACGCTGGTGTAATCGCCCCATGTATTGACGGCCTTTCTAGTCTGGCCGCTAAGGAACCACATGTTTGGATGAAAATTCTCCTTATACTCAGGCTTGCAGTATTCTCCAGGCCCTAAGGAAAACATATGAGAAATTTCGACATTCTTGTAGTTAGAAGCATTTCTAACCATAGCTCTTACTAATTCTTCAGGCTCGCCGACATCGTGCTGGAATACCACCTTGTCGTTTGATTTTATCAGCTTAACAGCCTCGTCTGAAGTCATCAGTTTTTCTCGGTAAAGTTTTTTCCAGTCCATATTTTAACTCCTCTCATACACACTTATTTTGCAGAAAGCTTATCCTTTATCAATTCAACGTGGTCTTTGTCCCACATTTTATATACATCACCCTTTACTTTGTATTGGTCATAAGAAGCACAGCAGTTAGTACATCCGCCTATTACCAGCAGAGTATCGTATTCATTTCCTTCCACTGCATTAAGAAAATCCATATTATCCACTGAGGCTTTTATTCCTTCACAGGCCTTACCCCTGTCATATCTGGGATTACAGCCCCCACAAAACCTTATTCCGCACTTCATATTATCCTCTCAAGTTTAAGCTTATTATCAAATTTGAGGCCGCCTTAAAATAAAACGGCCTCAAATCCAAATCTTTAATCCATATAACTATATCTTACTATTTGATTCCTGCAATAACCTTAGCCAATTCTTTCTTAGCCTCGATATTGCCCTGTCTTGAAATCATGATTCTCTGTGCCTGAGGTGAGCCTGCACCGTGCATGGATTCTGTTCTGTATCCTACTGCAGAAGCACCTAAGCAAACGTTTTCTAAGAATCTGAGTATTCTCATTCTCTCTTCAGTAGTGCATGAAGGAGCTGCAGCGAAGTATTTGTTGCAAATTTCACCAATAGTTTCGCCATTCCTGCCTACCTTCAGATCTGAATTAAAATCTGTTTCTGAAGGCATAGTAACCATAAGACCTCCTGCGATATCTTCAGCTAATCTAACGATTTCATAAGGATATCTAGTTACATTCTGCTTACATACGTTAGCCAGCAGCAAATCAATCTGATAGTTTCCTGATTCTGTAGGATATCCTTCGGAAGAACAAGCGATACCGCAGCAGTAAAGAGTTTCGTTAAGGTGAGTCATTTCTATCAGCTTATCCTTAACATGGGAAGCCTTCTGAGCTCCGTTGTATTCGGCAGCAAGAGCTGCAGCGCCGATTATAACATCGCCAACTCCAACTTTGCATCCACCGTATGACTGTCTGTGATATCCGGCAAATCTTTCAACGATCATGCCTGTGAAGTCATATTCTCCTGCCAGGAAGATGTATTCGTTAGGAATAAATACGTTGTCAAATACAACCAATGCTTCCTGTCCGCCGAACTGCTTGTTACCAAGATCTACATCTGCTCCCTCTTCAAGCTTTCTTGTATCGCATGACTGTCTCCCGTATATCATATACATTCCTTCTGCATCTGTAGGGCAAGCAAAGGATACTGCGAAGTCCTTGTCTTCTTCTCTCATTGCCTGGGTAGGCATTACGATATGCCAGTGTGAGTTGATGGAACCGGTCTGGTGGCACTTAGCTCCGCTTACTACGATACCGTCCTCTCTTCTCTCTACGATATGTACGAAGAGGTCTGCGTCCTTCTGAGCGTGCGGTGCCAATCCTCTGTCACCCTTAGGGTCGGTCATTGCTCCGTCAACCACCAGGTCCTCTCTTTGAACCTTAGTCATGAAATTTTTAAAGTTTTCATGGTACTTAGTTCCGTACTTCTTATCGATTTCATAAGTTGATGAAAATACTGCGTTAAAAGCATCCATACCCACGCATCTCTGGAAACATGAAGCTGTTTTCTGCCCGCATAATCTCTGCATTTTAACTTTTTTTCTTAAATCATCGGCACTCTGATGAATATGTCCGAATCTGTTTATAGTTTCACCTGTCAGGCTTGATTTAGCAGTCATAAGATCCGCATACTGAGGGTCGTTTGCCAAATCGTATGTTACTGCTACGCAGTTAATTGAAGGCTTGATAATTGGATGGTCCACCCAATCCTTCACTTCTTCACCAAACATATAAACCCTTGTCTTCATTTTTCTTAAACTTTCAACGTACTGAGCTCCTGTCATTAACATTTTAAAAATCACTCCTTTTTTATATTTTTTCTGATGCTGCATAATTGCGCAAAAGAAAATCATGAACTAACTAACTAAAAATAATGCAATTATTATACCAAACCCGCCTTATTTATCTTGTATTTCCTTATTTAAAATTTTTCTTGCCATATCCAGCAAATCTTCACTTACGGAAGTGTCTAAAACAACATCTTCCACGCCTTTCACGTTATCAATCACGACAGACTTGACCACGTCCTCTATAGTCTGCTGAGCCGACGGGCATGACGCACATGCCCCGGTTAATCTCACATATGCGATATTATTCTCAAATTTGGTCAGTATTGCTCCCCCGTAATGGGCAGCCAAAATCGGGTCCACCTTGTCCGCTAAAACTTTTGTTATTTGGTCTTCCATGGTATCACCTCTTCTAATTATTGCGTACACTAACATTATATATCCTACAACGCTGTTTTTCAAGAGCTAGGACAAATCATTTGGCCCAGCCAAAAGTACATTTCACCGCTTTGTGCCAGCCCTCAAGCAATTCTTCTCTGTCCTGCTGAGCCATGTTCGGTTTAAAGATACATTCCACCTGCCAGTTAGAAATAATATCCGCTGTATTTTTCCAGTAGCCAGTGGCAAGGCCCGCCAGATATGCAGCGCCCAGAGAAGTCGTCTCTATGCACTTAGGTCTGTAAAGCTGTATATCCATTATATTGGCCTGGAACTCAAGGAGAAAATCATTGGCGCACGCACCACCGTCCACCTTAAAGGTTTTAATGGTATGACCCATATCCTCGGCCATTGAATTCATAAGGTCGTAGGTCTGATAAGCCATAGACTCAAGAGCCGCCCTGACTATATGGTTCCTGTTTACACCGCGGGTAAGCCCTAATATAGCGCCTCTGGCATAAGAATCCCAATAAGGCGCACCAAGTCCTGCAAAAGCAGGTACTATATATGCTCCGGCAGTATCATTAACACTACGAGCCATACGTTCTGATTCGGCGGCGTTATCAATCATCTTTACTTCATCTCTGAGCCACTGGATAGTCGCTCCCGAAACAAAAACGGAGCCCTCCAGAGCGTAGTTCACCTTGCCGTCTATTCCCCAGGCAATAGTTGTTATAAGCCCGTTCTTTGATTCTACGGCATTTTCCCCTGTGTTTACCAACATAAACCCGCCTGTACCGTAAGTATTTTTGGCTTCCCCCTCACCGAAACAAGTCTGTCCGAACAAGGCAGCCTGCTGGTCGCCCGCGGCTCCCGATATCTTTATGGGGCCTCCGAAAATCAAAGGCTGACTTTCGCCGTATACCATACTGGAGGGGCAGGCTTCAGGCAGCATAGAGCGCGGAATACCCAGTAGTTCAAGTATCTCCTCGTCCCACTTCAGATCATGAATATTAAACATCATAGTCCTGGAAGCGTTGGAATAATCCGTTACATGGACCTTTCCTTCTGTCAGCTTCCAAATTAGCCACGTCTCAACGGTTCCGAAGAGCAGCTGACCCTCTAGAGCCCTGTCGTAGGCTCCTTCTACATTATCCAATATCCACTTCAGCTTGGTAGCAGAAAAATAGGGGTCTATAAGCAGCCCCGTCTTTTTTCTGAAAAATTGCGTAAGTTTTTTTCCCTTCAATTCATCGCAGAATTCCGCAGTCCTTCTGCACTGCCAGACTATTGCGTTGTATACAGGCTCCCCTGTATTTTTGTCCCAGACGATGGTGGTTTCTCTCTGATTGGTTATTCCTATGGAATCTATCATCTCATAGTTGCCGTCTATCTTCAGCAGAGCCTCCTGAGCCACGCCTATCTGCGTTGACCAAATGTCCATAGGGTCATGCTCCACCCATCCGGCCTTAGGATAAATCTGCTTAAACTCCTTCTGGGCAACGCTAACCTGTCTGCCCTTCTTGTCATAAAGTATACACCTTGCGCTGGTAGTACCCTGGTCCAATGCCATTACATATTTTTTATTCATTACAAAAACTCCATCATGATTTTATTTGATATGTCCATGCCCTTTTCGGTCAGGAAGAGCTTACCGTCCTTATATTTCAAAAATCCGTCGTATTTAAGAAGCAACTTTTCATCGAAGACATTGAAGAACTCTCCCTTGAAGATTTTCCTGAATTCTTCCGTATCCAGACCCGCAACCTTTCTCAGGCCCGTGAATACATATACGCCCATCTCTTCCTTCTGTGAATATTTTTCTACGCTCCCTGCATCTACGGGAGCCACGTTTCCTTTTATGGCTGCTATGTAATCAATCATCCTGTCACAATTTTTGAATCTGCTCCCGTCCAAGAAGGAACTAGCTCCAAGACCCAGCCCCATGTATTCTTCATAGGACCAATATTTCATATTGTGACGGCTTTCGTATCCCGGAAGGGAACAATTTGATATTTCATAATGCTTGTACCCAGCCGTATTCATCATCGACATCGCCGTATGATACATTTCCCGATCCGTGACCTCCATAACAGGCTCCAATGTCCCTTCATCGTACATCATTTTGTAAAACTCGGTGCCTTCTTCTATCTGAAGGCTGTATAGAGAAATATGAGTCGGCCTCAGAAAAATGCACTGCCGCACTGTGTCCTTCCACATCTTCATGGTCTGTCCCGGTATACCGAACATAATATCAAGGTTGATGTTCTTAAAGCCTGCCTTCTGAGCCCGCTGAAATGAATAGAATGCATCGTTTTTGTTATGGGCCCTTCCCAAAAGCTCCAGAATAGAGTTTTCAAAGGACTGGACTCCGATGCTTATCCTGTTTATTCCCTTTGCAAGGTATTTCTCCATCTTTTCATCAGAAATTGTTGCAGGGTTGGCTTCTATGGTTATTTCCGCATCTTCAAGGACGTTGAAGCAGTCTCTCAATGCGTCTATTATTTTCCCAATGTCCCATTGAGATAGCAGTGATGGCGTTCCTCCGCCTATGTATATGCTGTCCACCTCTCTGTAATGCCAATCCTGTGACCTTATCCTAATCTCCTCTATGACAGCTCTCGTGTATTCTTCCAAAATCTTGTTGTCGCTGTACCCAAAAGAGAGGAAATCACAGTATTTGCACTTCCTCAGACAAAATGGGATATGAATATAGATACCAAGTCTATTTGTTGTCGTCATACTTAAGCACCGCGGTAAATGCTTCTTGAGGTACTTCTACGGTACCAAACTGCCGCATCCGTTTTTTCCCTTCCTTCTGTTTTTCCAACAACTTCTTTTTTCTCGATATATCACCGCCGTAGCATTTGGCGATTACATCCTTCCTGTAGGCTCTTACCGTCTCTCTGGCTATTACCTTTTGGCCTACGCTTGCCTGTATAGGCACCTCGAATTGATGCATAGGAATTATCTCCTTCAGCTTGGAGCAGACGAATCTTCCCCTGGAGTAAGCCTTTGATTCGTGAACAATCATGGAAAAAGCGTCTACCAGCTCCTTGTTCAGGAGTATATCCAGCTTCACTACCTTAGACGTCTCATACCTTGTGAATTCATAATCCAAAGACCCGTATCCTCTGGTCTTGGACTTAAGGGCGTCAAAAAAGTCATATATAACTTCATTGAGAGGCATATCGTAATGAAGGTTTACCCTGGTTTCCGTAATGTATTCCATATGAATCATCCTGCCTCGTCTTTCCTGGCAGATTTCCATAATATTTCCAACATAGTCCTTAGGAACCATTATGTCAGCCTTTACCATAGGCTCTTCAATGTGGTCTATAAGCGTAAGCTCAGGCAGATTTGATGGATTTTGAACCATCTGCACAGTGCCGTCATTCATGACAACCCTGTATATAACGCTAGGTGAAGTCGTAACTACAGCTAAGTCAAATTCCCTCTCAAGACGCTCTACTATTATTTCCATGTGAAGCAATCCGAGAAAACCGCATCTGAAGCCGAAGCCAAGCGCCGTTGAGGTCTCAGGCTCAAAATGAAATGCCGCATCGTTTACCTGAAGTTTTTCCAAAGCGTCCTTGACGTTCTCGTACTTCTCGCCCTCCGCAGGATATATACCGCAGTAAACCATAGGCTGTACCTTTTTGTATCCCGGCAACGGCTCCTCCGTAGGCTCGTCAGCCATAGTGATGGTATCTCCCACTCTGGCATCTGCCACCTGTTTGATGCTGGCACACACGTACCCAACCTCTCCTGCACGGAGAGCTTGACATTCTATGGGGCCGGGAACGTAAACTCCAACCTCGGTGACCTCGTATTTTTTATCTGTATTCATAAGGCATATGGTATCGCCTTCCTTTACGGATCCCTCAAAAACTCTAGTGTAGATAACAACGCCCTTGTAGTTGTCATAGTAGGAATCGAATATAAGGGCCTTGAGCCTGCCCTGTTCATCCCCGCCTGGTGCAGGTATTTTCTTTACGATTTGCTCAAGAAGCTCCTCAATGCCTACGCCTTCCTTTGCAGATACAAGGGGAGCATTCTGGGCTTCCACACCTATTACATCTTCTATCTCCTGTTTGATTTCATCAGGCCTTGCAGAGGGAAGGTCTATCTTGTTAAGAACCGGCATTATTTCCAGATCCTCATCCATTGCCAGATATACGTTAGCAAGAGTCTGGGCCTCTACTCCCTGAGTAGCGTCTACTACAAGGACAGCTCCCTCGCAGGCCGCCAGACTTCTCGATACCTCATATGTAAAATCCACGTGTCCCGGCGTGTCTATCAGGTTAAAGATGTATTCGTTCCCATCCTGGGAATTAAAAACAAGCCTTGTGGTCTGCAGCTTGATGGTAATGCCTCTTTCTCTCTCCAGCTCCATATTGTCGAGAAATTGCTCCCTCATTTCACGTTTGGAGACAAGTCCTGTCTTCTCTATTATCCTGTCTGCAAGCGTGGATTTGCCATGGTCTATATGGGCGATTATGCTAAAGTTTCTGATATATTTTTTGTAGTCTTTCATAATTTGCCTCTCATCCGTTGTGTATATACTATTATTCTAATGTAAAAACTGTAAATTATCAACTAAAAACATAGCTCACACAGGTCAGTTTAAGTCAAATGAAGCAAATCTGCCTCCATATCCCGTTGTCTCGAAGCAAATACCGTCAACATATAACAAAATTGCTGTCGACACGAAGAAAATCAAAAATACTATAATCATTTTCTCATATGTTTTTTTCATCTTACTGTTCCTCTGTTATTATTTTTGCCAGCACCTGAGCGAAATACTCTCCGCAGAGCCTTGACTCTTCTATGGTGTTCTTGTTGTTTCCCACCTCCAGCAGAAGACATCTATCTGTAAGATACTCATTGTACATATAGTTTTTCTCAATGATAGGCCCGCCGAATCCGGAATACATACTCTCTGCCGTTTCACTTATCTTCTTGGCATATCCGTAAAGCTCGGCGTAATTGTCGTTTTGCTGACCTACTACCATGCTGAACTTGGCTACGCGCTCTCCATCTATTTCAATATATTTACCCTCTGTTGCCGATGAAGGAGCAGCATCTCTGTGAAGGTCGATGACATATATGGCCGTTGGATACTTTGCTATGAGATTGGAAACCGTCTCCAGCGACCTGTTGTAAGACTCATTATAGGAAGGTCTGTCGTGTATGGTCTTGTCGTGAACCACATTTATTCCTTTTTTCTTAAGCTCATTTTCAAGGACGTTTCCAACATCCCTTACAGTTCCCTCTTCTGCTTCCCGGTGATAATTGCTCTCCGAAAACGGCATGTAAGATTCACTGCTGTGGGTATGGTAGATTATTACCAGAGGGTCTCCCGTTACTGTAATTTCAATATTTTTTTTATTTTCCTGAGCCTTTTCGTTCTCTTTGGCTGTTTCAGCCTTTTCCACAGGCTGTTTTCCCTGAGTTTCTTTCACTTCCTTGGCCATAGGAATAGTCTGATGGATGCACAATTCCCCCAGCTCCTTTTCACTTACAAGCAGACCAGTTAGTGCAGAAGCCGGATTAGCCTTTAAAAAAAACAATGTGGAGCATAAGAATATCCCTATCCACAGAAATAAAAGCATTTTTTTTCTTTTCTCCATAGTTGTCCTCCTCGTAACTCTATTTAGGAATATATGCCGGGATGCAGAGTTTTATTTATTCCATTTGCAATAATATCGGAGAAGTCCTTTATCACTGTGTCTATATCTGTCGAAGTTACAATAAGCTGCTTATCGAATTCCTTGACATACTCTTCTATTTCTTCGCAGCTTTCTATGGCAGAGGAGAGAGAATCTCTCACAATGGTGGTGGCGTCGATAACAGTTGGAACTCCTATAGCTATTACGTCTGTTCCGACGGTTTCCCTGCATATACCTTGTCTGTTATTTCCCATGCCTCCGCCGGGAGATATTCCCGTATCGGTTATCTGTATGGTAGTGCTCACCCTTTCTATGTTCTTAGCAGCCAGTGAATCCACGGCGATTACCAGCTCCGGACTGCAAATGTCGACTGCCTTTTTCACTATGTCAGCGGTCTGCATGCCAGTGGTTGCCGACACTCCAGGAGTAAGGCAGCTTACGCAGGACATCTGGTCATCTCCATCTGCTTCAAACAAAAGGAATAGATGTCTCGTAACCTTTATCTTACCTGCAACGGCAGGCCCTAGGGCATCGGGAGTCACCATGAAGTTCCCAAGACCTGCTACCAGCACCTTTAGATAATAATGGAATTTTATCAGCTCCTGCAGCTCTGTTGCCAAAGCATGCTCTGCGGCCTCCTTGACGCCTTCCCTTTCCTCCAGAAGCCCTTGAGCCTCTATTGTTACATAGCTGCCTATAGGCTTGCCCAAAGCCCTTGCGCCCTCTTGGTCTTTTATCTTAATTCTGGTGGATTTGACATCCTTGCCGTATTCTATTTCCTCTATGTCCACACCTTTTATTTCTTTGCTGTCTGTACTCTCTTCTTCTGCTATCTCAACACATTCTATGGCCAAATCAGTTCTGTACTTCACTATTTTACCTTCTTTCCCTTGCCATTGTTCTTATTATGTGATTTTGCCCTTGCAAAAGTTCTTTTATTCATATATACTAAATGTTGCGAATTTGGCTATGGTTATTATGACCATTGGCAGCTATAAAATAAGAAAGTGGGGTAACTTTAATGGCAAATATTAAATCCGCAAAAAAAAGAATCCGTGTTATCGACAAGAAAACAGCTAGAAACAGACGTGTAAAAGGTCATCTTAGGGCAGTTTTAAAATCATTTGATGCAGCTATCAAGGCTGGAGATATGGAACTGGCTAAGGAAAAACTGGCTTTAGCAGAAAAGAAGCTTATGCAGGCTGCTGCAAAGCACTCTATTCACAAGAACGCTGCTTCCAGAAAGGTTTCCAGATTAACCAAGAGATTCAATAAGGCTAACGCCTAATCTCACCCGTCCCCACCGGTGCATAAGTTAAATGCACAATGAGATGTTGAACTGAAAATTGTTCAAAAAATGAAAAGATGGAATGTGTCTCCCATCTTTTTTTTTACCAAATATTCTTCATATATCAACCAAAAGGAGTAGTGACCTATGAAATACCCAGCACCATTAAAACCGAGAGACCAGGTTGTCCTGGTAGCGCCTTCCTCTCCTGTGCCGGAAAAAAATTTGCAGGCGGCAGTTGAGTCCATAGAGTATATGGGCCTTGTTCCTATGGTAATGCCAAGCTGCAGGATGCGCCACGGCTATATGGCAGGCCCTGACAGCCAGCGTGCTCAGGACATTAATACAGCATTTGTCAGAGAGGACATCAGAGGTATATTCTGTCTTAGAGGCGGTTACGGAACAACCAGAATACTGCCCCTTATAGATTTTGATATGATTGCCAATAATCCAAAGGTCTTCGTAGGCTACAGCGATGTGACCGCCCTTCATACAGCCATAACCCAAAGATGCGATTTCGTCACATATCACGGACCTATGCCAAACACCGACTACAGAGAGTTAGACCAGTTCACACTGGATTCGTTGAAAAAATGCCTCTTTTCACCGGAAAAACTGGAGAAGCTGGAGAACCCCGCAGATGAGACCATGAAAATACTTCATAGCGGAAACACTCATGGAATATTGACAGGAGGCAACATATCACTAATTATGTCAACTCTTGGCTCTCCTTACGAAATAGACACCAAAGGAAAAATTTTGTTTCTTGAAGATGTTGGCGAAAGGCCTTACCGACTGGACAAATCACTTACAGCCATTGCACTGGCCGGCAAATTCAGAGATTGCAGCGGTATAATACTGGGAACCTTCGCAGAATGCGAGGAACCGGCTCCTGAAACCGTTCCTCCCAACACGGTCATAGCCAAAGACTATCTGAGCTTGGAGCAGATAATCGAAGAGGTCATACTGCCTTGGAGAAAGCCAACACTTTTTAACCTGAGGGCAGGACATATTTACCCTCAAAGCACCCTTCCCTTGGGCTCAGAGATTTCATTAAATCTTGACTCTATACCTATGATTTCTATTTCAAAAATGATATAATTTACAAAAGAAATATTAGAATATCTATGAAAGGAACCCCTACCATGAGTCTTCACTTAAGTATAGACCCTGAAAGCAAAAAAGATATAGCGCCTTCAGTACTCATGCCCGGAGACCCTCTTCGTGCAAAATTTATAGCTGAAAACTACCTTACCGACCCAAGGTGCGTCAGTGAAGTCAGGAATATGCTTGGCTTTACGGGAACCTACAAGGGAGTTCCTGTAACAATCCAGGGCAGCGGTATGGGAATGCCCTCAATGGGTATTTACTCCTGGGAGCTTATAACCGAATACAATGTAGAGAATATCGTGCGAATAGGCACATGTGGCTCCTTCCAGAAGGATATTAAAATCGGTGAAGTTATAATTGGTCTGGCTACCTCGACTGATTCTAACTATATTCACGCCTTCGACGTTCCCGGCAATTATTCTCCTTGCTGCAGCTTTGAACTGCTTTCCAAGGTTTCTCAAACCTCAAAGGAGATAGGCATCCCATTTATTGCCGGCAATATAGTTTCCTGCGATGTATTTTACGAAGCCAATCCTGACTGGTGGAAAAAATGGGCTGCTATGGATGTTTTGGCAGTGGAAATGGAAGCTGCCGCCCTGTATATGAACGCGGCCTACCACAAAGCAAACGCATTGGCCATAGTTACGGTAAGTGATAACTTTGCCACCGGCGACCATGCAACCATTAAGGAGAGACAAGAGTCCTTCACCGACATGATGGAGCTGGCGCTTAATACTGTGATTAAATAATACTTAGAGGTGTCATATGAAAATTCTTGAATCTGCCGAAAACTATCTTGAAGCAATTTTGATTATTAAAAATGAAAAAGGCCAAGTCAGAGCTATTGATATAGTCAACTACCTTAATTTTTCAAAGCCCAGCGTTAGCATAGCCATGAAACAGCTTGAAGCCAACGGCTTTATCAAAAGAAATGAGGAAGGCCATATTTTCTTGACTGAAGACGGTCTGGAAATAGCCGAAACCATCTATGAACGTCACCGCGTATTAACGGAAATGTTCATGAAACTGGGAGTTTCCGAAACCGCAGCCAAAAACGATGCCTGTAAAATAGAACATCATATCAGCGAAGAATCCTTCGCCGCTATTAAGGGGCACCTGAAAAACTTTAAGTAGTTTTTCAGGCCCTTCCTTTCATTTTCTTCCTACTTTTCCCGCCTGAGAGCAAACAGCAATGACATTATCAATATGAGAGTGCCTGCTCCCATCACGGTAAGTAAGGCTGTATTAATACCACTTTCATCTCCTGTTCTGGGAGTATTGCCCAAGCTGTCTCCTCTTGCCTTGAGCCTATTAAGGATATTTATCTTCTTTTCCATCACCTCTGTATCCTGGTTTGTATATTCAAGGAAGATGTTAATAGGCTCGTTTATCCTGTATTCCACAGGAGTATTCTTCTCCACCACGTTGTAAGGTCCAAGGTATAATGGTACAGAGCTTACATTTCCTTCCACATCTGTTCTTACCGTATCTACTACCTCTCCTTTTTTGACCCTTACAGTTCCATCTGCCGTCACTATGTCATCCAAAGCTATGATATCAAAGTCTATTCCTCCTATAACCTTTTCCCTTATATCGGCCCAGTTCTCAAGGTGCTTGTATTCCCCTGTTTTCTTGATTATAATTATCCCCTTTTGAGGCACATTGCCCTGCTCGATCTCTATTGCTTCGTCCTCTCCGCTTACAGAAAATGAAATGCTGTTTTTAGCCACTACATAACCCTTTGGTGCACGTATCTCTTGGAGAGCATAATCTCCTGCCTCCAGCTTTTCTCCCAAGGTAACTTGCCCTGTTTCATCGGTATAGTACATATCTCCGTCTTTTTTTGACATGCCCTCTGACACGTATTCATCTCGCTTCAGAGATTTCATCTTATAAGAAACGCCCTTTACAGGTATTGCCTTTCCTGTTTCCGAATCAACCTTCTTAACAGTCAGCTCTGCCGGAATATCGGTGCTAAGCTTCATGAAAAGTGTAGGCGGTGACGCTGACCCCGTGGCTATTACCTGCCTGTCGGAGTCTACGTTGTTGTGCCAGATAAGCAGGTTCTCAGAGGCAGAACCATTGCCTGTTTTTCTCCTTACTTCCACCGGCTTCTCTCCTTGGATTGGAGTTTCTGTGGTGAAGCAACACTGGGTTTTAGTATTGTCAAATTTTATGTCGCTGTCATTCCAGTAAAAATCAATCCCCGTGCTTTCCTTGTCCGCGGCGGCTGTCCACAACCTTTGCTTCATGTCGTATTTTAGCTCCACAGCAGTGGCTTTTTCGACAGATTCAGCCACAAATGATGGTAAAATATAATGACCGCTCACCTGTTCCAATATGTAATTATAGCATTTTTCAGCAGGTCTTCCTGCCAGATTGCTGTAAAAATAGTCCTTGGACATGCTGTGAGCATCTACTCTTTTGGTGCCGGTTACTCTACCGTTAGAATCCCTTACGAAGACTCTAAGCTGCTGCTGTACCTCCCATATTATGGTCTGTGTTGCAAAGTAAAAGTCGCCGTCATTTGCGCCTTCCACAGGGACCTTATTTATGCCGTTTCTTCCGTAGTAAACAGATGTAAGTATAAGCTTTTTCACATCGCTTGGCAGATTCTTAAAGAACTTGGCATCCTCCATATATCCCTTGCCTGTATGATAGTCTCCCTGAAAGAGCCTAGCACAAAACTCTATGCAATAGCCTATATCCGTCTCTCCCGTTGATGCGGAAGTGAGAACGAGATACTTTCTCATCGCATCTGACAGCTCCGTTTCATTCCTTGTATATGTGCTACCGTTTTCATTGTAAAACAAAATATTCCCCTTGAACTTCACGTTGTAGCTGCCTCCGTCACTTCCTGTTACTGTGCTCCCGTATCTTATGCTTACAGTCTCGCTTGCTGTTATAGCTTCGCCTTCCTCATGAAGTGCAAAGCTCGCACCCAGCCCCACAACAAGTGCAGTCAGCACTAAAAAAAACCTTCTCCCAATATTCATAAATCATTTCTCCCCTTTTATACGCTTATATCGTCCTTGAATTTTTCGTAAGTTTTATCCCCTATTCCAGATACGTCTTTAATATCCTCCACCGCCTTAAATCTGCCATTTTCCTCTCTGTAATTTATTATACTTTCGGCAGTAACAGGACCGATGCCGGTAAGCTCCTGAAGCTGTGCTGAATCCGCTGTATTGATGTTGATTTTTCCCGTTGAATCGGCACATTCTGCGCCGTCTCCTCCTCCCCCGGACGACAAGGACGGTATATATATTTTTTCTCCGTCCTCTACAAAGGCAGCCCTGTTGATGCTGGTCAAATCAGCATCTGCCGTAAGGCCCCCTGCTGCGGTAATGGCATCCTCTACCCTGCTGCCCTCCTCTAGCTTGGCAAGTTTTGGCTCTTTCACCTCCCCTCCTATATCTACATATATTCCTTGAGATGCAGTTTCTGTAGACGTCTGTTTATCATCGATTTTAACTACCTCCTGACTGCTTCCTTTAATAGTAACGACAAAAAAGGCGACAACTATCACTCCTGTGACAGCTGCTACCTTTATTAGAATATCCCTATTCTTTTTTACAAAATCATTTAAAGCTTTATTGCTTCTTACCCATTCCAAAATATTCTTCATGACAGTATCCCCCTTTCTATATGTATTATTTTACATATTATGGAAGATAATGTCAATATATACTTTACATATTATGGAAATTAATTAATGTCCTCACTACCTCTATCTCGCCTCGCTCTACGTCCAGTCCCAATTCTTCCGTTACCGTCTTTATTACCAGCTCCGGGCTGAGATTAGATGTACTGCCGGAATCAAGGTCTGCCGTAATGAACAGGGCTTCCTGTTCAACTGTAAATGAGATATCCCTTATCATAGGCTTTATGTCCACACTGACAGGTTCCTTTTTCTTTTTCTGCTTCTTCAATGCAGTTATGGTCTCCCTGCACATGTATGTCCTTTTCATTTCATCTGCGGATATTTCAAGAGCTTCCCTTAAAGGAATGGTTATTATATATTGAGCGGAATCCGTCATAGAGGCTAAAGTCTTTTTCATGTCGTCTGCTCTCCTGCATGATTTCAACTCCAAGCCGTCCGGCATCTGTTGCCTCATCAGTCTCAAAAGCAGGTCAGGCTCGTAATCTTCCTCCGTCTCGAACTCTATCATTTCATTGAGACCGCTGTAGCCCAAAGAGAGAGGCTGCCCGAATCCCATCTTAGGATGAGGATTGAAGCCTTGTGAATAGACCAGTCTAACGTCCGCCTTCTTGAAAGCTCTTTTAAAAAACCTCATAAGGTCCAGATGTGATATATAGCACACAGTGCCCGTCTTTGAAAAAACAACTATGTATTTATGCATTTTCAACTCCTTCAAAACACTTGGCGTATCTGTTGATGCCGCACTGGGTACAGCCATTCCTGCAATCCGGGGTAACAAAAGCTTCCTTGGCCTTTTCATTCTCCTTTATGAGAAACTCCTTGTGGATAAGAGGGTCTATTATATCCCAAGGGAAAACTTCATCGTATTCCCTCTGTCTACTCGTGTAAAATTCCGGGGCAATGCCTGTGTTTTCAAAGGCCATTTCCCACAAATCCCCTCTGAAATGCTCTGTCCATCCGTCGAACCTGCACCCCAGCCTGAAAGCCTCGGCAAGAACCACGCCAACTCTTCTGTCGCCTCTTGCGAAAACAGCTTCGAGATTGCTGGTAACCGTCTCATGATAGTTGAAGCTGACGCCTTTTATCTTCAACTCCCTGCTTAGGAAATTGTGCTTTTTAACAAAGTCTTCTGCCTTGTCCTGAGCAGCCCACTGAAAGGGCGTATGAGGCTTAGGTACGAAGTTGGATACGCTCACCGTAACTCTGAACCTACCCCCTTTGCGACCTCGTATTCTGAAGTTTATATCCATTATCTCTTTGGCTATTTTGCCGATCCCCGCAAGGTCCTCGTATGTTTCTCCCGGAAGTCCGGCCATGAAATAGAGCTTGATATGCTCCCACCCCAGTTCGATGGCCTGCTCTACGGCACCATATATATCCTCTTCAGTTATATTCTTGTTTATCACATCACGAAGCCTCTGACTCCCCGCTTCCGGAGCGAAGGTAAGTCCTGATTTTCTGTAGCCCTGTATCTCTTCGAGAACCTTGAAGGAAAAAGAGTCCAATCTCAGGGATGGCAGCGACAAAGCCACATTTCTTCCTTTGCATATATTCATAAGCCGGGTAGCCAGTTCTTCAAATTCTGAGTAATCGCTTGTAGAAAGAGACAAAAGGGAAAGTTCCTCGTGCCCTGTATTCTTAAGCTGTCGGTCTGCAATTTTTATTATGGTGTCTTTCTTCCTTTCTCTAACGGGTCTGTATATCATCCCCGCCTGACAGAATCTGCAGCCTCTCGTACATCCTCGGAAGGTTTCCACCACTGACCTGTCGTGAACCGTATCTATGAAGGGAACTATATTGTTTACGGGAAATTCAGCCTTGTCCACATCCTGTACTACAGCCCGTCTGACCCTGTCGGGAGCTTCCTGATAGAGCTTTTCGTAGCCCTCTATCGTGCCGTCCTCCCTATACTTAACATTATAAAATGAAGGAATATAGACTCCATCCAGCCTACATATTTTCTTATAAAATTCTTCCTTAGATATGCAGTTTATCTTGGCAAGGCACACCTCTTCAAGAAGCTCTTCTCCATCTCCCACGAGAAACACATCCACAAAATCTGCAAGGGGTTCCGGATTAAAAGCACAAGGCCCTCCGGCTATTATCACCGGATATTCCTCTCCTCTTTCTCTGCTATAGACAGGTATTCCGCCAAGCTCAAGCATATACAGCATGTTTGTATATGACAGCTCATACTGCAATGTGAATCCAATTATATCAAGCTCCTTCACGGGAGTGAAGGTTTCCAGGGTAAACAGCTCTCTGGAAAATGACTTCATTATCTCTGCCATATCTCCTGCCGGAGCAAATACTCTTTCGCAGTAAATCTCTTCGTTTTTATTGAGAATATTGTAAAGTATTTGCAGACCCATATAGGACATTCCTATTTCATAGGTGTCGGGGAATGCAAATCCCACTCTTACCTTTACGTCTTCGAGGGCCTTTTTTACGCTGTTGGCCTCGCCGCCTATATATCGCGCCGGTTTTTCTACCTTCTTCAAGATTTTATCCAGCTCTTTATCCAATATCATTTGTTTTTTCTACTCTCTCCTTTAAATCCTCAAACAGCAGCGGTTTGGCAAAATAGTATCCCTGATAGGATGTATCATCGTACTTCTTCAAATACTCGTACATATCCTGGTTTTCTATGCCCTCAAAGCATATAGTACATCCCAGATCATTAGCCGTATCTGTCAGCATCTTGACAAATGTCCTGTTAGCCTTCCTTGTCATTATCTCATGGACAAACTGCTTGTCCAACTTAAGAACATCAAAGGGCAGCTTGAATATCAGCGAGAAGGAAGCAGCTCCCGTTCCTATGTCGTCCAAGGCCATTTTGATGCCATGCTCATGAAAATAGTCGATTTCCCTTTTTAATATTGGCAAATCCAGTTCCTTGCACCTTTCGGTAACCTCCAGACACAACTGACCCGGTGGGAACCCTGTTTCCTCAATGGCTTCTAAAACCACCTTTCGGAACCTTTCATCCTGAAGCTGTCTCGCCGTAATATTGACATTTATCACGAACTTCGGCATGAGCTTCAGAATATCCTTGGCATCGGCTACTGCTTTTTTCAATATCCATTTGCCTACGTCAAAGAAGCAAGGGTCGTTTTCCAGCCAAGGAATAAAATCATTGGGCATGACCTCTCCCCGTTCCTGGCTCCTCCATCTGACAAGAGCTTCAGCTCCCTCGATAACACCTGTCTCCATATCGACAACTGGCTGGTATTTTAGGAAAAATCCCTTTTGTTCGGACACAGCATCCTGATGTATCACAGTCAACAAATTAAAATCCAAGCTGCCGGAATCATCTGACGGGCCACTGTAAAACACCAGCTTACCGTTCTGCTCATACTTGGAGCACTCATGGGCTTGCATAAGGTAATTCCTCACTTGACTGCCCGTTCCCACATAATCTCGATTCAATAAGAACGCACCGCCTGCAGGCTTAATAGGAATAGCAAGCATCCCCATCATGATGTTTGTCTCCGCCTGATGCCGCACCTCGTTGTACATCTCGATCAGGGTTGCCCTTGTTTCATTAGGCAATATGGCAACGAACTTGATTCCATCCAGCCTGTATAGGCTACCTCTGTCTCCTATAATATCCTTGATTATCTTGACGAAGCTGCACAGCGCATCATCTCCGCTGGAATGACCGTACAGAATGTTTATCCTGCTGAAGAACATGGTGCTTATTTCGAGAATGGCCACAGGACTTCCTGATTCAATTATTCTGTCTAGGTCCTCCATAAATACTATATCGTTGTGAAGCCCCGTAAGCTGGTCTATGTACTCTGTAAGTCCGTGGTTTACTATAGTTCCGGCGAAAAGGTCAGCCTCCCCGTTTTTGCCTTGCAGTATTCCGCCTCGGCAGGTTACCACAACATAGTTTCCATCCTTATTTCTGGCTCTGTACTCCATTTCATGACGCTGGCTTTTGCCAAGAAACAGAGCTTCAATATCCTTCCTATATGCTTCCCTGTCGTCCGGGTGGATATATTCGCTCCACATTTGACCGAAATTGAAGATGAATTTGCCCGGCAGACCGAAGTATTCAACAACCGCCGTGGAAAGTCTCGTTACATTGGTATCCATATTGTTGATAAAAAGATAGTTTCTGTCGCTGGTTGCCGACAAAGCATCAAATATCCTGTCTGTAAGCCCTGCTTTATTGTTGGCCTCATCGTAGGAATTAGCCATGAAGGCACGGGCCTTTTTAGAGTCTATTTTATTCTGATACATGTTATAATCAGCTACATTGATAATGTCGTGGACCGTTCTGTATTCATCGCTGGAAACGGCATAGCCTATAGCCACGCTGGTCTTATAGTTCTGTATCTCAGACAGAGCCTTGCATGAATCATGTATATCTGCAATTTCCTTTTTTATGGTCTCTTCTTTCTTGTATCTGTAGATGGCCATGAATTCGTCCCCACCCATACGGTAAATTTTTTCAGAATTTTTTAAACCGTTCAAAAGTATCTGCGCTATATTGCTTATATACGTGTCTCCTTCAAGGTGACCATAGGAATTGTTGACCTCTTTAAGATTGTTGATGTCACAGAACACTACGGATATAAAATTCTTCTTCTCCGCATTATCAGATTGGTAGGAATTCTCAAGTTTGATTATATCGTATTCAAAGCCCTGCCTGCTTTCAACTCCCGTCATAGCATCAACAGTCACCTTGCTTTTAAACACCTCCACCGGATTTTCCAGAGAAAAGAAAAATCCCACCGTGACCACAGTGCAGGCACCGCCTGTGAAAAGCAGCTCCGGTATGAATATCTGAAGCAGTTCTGCACATACAAGCACAAAAAGCATAGGTATCAGTGCAACTTTAATATGAGATTCCATTTTGTTAAAATATTTTAACACCAAAAAACAGCTACACAAAAAATAAATCATAGCTATTCCGTATCCTACTATAGGTGCTACGCCCATGCTGTAATAGGTTCCGTTGCCCTTCAAGTATTCTATAGGAAGGAACGGCAGTAGCACAAAATACAGCACAGGCAGAATAAGCCCTATGTTGCTGAATTTTTTTATCGCATTCTTTTCAAAGCACAATGACATGGTATAACGGAAGAATTCGTAGGAAAACATTATTGCGAAAAGATAAAAAATGGCATGCGCGGCCAAATTTGTCCATCCTGGAATCGTATCCGCATGATTAACCGTGTATACGGTGATTATGTCAAATAAAACATGGCCTAAAGCATATAAGCTAAGCCTTAAAAAGTTACCGCTGTCCTTGCCCATCTTATAATGCCCCGCATTAATAAGTAAAAACACCAGGATAATCAAACAGACAATTTCTTCACGAACTATCAACAATATATACATCGAAACCCTTTCCTACTGCGTTATCCTATGAGTCCATCTTATCTGCCTCCATAAGCCGGTCGACAGGCGCTCCTATAACCTCTTCAATTTCATCGATAAAACGTTGTGTGTCTTTCTTTTTTTCCAAAATAAAGGGCTTTGCTTCTGGCTTTCCCTTATTCACGGCCTTATCTATAATGTACTGAATCCTCTCGTCAAGACCTACATATCTGTCCTCTTTAACCAGCCTGTCCCCAAGGCAGACCAAATCCGTTTCCGTAACGTCCTCTATATGTGAAAATGGCGAATATGTCATATGAACCCGTATTATTTCACTCTCGGCCCTGTAGCCCAAGCTCTTCACAAGGTCAGCTCCGGCCTCCCAGTGCTTGTCCCGTACCCGCAAAATGTCGTGAAGCATCCCTGCAGACATTATTAAATCCGTGTCTAGGGAAAACCCTTTTTCTTTCAAGGCACATCCTATCACATATGCCGTATCCGCTACTGCGCGGCAATGCTTCTTCACATGGTCAGGTGTATCGTATTTATTTAATAAGATTTCACATTCTACTCTTGTTGGATGATTCATAATAAAGCCTTTCATAATACGACTTATAGTATATCATATTTTTTAGTTAAAATCCTTAAAAGAGTAGTGAAATTTCTTGTTCTTCTTCTTTTCGTAAACGCCTATCATCTGCCCTTTTTTTACCTTGGTAGGCACCTCAACGAATATCTCCTTCAGGTTGCCGTACAGACTTTCTCCATCGCCGCCGTGAAGTATCCTGATGTATCTTCCTATTTCCTCGTTTTCCCCAACGGCTATGACCTGCCCCGCCCCTACGGAGTACACATTCGCCCGTTTTCCCTCATATCTTTCGTCTATAGGCTCTCCGTAGGATGCTTTGCCGCTCATTACAGTAGCCGCATACTGGGCCTTTGCAGGTATTGAAGATACTGCCTTTACCCCCACCTTTGCAGCAGCCTTAACATCATCTACCGTATAGTTTACTCTCATCTGAGTCATGACTGTATCAGCCCCTTTTTCCAGTACCTTTATATTGGAATTCGTGGCAATAAAAAGAGCCAGTACAATCAACACACTTATACCGGCCTGTTTTAACATCTTCTTCCTCATAATCCACCTCCGCTAATATTCTATTAGCAAAGCCGAATCTTATTCATAAAAATCATAATCATCATCGGAATACTCAAATTCAAAGTCCTGAATCTTGATTACATCTCCGTCCTGGATTCCCATTTCCTTGAGCTGCTGTATAGCTCCGCTCTTTTCTATATACTTATAGAGATATCTCAATGAGCCTGAATCATTGAAATTGGTCGAGTTAAATATTTTGTCAAGCTGCTTGCCCCTAAGGGTGAAATCCTGCCCATCGAAGCCTGCCAGCACCTTCCTGTAATCAAGGTCCTGTTCATCGGCTTCAAAGTCAAACATTTCGTATTCTTCCTTGTCTTCAGGATAAAGAAGAAGCTGCTGGAGAGAGCTTACCGCCTCTGCCAGTATTTCATGCACTCCCATATTTATTGGCGCTGACATAGGGAATACCTTATATCCCTTCCCTTCAACGTGTTCCTTGAATTCTAGATACTTAGGGTCATCCTCCCCTATAAGATCAAGCTTATTCGCCGCCACTATCTGAGGCTTTTTTAAAAGTCGCGTGCTATAGGCTTCAAGCTCTGCGTTTATCTTTTCAAAATCCTCAATAGGCTCTCTTCCCTCGCTTCCGGATACGTCAACCACGTGTATCAACACCTTGGTCCTCTCGATATGCTTCAGGAATTTGTGTCCCAATCCGGCGCCTTGACTGGCTCCCTCAATGATTCCGGCTATGTCCGCCATGACAAAACTTGTATCAAATATCCGCACCACCCCAAGGTTAGGGTCTATGGTGGTAAAATGGTAATTTGCTATCTTAGGCTTGGCTCTAGTAGCAACGGAAAGCAACGTAGATTTGCCTACATTGGGGAAGCCTACAAGACCTACGTCTGCAATAAGCTTCATCTCCAGTATTACGCTTCTCTCCTTGGGAGCTCCTCCTGCCTCTGCAAAATTAGGAGCCTGCCTTGTAGATGTAGTGTACTTGACATTTCCCTTTCCACCTTTGCCTCCCTTGGCCACAGCAAAAGACTGACCGTCCTCGGTCAAATCCTTCATTACAAGTCCTGATTCTTCGTCGATGATAACGGTTCCCACAGGCACGCTGATGACTAGGTCCTCACCATTTTTGCCGTACCTTTTTTTCTTCATCCCGTCCTGACCGCTTTCGGCCTCGTATTTTTTCTTGTATCTAAAATCCATCAGTGTTCTCAGGTTTTCATCGGCTCGGAAAACTATATCTCCGCCTTTGCCGCCGTCTCCGCCGTCAGGGCCTCCCTCAGGAACAAAGGGCTCTCTTCTGAAGGACACGGCCCCATTGCCACCCTTGCCTGATTTAATATGGATTTTGGCTCTGTCTACAAACATAATTCCTCCCAATATTTACCCATCTACACACCAACTGCATGCAGACTAAAAATATAGGCCCCTAAAATAGGGGCCTTGATACGCTCTACGCTTCTCTTGGATAAACACTTACTTGCTTTCTGGTTTTGTCATATCTCTCGAACTTAACTGCTCCGTCAACCTTTGCAAATAAAGTATCATCTCCACCGATTCCCACATTGTTACCAGGATGGAACTTCGTTCCTCTCTGTCTAACCAAAATGCTTCCGGCGCTTACGAACTGACCGTCTCCTGTCTTAACGCCTAAACGTTTCGACTCACTATCACGACCGTTCTTGGAGCTACCAACACCTTTTTTACTTGCCATGGACCAGACACCTCCTCGCTATATCAATCTCAAATACTTTTAACTAAATTACTTTAAAGCAGCTTCTATTGTTTCAATCATCACTGCGTTTGTTGCTTTTTCATTGATTTCGATGTTGTTTTCCTTAGCAAATTCTACTAACTCTGCCTTTTTCATCGACTTCAACGACGGCTTCTTTGCTGCTGTCTTAGCTTCTTTCTCTTCTGCTATAGGTTCAACTTTTTTAGCTGCTTCCTTCTTAGCCGGGGCTTCCTTAGCAGGAGCTTTTTCTCCGCCAATGGCGGTAATCTCAACCAAAGTATATGGCTGTCTGTGTCCCTGCTTCTTCCTGTAATCCTTCTTAGCCTTGTACTTGAAGATAATTACCTTCTCGCCCTTGCCGGATTCTATTGCCTTGCCTTCAACCTCAGCGTCTTCTACGTATGGAGCACCAACCTTAACATCAGCACCCTCTCCCATTACGAGAACCTTGTCAAAAACGACTTTTTCACCGTCCTTAACGTTTAGCTTTTCAACTGCAATCTGGTCTCCGCCTTGAACTCTGTACTGTTTTCCACCTGTTTCAATAATTGCATACATGTAAACTTTTACCTCCTCTATCCAGTCTCGCCTATCAAAGGTAGAAAGCACCTTTTGCTCTCTTTCATCAAACCTTTTTCGTGCGGCTTACAACAATATATTTTACAACATTGTGTCCCACTTGTAAAGGATTATTTGTTGCTGCTTTACATTGTCTGCAACTTCTTGCCATGTTCGTGAACAACTCTTTTAAGTATGTCCACATCCGCCTGTAATGACTGCATTTCCTCAAGACCTATGACATACCTTTCATATGTACTTGTATAGCAGTTTTCTATGTTTCCCAGTCGCGGTACAATATCGTTTTCCAACATAAGTTTAAGAAAGTGCAGTTCAGAGCCAAAGCTATCAGCCTTGCCGTCAATCCCCTTCACTTGACTGCTAAGGTCCTTAACCTGATTGCCCAATGTGCCCACCTTATCATCAAGGTTATTTACCTTACAATCAATGGTATGTATCTGATTCTAAATCTGTTCTGACTTGTTTTACTTCTTCCCCTATTGGCTTCAACTTTTTGTCCAGCAATTCAGAGATTGCCAGAAGATCATTTTCTGTCATCATTTTATTATCTCCTTTTCCCCGTCTTCTTCTCGTCCCCTGTTGTGCTAATTATATCATGTTGATTTTTCCAATGCCATTGTAAATTTTGCTTATTTAGGATATATAATGCGATTTATTTGCTTCTGTGCATCATGCACCGATGCCTCATCAGGAATTGCAACATAGAGCTCCCTGCTTCCCATACTGTAGGTTGCGGCATATGTGCCATTACCCTTTATAGTTGCAGTATTAATATCCCAGCCGCCTAAATCTGCAAGCTGCATCTTCACAAGAGCGGAAATGTCCTTTTCAGACATATTAGTCTGCATTTTATCACCAACAGCATCAAGAAGCTGTGTGTATTTAGTCAAGATAACAGGGCTTGTAGTAACCTTGTTTATAATTCCTTTCAAAACGCGTTGCTGATTTTTGATACGTTCATTATCCCCGCCTTCAAGGGATTTTCGTTCTCGTGCAAAGAACAAAGCCCCTTCTCCATCAAGATGATTCATTCCTTTAATGTAACTATATTCTGATACAGAAGAGTTGAATGTATACTCGGATTCCACGTCCACCCCACCGATGACATCTACAATGTCAACAAGAGTAGTAAAATTGACTCGCACATAATAATTGAGATCAATATCAAGCCAATCCTCTACAGTAGTTACTGTTTCTTCAATACCATAAATACCGGAATGAGTCAGCTTGTCCATTGCACCATATGAATGAAGTTCAACATACATATCTCTTGGTATTGACGTCAATAGTATTTGTTTTGTTTTAGGATTAACAGTCATTATCATATTAACATCGCTTCTTGAAACCTTGCTTATACTACCAAAGGTATCTATACCGCTTATATATACATTAAATGGATCCTCTGTAATATTTACTCTCTTAGCAATATCATTAGCCTCAACATCTATGGAAATGGTATAAATGATTTTTGTTTTCTTTTGAAATTTATCTATATCTTCGCAAAGCATTTCGTAGCTTGAGTTATTGAGAAAAATTATTTCATTCTGTTTTTTCCCTTTGTCATCTACCAACTTATGCCCTAATGACAAGTAATCCTCTACAGTTTCATATGTAATATCCGCTTTATTCATAAGTCTGCCCTTGGCTTCCTTATATGTTTTTGATTCAGCAGTGTTCACAAAAACAATTTTTCCCTTGATATCCTTAAGTTTATCGTAGCTTCCACCCTTTATGACCACCACATGAAAATCCTCGGTCTGCTTGTCCTCCTTGCTTATCTTGTTAAACATACTGTACGTGCTGTAAAGGTAATAGCTGCCTACCGCAAGACCAACTATAAGTAGCGTAGCTATCGCTACTCCTACCTTCCGTTGCTTAGTAACATGTTTACGACAATTGAGAAGCTTGATTATGGTTATGGTTACAGCCGCCAAAAGTATTAAGATAATAGCCACGAACTCCCCCGGTAAAACGTCAAGAGTAGTAAGCATCAACATGAATGCAGCATCAATCAATAACGTAAATAATGTTAATATAGCAAGGGCCAGAGATATTGGTAACAACCTCAATTTCTGCTTTTTCTTTACAGCTTTGTTTTGTTTCTTATTTTGCAACTTCACAGTCCTTTCTGAATGATATAATTAAAATTCATATTTGATTGAAGTTTTGATATATAGCATTGAGATGATTTGCAAATATATTAGCTATTTCAGACTACAATTTTTAAAAGTAAATTTCAGTTTAGGTGTAATTGACCATTTTTCCGGCAACGAGGAATTCCAACCGCCAACAGCATATAAGCTTACCTTGTAAGTAGTATTGCGTTTTAAGGTAATCTTGTCGTATTTGTGTTTGGAATCCCCACGTATATATGGTCTTTTCGGTATCTTTATCCACTCGTATTTATTTGTTTTACTGTTTTTTATGTATCCTTGTATATACATTGTATAGCCCATATAACGAGTTTGATACTTTGTAACCGGTTTCTTGTCCTGGTCACATTGGCATGCCTTCCCCGGAATATAAGTAAGAGTCAATGATTTTCCGGTAAAGATCTTATTATCCGTCTTTAAAACAACATCTTTTTTCCAATAGCGTGGTGTTTTTACTGTTGAATACGAAGTTCCTGCATAAGCAGGTACAGAACAAACAGCAATTGCCATAACAATAAGAATCATTATTGCTACCATACGCTTTCCTGCTCCAATCCTCAATTGATCATTCATAAAGATGAACTCCTTCCTACTAGAAATATATTTTTAAACAAATCATCCCAAACAATACTATTACGATTCTATTTTTTAATAACGCATACAAAGCTTCACATTCTCCGCTGTATGGTAAGCGCTCACCATATAACCATAAGCATTTTACCAACAAGTAGCACCTCCCCTTGTCTTATATACCTACCATTTGCTGTGCGCTGTCCATCACAAATACTTTTTGTATATTTTTCAACATTCTTTAACTGTCGTTGATTGTAATCCTCATTCCATTAGACTCATAATCTCATCAATCTATGGATTACTGGCCTCACTCATTTTTTTGTATTCTGTTTTATCCGTAAGCAGCAACTTAAAATTCTTATATATTACATCCTCTTCGGTTCCTACAAGCTTCAGAGTGCCTGCGTTTATTCCTTCAGGACGTTCTGTAGTATCCCTCATTACGAGAACAGGTTTTCCTAAGGATGGGGGCTTTCTCCTGAATACCACCGCTATCCATAAGAATCATATTTGACCTTATCATGAAATTATGAAAATCTTCGGTTTGCTTGTCCTCCTGGCTTATCCTGTTGAACATGCTGTAGTACTATAGAGGTAATAACGTTCAACTGCAAGACCAACTATAAGCAGTACAGCTATCACTACTCCTACCTTCTGCTGCTTAGTAACATACTTACGACAATTGATAATCTTGATTATGGCTATGGTTACAACCGCCAAAAGCATTAATACAATAGCCACGCACTTACCCGGTAAAACGTCAAGAGTAGTCAACATCAGCCAAGAGGGCTGCTATTTCCAAAATTGTCGGTTTAAAATGTTTAGACAGCACCTTTAATTTTAGTATCTTTTTCGCTTCTGATTACTCACAAGAATATCTCCTTATTGTCTAAATTGGTTATTATTTATTTATAGGCTCTAAATAAAGGGCGCTTATTATTATTTGGCATAATATCATCATCACAAAGACCCAGATATTCTACTTTTTTAAAGCCTGCTGCATACAGTTCTTTTATAACGTTTTCAATATCTTCACTTCCGTTTGCCTCAAAATAAAGGGTCTCTTTTGTAACTTCATTGAGAATACTATAAAGGTTTTTCGGTTTCATAACATGCCCTACTATTGAAAATGCAAATGTTATATCAAATATATCATCGGCTAGGTTTTCAGCCTTCAAATTATCTATGTCCCCTTGTTGAAAACAAAGGTTGTCGATTTCGGATATCTCAGCAATTTCTTGTGCAACCTTTATTTTCTCATAGTCAAATTCAATTCCCATTCCCTTGGCAATATTATAATTCGTAGCTTCAAATAACATTGCCCCTATATTTGTTCCTAAATCTAATATTGTTTTTCCTTTCAATGTTTTCTCGTTTAGCTCAAATTTTTTAAAACGTTTAGCTGCATCACGTTGAGCCTCATCCTTGCCAACCGTAAAATTTTTCGTAGTAAAGGCACAGTACATTACATCGGGAGTTTTGGGAACATATCTGCCATCCTTTCTCCTAAAATCGATACAGGCCCTCAGACTCCGCTTCTTAATATCTGCTTCAGAAATATAAAATTCATATATAGCATCATTTAACAGTTTGCACGAATTACTTATATCTAACTCAGATGTATCAATAACTTTAACTTTAACACCACGTTTTGATAAAATTTTTGCTCCTAATCTGTTTATCATTAACAGCTTTTCTATGGCTTCCTTCAATTCACTATCACCTAAATTATGATAACAATTTGTGTCAATGTTTCTCTTTTTAACTCGGTTAAAAATAACCTCAACTGATGCCAACACGAAAATAGCGGCATCTGGGATTGGCACCGTTTGAAAGTAAATTTTAGCGGTCTTCTTGCCGGATGGGACATTGTGTAAAAAACTATTTGCTCTATGTAAAAGTAACTCATCATGAATTAAATATTCATGGTTCTTCAATAATTCTTTTGCTTGAACATATTTTTTGCATGAGGAGTTTGCAATATTTATTGCTCCTAATTTTTGTGATGTTTCCATATTGCTTTTAGAAATTAATTTAAAAACTGTCTGTACATATTTATCGCTAATTAAATTTTTATTATTAATTAGCTGTCGTGTCATTTTAGTAGTATCATCATTTGGATGGATTTCCTTTAGCAAAGTATTTATTTTGTTTGGGAAAACGATCTTATCATCCCAAATGCTCTGTGTTGTTTGCAAAAGGGTTGTTTTGCCAACACCTGATGGTCCTAAAACTTCTATTAACATTCCCGCTCACCTCTCTGTTAAATACTTTCATACTTAATCACTACAACTCAATTTTTGTAGAATTTCCACAATTTTTTTACTGGCGCTACCGTCTCCATAGGGATTACTTGCCTCACTCATTCGTCTGTATTCCTTTTTATCTATAAGTAGCTGTTTACAACTAGAATAAATTGTATCTTCTTCAGTTCCTACCAGCTTCAAGGTTCCTGCTTTAATACCTTCCGGTCTTTCTGTAGTGTCTCTCATAACCAATACAGGTTTACCTAGAGAAGGAGCTTCCTCTTGGATTCCGCCGCTGTCAGTTAAAATTATGTAAGAGTGTGCCATGAAATTGTGAAAATCAATGACATCCATAGGCTCCACCAACTTCACCCTATCATTGTCACCAAAGACATCTTTTGCTGTTTGTTGCACAGTAGGATTTAAATGTACAGGATAAACTACCTTTACGTCTGAAAACTCTCTTACAACTTTATCAATTGCTTTAAACATATGATACAGAGGTTTTCCTAAATTTTCTCGCCTATGTGCTGTAAGCATAATAAATTTGCTTCCCTTTACCCAATTTAACAAATGATGATCATAATTATACTTAACCGTAGTTTTTAAAGCATCAATGCCTGTATTGCCAGTAACCCAAATATGGTCAGGTCGTTTTCCTTCCCTGAGCAAGTTCTGCCTTGCCATTTCAGTAGGTGCAAAATGATATTTTGAAATGATTCCTACAGCCTGTCTGTTAAATTCCTCAGGAAATGGTGAATAAATATCATATGTACGGAGCCCCGCTTCAACATGTCCAACCGGAATTTGCTTATAAAAGCAAGCCAACGCTGCTGTAAATGTTGTCGTCGTATCTCCATGTACTAATACTACATCAGGGTTTACTGCCTCCAACACATGTTTCATGCTTGACAGAACATTACCCGTCACTTCGTAAAGGGTTTGTTTATCCTTCATAATAGAAAGATCATAATTCGGTACTACATCAAAGGCCTCAAGAACCATGTCAAGCATTTTTCTATGCTGACCGGTAACACAAACCACTGTTTTAATATTTTTATTTCTTTCTAATTCCTTCACTAATGGACACATCTTAATTGCTTCCGGACGTGTGCCAAAAATTAGCATTATGGTTTTCATGTATTTCTTTCCCTTCTTTATTAATAATGAAATCTAAATCAACAGCTTAAAATACAATGAATATAGCTTCCTTAGGAAGAGCGGTTTCGGCAAGTCGTCATTACTATATTTATTATAGTAATAACGGCTTTTGATAAGCTGTTCATCGAAGTCATAATCTTCTGCAATTATTTTTAATATTTTCAAGCAGCTCGTCATCATATTCATATCACATAGGGTATCGACCATATTCTTGATGAAATACTCTACGTTCATTTTCATCTTTATCTGATGCAATTTCTACGAATGCAATTTCTTGGTTTGACAAATACATGGCATCGAATTAAGTCTAATTCCATAATCTAAAGGAAGTATTATCTGTTTTAACTTCAAAAGCACCTTGGACTACAGCCCTAATGAGTAGGAAATTACGGATTTGTCCTGAAAGGGTATTGGTAGTCTCCATATCGTAAATATCTGCTATTCCAACGATTAACTTCTGATTACCTTTACCTATGCCTTGAAAAACCGCCTTTTCTCCATGATCCATATAAAATTGCTCTCGGCTAATCAATGAAATATGTTGATTCATACATGCCATTGCTAAAGGCGATTTTATAACTTTAAATTGTCGAATAGATATTGCAGTTCTTTCTCAGTATTTTTCTCGTCTATAGATATGCTTGCTAACAACATAGCTTGACACAGTAGAAAAACACACTTACTTACTGCCTCCTATATCCTTTGTTAAAATCCCCTGTATATAAACTGACTCACGTCAAATCCCTCTCCATACATTCCAAATATTATTACTGCTAATATCATGAATATATAAACACTCCATCTAAAAGGTAGTATTTGTTGAGACATTTTTTCTCGTATAGAAATGTCATTTTCCTGCATAATACTTACAATCAAAAACAACACGAGAGCCAATATTAAAACAAAACAATTGCTGACATTTAGCCCCATGGAGAACAATCTATACACAATATTATTAAAATCCATAAGGTCAGCACATTTTTTTAACATTTCTATACCAGCCGCAACATTGACAGATCTTGTTATGCACTTTCCTGCCGCCATAATAAAAAATGTTCTGATTATCTGCCACACCTTCCAGGAAAGACATTTCGTGTTAATTCCAAAAAATCTGTTTATTTTTTCAAATGCCGGCTTAAACATCATTCCCAATACCATCAATATGGCATTGTAAAACCCAAATACAATAAAACCTCCTCCTGCTCCGTGCCAAACTCCGATTAGAAAGAAGGTAACAAATGTTGGCAAATAAGATGGTATCTGTTTTCCAATGTGTCCTTTTAAATTTTTTCTGCTGAATTTGCCTATTTTGTTGGAAAACTTTGATAATGCTATTGGAAAAAAAACGTAGTCCCTCATCCAACTTGTTAATGATATATGCCATCTTCTCCAATATTCTGCCACAGAGGTTCCGAAATATGGTCTTTTAAAATTCTCCATAAGGTCAAAGCCAAGACACTGAGCAGCTCCTCTTACAATATCTATTCCTCCTGAAAAATCTGCATAAATTTGTATAGCATAGCATATTATTGCCAAGAAAGTCTGCGTTCCATCGTAATATGTATAACTTCCAAAAACATTATCTACTACAATGGCTAATCTATCCGCTATTACCAGCTTCTTAAAAAATCCCCATAGCATAAGTTGAAGCCCAAAGGTAAACTGCTTGTAATTGAATTTGTGAAATGCGCTTAGCTGTTCCCCTAAATCATTGTATCGGCTGATTGGGCCTTGGATGACTTGTGGAAAAAAAGAGATAAATAATGCAAAACGAGCAAAATTACGCTCTGCCTTGATTTTGTTTCTATATATATCTATACAGTATCCAATTGCCTGAAATGTGTAAAACGAGATTCCCATTGGCAAGATTATGTTTATTAACGGCAAATCTATGTTATATTCAAAAAGTCCAAAAATGTTATTTGTCTTATCTGCAAAGTAATTATAATATTTCAATAAAAATAATGTGCCAAAATTAAAAACAGCTACTCCAAATAATATTCTTCTCATCTGTTTTTTTACCCGTACTTTATCATCTGTTTTATTTCGCACACCTTCAATCCAGAGCCCTGAATAAAAAACTGTGACTGTCGTTACGATGATAAAAATAACCGGCTTCACCCCTCCGATGAGGTAAAAAGCATAACTGAAAAAAAGTAAAACAATGTATTGAATTTTTTGGGGAAGAATATAATACATTACAATAACTGCTACTAAAAAAACTAGGAACTGTATTGACACTATGGACATTACCACACCTCACTCACTTATCTTCTCTATATTCATATTCCGTTACCTCTATCTCCTTATTAAAAACCTGCAAATCCTTTTCAAATTGAGATTTGGCTTCACCTGAGGTGCGGTTGGCATCTAATTTATATTTACTTTGTATATATTTGCCCAAATAATCCGTCGCTTTTATTGAACCTCTTGTGTTTAAATGCCCTCCATCCAAAAAATCTTCATTAAACTTTATTTCACATTTTTGAAGGATATCATTATAATTATAATCCAAGAAATTCGCATCTAAATTATCCGCAACTTTAACAACTGCATTGTGCTTTCCCATTGTCCAATTGACATTTGGCATTTCTACTAGGAGCAATTTAATATTGTTTTTTTTGCATAAGTTGGAGATTTTTTTATACCAGTCTATTGACTTATCAGACAGCATTACTGCCTTGGTATCATTCATATTTTCTTCTGATTTGTCGACAATTTCCATACATATGTATTTCGGGTCGTGTCCTCTATATGAATCCCATTTTTCCTTTGGCTCCGATACTATGTTTTCAAATGACGTTTCCCATTTACTGTGATACCTAACAAGGGGAAAAACGAGTTCGCTTAATGAATAATTGTTACTTCCCTTAGCCAAGGCCATTCCAATTTTCACTTTATCAAAAGATAATTTTTTGTAATCCATTCCTATATATATTCCTGCCGGCTGCATTTCATCAACACTATGATAAGTCCAAAACAGGGATTTAACAGAACATATTACAACTTTGGGTTTTTGATAATGCAATGCTTCTTTAACATTTAAATATGTGATTTGAGGGGCTTGATATGAATTACACCTGCTATAGGACATGATTTGTGTATCTTCATAGAGTTTTAAAGGGGCAAGTCCTGTTAACGTAGTGCTTGTGCCGGCAATCAATACATCAATGGAATTTTCGGGAATTTCATAGAACGTAAAGCTACCATCTGAATACCTAGCGTTATATGGCACAAATCTACCTTGTATGTTAAGCAACAAGGCAATTATTATTATAAGAAACACTAATATTTTAACTCCCTTTAAGACAAGAGCTTTTGCATTGTTTTCCACTTTTTATTTCTCCGTTCGTTTTTCCGCTGCTTCTTCAAGTTTTCTGTATGTTGTCCCGGAATCTTCAATAATTAAATCGGTTGCAGCCTGACATGGCTCTCCTTTACCATTCAAGCAGTAATTAAATTCATCTGTTGAGAAAAGATTTAGGGAACCATTGTTTGTAATAATAAACTTGTTAATCTTATCTATATGCCGTATAGATATTATAGCTCTCCTTATATCCAACTCCTTTGCTTTGGTATATACCTTCCCTTGACCGCAAAGAATTGTACTATAAGCTTTTTTTTCATAATATACGGTTTTCCCTATCGCATCATAATCGTCATATCTTAACATCAAGGACAAATCCAGAAGATAGTTTTCGCCATACCAGTCACTAGGATCAAAATACGCTATAAATCCTTCGGATATTGAATCATTAACATATTCAATCAAAGAATCTCTATTGGAAGTTATTTTCATATCTCTGATGAGGTAATCATTGTCAAATTCTGCACAAACAACTAATTCCCTATTATCAAAGCTTTGTTTATCAAACATTGCCTTAACCCACTGTAGCTCATCTTGGCTTTTCACAATGCTAACTACTGTTATTAGGGGAGCCTTTTCTTTCAAAGTTCTCCCAAATACCTTTTTAACTATATAATCCAGTCTGTCCTCATATAAATGTTGCTGTGAAACACGTCTAAATCCTTGTAATCTGTAATTGTGCATCATTTGAACATTACTACAATATTTTTCAAGCAGTTCATCCAACGCATAAATGCTGTCTGTACATAAGGTCAATTTGCCAAATAGTTTGTTTTGACCATCAGACGCATTACTTACAACTACGCCGTTTGACGCCATCATCTCAAAAACTCTTCTAGCAAACATGGTTGAGCTTTCAGGGGCAGAGTTCATATTTATTCCGTAGCTGTAACCCTTATAAGCTCTTTCTATTTCTTCAGGCTCAAGGCTTCCTAATATAAACGGAGCATAAAACTCTGGAAACTCAAAGCTCTTTATATTCTTTCCATAATTTCTATCGTAAATATCTATTCCTTTATGTCGCATAGCATAATGTGTGAAATTATTAAACACTTCCAGCCGTTTGGGATATTTGCGATAATACGTACCTGCAAAGCAAAATTTATCCCTCCTTTCAAAAGTTTCAGCCGGATTATGCAGCTTGGGTTGGGCAGCAAAGTGTAGCAAATATATCCTTTCATGCCCTAGGCAATCTACATAAGTATTAATACAATCCATTTCCGTAGTAAATACAAAATCACATAATCCCGCTGACTTCATAAACAGCTCAGTATGTACAGGATCCTCCTTACACCAGAAAACCACAGGAATCTTTTTCTTACTGCAATATTTAATAAGCTGGACAAAAGCCTCCCCTGTATAATCTATCTGCCCTTTCCACTGATCATCATTACCATGCCATGCCGATTCCACAAAGACCATGTCCGGGCAAAATTCTTTAATTTCATCTTCCCACTTTTCAGGGGATATTCTTAATAAATTACATTCCGGAGCAAAGCATCCATATGTAAAGGTATCCATTATACATGCAACTTTGAGTTTTTTTAAAGAAGTGCAATCATCACGAAGCATGAATAATGAGGTGTGTTTTTTCTTATCTGATATATCCTTAATCGATGCATCGAATTTCATCTTTGACGTATCAAAAACTTCAGGGTACTCTGGTTTTTCCTTCTGATACAGCACTTCTTCAAAATAATTATCGTTCTTATTTAAATGCTTGAACCTTCTCAAAATATTGTAAATCTTAACTCCGGGGATTCGTTCATATGCCGCATTAGTGCGCTTTGACTTGTACAGCATAGAATTTAGGGCATTTACTTTTTCCTTTTCCTTAAACAGGGTTTTATTTTCGTTAATTAACTCTTTTATCTCTTCATCAAGTGCTTTAAATTTATTATTGTTTTTTATCTTGTTGCTTGTATTCTCTCTGTTAAGCTTCGCAAGTTTGTTCTTCAGAGTGTTATGACTTGTTTGAAAATAATTTATTTTTTCGTTACATTTTGTATCCACTTGAAAAAAGGCATTTTCTATTTTAGCCAATAGTTCCCTATCTATTTCAACCTGTGTTTCCGATAAATCTCTGTCAGCAACAAACCCAATCCAACCACCAAAAAAACATATGGATTCAACATTTATCCTCTCTTTTATCTGTTCAAACAGCTCAAGAAAATAATATGTTCTCTTATGATCTGGAAAGGGGTTTATTCCAAAAGGAACCGTTACAATCAAACGCCCCTTTTTTGTAAGGAGCTCTTTTGCTTTGCCAAGAAACATGGTAGGATTAAATACATGCTCTAAGCATTCTCCCATAATTATGGTATCAAATTGTTCTGAATCAAATTCATAGCTGGAGAAATCACCACATATAAACTTAACATTCTCTTTTGTCTCTCTGAATTCTCCGTTTAATTTTTCATTGGCATATTTAATTTGCGCTGGTTCTATATCTATTCCCGTAACGCACTTTCCTTCCCTGCCTAGCAGTAAGGAAGTAACACCTTGAGAACAACCCACGTCCAATATGCGATTTCCTCTTGCCTTATCGCATATCCAGTTTATCCTTTGCCGTGACTTGACTTTCATGTCTTCCCCAAGTTCACCATCATATGCTGCATTTATTTTATCCAACAATTTTTTATCTTCCACCTAACCCACCATAAACTTTCTGTATGCATTCAGTACTTCATCTGTATCCCCGAACATCCTTGTTTCTCCTTTGTGAAGCCACAAGACCCTATCACACATTTTTCTCAAACTTTCCGTAGAGTGATTTACGATTACAACACTCCTATCTTCATCGTTTATCATTTCCTCCATTTTTGCATAGCTTTTTTCCTTGAACCTCATATCTCCTACGCTCAAGGTTTCATCGATAAGCAAAACCTCTGTTGTAAGGATAGAACTTATTGCAAAGGCTAATTTGGAATACATTCCACTGGAATATGTTTTTACTGGTTTATTGATAAAATCTCCCAGCTCAGAAAATTCTATAATTTCGTTTACCGCATTGTTAACCTCAGCTTTACTGAAGCCCATAGCATAGCCTGACAAGAAAATATTCTGATATCCTGACAAACGGGATTGAAACCCTGTCCCTAATGCCAATAAAGAGCATTTTTCACTGTTTACCCTTATTGCTCCTCCGTCTACACCATAAATCCCGGCAATAGCCCCGAGCAGTGTGCTTTTTCCCGAACCATTTTCACCGACGATTCCCACAGTTTCGCCTTTTTTTACATCAAATGAAACATTTTTTACTGCTGTAAATGAATTGCTATCTTTCTTATTTTTTTTGATTAAATTTTTAATAAAAGTCCTGTATCCCACTGCATTTATCCCTCTATACTCAATGGTTACATCCCTTACATCTATAACCGTATCTTTCATTATCCCACCTTCATATAATCTTTTTCTTTTCTATACATCACAATCAAACCCAAAACTGTCAGTAGCAAAGCAATAATTAACCAATATAATAATCGTGTATAATTGGCTTCAATCCCGTTCATCATCACATTTCTAAATTGAACTATAATAAACCCTGTAGGGCAGATCATATTATAGACACTTAACAATCCCACAGGTAAATTCTCTAAAGAATAGAAAACTGCCGATAAATAAAATAAAAACCTCATAATTATAGATATAACATGACTTAAATCCGAAATAAATGCTCCCATATGAGCGAATACTACTCCCACACCAAAAGTAAAAATAAAATATACTATTAAAATTGGAATCATAGATAAAATATTGATCGTTATTGGTATCCTCAAGATTAATATCGCTACTAGGCATATAACAATTCCTATGAACATTTTTATTAAGTTCACGAATTCTGTCATTAATACAAGTATGCATTTTGGGATATATGTTTTTTTCGTTACTGCTGAATATGAATTTATTATACCTATGGAACTCTCAGCGGTAGCTCCAAAAAAGTTCCATGCTGTAAGTCCAATAAACACGAAAAGTGGAAAGTTTTCTATGTTCGCCTTGAATACCACAATTACAACAAAAGAGTATACAAGCATCAAACAAAGTGGATCTAATATCCACCAAAGCCATCCTAAATATGAGCCTGCCACCTGTGCTTTTAGTTCTGAAACAGCAGAATATGTAGCATATCTGAAATACCTGCTTAAATCTTTAAAAAAAACCATTCTTACCTCTCAATGTATTTTTTATAGTCATTTATTGATTTGCCATAGAGGGATGCAATGTTCTCTAAGATATTAATACATTCCTCCTTTTCTATTTCATCTGTATAGTTCAGCTTGTCCATATACCAATTAATCATAAAATAGTCCAACTTCCTAGTCTTATATTCCCCTAATACATCATATCCCTTCAACCTTTTGATTTGGTATTGTTCAAGCACAAAAGATTTTGTGAAAAACCCTTTACCTATTACATTAATTGATGAATCACTGCGTTGGGCGTAGTAAGTGTGGATAGGGATATTCAAATAATATATTTTATTTGAATTTAGCATCAACTCATAAAAAAACAAAGTGTCTTCCCCAAAAGCACTTTCAGGATTTACTATTCTGTTATCTTCAATGAGAGCTCTGTTTATGAGACATGCTTGTATGCTTTGAGATCTGAAATTCTCGCTGATTAACAGTTTTTTGGGTTCTGAAATTAACATATCCTTAAAAAGATATCCTAGCCTCACCAGTTTCTCAGAAGTAGTGCGCATATATATTGCACCAAATGCCATATCTACAGTTTCTTTATTCTTTAATATCTCATACAGCTGTGCATATCCGTCACCGATAGCCTCATTATCAGGATCTAAGTATGTTACATAAGGCTCTTTGGATATCTCTAACCCTTTGTTTCTTGGCCTTGCTGCACTACCACTTCCGCCTTTTCCAAAAAAATACACGCTCACATTATCGTATTGATTGGCAATATTTCTGATTATATTCAAAGTTTCTTTATCATCAGAGCCATCATCAATAATGTAAATCCGCATCTTATCAAAAACGCTGCTCCTTAAAAGGCTTCTGAAACATCGCCCTTGGAGATATTTTCCATTGTTATACACAGGCACAATAACCGCTATCTCCTTTTGGGGATCGCTAGTCTGCTTAACATCATTTAATTCAAATCTGTCTAACTTGAAACCTTTACCTGTCAATTTAAGGCTGTTAAGATTGCTCTCAATTAAGTTTTTGTACTTATCTACAGTGAAAAGGGTTTTACAAATATCACCGGCCTCATTTACAAAATCATACTCTCTCCCCTTCACATCACAATCTTTCGTAACAAACTGGACGTCACAGTATTTGAATGCGTTAATCATATCTGTAATGTAATTATTCCCATACACATAGTCTTCTGCAAAATGAGCTATATAATCACAATCAGGGCACTCTCTCGAATACTCCTCATGAGTAAAAAGCTCCTTTTGTGGATATCTTTGATTTTTGAACATCTCTATAATTTTTTCTGTTTTTCTATTACACAGAACGATTACCTTGAGTATTGGAAATCTATAATCAATTTTGCTTTTTTCAAATATATAATTCAGCCTGTCAAATACAGTGCAATCAGTCATTACATTTCGTAAATTTTCCACTTGCATTTTATAGAGTTCATCTCTGCTGTACCCATTTACAATTTTCTCTACTTCTTCATGATTTTGAATCATAAATAGTCCCGGAAAGCAATTAGAAACGGCCAGTGAATAATTTGTAAGCATTATACATCCCAATGCCTGTAGTTCATATACACGCATAGCACACATAGTGGAACTGTCTTGTACGGTATTAATATTAATATTAAATTCAAACAACTTATGCACCTTTTGCAGCATGCTATGATCAATTGCAGGGACTACAAATGGACGATATTTTTTAGGAAATCTGTATCCCGGGAGTTTCACATCTACATTCCTATCCGCTATTACAAGATTTTTCCTGCTGTGCATAACTCCATCAAACATAAGTCGTATGTCATTACAACGATTTTCGTATCTATCCATCCAGCTTCCAGCAAAAAAAACACTGCTGCAATCATATTGATCTGCTCTGTCATATTTTTCATTGATTCCAATGGGGTTATGGAATAATGGGTTTACTCCATATTCCAGTAAAAATACTGCTTCATTCTTGGTATCTATTTCGTATTGCTCTATACAATCCACATCAGTTGTAAAAATATAATTAGATTCCTTAGCAATGGGCAAATATCGGTCGTAGTTTGTCGGATCCTCTATTGATTGAAAAATTGTGGGAATTTTTTTGCTTTTTGCGTACTTTAACACCTCTGGGATCTTCTCATGTAAAACATCACCATACCAGTCATTATCCTGCATTCCCCTCCAACAGCTTACATACATAACAATATCCAGATTTTCTTCATCTATAGTTTTTTCATAGCTGTCATGGGACAGTATGTACAACTCTACAGCGTCCTTATAGTAGTTATACATAAATTCGTCGGTTATGATTCCAACCTTTAAATGCGCCTTATTGTAATATGAACTACCGTTAGAATCTTTTATTCCATCCGTGAGAGAACTCAACATTTCAAACAGCTCTTCATTTTTCCTTTCAATCTTTCTTAAAGAAAACTCATGGGGAACTTGCTTAATAATCTGTATCACTTTATTTAATATCCTGCGCCAAGTCAAATGTCTAAGTTTTATAATAAACCCTTTCAAATCCCAATCCTCCGCAACCCTATAAATATATGCATTCTTTCTGTTTTAGTTTTTCTTTATTTTCAATAAATTCTCTATGGTTTTGTGCTACAACAATTAGATCTGCCTCACAGCAAACCTGATCAAATGAAAATATTTTTATTCCTTCTATTTCTGGTACTGTACAGTTGGGATCGCATCCCATTACTTTATACCCTTCTGAGGCCAATTGATTTGCCATGATTAAAGATGGACTTTCCCTAAAATCATCAACATCTGGCTTATAACTAAGCCCAAGGACTGCAACCCTTTTATTTTCATTAAAATTTAGCATTTTAGCTATTTTTTCAGCCAAATATATAGGTTTTTGATCATTTACATTTCTAGCCGCAGTTATAAGCTTAGATTTTTGCTCAAAGGCTTCTACTATGAACCATGGATCTACAGAAATGCAATGTCCACCAACACCAACGCCTGGAGATAACAAGTTAACACGTGGATGCTTATTTGCAAGAGATATTAGCTCATTAACGTCTATATTGAGTTCATCGCAAATAATTGATAATTCATTGGCAAAAGCTATGTTAACATCTCTAAATGAATTTTCCACTAACTTGCACATCTCTGCAGTAACATCATCTGTAATAAATGCTCGACCATCCTGAAGAAATGTATCATATAATTTCTTTGCTTTTACAGCAGCTTCTCTTCTCTCAGAGCCTATTATCCTATCATTATGTGTCATCTCATACATCATTTTTCCTGGAAGGACACGCTCAGGGCAGTATGCAGTATCAAATGCTTCTCTTGCTAGCCCACTTTCCTTAGACAACAAATCCGTTATCATCCTCGTAGTTCCCGGTGGAACTGTAGATTCCAATATTACCAAATCATCCTTCTTTAACATCCTTGAAATGTTCTTTGCGGCATCTACTACAAAGGATAAATCTGCATTTCTCTTCTTCTTATCTTCCTTGAAGGGTGTGGGCACTGTAATTATATACACATCTGATTTTTGGAGTTCTTCACATATTGTAAGTGATCCTTCCCTTACAACCTGAGAAAAACTTTCCTGAAGACCATCTTCCTTGATATGGACTTCCCCTTTTTGCAACCTGTTTACTATTATTTGATTTGTATCAAATCCTCTTACATCATTACCTGCTTTTGCCAAAGCTATTGCCGTAGGTAATCCAATGTATCCCTGACCTAAAACGTTAACAATCATTATTCCTGCTACCCCTTCTGCGAATTTCCCTCAATAAGAGACTTATATATTCCAACAAAAATCTATTCTCTATAATTCTTTTAGGTTGACTAATCATCCTATATAGCCACTCAATATTCATCTTACATATTAACTTCGGTGCCCTCTTTACTCGTTTACTCAAAACGTCAATAGAGCCTCCCACAGTCAAAATAAGTTTTACATTCTTTAATTCATTACAATACTCCTTTACAAATATCTCCTGTGCAGGACTGCCCAACGCTACAACTAGAACCTCTGCCCTACTGTTTCTTATTTGTTCAACCACTTTTGATTTTTCCTCGATATACCCATTGCATTGGCCAACAATATTTATTTCCTTATATGTACTTTTAATATTATCTACTGCCCGCACAAGATTTTCTTCAGAAGCACCAAAAAAGAAAATTGGTATTTTCATAGGAGCGATTTTTCTTAATATACCTTCTAACAAATCAATTCCTGTTATTCTCTCCTTTATATGAATTCCAAATTTTCTTGCTCCAATTACAATTCCTACGCCATCAGCTATATGTACAGTAGCAGCATGAAATGCACTAGCCGCCTCACTACTCTTTTTTGAAAGAACTATCTTCTTTGGATTAACAGCTATTATTATATTCTTATTGCCGGTTAGCAAATCTTGCTTAATTTTATTTATTAAAGAATCTCGTGTGCCATTATAAACAGAGAACCCCATAAAATCTTCATTTTTCCCATCCACTAACCGCATAATCTAACTCCGCCCTTGCTACAAGCTGTATATGATAGTACAAGAACAGTTTAGCGGATTTTCCGCTAAACGTCAATGGTAAATTTCCCTTTTGTGCCTTTTCCCCCTAATATCCCCCTTCTTTTGGCAATATTATTGCTACAACTTCCGCTACAAATAAAGACCCAATTTCTGTAAGACAACTCTCACAGAAATCGGATCTTTATTTTTTCTCATACAATTCTCTTTTAACCCTCTTATCCTATTCCTTCACTGCTGTCAGGAAATTCACTGAAAGCAATGCTTTTATAGGATGGTCTTTGTTGGCCATGTTATAGTGGCAAAAAAATTGATCTGTTATATCATCGGGTGTGAGCAATTCCTGCACTTGATAGCCGCAGCCACTGAAAAGCCCATTGATTTCTTCATCTGAATACTTAGCCACCATGGCTTCTTTCGCTGCTTGGGCCAGCATCTCCTGCTTTTTAACTCTCTTATCTCCGAAGGTGTCTTCCCTTGCAGGATAATCCATTACAATAATGCTTCCCGTCGGAATGATTTTATTGAGGGCATTAAGAAGCCCTTTGAAGCTCTGTTCCGAAATGTAGTATGTTATACCCAGTAGACTGCAGAAGCTCTTTTTACTTCCTTTGAAAGCCTCATGTGCTGTCAGTTTCTCCACCCATTCTGCCTCATTTAAATCTGCTGCAATATGATAGACATTGTTTGGAACATTAATATTTTTTTCGACTAGTCTCTTCACCTTTTCTTCCAATGTCAAGGGATGGTCGATCTCAAATATTTGCAGCCTCTCCGCCCACCTTGGCTGTCTGTATCCAAAGGTGTCAAACCCGGCAGCAAATATTATATACTGTTCTATACCCTTCCTGATAGCCATCTCAAGGCTTCTTTCCGCATATGCTCCTCTTCCAAGAGGCGACGGGGAAAGTTGATTGTCCACTATCCATCTCAAGGCCTCGTCTTTGTCTCCCTTGAAGCATTTGTTAAAAAAATCTATGCCATCCGACATGTTCTTGCTTATGGCATAATACTCCTCGTCGTAAAGCAACTCCCTCGCCATTGAATCGTCAAATATCCTAACCTCGTTAACCTCTCGATGATAAGCTCTTGCAAAAGCGCAAACCAAAGCAGTCATACTTTTTTCGCTGTTTTTCGTGTCCATAAAAATACCTCCCTATATTAAATACAATATATGGGAGGTAAAAACAAGTCTTGACTTTTATAAAATCTATTCGATGATTACTCCGTCTTCATCGATTTTTATCTCTTCTTTGCCTTTCTCATTGTCTTTTTCGCTTTCCTTTAACTTTTCTTTTTTCAGTGTATCTAAGAGCAGAACCTCGATTTTGTCCATTATTTCAGGGTTATCCTCAAGATAGAGCTTGATATTTTCTCTTCCCTGCCCGATTCTCTCACCCTCAAAGCTATACCATGAACCAGCCTTCTCGATGACCTTTGCTTCTACTGCACAGTCCAGAACATCTCCTGACTTGGATATACCCTTACCGTACATTATGTCAAATTCAGCCTGCTTGAAAGGAGGCGCCACCTTATTCTTGACTATCTTTCCTCTGGTCCTGTTGCCCAGAACCTGGTCGCCAGACTTGATACTCTCTATTCTTCTCACATCTATTCTCATTGAGGAGAAGAACTTGAGAGCCCTGCCTCCGGTAGTCGTCTCAGGATTACCGAACATTACGCCTATTTTTTCTCTCAGTTGATTGATGAAGATAATGGTGGTATTGGTTTTATTGATAACACCAGCCAGCTTCCTCAATGCCTGAGACATTAGCCTGGCCTGCATACCTACCGTAGCATCTCCCATAGCTCCGTCAATTTCATGCTTGGGAACAAGGGCAGCCACGGAATCCACTACTACTACATCTATAGCTCCGCTTCGCACCAACATCTCCGCTATCTCCAATGCCTGTTCGCCGTAATCCGGCTGTGAAACAAGAAGCTCATCTACATCTACTCCCAGATTCTTCGCATATTCCGGGTCCAGGGCATGCTCTGCATCTATAAAGGCCGCCTTGCCGCCGGACTTCTGCGCTTCGGCTATAATATGTAGCGTCAATGTGGTCTTACCTGACGATTCAGGCCCGAATATCTCAACTATTCTGCCCCTGGGAACTCCGCCTATGCCTGTTGCCAGATCAAGGCTCATGGATCCGGTTGAAATAGCTTCTATATTCATCATGGCATTGTCATCGCCAAGCTTCATCACCGCGCCTTTACCAAACTGCTTCTGGATTTGAGACATGGCGTTAGCCAATGCCTTTTCTCTCTCTTCATTGCTAGTAAACGGGGTGCTTCTCATTTCTTTGCTATTTGTCGCCATAAGGTAACCTCCAAAACGTGAACGTTTGTTCTTTTTTTTATATAATATACTATTTTTTCTTCCCGGTCAAGTTATTTTTAAAATAATAATAAACTGGAAAATATTTCCTGTCAAGTCCTTTTTAAAGTTTACCAGCTTTTTCTTTTGACCACTTCGTCAGCCTAACTCCTTATTAATAATATCCAGCATACTCAGCAGCGTATAATTTCTGTTCCACTTCCTGTTGACGTTTCTCATAAGAACCTTCTTACAGAACTTTTTTTCTCCGAAGATAAAGCCGATATATGCCAGCCCTACAGGCTTTTCCTCGGTACCGCCCTCAGGTCCTGCTATGCCCGTGACCGAAATGCATATGTCGCTTTCACTGACCTTCTTTAAACCTTCTACCATTTCAAGAGCTGTTTCTTCACTGACAGCCCCATGCTTTTCCAAGGTTTCCTTCTTTACACCAAGCTCATCCATCTTAGCCTCGTTGCTGTAGGTCACAAGACCACGCTGAAAGCTCCCGGATATGCCGGGAAAATCCGTAAGTGCGGCGGCAAACATACCGCCAGTACAAGACTCAGCCGAAGAAATGGTGATTTTATTTTCCAGCAGCTTCCTGCACACCACTTGAGCCAGCTCCTCATCATCACAGCTGTAAATATATTCGCCTATTATGTCCTTAACCTTTTCCAGCATTTCGTTGACGGCATCCTTAGCCTCCTCTAAGCTCTCTCGCTTGGAGGCTATCCTAAGACAGGACTCCCCCTCCTTAGCGTAGGTTGCCAAAGTAGGGTCCGTCTGTCCGTCTATCAGCTCCATAAGCACGGTTTCCAGCTTTGACTCGCCTATACCAAAGGTCCTTATCATTCTATAGTAAATGGCACTGCCGGACATCTCCTTTAAAAAAGGTAGTACGCTTTTTTCAAACATCCTTTTCATTTCCCTTGGAGGCCCCGGCATGCAAACGATGTATTTCCCCTTCTTTTCCAAAGCAAAGCCCGGCGCCGTTCCGGCGTCGTTGTGAAATACCTTTGCCCTTGACGGCATAATGGCCTGCTTCTTGTTGTTCTCGGTCATTTCCCTGCGGACTTTTTTAAAGTATCCCACTATTTCCTGTAAAACGTCATCCATCATTACAAGTTCATCATCAAGGACCTTGCACGCAACCTCCTTGGTCAAGTCGTCCTGTGTGGGTCCTAAGCCTCCCGTAGTCAGCACCATGTCGCAATCTTCAAAGGCCAGCTCTATCATTTCAGCCACCCTTTTGGGGTTGTCTCCTACCGTATAATGATACATAACGTCAAATCCCAGCATATTGAGCTGCCGGGATAAATAAACAGTATTGGTATTGGTAATCTGTCCAAACAACAGCTCCGTACCTACACTTAATATAGCAGTTTTCATATCTTACCTCCTACATAGAGAATAATTGTTTATTCTTCACTATGTACTCCACCCCTGAAACTATGGTCATAATCAATGCTATCCAGAGGAAAATCTGGTCCATAGGAAGTGAGAAGCCAAGCAGACTAAAAGGCCAGTTATCCAGTATTAAAAGTGGTATGGCCGTCATCTGTGTAACAGTTTTAATTTTTCCCGTCATTCCTGCCGCTATTACTATTCCCTGAGCCGCTGCCACCTGTCTCATTCCCGTGATTATAAACTCTCTGCCCAGTATTACCACTACCATCCAGGCAGCTACATCGCCAAGCTCAACCATGCATATGAGGGCCGACATTACCAGGAGCTTATCTGCCAGAGGATCCATCAGCTTTCCAAAATTGGTAACAAGATTGTGTTTCCTGGCAATCTTGCCATCAAGCATATCCGTAAATGCGGCAAGCACGAATATTATGGCAGCCGCATATCTGTATCCCATCAGAAAAACCACGATAAAAACAGGTATTGCAAATATTCTCCCCATAGTAAGTTTGTTCGGTAAATTCATAGTCTATTCCTCCATTTTTCCAACCAGGTCATAATCAAACCCGTCTGTTATCACTACATTTACTATATCTCCGGGCTCCAATGGGCGTTGAGAATCAAATATTACGGTTTCATCTATCTCCGGCGCATCGTACTGGGTCCTGCCTGTGTAGGCTCCCTTGTCATCCATGCCTTCAACCATTACTTCCATAGTTTTTCCCACTTTACCGAGATTTATTTTTCTTGAAATTTCCAGCTGTCTTCGCATAATACTGTCGGCTCGCTGAAGCTTAATATCTTCATCTATCTGTCCCGTCATCTTACCGGCGAGGGTACCTTCCTCTCTGGAATAGGCGAATACTCCCAGCCTCTCGAATTTAATATCCTCCACAAAATCCACCAGAGCCTCGAACTCATCTTCCCTCTCCCCCGGAAATCCTGTAATCAAGGTTGTCCTGATGTGTATGTCCGGTATGGCGTCTCTCAGTTTTGAAATGGTTTCTCTTATGGAGCGATTGGTCGAATGTCTGTTCATGCTGCCCAAAACTCTGTCGTGGCAGTGCTGCAACGGTATGTCTATATAGCTACAAATCTTTTTTTCTTCCGCCATTACGTCTATGAGTTCATCGGTAATCTTATCCTCATAGCAGTACATGAGCCTTATCCATCTTATACCCTCTATCCTGCAAAGCTCCCTTAACAACCTTGGCAGCTCCAGCCCTCCGTACAGGTCCAGTCCGTAGCCTGTAACGTCCTGAGCTATTATTATAAGCTCCTTGCATCCCTTGGCTGCCAAAAGCTCTGCCTCTTCAAGAATTTTCTCAACAGGTCTGCTTCTGTAGCGACCTCTTATCTGCGGTATTACGCAATAAGCACAGCAGTTGTTGCAGCCCTCGGCTATGCGCAATGTCTTAGAGTAAGGGTTTTCTTCTATCTTTCTCGCAGAAAACTCCGCAAACTCGTTAGGCTGGCAGCTATAAAACTGCCTGCGCTGACCTTCCTTGTAGCTTTCTACAATTTCCGGCAGTCTCTCGTACTCATTGACACCAAGAAAAATATCCACCTCCGGCATTTCCTCAAAAAGCTCTTGGCCGTAACGTTGAGATAAGCATCCCGATACTATCAGTATCTTATCTTCTGAAATATGGGACATCTCAAATATTTTATCAATTGACTCACGTTTCGCATCGTTTATAAAACCGCAGGTGTTGACCAGAATCACATCCGATTCTTCGGGGGTTTGTGCAAGCTCTAATCCGTCCTTTTCCCATATCCCCGCAATTCCTTCCGAGTCATTAAAATTTTTTGGACACCCCAGTGTCTCTATCCATAGTTTCATTATTCTTCAAAATCCTCTAATTCTTCATTCATATTAATCAGGTCGTCCTCCGAAATCAACACCTGTCTAGGCCTACTTCCATCGGAAGGTCCGATGATTTGTCTGTCCTCCATCATGTCAATGATTCTAGCAGCTCTGTTATATCCTATCCTGAACCTTCTCTGGAGCATGGATACAGATGCCTGCTGAGCCTGTACTACAAGCTCTATGGCATCTACTAGAAGCTCATCCTCCGGGTCCTTTTCATTCTTTCCTGATGCAGGAGTATTGGCTCTCTCAATGGAGTCTATCACGTGTTCGGCATACTCTGTTTCGTCAACCTGCTTTTTGACGAAATCTATTATCTGGTGAACCTCTCCGTCTGATATGAAGCTGCCCTGCACTCTTACAGGCTTGCCTGTACCAAGAGGATTGAAGAGCATGTCTCCCTTTCCAACTAGTTTTTCGGCTCCCGCCATATCCAGAATGGTCCTTGAGTCGAACATGGAGGAAACTGCGAAAGCTATTCTGGATGGTATATTGGCCTTTATTACTCCCGTGATAACGTCTACAGAAGGCCTCTGAGTAGCTACTATCAAATGCATCCCTGCAGCCCTGGCCTTCTGAGCCAATCTGCATATTGATTCCTCCACCTGAGAAGGTGCCGCCATCATAAGGTCTGCAAGCTCATCAATAATAATAACTATCTGTGGCATGATAAGTTCATCATCTCCTCGTTTTTTGATGGTCTTATTATAACTGGCAAGCTCTCTTACTCCCTCTTCGGCAAACTTTCTGTACCTTTCGTCCATCTCGCCGACAGCCCAGTTCAAAGCAGCGGCAGCCTTGGCAGGCTCCGTTACCACCGGTATGAGAAGATGTGGTATTCCATTGTAATTGGCCAGTTCCACAACCTTAGGGTCAATCAACACCAGCTTAACCTCGTCCGGCCTTGCCTTGTAGAGAAAGCTGGCTATGATGCTGTTGATACAGACGCTTTTTCCTGAACCCGTTGAGCCTGCAATGAGCAGATGAGGCATGGACTTAAGGTCAGCAACTATTGCCTTTCCCGCAATATCCTTACCTACTGCGAAGCTTATCTTCGATTCAGCCTTCTTAAATGCCATAGAATCAATTATTTCCCTTATGGTAACCATATTAATTCTGTCGTTTTCTATTTCAATACCTACAGCCGGCTTGCCGGGTATAGGCGCTTCTATTCTTATGCTCTTGGCTTCCATATTTAGGGCAATATCGTCAGCCAAATTCTTAATACCCTTTACCTTGACCCCGCTGTTAGGATGCACCTCATACCTCGTTACGGCAGGCCCCTGGGTGACATTTGTGACCTTGGCATCTATGTTGAAGCTATGAAGAGTTTCCTCCAGCTTCAGAGCCTTACTCCTGAGGCTGCTTTCGCTCTCAAGATTGTTATTGTTTGAGGAATTTCCCTTCTTCAATAAATTAATAGAAGGAAATTCATAATCCTCACCGGAAATTATCTGTACATTAAAATCATCCTGTAAGGCCTCTTCAGCAGACACCGGCTCCGTTACAGGCACTGCGGCGATTATAGGCCCTTTATCGGTTTTAGTCTCTCTGTCAGGCGTTGGTTCTTTAATCGTTTTAACTCTGGTCTTTCTCTTAGGCTTTTCTTCTTTTTCGCCAAGGGAAAAATCCAGCTGCGGCTTTTCCTCTGCAAAACCATTCTTTAGAGAGAAGTTTTCCTCCTTGACATAGCCCATGATTTTTCTCTGTCTTTCATTAATACCCGAATCATAGCCCGGCTGCTGTTCATCTCTTGGAAGCATCATTTCCATTTGTCTTTCCAGCTTCTGCTTTTCTTTTTCTTTTATTCGTTCTTCTCTTTGTACCGCGCGCTGTTTCTTTTTTTCCTTCACCTCTTCAAGGAACCTTGAAACAGGAGTGTTCATGAGAAGCAGCAGACACACAAATATTACCAAAAAAGCAAATATGTAAAGCCCCGGTATCCCAAGTAGCTTAACTATCAAGCCTCCCGCTATCATACCAAAGGCTCCCCCATCGTCAAGAACCATTCCGTTATTATAATAGAAGGCAAACCTGTCAAAGCCGTTTCCCACAGCGACAGGGTCAATGAACCGTGCAGAATTGATAAGGGATATCATCAAAAATATTACAATAAGAAGAATTATGGATTTTATCCCAACGTGAATTGTCTTTTTAGCAAACAGTAAAACGCCATACAGTATAAAATAGTAAGGCAATATAAAAGCAGCAAAACCAAAGCATCCTTTAAAGAAATGGGCTAATGCTGTGCCCACCTCTCCTGCTGCGGAAGTTTGGAATGCTACAACCAGAAAAATACCCACCGCTATTAAAATGACTGCAACGATATCGTCGCGCACTCCATTACCTGGGGCTTCCTTTTTAACGCTTTTTATGCTCTTGGCATTGCTCTTCTTGTTTTTACTTCCCGGTGGTCTTCCGGGCTTTCTCTTTTGTTCCGCCATTATCAACCTCTGACAAAATTAACTGTTTGGCTCTATGCGAACATGAGCGCATATACGATTACGGCAATACCGAGAGCCCATGTATATATGGAGAACCCGATGAGCCTTTTATTTGATACCAGTTTTATCATAGCCTTTATTGCAAAGAAACCTGAGACTGCAGATACTATCACTCCTACTATAACAGGGCCTATCAAGGACATATCCATCCCTGCCTTAAAAGCATCAGGAGCCTCCACGATAACTGACCCCATAATAGACGGTATGGATATGAGAAATGCGAACTTAACGGCAAATTCTCTGTTAAGACCTGAAACCAATCCTCCAAAAAGGGTGGAGCCTGACCTTGATACCCCTGGGCAGATAGCTATTCCCTGCATTATACCTACGAAGAGAGCATGTCTGAATTTCATTTCCTTTAACCCTTTGTTGTTCCTGCCCATTCTCTCTGCTATTACAAGGATGGTACCTGTTATAAGGAGACCTACACCTATTGCAAGCAGTGACAGATAAAGGGCTTCAAACTGTTTGTTAAACGCAAGACCTATTATTGCCGTAGGTATTGTTGCAACTATTATCATGAATCCCAGCCTTCTGGTGGGATTGGCGTTTATCCTAAGGCCTCTGCCTGTAAAAACATCCCTTATAACTGTAATCAGTTCCTTGACAAGGTCAACTATATCCTTCCAGTAAACGATAAATACGGAAACAAGTGTACCTAGGTGAAGAAGCACAGCAAAAGGCAAAACGTTCTCGGCACTTATATCGAAGAAATACTGCAAAAGAGCAAGATGCCCTGAACTGCTGATAGGCAGAAATTCAGCCAAACCTTGTGCCAGCCCCAGTATTATCGCTTGTAAATACGTCATAATTATAATCCTCCATATCAGTTATTCATACATGGTAGAGTATAACATAAAGAAACAATAAATGATATAAAAAGCCCTTTACTTTTTTCAGGCGCAAGGGTATACTTTTTGTAAGTATATTTTGACAAAATTACATCCTAGGAGGTCAACACATGAAAAGAAAACCAAATGTTGCGGTAGTAGGCGCTACGGGAGTAGTTGGCTCTACATTTTTAAGAGTACTGGAAGAAAGAGATTTTCCTTTTGAAAATATCTATATGATGGCATCTGCCAAATCTGCCGGAAAAATATTGACCTTCAAGGGCAAGGAATACATAATCGAAGAGCTTAACGAACATTCCTTCGATAAGCCTATCGACATCGCCTTATTCTCTGCAGGCGGCTCCGTAAGTGCCAAGTACGCTCCTGTTGCTGCTAAGCATGGCGCTATCGTAGTAGACAACAGCAGTCAGTGGAGAATGGACAAAGATGTACCTCTTATTGTCCCTGAAGTCAACCCGCAGGACATTGAATGGAACAAGGGAATAATCGCTAACCCTAACTGTTCCACCATACAGGCTATGGTGGCACTTAAGCCTTTGGAAGATAAATACGGCATCAAGAGAGTGGTTTATTCCACTTATCAGGCTGTTTCTGGCTCAGGGGTAAAGGGAATAAACGACCTAAAAAATGGCATTGCAGGCAGCGACCAGCCTCCGCAGGCATATGCTCACCCTATTGCAGGCAACTGTCTGCCACACATTGATGTATTCACAGAAAACGGGTACACCAAGGAAGAAATGAAGATGATTGACGAGACTCACAAGATTCTCAACGATTATGACATTAAGGTTACGGCAACTACTGTAAGAGTTCCTGTATTTGACTCCCACAGTGAATCTATCAACATTGAGCTTAAGAAGCCTTTTGAGCTGGAAGACATTAAAGAACTCTTTGCTAACTCCCCTGGAATAGTCCTTCAGGATGACGTAGAAAACAACATTTACCCTCTTGCAAGAGATGCGGCAGGAACTGATGAAGTATACATCGGAAGAATCAGAAGAGACTTCTCCGTGGAAAACGGACTCAACATATGGGTCGTTGCAGACAACATCAGAAAAGGTGCAGCTACAAACACTATTCAGATTGCAGAAGCGCTGCTTAAGAATATGGAATAACTTGTAATAGTTGTGATTCTTCAAGGAAACTGCCGGAATGCCCACAAAAAGGTACACTCAACGGCAGTTTTCATGGAGAAAGGTAGAAATCTTAGTCTGTGATGGAATAGAAAAAGAGTCGCTATCAATACGACTCTTCTTTTTTTATACTATTTTCTCTTTATCAATTCAACTATGTCCTGGTATCTATCAGTGATATATGTGTGGGAATCCCTGCCATGAGGAACTGTGCAATTACTGCAGTCCTTCACTCCGTTTTTCAAATAAGTAAAATTTCCTCCACACTTGTCTCCAAGTGCATACAACGGGCAAAAGCAGAAAAGGCAGTTAAAGTCATCAGCATTCTCTACCTCATGACATGGAAAGTATTCGCATTTCTTATTTGTAAAAAATTTAAAGTGCTCGGACATTCTTATTCCTCTGTTTTGCTTTCTTCTGAAGAAGTTTTCGCAGGAGTTACATCTTCTTTTGAAGGGACTTCAACAGGTGCTTCATCAGAAGCAGCTGTTTCAGCAGGCACTTCAGACACTACAGAAGCTTCCGTAGCAGGCCCTTCTTCCTTGCTAGGTTCAGCCTTAGGCTCAGCAGGAGCAGACAAAGGAACCGCTACAGGCACAACAGGAGCAGGCTCTGTCTCCTTAATAAGGTGTCCTGCCAGTATCTCATAGAATCCTGCAAATGTCGCATATATATAAGCTATTACCGGTACTAAGAACAATCCTGCGATTATTGACAGCAACACGCTTGCAAATCCGGTAAATCCAAGAGTAGTGCCTATTCCCTGAACTATTCCCGAAGGTATAGAAGATAAAATCGCCCAGCCGATAAATGACAAGGACAGACAAAAATACTTGCTCTTGTTGCCCTTCATCATAGCTTTACTCTCATCCATGCACTGCCTTATTCCCTTTGTCGGGTCATCGGCCAAGATAAAAAACGCCTGACTGTATCTGATCGCAGCAATTATTCCGGGAACTATAAACAGAAGCATCCATAAAAATATGAACAAACCCTGGAACAACAAAAGCCCCAGTGCCTTTGCAAATCTTTCAAATCCAAGGAAAATATCAGCCGTATCAACATCGTTTCTTCTGAACATAGCCAGGAAGAACAAGCATATTCCCAATTCAAAAGCTCCCGTTACAAGCACGCTATATATACCGCTCAAAGGCGAATATGAAGGTAAGCTGTTGTATAGGGCACTGTATGTATCAACTCCGATGTTTGAGCTCATATTAAATGTTGAAAAATCACCTGCAGTAACGCCAAATATAGCATCAAGGATAGCAGGCGGAACCTCCAGGCACAAAGTGTATACTATGACCGCTATTATCGCTATTTTCCATTTACCTGCCAAAGCATTTCTTCCCAGTGCTCTAAGGCTACTGCTAGGCTCGGTAATGATAATATTGGGCCCCATCATGTTCTGTTGCATATTATAACCTCTTTTCTAATAAATATTATTAAATCACATATATATGATACTATAAAATACCGCCCGTTGTCAATTGCTCGCAAAACACCGGCAGGTCACACCTGCCGGCATATTTTTTCTTTTACTTATTCATACACAACACTTCCTCTATGAGGATTTTCTCTTTATTCAGCACCGAAATACAAGCTCTGTAAAACACCTGGTCAACCTCCAATGCATAGTTACAGCTTTTTTTGAGCTGTATAGGCGCCCTTACAATACTATTGGGAACATTGTTCATCTTCAGTATTTCAGATGCATAGGCTACTTGAAAATATCCTGTCAGGAAGAAAAAGCATGGATTTACCGACAATAGGGAATTCCTCCCTTCTTAAAAGCTATACAAGTTTTTTCATCATGCGTATGTAAAGCTTCATAAAACTTGCTTTTTCAACTTTTTTGTCGGAAATCAAATCGCAAACACCGATTTTCTTCTCCTTTTCGTATACGTGTATTTCACCTATCTTGCCACCCTTCTTAACAGGCAGCTTAATCTGCTCATCCATAATTATTTTCTTGCTGATGTTTTTCTCTTCACCCTTCTTGACGGTGACTCCTATAGGTTCTCTGCTCACGGCCCAAACAAATTTCTTGTCGCCCTTTTCCACGCCGAGTTTTTTGATTTTCTCTCCCTGCTTTGCTATGACAACGGTTTCGTAATTCGCGAACCCGTAATCAAGGAGCTTAGACATCTCCGCAAATCTGATATCGCTGGTTTCACAGCCTAACACCACGCCAATCATGGTAGTTCCGTCCCTCTTGGCCGCTCCAGAAAGACAATAGCCTGCATCCTGTGTAAACCCTGTTTTTACACCTATGGCCCCGCTATAATTTCTTACAAGCCTGTTAGTGTTGGTCAATGTGAACTTAGTCTGCTTTCCCGGCAAGCCTACTTTGATATCCTCCTGCCATGAAATAAACCATGGCAAAGCAACCTCATGACTCATAAGCTCCTTGGATATCATACCTATATCATATGCGCAGGAATAATGTTTCGCCACAGGCAAGCCGTTGGTATTGACAAAATTACTGTTTTCCAACCCCAGATCCGCTGCTCTCTTGTTCATCTGCTTTACAAAGCCCTCTACACTTCCGCACAAATGCTCAGCCAAAGCCACGCAGGTGGCATTTAAAATTACACCCTTTTGGGAACAATTTTGCATGGAAATTTGATCTTCACGATTTGGTTAAAGCTTATTAATGAAATCTAAAATACACATTGATTTCTCTATCTGCACCGATGTCAATTTTCTCGATAAGCTCCTCAATAACATCCCTGTTTAACTCTTGAATATCCATATAATTTCTAAATTGTTTAACCCACTGCAAAACAGGGCTTTTTCGTTTTTCTTCTGCGGTTTCCTGTTCTCTCTTCTTTTCATCAAGTTGCTTTTTTAAGCTGGCTTCCCTGCCTTCGTACTTCTTCTTAAAAGAAAGGTATTCTTCTTTAGAAAGAAGTTCATCTACAAAATCCTCATAAAGTCGTTCTTTATACTCCTTCGTTTTCTGCAGCTGTGCTTCCAGTTCTTGAAGTTGTAAGTCCAAGTCTCTTTTAGTCTCCCTTATTTCTACCATCCTCAGTTGTTCTATGTCTTCCTCTTTTAAAAGACGTTTGCCTTCTTTTCGGATGGCTTCGATAACAAGTGCTTTCAGTACGGCTTCGGAAATCTTGTGACTGCTGCAAATGATATTGCCATGAGCTTTATATGTCTTGCATATGTAAATCGTCTCTCGGGGGGTTTTCTTACCTCGCGAATAGCTCTTTGTCATGGCTTTGCCACAATCAGCACAAAAAAGCTTCTTCCAAAAGAGAGTTTTGTTTGCTGTTGAATCTACAGGTACTGTCTTCATATGCCTCATTTCCTGCGCCATATCAAAAACCTTCTCGTCCACAATTGACTCATGGGTGTTTTCTACCTTTATCCATTCTTTCTGGGGCAGGCGCTTTTTATACTTTGACTTATAGGAAATCTTACAGCATTTGTTTTGTATGGTATGTCCCAAATAAACTTCATTCTGCAGAATGTCCGAGACTGTCTGAAATGTCCATGGCCTAGATTCTTTTATCTCATGTGCATTATGATACTTCAATCCTAAGATTTTTCTCTTATATACGCTTGGCCGTAGCACATTTTCAACCGTTAATATTTTTGCAATCTTGGCTTTACCGAATCCTGATAGATATAAAGAGTATATCCGCCTTACTATTTCAGCTGCATACGGATCAACTATCAAATGATGATTATCTTCGGGGTCTTTTAGATATCCATATGGCGGTGATGATGCCAAATACTCCCCATTGATCTGCTTTATACGATAGCTTGCCTTCACGCTCTCTGAAAGATCCTGGCAATACCATTCGTTGACAAGGCCGTTTATCTGCCTTGCTTTCTTATTCCCCTTAACCGAAGTGTCCACATTGTCCACAACTCCGATAAAGCGTATACCCCATTGAATAAACTCATTATGCAGATACTTTTCCAAATGCTCAATGTTTCTCGTAAATCTAGCTTGAGTCTTGGCTATTATGATTTCAAAACATCCTTCTTTTGCATTCTCGATTAGTCGCTCGAATCCGGGGCGGTCCTCATAGAGCCCGCTGTAATCATCATCCCGATACACTCTTACTACATTAAAATCATGTTCCTTCGCATATTGCATCAGCATGGCTTCTTGGTTTTTGATGGATTGGCTGAATTTATCTTGCCCGCCTTTATCTATGTCTTCCTTTGACAGCCTACAATAAATAGCAGTCCTACATTTCATTTTACCTCCGTTCCCGGTATTATAATTCCAGTGCAATTATATCACCAATTCACTTCGGTTCCTTCATAGGACTGCAGATTTTACAAGCAAACGTCTGATCACATTTACCATGCATTCGACCAAACTTTTATCACCGTACTTAATATTCACCTTGTATTCTTCTAGGCTAACCTGTATCTTATCTTTATCCATAATGTCTATGCCCCTTTCTGCCCAACTATTACAATGTATTAAGCAACAAGTATTTATATTCTGATAAACACCCATACTCTTAATACGTTAGGAGTCAGCAAAAATTCGAAGGCACACGGACACTACACCGTAAATTCACAAGTTACTCAAAATTGCAGACATCGTAAACGGTAAACCATTGAATTAAAACATCTTAACTACGAACAATTTGGATAGCTTATGAAGGGATTCACTATAGAGCCGGCAATAAAAAAGATAAAGCCGCCTGAAAGCATACTTTAGTATTTTATCAAACGCTTGAAATTTCAATGCTTTTACAATAACTAATTATTAAAAAACACTTTTTTTGTTCCTAAAAATGTAGTACAATATATATTCGGACAGTAAAAATGTCTGGACGGAATTTACATATAAAATAGACGGTGAAAATTATAGTGTTCAAAGCGCGGGACATTTGTATTGGATAAAAACAAGATCAACAGTAGAATTGAGAGTATGATACTAAAGCATTTTATTATTGTATCAAGAACAAAAATCATTATCACAGGAGGTCCTTCGGATCAAAGCTCATTTATACATTTCTCCGCAATTTTATAAAACCACTGATGAGCAAATGCCGTTAAAACAACCGCTGCCACCAGCACCACACCTACTACTAGTATCAACATAGTCCCGAAAGCCATATGCAGCAACGCACCTATTCCAATCAATACTACTACATAAAGCACAGGTCCCACGAGGCTGACCAGCAAATGGTTGTTTGTCGCTGCAGCATACTCTGTCTCCCAGTTCAACATAGGATCCTTGCAATCCAGGTACAACTGCAGATCATTTCCAAATATAATCACGGCTACAGAAAGCACAAGACTGGCCGGAATCAGTAGCACACTAATAGAAATGTTCAAGCACACATAATCCATCGCAATCAAAAACGGAAGTGCACCTGCCAGTGCAAGATAAAGGCCAATGCGCGATTTTACCGAGAGCTGGGTTTTCATAGCTACCGGCATCGTTTTCATGTACATGAAGCCACTTCCCTCCCGGGAAATACAGGTGGCGGTCACATGGGTAAATGCTACAGCCAATGCAGAGATGATGAGAATCAATCCAAGAGCTCCATACCAGACGTACGCCTCCATTCCCCCCAGATTTTCCTGCTTCAGCACTTCTATTTCTGGATATATCTGAATCATCACAAACACACAGATCCCAGCAAACAGCACAATCAGAATAAGTGAGATCAGCACCTCCTGTAAAAAGAAAACAGGTGTGCGAAACAATAGTTGGCGTTCCCTTCTTGCACAGGCACTCCGCACCGAGCGTCCTGCGCTACTGTAACGCCGGATAGATGCCTCATCTGCACTCTTTTGTCTGCTTCTATGGGAGGATCTCCGAAGAATAGCTTTCAAGAACAGTTTTTCTGCAACACACGCATATACAAGAACAAGGAGCAGTACCACTACCACTAAAAGGAGCAGATAGAATCCCCCTCCTTTTTCCATCCCCAGCACTGCCAGAAAAATAGTGGGAAAAACGCATTCCAGCGAATAAATGGTGCCACTTAACCCTTTCAGTGCAGCCTCAATGCCGCCGCTCGCCTGGACACCGCTCTGGATAAAATTAAAGCCCATAGGAACAAGTAGCATGAGTAGCATAAAAATCAGCGTAACCGTCGAAGCTCTAGACTCTTTGCTTTTACCGATTCCTATAAACTGCATAAGTAGAAGTGAGATCAGCACCACATAAAAAATAGGTGTAACCGGTATCAGCAGTGGTACGATTACAGCAGCTATCATAGAAACGAAAGATCCACCCTCACTGATCTGAGCCGCCAGCAGGACAGGAACACCAATCAAAACCATAGGAATCGCACAGCTTATGTAAATGATCAGCACCTTGGCAATAGCGATTATCCCCGGATGAACCGGCATATAAATCAGCGATTCATTATCTTCACTCAAAAAAAACAAGGCCAACGCTTTTTGGGTAGCTAGAAACAAGCAGATAGTCGTCAGTGCCACACAGACACCCGCATATGCCAGTGAATCCAGCCCATCCGCCACAACTCCAGTAAATATACCAAGACTGAATCTTCCCACAAGGAACATAATCACTCCCATCACCATGACCACGCCTACTTGCTGCAAAGCCTTCTGTCCCCTGGACAAATTCGAATCTACCACAGCTGAACTCATGCCCATGCTGGTAAACATGCTTCCATTACATTTGCGCAAAGTGCGCTCTAATAAAAATAATTCACGCATCCTTGGTCATCTCCATAAATATAGACTCCAGCGACATATCGCTGGGATAATGGTCCTTCAGTTCATCCATAGTTCCTGCAAAAATCATATGTCCCGACACAATAATGCCGACATGGTCACACAGCTTCTCTGCCACCTCTAATACATGGGTGGAAAACAGAACCGAATTGCCTGCTGCCGCATGTTCCCGCATCATTTCCTTCAGAGCGAATGCTGCATTTGGATCCAGACCCACCATAGGTTCATCCAGTATCCATATGGAAGGATTATGTACCAGTGCTCCCATTACCATGACCTTCTGGCGCATACCATGTGAAAACTCCATAATAGGCCGCTCCAATACCTCCATGATACCAAATCTTTTCGCCATGTCCGTGATCCGATGGTTGCGGTCCGCCTCAGACACCTGATAAATGTCTGCGATAAAATTCAGGTATTCAATAGCTTTCAACCGCAGGAAATTATCCGGCGTGTCCGATACATAAGCAAACTGTTGCTTCGCCTCCAATGGCTTTTTGGTAATATCCAATCCGTTCAACTCCACGAATCCACTGTCCGGTAAAACAAGCCCCGTCATCATCTTGATAGTCGTAGACTTGCCTGCTCCGTTCGGTCCGATAAACCCAACAATCTCCCCATCCTTAATCTCCCAGGTAAGATCATCTACCGCTTTATTTTGACCATTGGCATATGATTTGGTCAGATTATTTAGTTTTATCAATGTCTTCCCCCTGTTATCTTATTTTCCAGGATCTTTATTTGATCTTCTTTAAAAATATTTTGTTAAACACAAGTCCAAGGATAATCCCTACGACCATGAGTACTATCCCTACCGGGGTAAACCAGTCTGGAACATTACTGCCAGCTGCTGCAAATGTTCTAGTGTCAAACAATATACAACCTCCACCCATTGCAATAGAAGCAACTCCCATGGGGCGAATCCATGCCTTCATAGACTCCGGCGTATATTTCCCTGTCATAGACATTGCATAAGGGAACATAACCCCCAGTAAATTCAACGCCCCCTCCACTACTAATATAATACCAATTATATTGACTGCTCCAAATGACATTTCTTAAATTCTCCTTTTTGTTTTTATAATATCATATGGATATGTTTTATACCATAATTTTTTCCACAAATCCCGCAGCCTTTATGACTATCAGAAAACAAGGAAAGCCAATAAAAGCCCCTTCTCTAAAAATATTATTCTACTATTTTATTTCATATTGATTATGTTCCCAAACTGCCTGATTCTTATGTGCCACGCAGCCGTCATTGGCGCTTACCATTATTACGCCCTTCAAGAGCTCTTCCACCGTATGCTTTTCTCCCGGCTCCATGTACATCTGGCTTCCGCCCATGCCTGCCGCCCTTTCGGATATGACCACCTTATCATTCAGCTTTATCTTTTCCGAATCAACACCTTCAAGTATAAGAAGCAAAGTCATTACCTTGGTTACGGATGCAGGAGGCAAATGCTTATAGGGCTCACTTTCGTACAACACATCGCCACTTGCTCCATCTATCAAGACAGCCGATTTCGCCTCTATCTTCAAATCCTCACTGCTCTGGCCGTCTGCTTGAGCTACAGATACCGTACTGGAAACCGTATCGGATTCATCTGTTATGGTGATGCTTCGTTTTTCCGGGGTAAACTTCTCAAGACCCATGAAACTACACACCATAACAACGCAGGCAACTGCACACAGGCAGCATATTTTCTTCCATCCTCTAAGCTTTTTTTTCACAAAAAAACCTCCTCTCCACTTAAATATATGCGTATCTTTAAGTAAAAAGAAGGTTCTGTTATATTTTACATATTTTAAAGTAGACTACAGCATCATTCCCAATAATCTATACAGTCAATATATGATGTACCAAATCCACGATCATAATAACTAAGAATACCCCTGCAATTATGTTTGCTGTTTTAGCTTTCATACAATACATGCACTTTTCTACAAAGGGTTCGATGAAATATATAAGTGCAATGCCCCCTATGGCAAAGGTCAATACAGACCTAAGGCATACGAAGCCTCCGATGTTCATAAACAAGCCTGTATAATCCCACATTCTCTTATGCCATACCTGCATGATAAACGCTCCTGTACCCCATTCAAGTATACCTGTTAGAAGCATCCCGAAAACAAATACCAACGGCGGCCACTGCTTAAGCCATTTCAGTGCTAAAATCATCACAACCGCACCTATTCCGTATATGGGAAGCCACGGGCCCGTCATAAATCCCCTATCAACAATATGTCCCTCCTGAAAATAATAAAATATTTCTTCATATATCCATCCTATTATACTTCCTATCACAAATATTAAAAAAATCGTTTCTGTCCGTTTCAGCTTGCCTAGTTCCATTAATTCCTCCAAGTTTTTCTGTTTCTATCGTTTTATTTACCTATAGTACTTGCTATATTATTTTCTTTATTCTTTTTGAAATTTCGTCAAGCTCCTCTTTAGAAAGCTCAGGGAGCCTTTCAAGTTTGTCTAAAAATATAGTCACGCTCTCCTGTTCTCTCCTATGTATCACTTCCATATAGTAGCTCACTATAACTCCCGGCAAAATAGCTACCAGTAGTATTTCATGAAGAACCATGTATACGGTCAGTACCCTTCCTATTACAGTTACCGCCGCAAAATCTCCAAAGCCTATGGTGGTGCAAGCTACGAAGGTATACCATAACCCATCGCCGTAGGTTGATATCCCCGGCTCTATCAAAGTTATGACCAGAGCCACTATAAACAGATTGACAATGAAGGCGTAAATGATCTTGTCAGCATTTACCCTCCTTAAGATTTTCCAAAAGAGCCTAAATTTTTTCATGTTTATTGTTCGCTTTCTCTTTTATTCTTTGTAGATGTTGGTATGAATTTGGAAGCTATGCCTTTCCCTCTGTTTTTTATGTATATAAGTCCCAAAATCGAGAAGACCATTGCCCCTATAAAGTTTACAAAAAGGTCATGCATCGTGTCATATAGTCCGATGTCAAGGTATTTATCCCAGGTCATATTGTTTACCGTAACATTTGTCACGTCAATTGATACGGGTACGTTCAGACCATCCGGATTTATAGCTACCGAATTAAATGCCGCCAGCCATGTGTCCTTCTGCATATCCTTGCCAAAAAACATATCCATTGAACACTCAAAAAACTCCCATAATACACCTATAGTCATGGAGAAACAGAATGCCACCAAGGCTACAAAGGCAGGAGATAAGTTGAAGCTCACCCTTTCATGCCTGTTTAGAATATCAATCATAGCGAATCCGATTGCCGCCGCTAAGAATCCGTTCATAGTGTGAAGCATATCATCCCATCTTGGGAACATCACATAGAAGCCGTGTATCTCCCCTAGAATCTCTGCAGCAAATATAAACAAGAGAATTATTACCTCAAGTGCTGTCGGAAGATTGATTTTCATCTCTCTTGAGAGTATAGACGGCATCATGAAGAGTATAAGAGTCAGACCGCAGGTCATGACATTGTGCCAGTTATGGTTAAAAATCTGGGCTATAAGCACCATAACCACTAACACTCTTAGGATAATATAGACCAATACCTTTGCTTTACTTCTTTGTTCTCTTGATTCGCTTCCTTTTTCCTTCATTGAACCACCGTTATCCAATCCCCTGTAATATCAGTAATAGCTTTTACTTCTGTATCCTTTTTAAGCTCTATCTCTCCCTTTTTTAATTTCTTAAATATCTTCTTGTAATCTTCTTCTGTAAATTTTTTAAATCCGGCATTTTCCATTTCCAACGCTACGCCCTTATTCTTGGCCGTATAATTAAAGGCGATGCCCCCTACGAACATATCGTTCCCATATTCCTTGAGAACGGTGCTCACAGCGTTGGCAATGCCCTTCTTTGCTGACGTAATGACAGTATCGGACATTCCGCTCTGGTCAACGTCTACTCCGATTGTCTTGCCGCCCTTATCCTCAGCAGCCCTCATAACCGATTTCCCCATAGCTCCGCCGCAAGCAAATATTACCTTAGTACCTTCCTTGTACCATGATTCTGCAAGATTTCTCACTTCCTTGGACTCTTCAAAGGTATCTGTGTACGCGTATCTCAGCTCTATCTTCTGTTCTTCCTCCCCACAAGCGTATGCGGCACCCTGTACGAAGCCGTAGCCGTATCGCTTTACAGGAGGTATCTGCTGACCGCCCATAAATCCCAGCTTCTTATAGCCATCCTTAACGGCAGCATAGCCTGCCAAAAATCCCGCTTCTTCCTCTGCGAATATGACTGCAATTGTATTTTCCGCAGTAGAATACACGTTGTTTTCATCATGAGGCACTCCGTCGATTAAAAGGAAGTCAACCTTAGGATATGTGGTCTGGGCTGCGAAAACAGCCGTTTCAAAGGAGCTCCCCGAAACTACTATGAGCTTTGCGTCCTTCTTTACAGCCTTGTCTATAAGCTTTAAATAACTTTCCTTCTCGCCCTTCTTGGCTGTATAGTAGGTACATGTTCTATCTGTTTCACCTGAAAATTCTTCTATTTTCTCCCAGGCAGTTTGATTGAAGGAACCGTCATCAACGCCTGATTCATCGACTATCATTGCAATTTCAGACTTGCTGTCGCTGGTACTGTTATTCTTGTTCCCGCCACATGATACAAATGTTCCCATCATCAGTATCACTGTTATTAGCAGAGCTGCTATTCGTTTCATACATATCCTCCATTATAATATTCTTTCCTTAAAGCTCACGCCCATAGATGTCTTGTATTTCCCGTCAGTTAAAATATCCGTTACAGTGGCTCCAATATCCGCAAATGAGCTTCTCTCTCCCAGATTAATTCCACCCTTGACTACATCGCCTGTCAGAAGGACAAAAATATGCTCTCTCGTGTGGTCCCAGCCTGAATGAACGGGGTCATTGCCGTGGTCCGAACAGATTATAAGCAAGTCTTCATCGGTCATTGCGGCGAGAATATCAGGAAGTCTTTTGTCAAAGGCTTCTATGGATTTACCATATCCTATCGGATCTCTCCTGTGCCCGTATACGGAATCAAAGTCCACCAGATTAGTGAATATCAATCCTTCAAAATCATCCTTCAAATATTCTATTGTCTTGTTCACTCCGTCGTCGTTGCTTTGTGTGTGTACCCATTCAGTGATGCCGCTGCCGTCAAAGATATCTCTTATCTTGCCTACTGCTCTCACCTGCTTGCCGGCCTCGGATACATAATTCAGCATGGTCTTTTCGGGAGGAGAAACGGCGTAATCTCTTCTGTCTGCCGTTCTGACCCTCTTGCCCTCCACTATTTTGTATGGTCTTGCTATAATTCTGCCGCAGGCAAATTCACCCTGCATTATTTCCCTTGCTTTCGTGCAAATAGAATAAAGCTCATCAAGGGGAACCACATCCACATTGGCTGCTATCTGAAGCACACTGTCGGCTGAGGTGTAAACTATTATATCGCCTGTCCTTTCATGTTCGGGGCCCAGCTCCTCAATAATCTCCGTGCCTGATGCAGCACAGTTCCCTATGCAGCCTCTCCCTGAGACCGACCTCAACCTGTCGATTACTTCATTGGGAAACCCGTCAGGGTAGGTCTTAAAGGGCTCGCCTGTATAGATTCCGGCTATTTCCCAATGCCCTGTAATAGTGTCCTTTCCCGTTGACATCTCCTTAAGCCTTCCGAAAGCTCCTTCCGGCTTATCCACAGCAAGTCTTCCTCCTGCTGCATCGTCAATATTCCCCATTCCCAACCTTCTCAGGTTAGGTATTTTCAAATTGTAATTGTCCAGAATATGCCCCAGTGTATCTGCACCTGCATCACCATATTTATACGAATCTTCCAACTGTCCCACACCGAGACTGTCCATTACTATTATCGTTATTCTCTTTACCATAACAAATCTCCATCATTCTTTAATCAGCACAGGCTTGCAGTTGAGATAATCCAAAGATACAAGCTGGTAGTTTATTCCCTGAAAATCTCCCACAATAGTATTCCTGAAGCCGTCCTCGCCATGTATATGTCCGTAAATAACATGCTTTACCCCGTGGTCTTCAAACATCTGCTGAAAGCCAGAAAAGTGCCCGACCTTTGACACAGGAGGAAAATGAAGAACACCTAATATATTATAGCTCTCACCCTTTGCCTTCATATGCTCTTCCGCCTTCTCCAGCGATGACTCAAGCCTTATCATCTCACGTCTGTAAACCCTTTCGTCACTCTCTTTATAGTCATCGTTGTCGGGAGTTACCCATCCACGGGTTCCGCAGATGTAAAGTCCCTCTGCCAGATAAAAATCATTTTGTACGAAGGTAATGGTATCATACATCCTGTTAAGTCTTGTTATCCCGTTCCACCACAAATCGTGGTTTCCTTTAAAAAAAACCTTTTTCCCCGGAAGGTTTTCTATCCAGTCCAAATCGTATTTAGCTTCTTCAAGTTTCAGCCCCCATGATATATCTCCGGGGACTACCATCGTATCTTCATCAGTAAGCTCCCTGCGCCAGTTTGCCTCCAGCCTTTCCCAATGGTCATGCCATCTACTGCCGTAAACACCCATGGGTTTATCTATGCCGGGGGCAAATGAAAGATGAAGGTCACCTATGGCGTATATGCTCATATATCAATATCTCCTTCGTCTATCTCTCCTTGCTTGCCTGTTTCGGAAACACTCTTCAAGGCTCTCCGTATGCCTCTAGTCCTGACTCCCACTAGTGCTTCCAGGTCCTTCTGGGTCTGTTCCATTCTCGATTGTGTTTTTTCGAGAACATCTCCGAACTTATCAAATTCAGTATGCACTTTGGCAAGGGTATCCCATACTTCCCCTGAACGTTTCTGCAAAGCAAGAGACCTGAATCCCATCTGGAAGCTGTTCAACATGGCCGCCATGGTGGTAGGTCCTGCAATGGTTATACGGTAATCCTTCTGTAAGGTATCTACCATGCCCAGTCTCAGAACCTCCGCGTAAAGTCCTTCAAAGGGCAGGAACATTACTGCAAATTCTGTAGTGCTCGGAGGACGAACGTATTTTGTCTTTATATCCCTAGCGGATTTGATAACTGCACTTCGCAGTGCGTCTGTAGCCGCCTTTATTATAGCCTTGTCCCCTGTGTCATATGCATCTGTCAGGTTCGTATATGCATCAGCAGGAAACTTGGAGTCTATGGGCAGATAAACAAAATCCTTGCCCTCTCCGGGAAACTTTACCGCATATTCTACTCTCTCGCTTCCTCCTGTTACCGCAACATTATCATCGTACTGCTCCGGCGAAAGTATCTGGTCAAGTATAGCTCCCAGCTGTATCTCGCCCAATATTCCTCTTGTTTTGACATTGGAAAGAACCTTTTTAAGATCCCCCACTCCTGCCGCAAGACTCTGCATTTCTCCCAGTCCCCGGCTCACCTGTTCAAGGGAGTCGCTGACCTGTTTAAAGGACCTACCTATGCGGTCTTCAAGAGTTTTTTGCAGTTTTTCATCTACGGTATTCCTTATTTCCATCAGCTGCCTGTTCTGCATTTCCGTTGCAGCTCTCTGATTTCGTGAAAGCATTTCTCCCATGCTTCTTATACTGTTTTGGACCACAAGTATCATGGCCACCGCTATGATAATAAGTACCAGGACAGCTATCCCGACAATCAGTAAATAATTGCTTTCCATTGATTATCCCTTTCCCTTGCAGCTTATATCAGTTGAGAAAAGTATACGGGTCTTCGTTCTCATCGTATGTGTATTCCGTATAATCTATATCCAGTTCATGCAAGGCGTTGTTCAGGTTCACCCTGGTAGCCTGCACCTTGTTAAAAAGCTCCTTGTATTCCGAAAACTTCAGTGCCTCCTTGTTTGCCTTCCTGTTCAGGGCAGCCTGAAGCTGTACATAGGAATCGCAGAGAAAATTGAAGATGAGAAGGCTTCTCTCAAAGTTCTTCATAACATCTAAGGCCAGCTTGTCCGTCTTCGGTATTTCAATGTCATCGGTTTCTATTTCCACACATGCCTTCTTGCAAAGCTTTAATTTTACAATATTGCCTTCGTAATCCTTTTTCTTGAAAACGCTTTTGAATCTTGAATCGGCGGCAATCTGCATTTCGATTTCCTTAAATTCTTCGATAATCTCTACATAAAATTTTTCTATTCTGTTTACCAATTCTTTTTTATAGTCCATTATTCAGTCTCCTTGTGAGAAATTTATCTAGTCATTATACCATGTTTACAAGGTCTTTTACAACTTCTCCGGCTATAATAAGTCCTGCCACAGAAGGTACGAAGGAAATGCTTCCAGGAGTGCGCCCCGTTCCCTTTACAGGTTCTTCTTCCGAATACAGCACCTTGATGCCTTCAATGCCTCTATCCTTTAACTCCCTTCTCATCACTCTAGCCAGAGGACAGACCCTTGTTTTTTCAATGAGGGATATTTTAAATGCCGTAGGATTCAGCTTATTACCTGTTCCCATTGATGAGATAATAGGCACACCATCATTTTTCGCCTTTTCTATCAGGGCAATTTTCCCTGCCACCGTATCTATGGCATCCACAACGTAGTCATACTTTTTAAAATCAAAGTAATCTGCGTTTTCCGGCAAGAAAAAACACTCCATAGCTTCAATGGAGCAATCCGGATTGATGTCCCTTATCCTTTCAGCCATTACCCTGGCCTTCGATTCTCCTATTGTGCTTTGAAGTGCCGGCAGTTGTCTGTTTATATTCGTAACATCCACCACATCTTTATCTACGAGAGTCAAATGCCCTAACCCTGCCCTTGCAAGGCCCTCGGCAACATAACTTCCCACTCCACCAATGCCGAATACTATTACGGATGCCGAACTTAGCCTCTCTATTGCGTCTTTGCCGATAATTAGCCGGGTTCTGTCAAATCTTCCTTCCATAGCTTAACATTATCCTTTCTCACTTTATCAAGGCGCCTATTACCTTATAGGCTACTTCAGGTGAAAATCCTCTGGTCATAAGCCTTCGCCCTATCTTAGCCTTGAGCTTGCCTCGCTCTTCATATTCGAGAGCCTCCATATCCACACCCCGTATCATATCCTCTCCAATGACGAGAGCCATTTCAAACTGGTCCGGTACTTCTGCAAGTTCCTCGTATTCCGATTCTATTATGTCCCGGGAAATGCCTTTTTCTCCAAGCTCTCTCTTTATCCTAGCTATGCCCCTCCCCTTTTCAAAACCGTACTCAAAGTAAAGCCTGCAATACCTTCGGTCGTCGATATAATGGTATTCCTCCAATTCCTTTACAGCTTCCAGTATTTCTTCATCACTACAGCCTTTGCCTGACAAATATTTTTTGACCTGCATACAAGTCCTGGGCTTGATATTTAAATAATTTACGGCTCTCTGTCTAACATCCATCAAAACTATCTCCTGCTGTTACAACTACGCATTTCTCTCCCAACCCAGTCTTTAAATCGCATATGGCCTTGATTCCCGTACAGTGTACCGGCATTACCTTGTTAATGTCTTCGCGTAAAATCTGCCCTATCACCCTCTGCCTGTCCTCATCCGAGGCACTGTAAAGGTGCATTCCAGCAACAAGAACCGCCACCCTTTCCCCCGGAAACATGGCCTTAGCCGTGTTAATTGCTGAGACTGCTCCCCTGTGACTGCATCCTGAAAAAATGTAAAGGCCTGCCTTTTCCCTTATTACCAAGCACTGTTCATGACACATATCATCACGTACAAGCTGGCCTTCTTCGTCTCTGTAAAAGAAATTTTCCGTAGGCCTAAAATCCTCTCCGCATATTACGGTTCCCGTTATTACGGTGTCCTCATCTATCCAGCAAGGGCCATCTGTAAATACCAGCCTGTCCTTCAAACGCTCACTTTCCTGACGACTCCATCTTATACCGCTTGTCTCGTCCTCAAGTTTCCCATCTTCCATGCCGTAGCTTTTTCTGAATGCGTCTTTGTGAATGTATATGGAAGCGTTGTTATTGATTTGGCAAAAGGCCGAAAATCCTCCCGTATGGTCGTAATGCCCGTGGCTTACTACTGCAAAATCAACGCCGCCAAGGTCCACCTCCATTTTCTCTGCGTTCCTTATTAGCAAATCGGTAGCTCCCGCATCGAAAAGTATTTTCTTATGGCTAGCCTCTATATATACGGAAAGTCCGTGTTCCGCCATTATCCCTGGATTGTCTGTTTTGTTTTCCACTAAAAACTTGTATTTCATATACTACACCACGACCCATACAGGTCCCTTTCCAACTGAAAATCAAAGAATTCTACGTCCTTGCGGTTCAGTACGGGAGCTTTAGCCAGTATTGCCTGCAACCCTTCTCCCGTGTACTTAGCATAGGCTTCCTTCCTTGCCCAAAGGGTAAAAAATGCGCTGTCGCCTCTTTCTTCAATGTATTCTCTTTCACCTTCCGTAAAATATCGTTTTATTATTCCGTCTATATTTGTCTTACTCCTTTTCTGTATATCAACTCCCAGCGGAGTATCGCCGATTAAGCACACAAAAAAACCGCCACTGTGACTGACAGAAAAATATATATCCTGATGGTTTAGGACGTAGGGCTTGCCTTTATAGGTTCTGGCTATGACAGCATCGTCTGCACCGTACTCCTCAAGAGCGCATAGTGCCAACCTATCGGTAAGCTCCTTGCCCGTTAGTTCAGGATACAAAGATTTGTAATTTTCAAATACATATAATTCCATATTATTTATTATATCATTTATTAAAATGGCGGAACAATAATGCACCGCCATGTCTTGAATCTATCTTCTATTCTTCTTTCATCCTCTCAAGGATTCTCTTATAGCCCTCTGCCCCGTATACAAGGCATTTGTTTATCCTGCTTATTGTCGCGGTGGAAGCCTTGGTAATGCCTTCTATTTCACTGTATGTCTTGTTTTCCGAAAGCAGCTTTGCTACTTGAAGCCTCTGGGATATTGCATGTATTTCGTTGATAGTACATATGTCCTCAAAGAATCTGTAGCAATCTTCTTCGTCCTTAAGCAGTAAAACAGCTCTAAAAAGTTCATCAATGTCATCTCGTTTAAATTTAGAATCGTATGCCATAATTGACTCCTTTCTCTCAATCATTTCTCAGACTGATTATAACATTCAAATTGTATACAGTCAAGAAATACTTTAGTCGTTTAAAGTGCAAAGTGCATCAGTTCAAGAGCCTTATGGGTTCTTTTATTGTCACTTAAGTATCACGCATGAGCCATGAAGGTCACCCACTGGAATAATTTTCAACAAACCACATCTCTTTTCATATTCATCTACAGCTTTTTTAACACCTCGAAACTGTAGGCTATTATAATCATGCATTATTATAACCCCTCCTTCACTTAGCTTGGGATAAAAGTATTCTATACCAGCTAAAGTAGGTGCGTACAAATCCGTATCAATACTTACAAAAGCATAGTTGGTTTCCCAATGCCAGTCTGCAGTATCAGGAAAAAAGCCTTTTTTTACGACTACATTTTGGGGATACATAACTCTCTCCATAACATCTGACACAGAAGTATCTCTAAAATCTCCTTTTTTTGCCTCAGAATATAAATTTTCTTTTTCTTTATATATATCTCTTTCATCAAATCCCTCAAATGTATCAAACAAATGTAAGCTCCTTTTAGGAAACAAATAATTTAACTGCCATGTAATATCTCCTTTATAAACCCCCAATTCGGCAATTTCTCCCGGAATTTTTTTTTCATTTATCCTATTTGCAATACTCTTTATAGTTTTTGAACGTATATCAAACATTCCATATACTGCTTTTAAATTCACTATTTCACCGTTAAAGCCACATTCGTATGCCTGTTCTTCTAATTGATTTGCTCTCTCATCGTCTAATACACTTATAATAATTATATCCGGCTTTAAGCCAATAGATTTATCTACTGGCTTAATTATTTTATTCCATTTTTTTGAATCGTTATCTCCAAATCCAAGAAGTTTGGTTTTATTTGGATTTAATGCCTCGGCTACGGCTTTCCCCATTTGACCTGCGCCTAGAATCACAATTGTATCTTTTTTATTAGAATTTGTTTTTTTCATACTTTGACCTATATATAGTTTCATAAATACCGAGTTATATTAAAAGCGGCCTACCGTCTTAGATAGCAAGCCGCTTCTTAAATTATATCATATTAGCGTCCTAGCATTAGCCCCATGTTTCTTTAAGAATTACCCATGGGTCATGTCCAGTTAAAAAGTACTTCGGATCAAATTCATCAGCTATTGCTTTTAACTTGTTATAGCTATCATAAGCCTCCCAATGATCATAAACAACGCTGTTAAATAAATATGGAGACATATTGTCTGGCGCAGAAGTAACTTCAACCTCACTGCCATCCAACAGCTTCATCTTAGTTTGTTTAGGGAACAAACATTGATTCATATGTGGTAAATCTCCTGTAATTATAAATCTTCCTTCTTTAGTAGGCACAACAATGGCCATGCTTCCCTTTGTATGTCCAGGGATTTTATAAATCTCAATTCCATTTGGAAGTATTAAATCTCCCTCTATCTGATAAATGTTTTTTAATACTTTCATGTCTCCTGGTGTTCTTTTATCAAAATCGCTTCTGACCATCTGTCCAGGGACCTGATACAGTAGATTGATATACTCATCTCTTTGGAAATATGTCTTTGCATCTGGGAATAATGCCAATCCACCTGCATGGTCGTTATGTAAGTGAGTGTACATAACGGTATGGATATCCTTAGGCTCTAATCCCCACTTGGCTAAGGCTTTCAAAACGTAATCGTTTCCACCTTCCGCTTTATATCCGCCCCAAGCACATCCATTCACTATATTGTCTTGATGAATTCCTGCATCAACCAGAATATTCTCTTCCCCATTCTGTAACAAGAACCCTGTGTATGGGATGTCAATCATAAGTTCAGGATCTAGCCCTGCAGTCATCACGCCCTTAGGGACGTTGATTTTACCATAATATAAAGATTTAACTTTCCACATCTTACTCATAAGTTCCTCCTTTGACTATTCTTCACTGTTGCTTTGCTTCTAGTTCTGCAAGTACCTTGTCCGGAGTTGCAGGCAAACTGTTAATTCTTATACCCACTGCATCGTAAATTGCATTTACAATTGCAGGTGGCTGCGGATTTGAACTCATTTCGCCGAATCCTTTTGCACCGTAAGGTCCGTTTGCATCTGGCATCTCAACGATAACTGATTTCAAAATGGGAATATCTGCAGATGTAGGAATAATATAATCTGTAAAATTATCCACAGCCATGTCAGTAGCCGGATACTTCGGAAACAAATCCTCTGACATGGTCATTCCTACGCCCATCATAGTTCCACCATCAATCTGTCCCTCTGACAGAAGTGGGTTTACACAAGTTCCCACTTCATAAGCACTGCTTATTTTCTTAATGTCAACAAAACCCGTTTCTGTATCAACTTCGACATCTACAATACATACTGCGTATGCCATTGCTGCTGCGAATTCAACTGCTCCTGTTTCAGGGTCTGTTGGCTGTCCCGGGCAATGCAAATACTTTCCATTCCCTACGATATATCCACCACCCCAATTTGAAGCTGCTCCTAATGTTGCAAAATCTGCTGTTACTGAAGAATCGTCTTTCTTATAAACCTTATCGCCGTCAATAACAAGTTCCTCAGCTGGTACAGCTAGTAATTCTGAGGCATAGTTTAATACTGACTCTTTAAAATTTTTTGCTGCATCTATAACCGCATTACCAGCTATAAACGTAACACGACTTGCCGCTGTATCTGTACTGAACGGCATATCATCTGTTCCAGCATTATGTAATGCTATTTTATCAAGAGGCAAATTCAAGGCCTCTGACGCAAACTGTCTTAACACCGTTTTGGCTCCTTGCCCGTAATCAACAGCTCCGACCAACAAATCCAACGAGCCATCTGCTTTTAGCCTTATTGTAGCTTGATCCGGGTCTCCGCCACCCTTGAATCCCGTAGGATGCATAACTGCAGATATACCTCTACCTTTTTTAATCATTTTGTTGCCTCCTTACTTTGAACTCATTTTCATATATTCTTCCGGAATATTTTCATCTGCTAATTTAGCTGCTGCCTGCATTGTTTCAATGATTGCTACATCGTGCATTTTTTGCTGAGTTGCACTAATTGCTCCTTCTTTCCATGCGTTTTTAAACCTTATATCCCATGGAGATATTCCTGCCGCTTCTGCCAATTTATCTAAGTGAGCTTCCATTGCAAACTGTCCAATATTTATACCAAATCCACGCATTGATGTTGCTATTGCTCTATTAGTGAATACACAGTATCCGTCAATCCAAATATTCTTGATATTATATGGTCCTGCTATTGTGAAGCAACTCTTATCAACTGCGTATGGTCCAAACCCAGCATATGCACCAGTATCATGTACAGTGTGCACTTTTATTGCCGTAATGGTTCCGTCCTTCTTTACCCCGGCTTTAATGTGGAACTGCCAAGCACCCCTTATCTGCGAACAAAGCATTTCTTCCTCTCTTGTCCACATCCATTTGCATGGTTTCTGAGTTTTTAATGCCAGCAAAGCCGTAATATGATCTGAGGTAACATCATTTCTTCCACCGAATCCGCCGCCTACTGTTCCGCCTATCATATTGATTTTATTCATAGGCATCTGCAAAACGCCGGATAAATGTCCAAGATGGAAGAAGACGCCTTGAGATTCAGTATAAATATTTAACCTTCCGCTTTCATCGATTTCTGCAATAGAGCAATTGTTTTCAATCATCGCATGCTCCTGAGCAGGGGTCGAATAATCGCTTTCTACAACAAAATCGGCTTCTGTAAATCCCTTCTCCACATCTCCTACTCTTACCTTTCTATAAGGAAGAATATCGTCAAAGATCCATGTATTACCTTCAGGCCTAATCACCGGTGCTCCTGGTTTCATTGCTTCTAATGGGTCTAATACAGGTTCTAATTCCTCTAAATTCAACTTAACCTTTGAAAGTGCTTTAAGTGCTGTTTTTTCATTTGTTGCAGCTACAGCTACTAAAGGTTGTCCTGGGAATCTAATTTCATCTCCGGCTAGTACCGGCTGGTCTGGATAAAACCCATATACATTATTAGGTACATCTTTTGCTGTTACTACCCCAACAACTCCTGGCGTTGCCTCACATTCTGCTATATCAATATCAATAATTTTTGCTCTGGCCACACTGCTCCTTAACACTTTTACAGTTAACATTCCAGGCAGTGAAATATCAGCAACAAATTTCGTTTTACCGGTTACGTGACCCAAACTATCATAGCGAGGAACTCTTTCGCCAACATACTTCATTCAATTCACACCCTTTCTTATAAATTACCAAAGGTCCCTTTGGCAACTTCCATAACTGCATCTACATATTTTGTATACCCTGTACATCTGCATAAATTGCCAGCCAAGGCTTCTTTTACCTCTTCATACGTCGGATTTGGATTTTTATCTAAAAAGCTTTTTGCTGCCATTACCATACCTGGCGTACAATGCCCGCACTGAGGAGCTCCTAATTCAATAAATGCTTTTTGAATTGGATGCAGTTCTTGACCTTTGCTTAAGCCTTCTACTGTAAGAATATTTTTCCCTTCTACTGTAGCTGCCAGCATAATACATGATTTTACTGCTACTCCGTCCACCATTACTGTACAAGCTCCACAGTCACCATGATTACAGCCACATTTTGGACTCATAACACCTAATTTATCTCTCAAAACATCGAGTAAAGTCACTTCAGGGTCGATTAACACTTCAACAACTTCATTATTGCAAGTAAATTTTAAAACTTGTGACATGATAATATCTCCTTTCACAAACTAGCAGCATACCTTTGTAAGAGCACGCTTAACCAAAACCTTGACGAGTTTTTTTCTATAATCTCCCGATGACCTCTTGTCATCAATAGGTTTAACGACGTCAGCGGCAACATCAGCAGCTTCAGCAATAAGCTTTTCTGTTACAATGTTTCCTTCCATAATTCTTTCGGCCGCTTCAACTCTCAAAGGGGTAGGCGCAACGGCTCCTAAAGCTATTACTACGTTTTTGCAAATTCCACTTTCCATATTGGCATATGCCGCGCCATTAACAATAGACAGGCTTTCTGCTTTTCTTCTTCCAAATTTAATAAAGTTGCATTTGCCTTCCCTTACAGGAATAATCACCTCTTTTAATATTTCATTACCTTTGCATGAAGTTTTACCGGGAGCAACAAATAATTCACTAAGCTTTAAAGTTCTTTCACTATCAATGCTGGCCAATACAACACTTGCATCTAGTGCAATTAACGCCGGAACGCTGTCAGCTGCCGGTGATGCGTTCATAATGTTGCCACCAACAGTTGCAACATTTCTAATAGTTAACCCAGCGAGTACATTCAAAGCCTCCTTGAGCACAGGAACTTTATCAATAATAGGACTGTCCAATAATTGGCTCATGGTTGTCATTGCTCCTACGGCAATCTCACTTTTTTTATCCTTTATATAATTCATTCCTGAATCATTTAAGGAAACCACAGCCTTATTTTCTAAAGCCACAAGTGGCTTATCAAAATAACCACTTCTTTCCGGACGTGCATTGAGCTTAGGCACAACATCAGTTCCGCCTGCTAAAATCACTACATCTTTGTCTTTTAATGAATCTATTTGTTTTAGGGCTTCATCAAAAGATTTTGGATTATAATACAACATACATACATCCTCCTTTTTCACTTAAACTATTTCTGCTCATGTATAAAGCAAAGCTCATGCCACTTGTTTATAACAAATAAATAGTAAGTGACATGAGCCCAGCTAAATCAGTATTATAAAGATTTTTTAATTGCAAAATTATCTAAAAATTTTAATATACTTCCGTTTTTTTAGTCTGCAAAAGCTTTATTTATAATATTTTGTATATTTTGGACACGAATAGTGTTTCTAAAGTATACATTTTTATCTTTATCGTTGCATATCAAATCATCAATCCATAATCCTTAATTTTTTTATAAAATGTTTTTCTACTTATGTTCAATGTCTGTATAGTCATCGTTTTGTTATATCCGTTAGCCTCTAAAGCTTCTTGAATAAGCAATTTCTCCATGGCCTGTACCCTTATAGGTATATTCCATTTATCTTTGCTATCAAAAACTCCTGAATTATTCGTTTTGCTATCCTCAGCGACATCTCCAACACTACCATTTCCCTCAAGTACGAGGTCATAAGGTTGAATAACCTTGTCACACATTATTACGCTTTGTTCTACGGTATTACGTAATTGTCTAATATTTCCAGGCCAACTATTGTGTTCCAGAAGTCTTATAGCTCCTTGGGATATAGACACATTTTTATCATACCTATCATTAAAAATTTCCATAAAGCGCTCAGTAAGAGGTTTGATTTCATCAACTCTGCTTCTTAGCGGAGGAACATCCAATTTCACAACGTTAAGTCTATAATATAGGTCTTCTCGAAATTCTGAATTTTTAACAAGTTTTTCAAGGTTTTTATTTGTCGCTGCAATAATCCTTACATCAATTTTTTTAGATCCATTTCTTCCAACTTTCGCAATTTCCATGTTTTGCAAAAATCTAAGCATTTTCACTTGAGTGGCTAATGATAATTCTCCTATTTCATCCAAAAAAACCGTTCCTTCATCTGCAATTTCAAATATACCGGCTTTCCCTCCTCTTTTAGCTCCCGTAAAGGCCCCTTCTTCATATCCAAACATTTCGCTTTCCCATAATGATTCTGGAATAGCTCCGCAATTTACCGGAACAAATGGTTTGTCCTTTCTCTCACTGTTATTATGAATCAGATGTGCAACCAGTTCTTTTCCGACACCATTTTCCCCTTCAATAAGTACACTTACACTAGTGGACGCAACCTTCAATGCCGTAGAAATAACTTCTTTAAATTCTTCACTTTCACAAATCATTTCAGATGGGATTTTACTTACCTGTTTTTTATAGTAATCTAACAGCCTGCTTTTTTTGTCTATTTCATAATTCAAATTGTTAATAAATGTTACATCCTGCAATATAACAATCATCCCCTCTAAGTTCTGTCCCGCATCATATATCGGAATACCAGTAAAATTAGTGTTTTCTTTTTGGCCGTTATATTGAAGCTCCAGTTCATTGCTGAAGCTATTAACTTTAGTAAGCTTATATTTATCACGAACTAACCTTTTAATTTCATTATCCGGTAAGTCATCACCATTGCCAACATGATATTTACTGATAAATTCTTTGTTGGCATATGTTATCCTGAGCTTTTTATCAACCAAAAATACCGCTTCTTTAAGATTGTCAAAAATTGAGCTAAACAATAAGTTCAACTTATTTATCTGATTTATTCCTATGTACAAATCATTGATTTTACTATAATCTTTCACAATAGCCATTGCACCCAAATTATTATGGTCATTATCCAGTATTGGCTTGTACGAAGGTACAACTGTAGCCCCCGTCAAGTTTAAGTGCACCGGGATACCTTGTATATTGCCGTTATTTTTTTTATTTACATCTCCAATCTTTGATTCTGGAAATTTTTCTTTTACGCTAGTTCCTATTAATTCTTCCCCTCCAATTGAATGAATTTGCTTCCAACTTTCATTGATGTAAGCGATTACATTATTCTCATCTACTGCTATAATCCCTTCGTCTATATTATCTAAGATTGTTTTCATATATCTGAGGTTTTTATGTTGTATATGTACCAATTCATTCTCAGTCAATAGTCCTCTGAATTTTCCTTCATTATTTATTATTATCATTGGAAATGATTTGTCTTCCAACTCCTCGATGATTACTTCGTCCAAATTAATCTTTTCAGTTATAACGGTAAAATTTTTATCCATCACATCCGAAACATATAATTCTTTGTAAGAATCATTTCTATAAATCAAAGCTGCTAAAACATCTACAATGTTTATCAATCCTTTTACAATCTCATCATCTGTATTTGTAAATACGGGAGCATAAGAAATATTTTCGCCCTGCATTTCTTTAAGGGCTTTGTTAAGAGAATCCGTTTCTGTAAATGCGGTCCACATCCCATTAATTTTCATTTGTCCAGTTCCTTTCATGAGGATAACTCGTCATCCCTAGATTGATTTTAAATCCTATCCCTTATTCGCATTTTACATCATGTTTACTTAGGAAACAAGGATAAAAAATAATTTACAAAATATTCTCTGTTTTATACAGTTTTATCCATTTTTTATTTAATTTTACATCCATAATTCAATATTTATACGTTTTTTAACTCTTTAAGATGGTTTTACTATTGGTATAATATTTGCATTAAATAATCACAGTAAATAACTATCATCTATTAGGTGGATCAAACGAAAGGAGAACAAAATGAAAAAAAAAGATTTAACAGGGGCAGAATATATTTGTGAGCTTTTAAAGCATAACGATATAACCCATGTATTCTATCAAGAACTTGCATTTTATTTTACAACAAAAATAATGAAGGATTATGGGTTGAAAAATATTTTAGCTCACTCTGAGGGTGCTGCAGGATATATGGCTGATGGATACTCTCGAGCAACAGGCAAAGCTTGTGTTTGCATGTCGCAGGCAATAGGTTCCGCTAATCTCGCTGCTTCTCTTCATGATGCATGGCTTGGTTCTACTCCTGTTGTTGCTCTTACAGGTTTTAAAATGAATTCAGCATATCAAAGGAATGGTTATCAAGAATCCGACCATAGGGCTCATTTTTCTGGCGTCACAAAATATAATGATTATACTTTGGATGAACAGCAACTACCATTTATGCTAAGACAATGTTTAAGAGAAGCAACAACCGGACAACCAAGACCTACGCATCTTGATGTTGTTGGATATGCTGGTGAAATGGCAGAAAAGGCTATTATGAACGATACCTACATCCCCGACACTAAAATAAGTGCAATACCAGCTTTCAGAGCTTATGCCCCAGAAGGTGACATAAAAGCAGCAGCAGATATTATTAACGAAGCAAAGAAACCTGTTATTGTAGCAGGAAGAGGTGCAAAAATATCCGACTTTAGCGGGACTTCAATATATGAGTTGGCGGCAAAAGCAGATATTCCTGTTGCAACAACACCAGACGGAAAGTCTATAATTGATGAAACTGACCCATTATGGGCCGGTGTCGTTGGTGGCTATGGCATGGACTGTGCAAACAAAACCACCGCCGCTTCAGATTTAGTAATATATATAGGCTCAATGGTATCTGACCAAACTACTCTCAATTTTACTGCACCGAAAATGGGGACGAATATCATTCAAATCGACATAGAGGGAGCACAAATAGGGAAAAATTATGAAAATACCACCGGCTTACTGGGAGATGCAAAATTAGTTACGGAACAGTTAACGGCTGCCATAAACAAAAATGAAAGGCCAAAATGGCGCGATGAAATAAAAGCTTTTGTTAATGACACAAATTCAAAACAATTAAAAATAGCCCATAATAACAGAGCCCCTATTCAAACCGCTTGCTTATGCAAAGATTTAAGTTCATTATTACCTGATGATGCAATTGTTGTCGCCGATACAGGTTGGTCTGCTACATGGGCGTCTACAATGTTCAGAATGAAGCCTTCGCAGCTCTTTATGCGTGCCGCAGGCTCTCTAGGATGGTCTTATCCCGCATCCCTAGGTGCTAAATGCGGTGCTCCCGAAAAGCCTGTAATTTGTTTCTGCGGGGATGGTGGATTTTATTATCATATGGCAGAAATGGAAACAGCTGTGCGGTATGGAATAAACACTGTAACGATAGTTAATAACAATTCAAGGCTTAATCAGTGTATACCTTACGTCGGAGAGGCATATACAGGAGCTTCTGATAACTATAATGATTACAGAGAAAAGGTGACATTCCAGAAAATCAGCTTTGCAGAAATTGCAGAAAAATTTGGTGTGACTGGTATAAAGATCGAAAGCACCAAGGATATTGCCCCGGCTATAAAAAAAGCCTTGTTAATGAAAAATCCAGTTGTAATTGAAGTTATTACTGACTGGTCTAGTGATGGTCCTCTTCCAGCCTTTGAATAAACGACTAAGAAATGAATAAAGGCTGACCTCTTTGTGAAGGTCAGCCTTGACTTGTTTAAAAAGATATTTTATATTGAATGTGTCAATAGAATCTGCTTGGTAGGCAGGTTCTCATCTCAAGTTACCATAGAAGGGTAATTTACAGAAATTATTTCACACACTCTCACATTAGATTTTATCTAATGTGAGAGCCTCTTTTATTAAACCATTAAAATGGATTTTTTTCGTAAGATGTAGTATAATAATACACTGTATTGAATCATTTTAAGTTATTTGTTTACTTCTACCTACATTTATGAAAAGGACAAAACATGGATTATATCTTACTAATCGTTGGCTTCATATGCCTCGTTAAAGGCGCAGACTTTTTCGTATCCGGCAGTTCTGCAATAGCTGTTCATTTCAACATACCAACCTTCATAATAGGACTTACTATTGTTGCCTTCGGAACAAGTCTTCCTGAAGCGGCTGTCAGTGTTACTGCCGCCATGAAAGGAGCAAACGGCATTGCAGTTGGCAATGTACTGGGCTCTAATATGTTTAATTTACTCATCGTTCTTGCAATATCTGCGGTGATAAAGGAATGCCCTGTATCCAAGGCTATTCTGAGATTTGAATACCCCCTTGCAATAATAGCCGTTGCAATAATTCCCATATGCTGCATCGGCATCTTCGATGCCCCTCTACTTCTATCCAGGTATGACGGCATTATACTACTTGCAGTATTCATGGTTTTCCTGACTAAGACTTTTAACAATATAACAAAATCCAAGGATAAATATACTGTAGAGGGAGTTCCGGAAGAAGAACCTAAAAAAATGAACCTACCTAAGGCTTCCGTTATTTCTGTTATTGGCATTTTGGGAATTATCTTTGGAGGGGACCTTGTAGTAGATGCTGCTACCGGCATCGCTCTGTCCTTTGGCATTGATGAAACTCTTATCGGCCTGACAATAGTTGCTCTCGGCACTTCTCTTCCTGAACTTGTGACCAGCGTTGTGGCTGCAAGAAAAGGTGAAACCGATATTGCCACAGGCAACGTAATAGGCTCTAATCTGTTTAATATTTTGTTTGTATTAGGGCTTTCTGTCACCATCAATCCTATAGAAGTGACTATGGATTCTGTCTATGATTCCATTATCCTTATTGCAGTCAGCTTGATAGCCTATATTCCTCTAATTAAGCACAAGCAGCTGAACAGGTCCTGGGGAATTATTATGATAGTAATGTATGCCGTATATCTGGCCTACATTATAATGCGAACGATGTAGCATTAAAACCATACCCCATACAACGAGTTCTGACAAACAAAAGAGCCCCTCATATGATTTGTGAAGGGCTCTTATTATTTGTATTACAAAGTTTCACTTCAATCACGAGGTCATCTGCGTCGTAGAGTGCCACGGACTAAAGTCCTGCACTCCTGACGAATGAAGTACCATCGTTCTGACTTCGCCTTTCCTCGTCAATCACGAGGTCATCTTCACTTACTTTGTCGAAGCGTCATAGAGTGCTTCAGCGTTGTCCCACTCTGCAATGATTTCAGGAATAACCTTGTAGAGGTCGCCTACGATACCATAGTCTGCAACTTCAAATATAGGCGCATCCGCATCCTTGTTGATAGCAACGATGATGTCTGATGTCTGCATCCCTGCCAGGTGCTGGATAGCTCCTGAGATTCCGCAAGCGAAGTAAATATTAGGCTTAACAGTAGTTCCTGTCTGTCCAACCTGATGTGAATGGTCAATCCAGCCTGCATCAACTGCAGCTCTTGATGAACCAACAACTCCGCCAACCTTGTCAGCGAACTTCTTGATAAGTTCAAATCCAGATGCATCGCCAAGTCCTCTTCCGCCTGAGCAGATGATTTCAGCATCAGTAAGGGAAACCATTTCCTTAGCTGATTTAACAATGTCCTTAATAGTGATGTGAATATCATCAGCTGTAAGCTCTGGCTTGAAATCGATTATCTCACCCTTTGCTCCGGCAACAGGCTCTCTCTTCTGCATTACGCCAGGACGTACTGTAGACATCTGAGGTCTTGTTCTCGGGCAAATGATAGTAGCCATCAGGTTACCGCCGAATGCAGGACGAGTCTGCTTGATTCCAGTTGATTTGTCATTAGGATCCAATGTGGACGTATCTAATGTAGTGTTCTTCTGTGCATAATCAATGTAGCTTGAAACCTTAACATCAAGTCTTGTACAGTCTGCTGTAAGACCCGTATTGCATCTAGCTGCGATTCTTGGTGCAAAGTCTCTTCCCACATGTGTAGCACCGTAAAGCACGATTTCAGGCTTGTATTCGTCGATAGCGCCCTTGAGTACCTTAGTATAAGCATCGGTAGTATAGTGCTGAAGCAATGGGTCTGTAATCTGGTAAACCTTTTCAGCACCGTATGCGAAGCACTCTGCTGCCAATGGAGCAACGTCTTCCTTTGAACCTATAAGTACCGCACAAACTTCAGTATCCTCGCTGATTTCCTTAGCCAGTCTGTAGCCTTCGCCGATAAGTTCCAGAGCAACGTTCATCAATTTGCCGTCTCTTTGTTCTGCGAATACCCAAACGTGCTTGTAGTCGCTCAGGTCAGCCTGAACTTCTACTTTCTTTTCTTCAATAGCTCCAAACTTACATGCTGTTAAGCACTGGTTACAGAATGTGCACTTAGCGTTTATCTTTGCAACCTTGCCAAGCTTGTTGCCATCATATGCCGCGAATTCAAATGCATCCTGTGGACATGACTTGAAGCACAGACCACAACCGATACATTTTTCTTTTATGATATTAATAGCCATTGTATTTCCTCCTCCAATTAGATTACATGCTTACCCTTAAGTTTAATCATTAAGTTCTTAGCCTGCTCGTTTTCTGTATCTCCATCGATTTTAACGCCCGGCTGTTTAGGAGCTGGGGTAAATGACCTGAATACATTTGTCGGAGAAGCTTCAAGTCCAACCTTAGTAAGGTCAACTTCGATGTCTCTGGCATTCCAAGTCTTCATTTCCTTCGCACCGTAGATTCCTGAAACTGTCATGTATCTAGGAGTATTTAATTCTTTAATAGTAGTCAGAAGGCAAGGAAGAGGGACTTCGATAAGTTCATAGCCGTCTTCCAGCTGTCTCTTAACTGTTACTGTCTTCCTGTCGTCTGCGATTTCAAATTCTTCCACGTAGGAAACCTGTGGTAATCCTAACTTCTCAGCAAGCTGAGGACCTACCTGAGCAGTATCTCCATCTATAGCCTGTCTTCCTGTGAAGATAAGGTCATAGTCGCCATTGTCCTTGACCCACTTGTTTACCGCTGCTTCCAGTGTATTGGAAGTTGCCCATGTGTCCGAACCGCCCACTGCTCTGTCGGATACCAGGATACCTTCATCTGCACCCTTTGCGATGCACTCAAACAACAAATCGTTAGCCTGAGGAGGCCCCATTGTGATGACCGTAATATGTACATCATCAAACTTATCCTTAATCTGCAATGCCTGTTCTAAAGCATTAGCATCATCGTTATTTAAAATACTAGGCACACCGTCTCTGATTAATGTACCAGTCTTAGGGTTAATCTTGATAACATTCGTATCAGGGACTTGCTTAGCGCATACTATAATATTAAATGCCATTTGTTCTTCCTCCCTCTCTCTATTTACCGAAAACTGATGCGGCGATAACCATCTTCTGAACTTCTGTAGTACCTTCATAGATTTCAGTGATTTTAGCGTCTCTCATCATTCTTTCTACCGGATAATCCTTAGTGTATCCATATCCACCGTGGAGCTGTACGCACTTGGTAGTTACGTGCATTGCTGTTTCGGCAGCAAAGTACTTAGCCATTGCAGCAGCAGGACCATATGCCAGATGTTTATCTTTCATGTCCGCGGCCTTGTATATGAGAAGTCTTGCAGCTTCGATTTCAGTAGCTAGTTCAGCAACTGTGAACTGAAGTGCCTGCATCTGTGATAAGCTCTTGCCAAACTGTTTTCTTGCCTTCATGTACTCAACAGTTACATCCAAAGCACCCTGAGCAATACCCAGAGCCTGTGATGCGATACCGATACGTCCGCCATCCAAAGTTGACATTGCAACCTTAAATCCCTGTCCTACGTCAGCCATTAATCTGTCCTTAGGAATCTTACAGTTCTGGAATATAAGCTCAGTTGTGGAAGATGCGCAGATACCCATCTTGTCCTCTGTCTTACCAATAGAGAAGCCCTCATCATCCTTTTCTATGATGAACGCGCTTATCCCGTGATTTCCCTTTTTCTTATCGGTCATAGCCATTATAACAAAAACATCAGCATATCCGCCGTTGGTGATGAATACCTTCGCTCCGTTAATAAGCCAATAATCACCCATGTCTTCTGCTCTTGTCTGCTGTCCAGATGCGTCTGTACCTGCATTAGGTTCTGTAAGTCCAAAAGCTCCTAATTTCTTTCCTGAAAGAAGGTCAGGTAAATACCTCTTCTTCTGCTCTTCTGTACCCCAGTTAAAAATAGGCCAGCAGCAAAGAGATGTATGGGCTGAACAAATAACGCCTGTTGACGCGCAAACTCTTGAAAGTTCTTCAACAGTGATTGCGTAAGAGATATGATCCCCGCCTGCGCCACCATACTCAGTTGGGAATGGTATGCCTAACAGACCGTACTTTGCCATCTTTTCTACAGTCTCTTCAGGGAATCTATGTTCCTTGTCGATATCTGCAGCCAAGGGTTCAACCTCTGTTTCGGCAAACTCTCTTACCATTTTTCTTACGAATTCTTGTTCCTTCGTCAGTTGAAAGTTCATGTAAATGCCTCCTTAATTATTAATAACGGCTTTTCTCATTTTTCACCGCATTTGATAATTTTATTGTTAATCTACTAACAATTATATGATAATATTAAACCATTTTTCGTCATTATTTGCAAGCACTTTGTTGCTGTCCAAAACGTATCTCTGTTGCTATTCAAACTCACTTTAAAGCTCTTTTATCTCGCCTTTTCTGTATTCCTCCACCAGATCCTTAAGTTCCTCTCTCTCTCGTTCAAGTTCCTTGCCAAGGTCTGTGTCCTTTATGAGCATCCTCTTTTCCAAGGTTTCAACAGTCCTTATTGAAGGCGAATGGAATGCCTGGGTCCCATCAGGCTGCAAAGGGCTGTAGGGCTTATGCTCCGCAAGAGCCATGTATCTGGAGTTGAATATAAAGGTATATCCGGCTATCCCTGTCTGCTTCTGATAGGCCTTGGACATTCCTCCGTCTATAACAAAGAGCTTGCCCTCTCCCTTTATAGGGCTTTCCCCGTCCTTTATCTTAACAGGGACATGCCCGTTAAGTATATGAGACCTTTGATGGTCCATGCCAAATTCTATGAGAATTTTTTCACATATATCCCTTCTGTTTATAAGCTTATAATACGGAACCGTATATTCCTTGTGGCTCTTTTTATCTGCTATGAAGCACCTCTCAAAGGTAGTCATCTGGTCCTTGCCGAAAAGTGGAGATTTGCTTCCCAGCCACAGATACCACATAAGGTCACCTGACCGGCCGATTTCCTCGGATTCATCAGGATTGAAGTATGCCTTCCTCACCTGGTCGTCCAGATAGTCTATATATTTCTTTCCCGAAGCCGTCACTCCATTTACGGTACACTGCTCAAAATTGCCGTCTTCATCCATAGGAATGCATCCGTGATAGAGAAGGTTGCCGTTAACGATAGTATAGAGAGCCCCGTGACTGTATATGAACTTGATATGCTCCTGAAGTTTCTCGCTCTGCAAAAAAGACGCCTCCAAAGCGTTAAGGACATTTCTTTCCTCCTCCGTAAGCCTGTAAGGCTCCTCAGGGTCAATGGTAGGAAAATTACTGTCTCTCAGCTCATACTCTCCGTCTCTCAGTCGTATAGTGCCCTTCTCATAATCTATCTTATCAAGGAGCAGCCTGTTGTTCAGGTCGTATTCCGGATGAGCCATTATCCTCTGGCCCTCCACCTTGAACTGGCATATGGAAATAGCCTTGTTCATCTTCGCAGCCAGAACATCCTCTACAGGGTCATACTGATTTTCTTCGAGCCTTTTGGGCATGAAAAATTCACATGGGTCATCGCCGTATATTTTCTCGGCCATTATGGCGAGAGGTCTGAGATTTATCCCGTAGCCTATCTCAAGCATGTCGAAGTTATTGTAGCTTATATTCATTCTCAAAACGTTGGTAATACACGCCCAGTTTCCCGTAGCAGCGCCCATCCATACTATGTCGTGATTTCCCCACTGAAAATCCACATCGTGGTATGTCATCAGGAAGTCCATAATGGCATCAGGATGAGAACCTCTGTCCCAGATATCCCCTATAATGTGCAGCTTATCCACAGCCAGAGAGCTTATTACCTCTGTCAATTCCTCGATAAATTCTTCAGCAACTCCGCACTCAACGATGGTGTTTATAATCTGTCCGTAATAGTTCCCCTTGTTGGATTCATCCTCAGTATGGAGCAATTCATCCAAAATGTAAGCATATTCCTTAGGAAGACGCTTTCTCACCTTAGACCTGGTGTATTTCGTCGATACCGATTTGCATATAAGAACAAGGCGCAGAATGGATTCCTTGCACCACTTATCAAAATCAATATCAGATTTCTTTCTTCTCTTTATTTCAGCAGATGCATTGTACACAAGAGCTGCCAGTTCTTCCCTCTCATCTCTTGTCAGGTCAGGCCCGAAGACCTCGTCTATCTTTGACTTGATTACTCCCGAAGCACTTTTTAGCATATGTATGAATGCTTCGTGTTCTCCGTGAAGGTCACTTAAGAAATATTCGGTCCCCTTAGGCAAAGACAGTATTGCACTTAGGTTTACGATTTCTTCCGTCGCCGCTTTTACATTAGGATACTTTTTAGACAGGTGTCTAAGTAAATGTTGGTCTACCAAAACAAAACCTCCTTAAAAACTGAATTAGAAATCCTCGCTATTGAATTAGAAATCTTCACTGAAGGCAGCAAAATTGGGATCCGCCGCCAACTCTGACAAATCATATGGAGTACTCTGATACAGATAATAGTTGACCCAGTTGGAAAACAACAGGCTTGCATGACCTCTCCATCTGAAGAGAATCTCATCATTTGGGTCATCGTTTCTGAAATAGTTCTTTGGTACGTCTATATCCAAACCTTTGTTAACGTCTCTGAAGTATTCGGAAGCAAGAGTACCCTTATCGTATTCCTGATGGCCCAGAACGAATATCTGTCTCCCGTTTTCCGTGGATAGAATATGAGGTCCTACCTCCTGGGAATCTGCCAGTATCCTCATCTCCTTGTGCTTTTCAATATCCTCTCTTAGAACTTCTGTATGACGTGAATGAGGTGCATAGAAGATTTCATCGAATCCACGCATAAGCGGATTGTGTATCCTGGTCACCTTATGCTCATAGACGCCGAAGACCTTCTTGTCAAGAAGCCTCTTGTTTACACCATAATAGTAATAGAGCGCCGCCTGGGCACCCCAGCATATGAACATATTGCTGTACACATGAGTCTTGGCAAATTCAAAAATCTCGCAAAGCTCCTTCCAGTAGTCCACCTGCTCAAAAGGCATTTGCTCAACAGGAGCTCCCGTAAGGATCATTCCGTCAAAATAGTCTCCTTTTATCTCATCTATGGTCTTATAAAAAGAGCGCATATGTTCCTGAGAAATATGCGTCGATTCATGAGAATCCATTGCGACAAGGTTCATCTCCACCTGGAGAGGACTGTTAGCAAGCACCCTTGCCAGCTGAGTCTCCGTAGCTATCTTTGTCGGCATCAGATTAACTATTACTATTTTGAGAGGACGAATATCCTGACTTACGGCTCGCCCTCTGCTCATTGTAAATATATTCTCACTCTGCAGCGACTCCGCTGCAGGCAGCTCGTTTGGTATTATTAAAGGCATATTACTATTTGCTCTCCTTTACCTTATTAAGTGCCTGGTCAAAATCGGCAATAATATCCTTAATAGCTTCGATTCCTACCGATACTCTTATAAGAGACGGTCTAATTCCCGCAGCTATCTGATCTGTCTCTGACATCTGTCGGTGGGTGGAGCTTGCCGGATGCAGCACGCTGGTTCTAATATCTCCAACATGTACTACAAGGCTGGTCAGTTCAAGGTTATCTATGAATTTTTCTCCAGCAGCCTTGCCGCCCTTCACACCGAAGGAAAGAACACCGCTCTGCCCCTTAGGCATATATTTTTGTGCCAGGTCGTAATACTTGTCGCCTTCAAGGCCGGGGTAAACTACCCAATCAACCTTAGGATGGTTCTGCAGGAACTTTGCAAGTTCTAGTGCATTCCTGCTGTGCCTTTCCATTCTGAGATGCAAGGTCTGCAAGCCCTGGCATGTCATAAATGCGTTCATCGGAGACATAGAGCATCCCAGATCTCTGAGCATCTGTGCCCTGAGCTTTACAGAATATGCTACGCTGCCGTACTTTTCGTAAAATTTCAAGCCGTGATAGCTCTCGTCAGCCTCGGTCATTCCCGGATACTTGCCGGAAGCCGCCCAGTCAAAGGTTCCCTTTTCCACTACGACTCCGCCCACGCAGTTAGCATGTCCATCAGAATACTTTGTCGTGGAATGTACAACTATGTCCGCACCAAGCTCAAGAGGCCTGCAGAGGAAAGGCGAAGCTAAAGTATTGTCAACTATAAGAGGCACACCGATTTTCTTTGCAATCTTCGAGAACTTATCAAAGTCGAGAACGGTCAGGGACGGATTTCCCAGAGATTCGGCAAATATAGCCTTGGTGTTAGGCTTTGCCGCCTTGAGGAGTTCCTCTGCCGGAGCATCCTGGTCTATCATAGTACACTCTATGCCCATTCTCTCAAAGGTCACATCAAAAAGATTATATGTTCCCCCGTAAACGCTTTTACTGGCTATAATATGGTCTCCCGCACCTGCTATGTTAAATATGGATATTAGTATAGCTGACATTCCTGCGGAAGTAGCTATTGCCATAGTTCCGCCCTCAAGCTCAGCGTATTTTTTCTCAAGATATCCTACCGTAGGATTATCCAGTCTAGAATAAGCACAATACTGTCCATCCAGATTGAACCAGTCAGCTACATCCTGTACGTCATAATATCTATAGGTAGTGCTCATTGCTATAGGAGGTGTCTGAGGCTGTCCGTTTTCAGCCTTATATCCCCCATGCACACATAATGTTTCTATTCCTTTTTTTTCAGTCATATTTGTTTAGGCATGAGATACGTATCGTCACACCACTCCTTTCCTGTTTAAATATTGCTACCATCAATCTTACACTATTTTATCTATTTTTCAAGAGATTTAAGGTAATCTTCTTTTCCTCTTGCGTAAAGATTTTCTCCTTCACTGTCTAGTATTACAGTAAGTGGCAAATCTTCTACATAGAGTTTTCTCACAGCTTCGGCTCCCAAATCTTCAAAGGCTATTATTTCAGATGATTTTATCTTCTGTGCCATTAAAGCAGCCGCTCCGCCAATAGCTGCCAAATACACTGCACCGTTGCGAACAACAGCCTCTGTAACCTCTTCAGAGCGCTGACCCTTCCCTATCATAGCAAGCTGTCCCATATCAAGGAGCTTAGGCGCGTAAGCATCCATGCGATAGCTTGTAGTAGGCCCTGCCGAGCCTATGGGATTTCCCGGCTTTGCAGGAGTGGGCCCTACGTAGTAAACTATGGAATCCTTTATTACAAAAGGCGGCTTTTGATCGTTTTCCAGCATCTCCACTATTCTCTTGTGGGCAGCATCTCTTGCAGTGTAAATACACCCCGTGATTAAAACCCGGTCCCCTGCTTTAAAATCCTTTACCTTTTCTTTTGTAAAAGGTATTGTCAATCTATGTTCCATTTCTTGCTCCTTGTTTATCCTGTACAACCTGTAAAGGCTATTTCACAGCACTGCTTCCTTGTGTCTGCTGACGTGGCAATTGATATTAACCGCAACGGGAAGTCCGGCTATGTGTGTAGGCGCCGTCATTATCTTCACGCAAAGAGCCGTGGTCCTGCCCCCGAAGCCCTGGGGTCCTATGCCCAGCTTGTTTATGCGGTCCAGAAGCTCAGCTTCCATGTCAGCATAATAAGAGTCGCTGTTCTTTTCGTCTGCCGGGATCAGAAGCGCCTTCTTAGCCATTAGGGCCGCCTTGTCAAAGGTTCCTCCTATGCCTACGCCTACAACTATAGGCGGGCATGGGTTAGCTCCTGCCTGCGTGCAAGCCTCCACCACGAAATCCTTTACACCTTCTTCTCCTGCCGAAGGCGGAAGCATTTTTATCTGGCTCATGTTTTCCGAGCCGAAGCCCTTAGGAGCTACTATTATCCTCACCTTATCCCCTGTTACGATTTCGCAGTGAATGTATGCAGGAGTGTTGTCCTCGGTGTTGGTTCGCCTAAGTGGGTCTGCCACTATGGATTTTCTCAAATATCCATCGCTATATCCACGTCTGACCCCTTCGTTGATACTGTCTTCAAGGAGCCCGTCGGTCAAGTGAACGTCCTGACCTATTTCAATAAAAACGCAGGCCATGCCCGTATCCTGACAGAGAGGAAAAACTCCCTGGTCAGCTATTGCAATGTTTTCCTGTATCCTCTCAAGAATATCTCTGGCAACAGGCCATTCTTCCTTATTAAGGCTAGTTGCGATGCAGGCCTTAACATCTTCTCCTAGATGATAATTAGCCTCAATGCATAGGCGTTCCACTGTGTCCTCTATTTGTTTAACACTTATATTTCTCATTTGGTGTGTCCCTTCTTGTTATAGATATATACTATATGATTTTGAGGTAAAAATCTACCCTAGAAGTTCAAAAGCACAGGGATAAAATCCCCTGCGCCTTGATTGTAGATTATGGTAATTATTGTAATCTGACATTTTTATGCTCTCGATCCCTATACTCTTTACGTGACAGTTCCTCTATCCCTCCAGATTATTTAAACACTGAGTTTTTTATATATTTAATTATCAAAACCAACGGTTCACCTGTCATTACCAGTAGTTTCTTAAATCTCTAACAAAAAAACTCATGGTTGTGCTATTTGTCCGCAAGAATCAAAGATGACGCATTGATTATCCGAAAGGATTAATAGACTTTAATCCATCTAATCACAAGATATATTGCAGGTAAAATCATGATAATCTGTACCACTGTAAGCACATTAAAATAAGCATCGTTATCCAGAATCCCCGGAGGTGTCACCAGCAGGTTGTTCAAAATATGCATATAACATACGAGAACAAAGGATCTGGTTCTTTGATATACCAGTCCGAATATAAAACCCATAATAATAGTATAGATGATTTGAACGAATTCCATGTGAAATAACCCGAAGAGTACAGCCGACATTATAACCGGGAACCAGCCAGCCCTTATTTTCTCAGCCTCATTAAAAATCAACCCGCGGAAAATCAGTTCCTCCACAATCGGGCCTATTGCTACGACGGAAAGAAACACCCAAAAGTAGGATTCATTTCCCATGGAATCCTCAAACTCCTGAAAACGTTCTGTGCTTTCCTGAATAAATGGAATGTTTTGAAAAGCTACATCTACGAGAGTAAGCCAGCCGTAGGAGATTCCTCCCATCCCAAGGGTCATTACTGTCGTTACAGTATAAGTCTTTCCCGTCGTATCTAGCACGTTTTCCTGGCGACTTTTTCTTATGTAGCCAAAATAGAATATCAGCCCATAAAATGGCAGCATCAATATGCATGCCAGGGAATCTGCTAAATACGGCTGCTCCTCCCAGCTTCCTCCCATAATCGCAAGCCAAGTGTCACCTAGGTACACGAAGAAGTCATATATCCAGAAAAAGAATGCTATCTTCACTATGGAGAATACCGTATAATATTTGTTCATTTATTTTCCCTCTCGTACTTGATGTATTTTTCCGGAATCAACCGTGCCATATTGTTTTGTTCAAAGCTATAGGCTGCATTAGCCAGTTTGCTGTCTTCGTTCTGGCTTGCGATAAATGTGGCTCCTGTAGGGGCTCCGCCCTCTAATGCTCCTGTCGGAACTGTTAATTCCGGATACCCGGCAACAGACGACAGTAACACTCCTTTATTGTCAAGAAATACGATGACTTCTAACCCGTTATCTCTCAAAACACTATCTATCCTCTTCCGAGCTTCTTCTACCATTTTATTTACTTTGGCCTTGTTAAAATCCTTAACCTGGTTAGCTTCTTCGATTAAAGTTTGTCCGTACTTAGCTCTTCTTGACAGGTCATTTTTGTTAAAGTCAATCAGCTCAGAAAGGCTTTTAACCGGGGCATTATAGGTTTTAAGGTAATTATTTAAACCAGTCTTAAAGTCCTGAGTAATGATATAGTCATTGTCTATGCCCTCTTCCGAAAGCTCTACCTTTACCACTTCGGCGCCACAGGCCTTCAGCTTCTTAGCGAGGAATCCACCTTCATCATCTCCTCTTATACCTACCTTCTTCCCTCGAAGATATTCTGCATCAAGCTCCTGCGAAATACTTTTTGATTTATCCCATATTGCGGCGTTATAAAGAGCCACAATGTCTTTCACGTTCTTCGCCATAGGGCCTACTGTATCCATTGTAGAAGAAAGAGGTATCACACCCTCCGTTGAAACAGCATCCTTCGTCGGTTTGAATCCGACAATCGAATGTATTGCTGATGGTGCAATAATAGAGCCTGTGGTTTCCGTGCCTATGGCAACTGCAGAGAAATTGGCTGCTACTGCCGCGCCGCTGCCGGAGCTTGAGCCCAGTGGTGACAGCTTAATAGGGTTAAATGGATTGTGTGTTTGTCCTGCTTTTGAGCTGTAGCCACTTGGCATTTTGTTATCCATGTGATTTGCCAGCTCTGAAAGATTGGATTTGCCCAAGATAACAGCTCCGCTTCCAATAAGCTCGTCTACCATCTCCGCATTATTCTCCGGTACAAAATCCTTCAAAGCGTATGTGCCTCCGCTTGTTGTCATGTTTTTTGTGTTGATATTGTCCTTTATAAGAATCGGTATTCCCCACATGCTGCCCTTCTTTACCGGCTTGGTATCATGAAGCTTGGCTTCCTTAATTGCATTAGGGTTAATCGTTGCCACTGCATTGATTCCCCTTTCCCCTGCATCATATGTCTTAATCCTATCCAGGTAAAATGCCGTCAATTCTTCGTAGGTCAACTCTCCCTTGGCAATAGAGCCCTGAATCTCTTCAATGGATTTTTCCATGATTATATCTTTTTTTGCTCTTACCTTTTCTGCGTCTATGCCCTTAAGCTGAGCATCAACCTGAGTGATTTGTTTTTCTTTTTCATACGCTATATACTCCTCTTGCTTAGGTACAAGAGATTTTAAGAAAATAAAGCCACCCACTCCAATGCATATAATCAGAATTATTAAAACCAATATAATCTTTTTCATTGCAAACTCCCTTCAATGGCAAGTATTTGTCCTTGTTCCTTAATAATAAGTGGCAGCCTCCAAAGACACAACAAAAAAAAGCTTAAAAATTCTTAAGCCTTTTTTTACCATTTCATTCAGTGTTTACTCCTTAATAACCGGATTCCCTGCCCATTCCAAAAATTTGTAAAAATCCTTTACCTTCATGGTAACGGTGGCTGTGTTTACGTTAGGGTGGAAATTTATTTTTTCTTCCGGGTCTGCACTTGTCACATACTTGTCCAAAACAACGGTTATATGGTTTCCCTTGTCGTTTATAAGTCCGAATACAGAGCATGAGCCGGCGTGAACTCCCAGGTATTTCACCAGATCATCATCGCTTGCGAAGGTCATCTTGCTACTCCATCCTGTAAGCTCCTTGTATCGTTTGAAATCAAGTCTGGCATCGTCCTTGATTACTACCAGATAGTGCTCTTCTTTTTTTCTTTCTCTCACCATCATGTTCTTTAGATTCAATCCGGGCTGGTGATAGCCTTCTTTTTCTGCGTCTTCGTGTCCGAATATGGGTGCGTGATAGCACACCGTGTACCTGATTCCCAAATCATCCAGCACTTCATATACTCTTTTTTCTTCTTCTGTTATCTGATGATTCAACTTATCTGACATTGCTCTTACCTTGTTCTTGCCTTTCTTCCAAATAAATTTTCCTTCTTACCACTTCTCATACTTGACTATCTTCTCCAGAGCCTTCTTCTTTGGTGCGGCCTTGGTTTCTCCTGCATATCCTACAGTTACCACAGCCAGAACATATTTATCGGAAGGTATACCAAGCACCTGTCTCATATCCTCCTGCTCAAACCAGCCTGTCCAGCATGTAGCAAGGCCAAGATGCTGCCCTTCAAGGACAAGATGCTCCACGGCAATAGATGTATCTCTGATTACTTTTTTTAATGCTGCCTCCGGGCTGTCATCGTTGAGTGCCATGCCCTCCGTATCCTTAACTCTGCATTTGATGTCCGCCACACAAACGATAAATACCGGAGCTGTCAGCATCCATTTCTGGTTGCCGTCTGCCGACGCTATCTTTTCCTTCATTTCTTTTGTTCTGACAATGATGAATGTCCACGGCTGAGTGTTGTTCCCTGAAGGCGCAAGCCGCGCCGCTTCTATCATCCCCATAATTAGCTTATCTTCAACATCCTTGTCCTTATAAACTCTTACGCTTTTTCTGCTTTGTATTTCCTTTATCATACTCTTACCTTTCCTATAAAATTTGTGCGTGTTTAATCACAAAATCCTCTATTATCTGACTTATCAGCTTAGGTTCGTCTGTATTGGAATTATGCCCCGCGTTCTTAATCCAGGCAATGGGAAGACCTTCTTCCCTAGACCATTTGCGATTGTACCTCTTGGTAGAGCCCGCTTTGTCCTTCTCTCCGCACAGCAGCAAACAAGGGCAATCTATATCATATGCAAGGTTTTCTTCTATTGCCTCTGCCAAAATCTTATATCCGTGAATAACCAAATCACAGTAATCATCTTTGGTATATTCCTGCATCATATCGTGCATGAGCTTCTGCCCCTGCTCAGTTTCGGCGACACCCCTGGCTCCGGTTTTCAAAAGTGATTTCCAAGGATACGGCCTGTATATGAGGTTCGTTCTCTTCAAAAGCCACAGCTCGGCTCCAGATATATACTTTCTCTTGAGTGTTGCCGAATCTATAGAGATAAACCCGGTCAGAGAGTCGGGAAAATTTTGCATATAGCACTGTGCCAAGTAGCCTCCCATAGACTGCCCCACCATAATAGGCTCCTCTATTTCTTCAAACTCCAGAATCTCGTGGAGATATGTCGCCTTATCCTTTAAAGAAAAGTTGAGTGTAAAGGGTCTTGAAGCTCCATGTCCCGGAGCATCCCAGACAAAGACGTTGTATTTATCCTCAAAGTGTTGAACCTGCTTATCAAAGAGGCGATGGCTGGCCGTAAGCCCCGGTAAAAATGCAAGGGTAGGCATTTTTCCATTTATTTCATTTGTCCAGTAGTGAATATCTCCCCGATTCGTTTTGTAAATCTTCTCTATCATGTACTTACCTCTGAATTTTCGTTTCTTCTAAAGCTTCTCATATTCTTATTATAATGTATTTTAGTAAAATAAAGAAGTTTTTTAATCATATTTTAATTTCTTTCGCAGTAAACTTGTACAAACAACCTTAGGAGAAGTTAAATGAGAATCCATCGCATTTCTGCACGTAAAGTCCGAAAAACTCTCAGGCGTATGGCGGCCCTTAGCAAGGACCTGCTTTCCATACCTTTTGTAAAGCCTATTGCTCTCTTCCTTTTATTGCTGTGCCTGCTTCTCGTTCTTGCACCATATTTCCTGACTAAGCCTATAGAGAAGCAGGAAAAAAAGGCGTCGCCCTCGCCCTCCTTTGAACTGGCACAAATACCTAAGACCATAGATGTCTACATATATGAAGCAGGTAACACCGAGACTCTTGATTTTGAAGAATATGTGAAAGGTGTAGTGGCAAGCGAAATGCCTTCCTCTTTTCATATGGAAGCGCTTAAGGCTCAGGCCGTAGCTGCCAGGACCTATTCTCTGGCTCGCGTTAACAAGGCTGCCGCAGGGGGTAATCCGGAGGCTCATCCCGACGCTCCTCTATGCGACACTACCCACTGCCAGGTATACAGAAGTGAAGATAGTCTAAAAAAAATAAAAGGGGCCAAGTGGATGACTGATGACTGGCATAAGATATGCTCTGCAGTAGATAAAACGAAAGGTCAGCTCCTTTACTACGACGGTCAGCTTGTTCAGCAGGCTCTTTTTCATTCCTCCAGCGGCGGCAAAACCGAAAACTCCGAGGATGTCTTCACTTCTGCCGTTCCATACCTTGTAAGCGTGGAGAGTCCATATGAGAACGATGCTACCCATCAAAACGAAGAGAATTCCTTTTCCATATACGATTTTTCGGAAAGACTGAAGGGCAAATATCCCAACATAGCCTTTGGAGATATTAATTCATCAAATATTGAAATCATAAGCAGAAGCAGCGGCCAGCGGGTGGAAAAAATGAAAATCGGAGACGGCATCATCGAAGGAAGAAACGTTAGGGAAGCTCTTGGACTGCCTTCTGCCAACTTTGCCGTAACAATTTCAGGCGACACCATAACATTTACCTCAAGCGGCTCAGGCCACGGTGTTGGAATGAGCCAGTACGGTGCTGACGGCATGGCCAAGAAGGGCTATAGCTATAAAAAAATTCTATCTCATTATTATAGTGGAACTAAAATATATTAAAGGAACACCGCTGCGATGCATATTGCAATCGTTGCGATGCTCCTCTATTAGGAATTCACATGAAAAACTAGTTTTTAATATTATTAGTTATTTCTTCTATCTCAGCTTCGCTTATCTGGGAACAGCTGCGGCCGGAACAGATCCCAGCTGCCGGACAGCCTATACACCTTACACCTTTTTTCTTTTCCTTGATAATATAGGCTATTGCGCCACCTGCCGCTACCAGAATAATTGCTGTAACGATAATATTTATCATATGGTTTCTCCCATTCCATGTTTGTGTAAATCGTATTCATCGTCAAATTTGTTATTGGCATTGCGAACTATGAGAGCTACGATTGCTGCCATTACCAGAACTGCTACAAGTCCCGGAACAAATCCTGTGCCAACACTTCCCGTTGTAGCTAATGTACCTAGCTGATATACCAGAAATGCTACTGTATAGCCTGTTCCAAACTGGAGGCCAATGCCGCCCCACAGCCATTTCTTATCCATCATTTCCGAGTTCATTGCACCGATTGCTGCGAAGCAAGGTGGAGTATACAGATTGAACATCAGGTAAGCCAGTGCTGCTGCGGAGGTGAGTCCGAATATGGTCGCTACTTGGCCGGCACCTCCGGTCAATTCCAAGGCGTCTGTATCTATAAAGTTGGTAACGCCATAAACCACTGCCAATGTACCTACAACATTTTCCTTTGCTATAAACCCTGTTACTGCCGCTGCTGCCAGCTGCCAAACGCCAAATCCCAAAGGTATCAGCAATACTGCAAACGGATTAGCTATACTTGCCAGAATCGAAGTGTTCTCCTGTCCTTCAGGCACCACCTGGAAGCCCCAGTTGAATGTCTGCATTATCTGCACCGCCAAGTTGCATACCAGAATAATCGTGGCAGCCTTGATGATGTATGCCTTCGCTCTACCCAGCATTGAAAAAGTAGCTCTCTTGATGCTCGGTCCCTTGTATTCTGGAAGCTCCATGATGAAGAAGGATTTTCTGTATCTATGTCCTGTAATGTATTTTACTACTAATGCCCAGAAGAAAATCAACAGTATTCCTACCAGGTACATTGTAGGACTGACCCATGAAGACCCCGGGAAGAAGGCCCCTGCGAAAAGTGCTATAACAGGGAGCTTAGCTCCGCAAGGCATGAAAGGAGTCAGCATTGCAGTTGCTCTTCTCTCCCTTTCATCTCTTATAGTACGTGCTGCCATAATTCCCGGTATTGCACAGCCTGTTCCTATAACCATAGGTATGATGGACTTTCCCGAAAGACCTATTCTCTTGAAAATAGGGTCCATTACTACGCTTACACGTGCCATGTAGCCGCAGTCCTCCAATAGTGCAATGAGGAAGTACATTACCATAACCAGCGGCAGGAATCCTACTACAGCACCTACACCGCCTATTATACCATCAGCCAGTATTGTCTGCAATAACGGTGAGCTGCCTTCAAGCAGACCTGAAACCCATCCCTGAAAGGTTTCTATCCATCCTACCAGCCAATTTGCAAGCAACGGTCCGAGCCATGTCTGAGATACCCAAAACACTGCCCACATGACACCTGCGAATATTACTATCCCGGCCACCTTATTGGTGAGTATTGTATCGATAAGGTCCTGCCCGTTTCTTTCCTTGGTAAGGATTTCACGGACCTCCACCTGGCTTACAACACTGTTGACAAAGGCGAAACGCTTTCTGTCTGCAGCTTCCACCTCTGCCTTATCGTGCAGATTGATGCCCTCCTGTATATAAGGAGCCGTCTGTGAGATTCCCCTTAACTCTTCGGCCGCCCGAACTACCTTTCCCAGTCCCGAATCCCTTGAAGAAACAGAAACCGTTTCAATAACGGGACAGCCTAATTTCTCTGACAGCAAAGCTGCATTGATTTTAGTGTTTTGTTTTTCATTGATGTCGCTCTTGTTTAAGGCTACGACTACAGGAACTCCAAGCTCAAGGAGCTGTGTAGTGAAGAACAAGCCACGGCTCAGGTTCGTCGCATCTACGATGTTTATTATAGCATCCGGATTTTCATCTCTCACGTACCCGCTGGTTATGCTTTCCTCCGGCGTGAATGGCGACATTGAATATGCCCCCGGCAAATCCACTGCTACTAATTTTTCTGCCCCGTCAAAAAAATCTTTCTTTATGAGGCTTTCCTTCTTTCCAACAGTAACTCCGGCCCAGTTACCTACTCTTTCACTTTTCCCCGTCAGCGCATTGTACATTGTTGTTTTGCCACTGTTGGGATTGCCTGCTAAAGCGATTCTCATTATGTATCCTCCTATTCGTTTCCGTTGCTTAACAGATGCCTTGTAGTTATCTAAGGCTAACCACCTTTCATAAAAAATAGTGATTTTACTCACTATTTAATTTCACGCCATACTGGGGATTCTATACTACGATTGCCTGTGCCAGCCCATTGTCTATGTTGTATCGTCCATCCTTAATGGATACGACACATCCACCTTTTAAATGGGAAATTACTGTAATCGGCTCTCCGCTGTAACATCCCAGTGAGAAAAGAAAGGAGGCCATTTCCTCATCACCTGTTTGGATATCTCTTATAATATAGGTGCTACCCTTATCTGCATCCTTCAAAGTCATAATCATTCCCTCTCATTTTCTGTCTATTATTTGTTGTAACTGCGGTTAGTTTTCATTCACTAACTTAGGTTAGTTATAACTTACTACTTTTTTTATAAAATGTCAACCTATTTTTGTAAATTTTCTATGTTTTTTTAGGAGCTGCATCCTGTAGCCTGCAGGACACAGCCCTATTAGCTGTTCTGGCTTTAATAATTCTTTGCTTTTATTTTAAAATATCCTCTGTCATGGAAGCACACCGGGCATATTTCAGGGGCTTCTTTGCCGCAATGCTGATATCCGCAGTTCATGCATATCCAGGTAGCATCCTTATCTCTGCTGAAAACCTTGTTTGCCTGAACATTATCCCTAAGGTTTCTGTATCTGTCTTCGTGATGCTTCTCTACCTCCGCAACGCCGTCCATCTGCTTCGCTATTTCTTCAAAGCCTTCATCCCTTGCTGTCTTCGCCATCTCCGCATACATTTCGCTCCACTCGTAATGCTCTCCCTCGGCCGCGGTAAGCAGATTCTCCTCTGTGGTTTTTATTCCTGCGAAAAGTTTGTACCACAGCTCAGCGTGTTCCTTCTCGTTAGAAGCAGTTTCCTCAAATATATGAGCTATCTGCTGATACCCTTCTTCTTTTGCCTTAGATGCAAAAAATGTATAGGTGTTTCTGGCTTGAGATTCTCCGGCATATGCGATTAACAAATTATCATACGTTTTGCTATCCTTTAAATTTTTCATTTAAAAACCTCCTTTTTGCTATTATTAGCAAAAGGAGGTCGTTTTATTAATTTTCCACTTCAACTATATCAGTCTTCCATTCTCATTATATTGGCGCCCAGAGTTCTTAATTTATCGACAAAGTTTTCATAGCCTCTGTCTATATGGTAAATCTGCGTTACCTCTGTCGTGCCCTCTGCCACAAGCCCCGTAAGAACAACGGCAGCTCCTGCCCTCAAATCCGTTGCTACTACCTGCGCTCCTTGTAGTGACTTGTCTCCCGGTATGATTGCACAACTACCGTCGGTCTTAATATTGGCCCCCATTCTGTTAAACTCGCCTACGTGCATGAATCTGTTTTCAAACACCGTTTCTATAACTACGCTCGGCCCCTTGGCCACAGTCAGAAGGGCCATAAATGGAGACTGCATATCCGTAGGGAATCCGGGATAAGGCAATGTCTTAACATCGGTAGAAACTATAGTATTCACATCTCCTCTAACTCTCAAGCCCTCATCAGTCATGGATATCTCGGCACCACATTCACGCAACTTGGCGATTACAGCCTTAAGATGGTCAGGCACTATGTTTTTCACTAAAACGTTGCCCCTGGTTATCACGGCTCCTACCATGAAGGTTCCTGCTTCGATTCTGTCAGGTATCACATGATGTGATACCCCCTTTAATCTTTCCACCCCTTCGATTTTTATGGTGTCCGTTCCTGCGCCCTTTATCCTTGCGCCCATTTTGTTGAGGAAATTAGCCAAATCTACGATTTCCGGCTCTTGTGCGGCATTTTCAAGGACAGTTATGCCCTTGGCCAAAGAAGCCGCCATGATGATGACCTCGGTAGCGCCTACGCTTGGAAAATCAAGGTATATGGTGCAGCCCTTCAGTTCATCGGCTTTGGCATCCACAATACCTCTAAGAAGTTGATCTTCGTTTATCTCTACGCCTAATGCTTTGAGTCCTTTAAGGTGAAGCTCCACAGGTCTCTTGCCTATGGCACAGCCACCGGGCAGATGGATAACAGCTCTTCCCGTTCTAAGAAGCAATGTGCCAAGGACGAGAATGGACGCTCTCATCATCTTCACAAGGTCAAACGGAGCCTCATAGGAAATATCCCCCTCCGCTGCAATATTGACGCGATTGTTTTTTAAGTCCTTGTTAACGGTAGCTCCCAGATTTTCCAGAAGCTCGCACATTACATCCACATCCCGCAGAGCAGGTACATCCTTGATAGTACACTCTTCTTCAGTCAAAAGAGTTGCAGCCATAATAGGAAGCACCGCATTTTTAGAACCGCTTATTTTCACCTCTCCACGGAGTGGAGCGCTTTTTTGAACAAGAAATTTTGCCAATTTATTCCTCCAAAGTAACACTTACAATCAAACAATTATACTGCAATTATAATTTGAATTCAAGGCAAACAGACAAATAAGGAAGAGACACCTCTGTTTTACACATAAGGGGAGCAAAACGTATTATGCCGCCTCTTCCTCATCATATATTGTTGCCAATCTACGATTTTTCACGCAAAAAAAGTGCAGTAAACAGCACTTTTAAACGCTCTTTTGTATCTATAATTCCTGCAACTCTTTAATGCACTTGGCACATACGTTCTTGCCTCGCACCTGAGTTATGTTATCAGAGCTGCCGCAAAATACACATGCAGGCTGATATTTCTTCAGCATAATCATGTCCCCATCCACGTATATCTCCAATGGGTCCTTGATTTCGATTCCCAAGGTTCTCCTCAGCTCTATCGGCAGTACCACTCTGCCTAATTCGTCAACCTTTCTCACTATTCCAGTTGCTTTCATGACAAACTCCTTTCAAAACTATATCATCGCCAATCACCCAGCGTTTATTTTTCCTTATTCTTATCATCAGATACAAGATTTTTGACTATAGCCAATGACTTAATAATAGAAACTACTGCTGCAAACACATTCTGCTTTCCTTTCACAGCCTCCGCCATGGATTCAACGGTTTCGGAAACATTGCCGATTATCCCGTCCACATCCTGACTTCTCTTGGCAGCGATTTCGGATACAACTTCCATATCCTCAAGTATCTTGTTCGTATGAGTCACTGTAACAAGCAATTTTCTCATTACCTGTATCAGGTAGATAATGAAAACAACCAATGCTATTCCAACGACAATAAGAACCAATGCTTTTAGGTCTATTGTAACACTCATAATTAATACCTCCGGTATATTCTATATAAATTATCGCACAAAATGAATATTTCTACAACATATTTTTCCCTTTACAGAATATTTTTACCATGAGGTGATTAATAATGATGAACTATATATGGGGATTTATGCTCCTGCTTGGGATTTTATTCTCTTTTTTTAACAATAAGACTGCTGAATTTACCGATGGACTCATGACAAGCTGTACGGAGGCAGTGGAATTCATAATATCTCTTGCTGGCATCATGGCCGTATGGAGCGGCCTTATGAAGATAGCCGAAGAGTCAGGGCTCATCGAAAAGGTGTCAAAGGCGACCATGCCTCTCATGTCATACCTCTTCCCCAACGAAAAAAACAACCAGACTATTGCCATGATGATAATGAGCTTCATGGCCAATATTTTCGGAGCTGGAAACAGTGCGACGGTCTTTTCCTTAAAAGCTATGGAGCTTATGGATGAAGAAAACAATCATTCGCCTTATGCCAGCAATGCCATGTGTATGTTTGTGGCTCTCACCATGTCCATGATACAGCTTATACCTATCACAGTAATAAAAATACGAAGCGACTTAGGTTCTGTATCTCCCGAAAGTATAATAGTCCCGTCTATCCTGGCAGGATTGATATCCATGCTCGTTTCAGTCTGGGTATGCAAGATTTTTGAAAGGAAGCCAATGCATGAGTAACATCCTGAGCACATTCTCCATATTGTTCCTACCTCTGATAATTACGATTATTTTACTATACGGAATAATAAAAAAAGTTCCGATATACGACGCCTTTATTGCCGGCGCCAAAGACGGCTTGAAAACATGCGTCGAAATACTTCCATTTATCATCGGTATATTTATTGCAATTGAAGCCTTGACCTCCTCAGGTGCCATGAATTTCATAGAGCAAGCTTCAAAGCCACTTTTTGACCTTCTGGGCATTCCCGAAGAATTAATTTCCATAATATTTCTCCGTCCTGTTTCGGGAAGCGGCTCTCTAGTCGTGGTAGAAAAAATCATGGAAATATCTGGTCCCGATTCTCTTATAGGAAGGGCCGCCTCGGTCATGGTAGGTAGCTGCGAAACCGTATTCTACGTTTTAGCCCTTTATTTCGGAGTTACATCTGTAAAAAAAATGAGACATGCGTTTGCTGCAGGTCTCATAGGATACATCGTCGGAGTATTGGCTTCGGTGTATATATGCTATGTCATTTAACTCTTTCGTATATTGTTTCGATTTCCCGCGTATACCTGCTCTTCCCATCGTATACGTAAAGTTCATCCATCAGCTTCAGTTCAACGCCACCTCCTGAGATACAGTGAATCAATGCTATGTTGGGAATCTCTCCCCGGCATGGTGCCACAAGCCTCAAATCCTTCGGTTCAAGGCCGTATTTCCTGCAATGGTAAAATACATCGACAAGACGCGAGGGCCTGTGTACCAGGAAGAAATGGCCTCTATCCTCCAAAAGCCATGCGGCGGCTCTCACAAATTCTTCGATGCCTGCTGTCGTTTCGTGCCGCGCTATATACCTGGCTGAATTCTTGTTAGGAATACCACCGCTTCTGGCAACATAAGGGGGATTGCTGGTCACTACATCGGCACAGCCCTTGTAAAGGGACTCTATCTCATCTATGGCCGCAACATCGCCCTGGACTACAGTTATCCGATGGGATATGCCGTTTATCTCGCAACTTCTCTGGGCAATATCAACTGAGCTTTCCTGAAACTCCACACCTGTCAGCCTGCTCTGCTTGTTTTCACATTTATGGGACATTATAATGGGCACTATACCTGTTCCCGTTCCCAGGTCTACTGCATCCTTGAATTCCGGACAAAATGCACAGGCGAAATCCGCCAGCAATACGGCGTCGATACCGTAACAAAATTCCTGAGGATTCTGAATAAGCCTAAGCTCTCCAAACCCGATTTCTTCCAACCGCTCACCTTTATTTATCATCAGTCCTTCATCAGTTCCTTTATTTCCTGAAGAACATCTTCTTCTATCTCCCCAAGGTCGTCTTCCCTCTTGTTCTGGTTTTTCTTGCCAAATCTTTTTATTTCAGCCTTTTTATAATTGTAAAATTCAGTGCTAAGCTTTTCATCTATCCCCTTCTCTTTATCACCGCTTTCCAACACCAGTCTCGTTTTGATGATGTCCTCCAGAATGTTGACATCGACAACAAGGGCGGTACCATCAGGAGTCTTTATCCTCTCGCCGGTAGTGGGCATTCCTTTTTTCAAATAGGTATACACATCGTTTTCAAACTTGAGACAGCACATAAGCCTGCCGCATATACCTGATATCTTCGTTGGGTTAAGGGATAAGTTCTGAACCTTAGCCATCTTTATGGATACAGGCTCAAAATCAGACAGCCATGTATTGCAGCACAGGCCTCTTCCACAGTTACCCACACCGCCCAACATTTTTGCTTCGTCTCTCACGCCTATCTGCCTGAGTTCTATTCTCATTCTGAATACGGACGCCAGATCCTTTACAAGCTCTCTGAAATCTACCCTTCCGTCAGCTGTAAAGTAAAACACCACCTTGCTGTTGTCAAAGGTAAACTCAACGTCTATAAGCTTCATCTCAAGATTATGCGCATCTATCTTTTCCTGACAAAGCCTTAAGGCCTCGTTCTTTTTCTTAAGGTTTTCTTCATGCTTTTTGCAGTCCTTTTCGGTTGCTACCCTTAATATACTTTTTAGGGGAGCAACTATTTCCGACTCCTTTACCCCTGTCTTTCCCATAGTAACCTTGCCGAATTCCAGGCCTCTGGCAGTCTCGACTATTACGTTATCTCCCGGCTCCACCTCTATATTTCCGGGGCTGAAATAATAAACCTTACCTACTCCTTTAAATTTTACACCAACTACATCAGTCATATTTATCCTCCAATTTTTAAAAGTAAATTTTTTACGGCATATGAGGATGAAACGCCCTGTCTTATCTGCTTTCGCGCCTCTTCCACTTCATATATCATATCCATGATATCGTCATCTTTGTACAGTGATATTCCCTTTCTCTCTTGCAATAGCATATCTCTGTAAATCATCTGCATACTGTCCAGCAGTGCAGCCACTTCCTCTGTATCTTTCAAAATAGGCTCTGCCTCTTTCTTTATCATGTAAAAGGGCTTCTTTTTCAAAGTCATTTCTATTAGCCTTCTGGCTTTTTCGCCGAGCTTGCCTCCGTCCTGGCTACTCTTGTGATTGAGCCTGTACTTCACACACCGAGATTGTATTGTGGGTGTCAGGTTTTCCATATTCTCTGAAAGCAAAATTATTACGGATTTTCCGGGAGGCTCTTCAAGAGTTTTCAGCAGCCTATTCTGAGCCCTTCCCGTCATGGCGTCGCTCCCGGAAACAATCACTATATTTCTCGACCCAAAGGGCATGGTCTTAAGCCTTGTCTGCATTTCCGTAATCTGAGCATCCTTCAGGGAGCCGGACTCATTCTCTACTAAAATAAGGTCCTCATGATTTCCATGGTCAATCTTGTCGCAAATGTTGCATTTGCCGCAGTTCTCTCCGCGGCCTTCGAGGCAAAGTATTCCCTTTACAAAGGTTTTGGCAAATGACCTCTTGTCCATGCTGTGATCTCCTTCAAAGATGTATGCATGGGATATTCTGTCTTCCTTTACCACTCTGTTAAGCCTTGCCGCCAGTTTTTCGTTTTCTGATTGATTCTTAAAGTGCATATCAAAAATTACTCGTTTCTCTTCAGCAGCATTTCAACTCTGTCTATTATAGCCTTGTAGGTATCATCGATGGAATTCGTTGCATCGATTCCTATTATTCTTTGTGGAAATGCCTTCTCAAGTTTTTCATATCCATCGTAAACTCTTTGGTGAAAATCAATTTCTTCCAGCTCTATCCTGTCCTTCTGCCTGTATTTCATCCTGGAAGAGGTTATTTCGGGCTTTATCTTCATCCATACCGTAAGGTCTGGCAGGTTTTCTCCGATGACAAATTCATTGATGATACCGACGCAATCACCTAACTTCCTGCCATAACCCTGATATGCAATACTGGAATCCACAAAGCGGTCGCAGATGACTATCTTTCCCTGAACAAGAGCCGGTTCAATGACCCGGCTTACATGCTGAGATCGCGATGCGGCGTATAGCATGGCCTCCGTCATGTCTGTCATATCACTGTTTTCGGGGTCAAGAATAATATCCCTGATTTTTTCACCTATAGCCGTACCTCCAGGCTCTCTAGTTAAGACCACATGGTAGCCCCGACCCTCAAGATATTGCTTCAATTTTTTGATTTGAGTAGACTTGCCTGAACCGTCTACTCCTTCAAAAGAAATAAAATATCCTTTTTCCATGGTTATCTCTTAGTCTTCCTTTTTCTTCTCTGTGTTTCTTTTCCCTGTGTTCCTTTTTCCCGCGATTCAGCGAATTCTTCAGCGGATTTATACAAAAGGTAAGCTGCGAACAAAACCACGGGTATCAAAAGCAGCAATACGAATAGTAACCTTATAAATGTCATAAAACGCCCTCTTGTTCTTGTCTAAAATAATCTGTATCTGTAATTTATTAATTATACCATAAAACAGCTGCACAGCCCAACAAAAAAACAACTGTGCAGCTTAACTAAAAAACAGAGCAGTCTTACGACTGCTCCTCTTCGTCCCTCAAATCAAATTCCATAGTAATCTTGAACAAATCACCATCCACGTCTATATGGAATTTACCGCCCTGCAATTCTATCAGATTCTGTGCTATGGATAAGCCCAATCCGCTACCGTCTGTATGTCGTGAGCTGTCCCCTCTGACGAATCTCTCCGTAAGCTCATCTCCTGTTATATTGAGCTCGTACTTGGAAACATTTTTATAGATGATTATGGCCTTACCTCCCCGTTTTTCGAGAGTTTGATATACTCTTGTCTCCGGCTGAGTGTATTTGCATATGTTATTCAGAAGGTTATCAAACACTCTCCACATGCTTCTTCCGTCTGCAAATATTTTGATTTCATCATCAGGTAACTTCATTACCAAATTAATATCTGCCTCTTGTGCCTTTTCTTCATATTCCACCATGCTCTGGGTCATTAGCATACCAATCTTACAAGGCTCCATATTCATCTTGACATTTCCCGTAGCAGCTTTTGAAGCCTCCACTAAATCCTCGGTCAGTTTCTTTAATCGCTGAGACTGCCTATCCAGCACCTCTATATACTCTTTAGACTTTTCACCGCTTATATCTTCGTCTTTAAGAAAATCAACATAATTGATAATCGATGTTAATGGCGTTTTGATATCATGAGAAACGTTTGTGATAAGCTCTGTTTTGAACCTTTCGCTTTTCATTTTTTCAGATACGGCCTTTGAAATTCCCTGCCCTATACTGTTCAGGTTATCTGCATGTTCCGCAAAATCTAAAAACAAGCCCTTTTTATCGATCTTATAATCCAGCTCGCCTTCGGCAAGCCGCTTGCCTCCATCCTTAAGCTTCCTCATACCCAGTGCTGTATAAAAAACTGCTGCTGCCGTTACCACGGCTCCAACAAACCATAACAGTAATGCGCCGCCATTCGAGCCGCCATATCCTGCACCATATAGCAGGATAATAAATAGATTTATTAACAAGCCTACTAGAAGAATCAAGGCCGTCTTCCACACTAAATGCACATTCTCCAAAAGACGAACCACTTTTAGCGCCATCCATTTAAAAATCATCAGAAGCTTGTATATAAGTGCACTTTCCCACCATCTGCCCATCCTAACCTTGCATATAAATAAAAGCAGAAATCCCGACACCAGGACAACAAGGGCTACAGTAGTAATAATAATAGCAGCAATTGCTACGTCATAATTATCATATAAGCTTATACCATCGCTCGAATATCCCACAAACATTGATATAAATACAGCAGCAGCAACTATCACGTCCATGGGCAATCGTTTTATAAATGACTGTTTCCCTTCCGGCTCATTATTCCCACCATCTTCCGGCCTTCTCCTGCCTACAGTAGTGGCCAGGAAGATAAAGATACATATTGCGGCAATAAATCCTATTATAGCTGTTGCAAGAGCAATATTTCTGTAGTTATATATATCATTGAAGCGATTATATACCGATGATATCTCCGTAGGAACTCCTGTATCACTGTCCATATCTCCTAAAAATACGTCTATTTTAAAGGCGTCGTGTTCAAGCCTCTGGGTGTATGTGCTTTCCGTATTCTTTAACTGCTGATTACACTGTCTTATAATAGCTGTTCCGTCATCAGCGGGGTTCAAGCCGAATTCCGCTCCATCATAAACCGTTATCACATATCCAAATTCTGTCGAGGAATTCTCCCCTTCCAAAAGTTCTTCATCTGTTAAGTAGAAATATCCTTTGGAAGAATCACCCTCAATTATCTTATTGGCTAATATCCGCCCTCCATAAAAGGCCGTTTCACGGTAAATATCCTGACTTGCCGTTTTCTTGCTCTTGGAATACCATTCATAATCTATATTGATAATCGCCACTATGGAAGCGAGCACGGTCAATCCGGCACAAACAACCATAATTATATATGCGGCTACTTTAAGGGCTAAACTTCTCTTTATATTTTCCATTTCATTACACCTCACTCCATTTTATATCCCTGTCCCCATACGACTTTTAAATGACGAGGCTGTTCCGGGTTTATCTCAAGTTTCTCGCGCAGGTGACGTATATGAACTGCTACCGTCCCCTCTGCCCCAAAAGCATCTTCTTCCCATACGGTACGATAAATCTCTCTGGGAGAAAAAACCCTACCCGGATTTTGCATGAGGAATTTTAAGATTCCATATTCCTTAGGGGTAAGATTTGTTGCTTCCCCCATGAGCAAAACTTCTTTGGCCATATCATCCAGCTCAATATCCCCGATTTTCACGATATTCTTTTTTAAGGGTGCTGAACCTAATTCCATATAACGTCTGAGCTGTGATTTTACTCTGGCAATAAGCTCCACAGGATTAAATGGCTTGGTTATGTAATCGTCTGCTCCAATATTGAGTCCCAAAATTTTATCCGTATCCTCGCTCTTAGCGGTCAGAAATATAACAGGGATGTTCCGATTCTCACGCATTATGCTGAGAACCTGTATTCCATTCATTTGAGGCATCATTATATCGAGAAGCACCAAGTGGATATGGTTTTTTTCAATGATATCAAGGGCGTCTTTCCCGTTATAGGCCTCATATAAATTGTAATCATTACTTGCAAGATAGATCTTTAACGCGGAGACAATGTCTTTCTCATCGTCACATATTAATATGTTATACATTCTTTGTCATCCTCCGACCCTATTATGACATGAAAAGTTTTAATATGAAATAGTGTAATTCTTTAAGAATTCATTAAGTATACATTTTTATTACTTGAATAGTTGTTTTTTAAGTGTATAATAAAGAAAGATAATCACTGTGATTCAAACAACAAAGGACAGGATTATTGCCAAGTATTTTTCTGTGGTAAGGAATCCTTAAACTGTAGATAAGGTGGCGTCAGAGTCTTGGCTCTGATGCCCCTTTTTGTTTGTGTGACTTTTAGTATTGCAATAATTTACAAAAGGAAGTGAACGCAATGAACGACCTACAATCTTATTTACCCTTACTTATTATAATGGCAGTTGCCGTAGTAATTCCTTTCCTTCTGAAAAGAATTAAGTTTGTAGCTATTCCAATTATAGTAGGAGAAATAATAGGAGGCATTATAATAGGCCAAACCGGTTTTGATTTAATAAACGAAAGCGCCAGCATTGAATTTTTATCAAACTTAGGCTTCGGAATATTAATGTTCTTATCGGGGATGGAAGTAGACATAGATTCCGTAATCGGTAAAAACAATAAAGGCAGCTTTAATCCGTTGTCACTGGCAGTCCTCTCATTTATAGGAACTATTATCGTCAACTGCGGCCTTTGTTCCATACTCTTACTCATAGGCTTGGAATCCGACTTCATTATGCTCATACTACTTCTATCGACTACTTCGCTGGGGATAGTCGTACCGATTCTTAAAGAAAAAGGTATTCTTGATACAGACTACGGCCAAAACGTCCTTCTCTGCGGACTCGTTGCAGATATTACAACAATGCTACTGATTACAATTTATTTTTCATGGTGTGCTACAGGTGAAATGTATAAAACGTTGGTTGTGGGTCTTATATTTATTGCGGCAATAATTCTTTACTTTGTAGGCAAAATATTTATGCTACACAAAAATATCACCGGTCTTTTGAATGGAACAAGTCAAATAATGATCAGACTGAGCTTTTTTGTCTTGCTTGGCTTTATAATTTTAACTGAAATCTTAGGCGCCGAGATGATTCTGGGCGCGTTCATCGCAGGACTTCTTGTATCCCTTCTCACAAAAAACGGTGCCTACAAAATAAGAGAGAAAATGGATGCCATCGGTTATGGTTTTTTTATTCCTGTATTTTTTGTGAATGCAGGTTCCCAATTTGATTTATCTACCGTCTTCAATGATTCTAGAAGCCTTTATGCTATACCAATTGTGCTGATTATGGCATTTTTATCAAAAGTCATACCGGCATTGTTACTAAAAAAAGTCACCTCCTTTAAAAATGCAATCGCAGGTGGATTTTTACTTTCTGCACGAATGAGCCTGATTATTGCAGCAAGCACCATTGCATTAAAGATGAATTTAATAACCCCATTAATGTCAAGCACTATACTAATCGTTGCCATTCTTACATGTACGATTTCTCCTATTATATTTGATAAGCTATATAAACAATATTAGAACAGGAATCTCGAAAATACGTTTACAAAAACGGCAACTCTTTCTTCACAACTAAAAAAACGAGACCTTTCTGGTCTCGCTTTTTGCAAAAGCGGCAACGTCTTACTTTCCCAGGCAGTCGCCCACCAAGTATCATCAGCGCTAAGGAGCTTAACTTCTGTGTTCGGTATGGGAACAGGTGTGACCTCCTCGCTATAGTCACCGCATAGAGTTTGCTTGCTTCCGCAA
>JAAZCE010000041.1 GCA_012513435.1 Clostridiales bacterium
CGCCCACCAAATGCGGTCCGGTAGTTCAGTTGGTTAGAATGCCAGCCTGTCACGCTGGAGGTCGACGGTTCGAGCCCGTTCCGGATCGCCATTTAGGCGACATAGCCAAGTGGTAAGGCAGAGGTCTGCAAAACCTTTATTCCCCGGTTCAAATCCGGGTGTCGCCTCCAATTTTATATGGTGGGTATAGTCAAGTGGTTAAGACAGCGGGTTGTGGCTCCGTTATGCGTGGGTTCGAATCCCACTATCCACCCCATTTTCTTTATTGGGGTATCGCCAAGCGGTAAGGCAATGGATTCTGATTCCATCATGCGCAGGTTCGAATCCTGCTACCCTAGCCAATTATAAAACCAAGTCGTTCTTATAGTGAACGACTTTTTTGTTGATAAAAGAGCAACTTTTTATTATGGTAATGAATTACTAAACATGGTATAATATTTTATTATGGAATTTCACATCATATATACTGAATGGAGGGAAATTTGTGGAGAATAAAGTTCAATATTACAAAAGAGTAATACGAGATGCTAGCTTGGGTAGATTTTTTAATGTGGTGAAGACAGCCCATGAAAGGTCCGGTAAAAACAGCCTATTTCTTTTCTTCGATATAATCAACTGCATGATAAGGTACAAGGCCGGCTACAATGATTACGTGATATTTGAGTTTTGGGACCTTAAGCACGAGCAGAGAGATACCTATATGACGCGATTCAGAAGCAAGAAGTTCATAATGTTTATGAACGATCAGAGTGCTTCTCATCTTGTTGATAATAAGAATGAGTTCAATGAGCTGTTCAAGGATTTTATCGGAAGAGAATGCTTGGATATAGAAACGGCAACAAAGGAAGATATCATAAGCTTCTTTGAAACCCGGGAAAAGGTGTTTGCCAAGATGAAGAACCTGTCCTGCGGAATAGGATGCGAGAAACTTGAGATGAAAGATTTTAAGGATGGGGAAGAATTTTATGAGTACGTTAAGAAGCAGGGCTTCGGAACTATTGAAGACGTTATTGAGAACCACCCTGACATTGCTAAGATATATCCTTATTCCGTCAACACTCTTAGGATAATAACCATAATTGACGGCAAGGGCGTACCTCATGCCATATATGCCGTATTCAAGATGGGAATAAACGGCCGTGTAGTGGATAATTATGGACTCCACGGACCCCTGGATCTGGAAACCGGAAAATTCATGTTTCCTGCACATTCAGGGCTGACTACAGCAGGGATTCACTATACTAAGCACCCTTACAGCGACACACCTTTAGTTGGCATGAAGGTGCCTTACGCCATTGAGGCATTGAGGTTTGCGGAAAAGGCGGCTCTCGTTGTGCCTCAGATAAGATATATAGGCTGGGATGTGGCTATAACTCCTAACGGGCCTGTTATCATAGAGGGTAACGATTACTGTGCTCACGACTTCTGGCAGCTTCCAGGACAAACTCCGGGTGGAATCGGCATCATGCCTACCATCGCTAAATACATTCCTGAATTCAAGTATAAATAGTGATTGGCACAGCAGCGAAAGGAAGTCATTAACATGGAAAAATTAAGATTTATAGCAGCGCTGTGGATTGCGAAAATTTCTGTTATTGCATTGAAGGTTACAAGACATAACGGTACGAATTTTCCGGGAGTGGTAGCTATCAAAATTTGTCCTCAGTTCATGAAGCATATAGGCAAGCCGAAGAAGGTAGTGGCTGTCACGGGAACCAACGGCAAAACTACGGTAACCAATATGATTCTCGATGCTCTGACCATAGACGGCAAGAGCATTGCAGATAACAAAGCAGGCTCAAATATAAATTCAGGAATAGCTACGAGTCTCATCCAGAATGCAAGCTTAACAGGAAGATGCAAGAAGGAATGGGGCGTTTTCGAGATAGATGAACGTTCCGCTCTGAGGATATATCCTTTTATGGTGCCGGACTATATGGTAATAACCAATCTTTCCAGGGATTCCATAATGAGAAATGGACATCCTGAATACATCTCAGAAATTTTGACCAGATATATGCCAAAAACAACGAAGCTCATACTCAATGCAGACGACTTTTTCTGCGCCAATGTAGCTCCTGAAAATGACAGAGCATACTACGGCATAGAGAGAATGGATACGGATCTGGAAAAATGCGAAAATCTTATACAGGATTTTCAGATATGTCCAAATTGTCACCACAGGTTGGAGTACGAGTACCTTAGATACGGTCACATAGGCAAGGCCTACTGTCCCGCCTGTGGCCTTAAGGCTCCTGAGTATGATTATGCGGGATGCGAAACGGATAAGGTCAACATGACCATAAATATTAAGGACTCAAGTGGTGAAGAAACCTACAGGTTACTTAACGACAGCGTATACAATATCTACAACGTAGTGTGTGTGGTTGCTCTTCTGCTGGAAATGGGGTATTCCAGGGAAAGAGTCAAAGAGTTTATGAGCAGCATCAATATAATAGGCAGCAGATACGATTTTGAGGAATACGCAGATAAGACTCTCTACATGATGCTGGCGAAGGACAGGAATGCCTTCGCAGTATCCAGGGTGTTTGAGTATCTGTCAATTCAGCCGGGAGAAAAAGAAATTGTGTTGATGAACAACAATTACAGCGATGCCGCCACATGGTCGGAAAACACATGCTGGCTCTATGATTGCGATTTTGAACTGCTTAAGGACGACAGTATAAAGAATATCGTAGTCTGCGGACCTAGAGCCAAGGATTATAGGCTGAGGTTGCTCTTGGCGGGAATCGAGAAATCCAGGATTTCCTGGTGTGAGAAGGAAATGGATACGCCTCAGGAGCTTGAACTCTTTGAAGGCGATAACATTTACGTGCTTTACGGCACCGATTCTCTGGACCTTAAAGACAGGGTGATAGGCAAGATGAGAACTGTATTGAAAAATTGTGAAGGAGGGGAGAAACTATGAAGATAGAGGTGCTTTTTCCCGAGGTTTGCAATCTATACGGGGAGCTGGGAAACATTAGATTTTTAAAGTGGTCATATCCGGAAATCCAGGTGGTGGAAACGGCATTGACAGAGGAACCGCTTTTTCTTACAGAGGAACCGGATCTGATATATATGGGAACCATGACGGAGAATTCTCAGCCTATAGTTATTGAAAAGCTGAGACAGTATAAGAACAGAATATGTCAGCTTATAGACGAGGGCGGAAGATTCCTTATAACGGGCAACGCCTTGGAGGTCTTCGGCAAGACCATAGAGGATAAGGACGGCACGGTTGTTCAGTGCCTTGGTATATTCGATACGGTGGCCAGACGCGACATGATGAGCAGATTCAATTCCCTTTATATAGGGGAGTTTGAAGGTATGACCATAGTAGGATACAAGAGCCAGTTCACTCACTCCTATTGGGACAGTGAAGAGAGCCGGAAAGAGCCTCTTTTTAATACTGTCAGAGGGCCAGGAATAAACCCTGATGAAAAGGGAGAAGGAATACGCGTCAACAATTTCATGGCTACCTACATCATAGGACCTTTGACCATACTCAGCCCACCCTTTGCAAAGTGGATGTTGAGAGAGTGCGGCGGAGAGGACATTCTTGCTCATGAGGAAGAAGCTATGGATGCATATAACACAAGGATAGAAGAATATTCAGATCCCAACACAGGGTTCTACTACGAATAAGATAAGGAGAATGATTTGCTTAAAAAAACTAAAATAGTTTGCACGTTGGGACCTGCCAGCTCAGATGAAAACACCATGAGAAAAATGCTAGAGGCAGGAATGAATGTAGCGAGATTGAATTTTTCTCACGGTACCCATGAGGAGCACAGGGAAAAGATAGAAACTTTTAGGAAGGTAAGGGACGACCTTCGCATTCCGGCGGCTGTAATGCTTGATACCAAAGGCCCGGAAATCAGGCTTAAGGATTTTGCCAACGGGAAGGAATTTCTTGAGGTGGGCGACACCTTTACTCTGACCACAGAAGACTGCTCCGGCACAAGAGAGCGCGTAGCCATTACCTATAAAGACCTCCCCGGGCAACTTCATCCATCTACGGCGATACTCATAGATGACGGCAGGGTAAGGCTTACCGTAAAGGAAGTCTCTGGCAGCCATATTATTTGTACCGTAGTAACCGGAGGTAAGGTAAGCAACAGAAAGGGCGTAAATATTCCTGACAAGTCCCTTGACCTTGAATACATTAGTGAAAACGACAGACAGGACATTTTGTTTGGCATAAAGATGGATGTGGATTATGTAGCTGCCTCATTTGTCAGGAGCGGAGACGATGTGAGAGAGCTGAGAAATCTTCTCTGCAGTAACGGTGGAGAGAAGATAAAGATAATTTCAAAAATAGAAAACACGGAAGGAATAGACAATTTCTCGGAAATACTGCAGTTATCGGACGGCATCATGGTTGCCAGAGGAGATATGGGTGTTGAAGTGGATTTTGAAAGACTTCCGGGAATACAGAAGAAATTCATCAAGGCCTGCTGCAAGGCAGGGAAGCCTGTAATAACGGCAACCCAGATGCTAGAATCTATGATGACTGAGGCGGCTCCCACAAGAGCGGAAATAACGGATGTTGCTAATGCAGTATTTGACGGAACATCGGCAGTTATGCTTTCGGGAGAAAGTGCAGCAGGAGAATATCCTGTAGAAGCTGTCATGACTATGGCAAAGATAGTTAAGCAGGCTGAGCTTGATGCAGAGGAAGTCAACCAGTACAAGTATCTGGAAGTGGAAACCAATGAGAAAGATGTTTCCAATGCTATGGGACATGCAGCATGCACTACAGCAAGAGACATAAATGCAGGAGCTGTGGTTGCAGTTACCACCTCGGGATATACGGCGGAAATGATGGCAAAATACAAGCCGGCGCAACCTATTATAGCAGCAACGCCTTATGATAAGACATACCACCAGCAGGCGCTGACAAGAGGTGTATATCCTGTGCTGACTAAGTTCAGCGATGACTGGGATAAGCTTGTGGATGAAGCTCTGGGAGGTATAAGAAGAATGAATTTGCTGAAAAAAGGTGATTCTATAGTGTTGAGCGCAGGAATGCCGCTGCAGGTTTCGGGAACTACCAACTTGATAAGAGTAATGAATATTGAGTAAATAGTATGTTATCTCAGTATTTTTATGAGATGCCAGCGACTGATATACTTTTCTATGATAGGCACGGCTTCGGAATCAGATACGGTTTCGAAACCGTTTTCTATTTTTTTGCAAATTTCGAACTGATTTTGGTACATCTGCCTGTGTTCTTTCGGAGATCTGTGCCACCAGTATTCAAATGATGAATAAAAATACTTGGGATCAGAAAATCCGACAGAATAGGCTATTTCATAATTTGGCATATCTGTTTGCAAAAGCAGATGTTCTGCATTAAAACAACGCACAAATTTAATCATGTAGCTGAAACTATTAAATACAGTTGTAGCAAGGAATTGGGAGAAGTAATTCGGGTTTATATGCTCCTTAGTGGCCAGGTCAGATGCAGATATCTTTTTCTTGTAGTTTATGATGCAGTACTCTAGAGAGCGATAGAATCGGTCATGCAAATCAGGATTAATATACTCATCAGGATTCTCATAATTAAACCAATCGAAGTAGCGGATCATAACTTCAATAATCTTATCCACAGGTTTTGCAGTATCTTCAGCAGAAGCACTTGATGTAAACTGCGCGGACGAAAGTGCCAGAATCAAGTCCTTCAGTCTATCCATCGCATTCTGCTGATATGGAAAGCAATGCGTAGACTCGCAGGTGAAGATTCGGTAGCGTAGTAATTCCCAGTCTATGTAAACCTTGCGCAAGTCAATATGCAAAATCAAAACCAGTGCGGGTTCATCAGAACACATGTAATGACATTCATTATAGTCAACCGAAAAAAGGCTCCCGGGTTCAAGTTTAAAAATTTGCTCACCGGATACCAAGGTAATAGTACCGTCCAAACAGTACACAAGTTCCAGGTCATAGGGATGAACATGGGGGACAGTGCACCTGATTCGGCAAAGCTCAGCCTTATAGTTGAAACCGCTACGGTATTCAATTGATAACTCGTCTACTTTGTATTGTATCATACAGATATAGTAACTCATATTTAAAAAGATGTCAAATTTCAGCAAATTGACACGCATATTCATAAAAAACAGCTACTGTCATTGTATATGTATCGCCGGATAATAAAAGAAAGTGGAGGTGAAAATGTGAAAAAAGTATTAGTGCTTGGTGCCGGCGCACAGGGTAGTGCAGCAGCAAAACGACTAGATGTTGACCCGGGTGTCAGCGAAATTATCTGTGCAGATTATGACTTGTCTGCAGTAGAAGAGCTTGTTTTGGATTTGAAAAAGGCAAAGGCAGTAAAGGTTGATGCAACAGACGTTGACAGCATAGTGAAAGTTGCAGAAGGGTGTGATCTGATTCTAAACGCACTCGCACTGACATTCAACCATAATGTACTGGATGCGACACTCAAGGTAAAGGCAAACTATCAGGACTACAATGGCACTGACCAGATTGCAGACCTGTGGGATGCATGCGAACTCAGCAAGAAATACCCAGAACCGGAAGGACTTAAAGAGGAAACATTAAACTGGTGGAAGAGTTACATGTACCTGTATAAGGTATATGGGCCTAAATTTGAGGAAATCGGTAAGCTTGCTTTGTTCGGAACAGGTTCAGCACCTGGACTTATCTGTGCAGCAACCAGAGAAACAATGAGATATCTGGATTCCTGCGATACGATTTACAACATCGTTTGGGAAGGTGTATCGCCTAAGAGATTCCAGCCCTTCTGGTGGTCGCCGATTACAGCAATGACAGACATGTGCGATCCGGCAGTTGCATGGGAAGACGGCAAGTTTATAAACACGTCTCCCTTCGGAAGACCCATTAAGCGTCAGTATGATTATATGGGAGAGGAAATTATTTTCAGAGAACATTGTCATGATGAACCGGTACAGTATGGTTTTAACTCGAAAGAATATTTCAAGGGCTGCAAGAATGCTTACTTTAAGTATGCAGGCGATGGAATGGACTTCGCTTGCCCGCTGTATGAGGCAGGACTCTTAAATCACGAGGAAGAAGAATTTCGGGGGAATAAAATCGTTTCATTTGATTTTATAATGAGTCATGTTCCGCCTGCACCTAAATTCAAGGAAGAGATCAAGGCAATAATCGACGAAGGGCTCAAACTGGACTCAGGCTGCATGGTAGTCGAAGCATACGGAAAGAAGGACGGCAAGGATGTTCTGGTTGAAATGCATGTAGCAGCTCCGGGACTGATTGAATCCTTCCAACTGTCAGGAATCACTGCAGAAATGTACCTGACAGGACAGAGCGGATATTTGTTTTCAAAGATGTTTATCAATGACGTCTTCAAAGGACGTTCGGGACTGATTTCAACAGATATGCTGACATTTGAGGAATGTGATAAGTTCTTTGAATATGCGGCTGAACTCAACATCACAACCGAAACAAAGGTTAAAGAATTATAGAGGTGAAAAAATGGGTAAGAAAGTATTAGTATTAGGCGTTGGCGCACAGGGTAGTGCAGCAGCAAAGAGACTTGACGAAGAAGCTAAAGTAAGCGAAATCATTTGTGCGGACTATGACATAGACGCCGTAAATATTATCGTAAAAGACTTGACAAAAGCAAAGGGCGTAAAGGTTGATGCTCACGATGTAAACAGCATTATCGCAGCAGGTGAGGGTGCTGATCTGATAATAAACGCACTTCCATTGGAATGCACAGAAAATGTTCTCGATGCAACACTGGCAATCAAGGCGGATTATCAGGATTATGCAGGAACTATTTCACTCGACCAGATGTGGATTGACAGTGAATTCCATAATCCTGCATCAGAACCGAAGTTTGAAGACCCTGCAGCTACAAAGTGGTGGAGAAGTCTGAACGCAATGTACAAGATCTACGGACCTAAGTTTGAAGAAATAGGCAAGTTGGCGGTTTTCGGAACTGGTGCGGCGCCTGGACTTATCTGTGCAGCAACAAGACATTCAATGAGATATCTCGACTCATGCGATACAATCTACAACTTCGTATGGGAAGGCGCAATCGCCAAGAGATTCCAGCCGTTTTGGTGGTCACCTGTAACAGCTCTGAACGACATGAGTGATATGGCTGTCGCATGGGAAGATGGCAAATTCATCAACACCCCTGCCTTCGGAAGAGATTTGAAGAGACAGTATGACTACATGGATGAGGAAATCACATTCAGAGAACACTGCCATGACGAACCACTGCACTATGGCTTTAACTACGATAAATACTTCAAGGGTTGCAAGAATGCTTACTTCAAGTATGCAGGTGCAGGTATGGATTTCGCAAAACCTCTCTATGAGGCTGGACTTCTGAAGCATGAGAAGGAAGAATTCCAGAACATGATGATCAGCCCGTTCGAATTCGTTTTGGCTCACGTTCCGCATGCCCCTAAGTATGAAGACGAAATCAAGTCATTCATTGACGAGGGAATGGCAGTTGACTCAGGATGCATGGTTATTGAATCATACGGAAAGAAGGCAGGCAAGGATACACTCGTTGAAGTACACGTATCAGCTCCGGGATTTGTTGAATCATTTGAAAGAGCTAAGATGACCGGCGAAATGTACCTGACAGGACAGAGCGGATATCTCTATTCGGAAATGTTCCTTAATGACGACTTTAAGGGTCAGGCGGGCGTTATCTCATCAGATATGCTTACTGACGAGCAGGTTGATAAGTTTTTTGAATATGCAGCTAAGCTGGACATTACATTAGACGTTAAAATCAAATAATGAATAAGGAAAAGGTGACGTGCTATTCTGTCGCATTTTTGTGGAGAAACTGACGTAGCAGTAATATTCTAGTTGCCAATCAAGTGGACTTTTGATAAATAAGCGTGTTAATGTGAGTTGAACAAATAAGAGAAATAAAAAAGCTCGATGATTTCTTCATCGGGCTTTTTCCTCATTATTCTACAGATGATTCCTCGGCTTCCACCGCTTTTTGAGCTAATACCTTCTCATATTCTTCAAAGATGGCATCCCTTATCTTGTTTCTTGTTTCAGAAACCAACGGATGAGCGATGTCTCTAAAATCCCCTTCTCCCATTTTCCTGCTTGGCATAGCAATAAATAAACCGTTTTGACCTTCGATTATTTTGATATCATGAACTACAAACTCGTCATCAAAGGTTATGGAAACAACAGCTTTCATTTTCCCCTCGTCATTTACCTTCCTAATTCTTACGTCAGTAATATTCATTTTGTACCGCCTTTCGTGCCGTAAAACTTATTATAACACTAACATTATACAATAGAACAATTTGAATAAGCAAGATTTTTTTTAAAAAATCAGATAATTTGGGCTAGCGTTGATTTCCTTAGTATTTTCATTTACCTCTCCTAGGTACAGAATAGGGAAATATTCGTTAACTTTTTTGTTCTTCGGCTCTATGCTGGCAATAGCCACCCCTATGCCCACAACATGGATATCCACTTCAGACATTATTTCGGCAATACCCTTGATACTACCTCCGCCGCGCATGAAGTCATCTATTATCAGAACCTTTGAACCGGGAGCCGCAGCACGTTTTGATATAGACATTTTTTGGAGTCTCTCCGATGAGCCGGGGAAATAATTTATGCTGACGGTAGCACCCTCAGATATTTTGGTCTCACGTCTTATTACGATGGACGGAATATTCAGCAGCTGAGCTGTCATGAATGCCAGAGGTATTCCCTTGGTTTCCACCGTAGCCACATAATCGGCACCTGACTTTCTGAATTTCTTTGCAAATATTTGAGCCATGCCCTTTACGACGGCAGGGTTGTACATTATGTCTGACGTGTAAAGAAAGCCCCCACCAAGTATGCGGTTGTTCTCCTGAAGGAGAGCGCAGAGCTCTTCTTGAATCTCCTTTATCTTTTCTTCGGATATGTCCGGAACATATTTCACTCCGCCTGATGCGCCGGAAATAGTCTCTATGTATCCGCATCCGCTTATTCTGATGGCCTCCTTGGCGTCGCTTATGTCTTCGCTTATGCTGGACTTGGCGGCAGAGAACTTATCACAGAAGTATTTTAGACCGAATACTTTATCTGGGTGCTCGGTCAGTATTTGACATATAGCACCTACCCTTTGGCTTCTTTTCATACAGTACCTCCCTTCGGACAATATAATCTTATAGTTATTAAGGTTAGTTGTCAATTTCTCTTAATCATATTTTTTTGCAATATTACCGCATTTTTTGTAGCATTTATGGTATAATCCTGATATCTATAAATATGGAGGCATAATCATGGTGAATCTATCGGATTATAAAAAAATACATTGTATCGGAATAGGGGGAATAGGATTATCCGCGGTGGCAGAGATATTGATGTCAAGAGGATATGAAGTTTCCGGTTCCGATATGAGAGAAAGTGAAATAACAGAAAAACTCATTGACGACGGAGCAAATATATTTTTAGGCCATAGAGCGAAGAATGTGGAAGGTGTTGACCTTGTTATTTATTCATCGGCTATAGGGGGAGACAACTCTGAGCTTGCAAAGGCGACGGAGCTTGGAATCCCGGCAATTACAAGAGCGCAGGCTCTGGGAGCGCTGATGGATGAATACGATAATAGCATAGCTATTTCAGGTACTCACGGTAAGACGACCACGACCTCTATGGTTTCTTTGATTCTGAAGGAAGCAAAGAAGGAACCGACTATACTTATAGGCGGCAATCTTTCCGAAATTGACGGTAACGTGTACGTAGGTAAAAACGATTATTTTGTCACGGAAGCCTGCGAATACATGGACAGCTTTCTTAACTTGAAGCCAAAAATAGAGATAATACTGAATATAGATTCGGACCATCTGGACTATTTCAAGGATGTGGAGCATATAGCCAATTCCTTCGATAAATTTGCCAGACTGGTGCCCGAAGACGGAGTAGTTATCGCTTACGACGCCAATCCTTTTGTCAACAGAGTCATAGAGGATATTCCTAATGCTATAACCTTTGGCCTTAACGAGAGCTGCGATTATCACGCTGAGGACATAGACTTCAATAACGAAGGTATGCCGAAGTTCAAACTCTACGCCGGCGATAAGGTTCTGTGCGAAATAGAGCTTTCGGTGCCGGGAGAACATAACATCCTCAACGCTCTGGCGGCATTCGCATGCTGTCACATACTGGGAGTTTCTGTAGAGGATATCAAGAAGACACTGGAAAATTATCAAGGAACTCAGCGCAGATTCGATGTGCTGGGGAATACCTATACGGGAATGAAGATAGTAGACGACTACGCTCACCATCCTACTGAAATCAAGGCGACCTTGTCTGCGGTAAGGAACATGAAGCACAACGACCTGTGGTGCCTGTTCCAGCCACACACATACACCAGAACTATGGCACTTCTCGACGATTTTGCCACGGCCTTTGACGAGGCTGACAAGATAGTGCTGGCGGAGATATACGCAGCCAGAGAGAAGAATATCTACAAGATAAGCTCCAAGACATTGATGAATAAAATCAAGGAGCACAATCCGACCAAGGAAGTATATTTCTTTGAGGGCTTTGAAGAAATTGCCAACTTCGTGTATAACAACGCTGAGGAGGGTGACCTTGTAATAACTATGGGAGCCGGGGACATATACAAGGTGGGAGAAATGATTCTTGAAAAGGACAGGAGGTTTTAGGAGGCTTATGAATTTTGCGGAATACGAGGAAAAGGAAAAGGCACGGATAGAGAGGAATTTGGCCTACATGGAGGCCGGCGTCGATTTTGTGGACCTGAAGATGGCATATATCGATGAAGGTGTGAAAATTGGCAAGGGAACTAAAATATATCCCTGCGTTGTCATAGAGGGCGATGTTACCATAGGAGAAAATTGCACTGTCGGACAGAATACGAGAATAAAGGACTCACATATCGGCCATGATACTATCGTTCAGAGTTCCGTTATCCTGGAAAGCAAAATAGGAAATGGCACAACGGTAGGACCTTTCGCCTACATTAGGCCTAACTGCGATATAGGCGATGGATGCAGAGTAGGTGATTTTGTTGAAATAAAGAATTCCAAGCTCTCCGATGGCGCCAAGGCATCTCATCTAACATACGTGGGGGATTCAGATGTAGGCGAGAGAGTAAACCTGGGCTGCGGGGTGGTTTTCGTAAACTATGACGGCAGCAAAAAATATCGTTCCGTTGTAGAGGATGGAGCCTTTATAGGCTGCAATGCCAATCTCATTTCACCTGTCCGCGTAGGTAAAGACGCATACGTTGCGGCAGGAAGCACCATAACAACAGACGTCCCCGAAGGGGCGCTGTACGTTGCGAGGGCAAAGGGAAAGTCACTTGAAGGTTGGGTAAAACGAAGAGGAATATTAAAGAAATAATATTACATAACAACAAAGAAAAAACGGAGGTATGAGAAACAAATGAAAAACAGCGCATTTTCAAATTATAAGGTGTTTGCAGGAAACTCACATCTGGAGTTGGCGGAAGAAATCGCGTCTATCATGGGCAAACCCTTGGGAAGGGCAACCGTGAACAAATTCAGCGACGGAGAGATATCCGTTAATCTGTGGGAGACAGTCAGAGGGTTGGACTGCTATATCATTCAGTCCACCTGCAATCCGGTAAATGATAATCTTATGGAGGTGCTCATAATGATAGATGCCATGAAGAGGGCATCTGCGGGTAGAATCAATGCTGTTATACCTTATTACGGATATGCAAGACAGGATAGGAAGGCTAAAGCTAGAGATCCGATCACAGCTAAGCTTGTTGCAGATCTTATCGTCGCTGCAGGGGCTGACAGAGTACTGACTATGGACCTGCACGCTGCACAGATTCAGGGATACTTTGACATACCTATGGATCATCTTATCGGAATGCCTATATTGTCAAAGTACTTTGTAGAGAAGGGCCTTGAAAACATAGTGATAGTTTCTCCTGACCACGGAAGCGTTACAAGAGCTAGGAACATGGCACAGCCTTTCAATGCGCCTATTGCCATAGTGGATAAGAGAAGACCTGAGCCTAACAAGAGCGAAATAATGAACATCATCGGAGATATAGAGGGCAAGAATTGCATACTTATTGACGATATGATAGATACAGCCGGCACCATTACAAACGCCGCCAATGCACTCAGGGATTTAGGTGCGGCGAGTGTAAGAGCCTGTGCAACTCACGCAGTTCTTTCAGGACCTGCAATCGAGAGAATAGAGGACTCAGCTATTGAAGAGCTGGTAATCCTCAATACGGTTCCTATCCCAGATGAAAAGAAGATAGATAAGATGAAGATACTGTCCGTAGCACCTCTCTTCGCAGAGGCTATGACGAGAGTGTTCACCAACGGTTCAATAAGCAAATTATTTGATTAAGAGAAAGGCAATCAGCGTATATGTTTGTAATCGCAGGTCTTGGGAATCCTGGTAAAAAATACGAGCGCACTCGTCATAACATGGGCTTCCTAACTATTGACTATATTGCAGAGAAAAACGGCATAAAGGTAAATAAGATAAAGCATAAGGCTTTGGTCGGAGATGGCATCATCTCCGACCAAAAAGTTATTTTAGTCAAGCCCCAGACTTACATGAATCTCAGCGGAGAATCCCTGCGGCAGGTGGTGAATTATTATGGTATAGAGCCACAAGAGCTTATAGTCGTTTACGATGACCTGGACCTTGAAACGGGAGCCTTGCGCGTGAGAAAAAAGGGTAGCGCTGGCAGTCACAACGGAATGAAATCCGTCATATATCAGCTTCAGACCGAGGAATTCCCAAGGATAAGAATAGGAATAGGCAAGAGCGGCGGGCTGGACTGGAAGGAATTCGTTACGGGGAGAATAGGCAAGGGTGATAAGAAGTCCCTGGAGGATGCCGTGTGCAAAGCTGCCAATGCCGCACTTTCCATAATAACCGATGGAATAGACAAGGCAATGAATGAATATAATACAAGAACGACATCAAGAAGAGAGGACGACAGTGAGCAGCAAGGGAATGATTAATATAACCGGTGCTGCGGAGGGACGAACAGCACCGATAATAGCTAAAATACTGAAAGAAAAAAGAGGTCAGAGTCTGATTGTGGTGCCTACATTGAATAGGGCCAAGCGATTAGCTGCAGACCTTTCTTTTTTTGATTCCTCGGGCATATACATTTTGCCGCCGGAGGAAGAGACTACCATCCAGTATGAGGCCAAGAGCAACGATGAGCTTCTGGAGCGAATGAAGATACTTAAGAGGGTTACGGACAAGGAGCCTGCCGTTATTATAGCTCCTGTTACGGGAGCCATCAAGAAACTTCCGCCCAAGGAGATATTCATCGAAAACCTTATAGAGATAAAGTGCGGACAGGATGTAGAACCAGAGAAGCTGAAGGAGAAGTTCTTTCTCATGGGATACGAACGTGTTTCTATGGTTGAAAGGGTTGGAGAATTCAGCATAAGAGGGGGAATAATTGATATCTTCACCCCGGACAATGATTTGCCCTACAGAATAGAGCTTTTTGATACGGAAGTGGATTCTATAAGGACCTTCGACATAGACACCCAGCGTTCGGCTCAGGCTCTGAAATATATTATGGTTTATCAATGCTCCCAGATAATTAAGGATGAAGAGATTTTTGCCAAAGCGGAGAAGAACATAAAATCCGCCTATGACAAGCAGATAAGGAAGCTGGAGAAGAAGGAAGACAGCCATGAGCTGGCAGACAATCTGAGGCAGCGGGAAAGTCAGCTTGTGGATTATGCCGGAAGCATGATAAACATACAGTATCTTGAAAAATTCATCAACTATTTTTACGACGAAACCATGTATATATGGGACTATATGGAGGAGCCTACTATTATCATTGACGACCCTTCAAGGATACTTGAAACCTTGGAGGTCTACGAAAAGGAAAGAGCCGACGACATAGACACCATCATAAGTGCAGGCAGAGGAATAGGCGAGGATTTTAAGGCCCTGTCGGGACGCAAGGATTACTTCCTGCTTTACGAGAAAGAAGGATATATATTCACCCCCTTTCTTTCCACCATAAAGAATGCCCCTTTTTTAAAGGAATTGATAAACGTAAGATGTAGAGCTATGCCTGTATACAATGGCAAGCTCAACGTGCTCAAGAGCGATTTGGAAAGCTACGCCGCCAGAGGCTATGATATAACCATAGTCTGCAGCGGGCCTGAGCGTATGTCCAACATGGAGGAATTTCTTCTCAGAGAGAATCTCCGCGGCAAGGTCAAGCTAGAGGAAGGTGTGATAAGCGCCGGGATGGAGTTTTCCGAAGAAAAAATCTGCTATATCTGGGAGGGAGACGTTTTCGGAAGCAGCAGGAAGGGCAGAAGAAAGAAGAAAAAAAGAGGAGAGCAGATAAAGAGCTTTGCTGACGTAAGGCAGGGCGATTATGTAGTACATGAAAATAACGGAATAGGAAAATTCATAGGAATAGAGCAGCTTGTGGTCCAGGGAGTAAAGAAGGACTACCTGAAGGTGAAATACGCCGGAGAGGATTCCCTCTATATACCCGTAGACCAGCTTGGAATACTTCAAAAATACGTAGGCGGAGACAGCGTGGCCCCTCGCCTAAACAAGCTGTCGGGAGGCGAATGGAAGGCTACCAAGGCCAAGGCCAGAGCTGCCGTAAACGATATGGCTGAAGACCTGCTGAGAGTATCAGCAGTCAGACTCAAGGAGAAGGGATACGCCTTTTTACCTGATACTGTTTGGCAGGCAGAGTTTGAAAGCAGTTTCCCTTATACTGAGACCGATGACCAGCTGAGATGCATAGAGGAAATCAAGAAGGACATGGAAAGGGATGTGCCAATGGACAGACTTCTTTGCGGAGACGTAGGCTTCGGCAAGACCGAGGTTGCCGCAAGAGCCCTGTTTAAGTGCGTTGCCGACGGAAAGCAGGCAGCGGTCCTGGTGCCTACCACTCTGTTGGCAAATCAGCATTACTACACCTTGAAGGATAGGTTTGAAAAGTTCCCCTTTAAGGTGGAAATGCTGTCGCGTTTCAGAAGTCAGGTCCAGCAGAAAAAGATACTCAGCGATGTGAAAAAGGGCGCTGTGGATCTTGTCATAGGAACCCATAGACTCCTGTCAAAGGATGTTGAATTTAGGGACCTGGGGCTTCTTGTAGTAGATGAGGAACAGCGATTCGGAGTCAAGCACAAGGAGAAGATAAAACAGCTCAGGGAGAATGTAGATGTGCTCACCTTGTCAGCAACGCCTATACCAAGGACTCTCCATATGTCTCTTTCCGGGATAAAGGATATGAGTACCATAGAGGAGCCGCCGGAGGACAGATATCCAGTTCAGACCTACGTTATGGAGCAGGACGATTACGTCATCAGAGATGCTGTCGAAAAGGAGCTGGCAAGAGGCGGGCAGGTATATATACTCTATAACAGAGTGGAATCTATAAACAGAGTGGCAAGCCAGATAGAAAAGCTGGTTCCGGATGCTTCCGTAGTAGTGGGCCACGGCAAAATGAACGAATCCCAGCTGGAGGACATCATAATGGATTTTTCTTCGGGAGAATACGATGTTCTCGTTGCTACCACAATAATCGAATCCGGTACGGATATCCCCAATGTCAACACCATGATAATTCTGGATGCAGATAGGTTTGGCCTTGCTCAGCTATATCAGTTGAGAGGGCGAGTGGGGCGTTCCGGAAGAATGGCATACGCCTATCTTATGTACAAGAGGGATAAGAGCCTTACGGAAATAGCGGAAAAAAGGCTGCGGGCCATAAAGAACTTCACGGAGTTCGGCTCAGGCTTCAAAATCGCCATGAAGGACCTTGAATTCAGAGGAGCCGGAAACCTGCTGGGAACGGAGCAGTCAGGCCATATGCTTAATGTGGGATATGAGCTTTACTGCAAGATGCTAGAGGAGGCTGTCGCTCACATCAAGGGAGAGCAGGCGGAAGAGCAGGTGGAGGAAACCACCTTCAGTTTGCCTATGACAGCCATTATTTCCAATAGATATATAGAGGATGAAACCCTGAGGCTGCAGATGTACAAGAAGATTGCAATGATTGCCGACGACGAAGACGAATCGGAAGTGGTGGATGAACTTATAGACAGGTTCGGAGATATACCGAGGGATACCATGAATCTGATAAAGATTTCCAAGGTCAGGGCAATGGCGAAAAAACTTGGGATAAAGGAAATTACCCGCCAAGGCTACAAAGTTATATTCAAGCTATGGGAAAACGTCAAGCTGGAAGAGGGCCTCATGGCAAATCTTGTAGGAGAATACGGTGAACGCATGATGATAAACGGCGGCAAAGAACCTTTTATCAGATTGACGATATACAAGGAAGATGTTTTGGAAGTAGTAGAAAGGTTTTTACAGATATGGTTAAAGTAGTGATAACTGCTCCAAGAGGGAACATGGACAAGCTCATAGTTCAGGAGGCATGGAAGAGAGATGATATGAAGATAGTAGGCGGAGTGGGAACGCCTGGAAGGGATTATATTGGCAAGGACATAGGTATGGCTGCCGGAATGGGCAGGGAGATAGGGGCTCTGGTCTACGATGATATTGAAAAAATCATAGATGAGTGTGATATGGTTTTGGATTTTTCCACCGTTGAACTGTCAATGAAGGTGCTGAAATCGTGTCTTGCACACAACAAGGCTTTGATATGTGGAACCACTGGCTTTGATGGCGAGCAGACGAAAAGGCTGTTTGCTGCGGGAGAGAAGATTCCCGTGATGAAGGCCGCCAGCACATCATACGTCATGATGGTTATGAAGCGGATTCTGGGAGAGGCTGCTGCAATGCTAGGGGAAAAATGTACCATAGAGATAATAGACATGCACAGCGAAACAAAGGTAGATGCACCAAGCGGAACGGCCATAGAACTGGCGGAGGAAATGGCTGAAGCCTCCCGTGACAAGGACTTTGAGGATATAACCTTTCATTCGGTGAGAGCTGGCAATACCCCAAGCACCCATAGAGTAATATTCGGAGGCATGGGAGAGAAGATGGAAATATCCCATGACGCTTATGACTGGCGATGTTATGCCTTGGGAGCCTGCGATGGAGCTGCCTTTATGGCAGATAAGGGGCCGGGGCTTTACGCTATGGAAGACCTTTTGAAATAGTCTTATGTAAGGTATAATTAGGGGTAGACGGTAATATATCGCAGATATTACATCTAAATAAAAATATTTTATGAAGAACCTTTATGGCTAAGATCTATACCTTTAGCTAAAGGGTTCTTTTTAAGTTATGGAGTGCTTCACGAGTAAATGGCCCTTACCATGAAATAATTTGACATATTTTGTCGATATGGTAAAATTAAAATAGTGTAGTAAATTGGCTAAGGTATTGAAAAATACAAGGCAAGAGTCACTGCAGCAGTCCATGTGAAAGGAGATAATTCATGCTGAAAGGAAAGATTTCCTCCGACTCAGGAGCAACTCTTGTTTTAGCATTGGTATTTTTCCTTCTCTGCGCAGTGGCAGGCTCGATTATACTTATAGCCGGCAGCGGTGCAGCAGGACGAATGGCAGACCTTAAGGATGACCAGCAGGCGTATTATAGCGTCACCTCAGCGGCAAAGCTCTTTGAAGACCAGATGGCCGGACAGAAGTATTTGATAAGCAGCGGCGGGAGCGTGTCAGCAAGGGTTGCCGACGGCCATAAAGACGGTGCCTTGCAGGTATTGCTGAGAGAAGGTCTGGCCTCTGCCCATGACAGCAAGAATTATACAGTTAAGGACTGTAAGCTTCGATGCCAGGGCGACAGCAAGCTAGACGTGACCTTCGACTTCATCATGAATGAAGGATATTACGTTACCATCCTGGTAAAGAGGCAAGGCACAGGCGAGGATAAGGTGCAGTATCAATGCACTTTGAAGGCGAGAGCAACCACCAAGACCAATTCCAACAATTCTGTCAACATAGACTGGAACAAGGATTCCATTACAGTATCGAAGTAGGGAATCAGAAGGCAAATTTATGAAAAGAAACTGGCTAATAAAAAAACTGAATAGCAAGGCCGGGGAATCACTGCCTGAGGTTTTGATTGCCGTATTGATAGTGGCCATGGGAATGCTGATGCTTTCTACCATGCTCAACGTTTCGTCCAGGATGATAGATAAGAGTCAGAGCAAGGTGAAGGCCGTGTATGCAGATGTAGGCGAAATCGATAAAAAAGAGGGTGTCGCAGAATCCGGCAAGACAGTGGAGATAACATATGAGAGGCCTAACGGTACTACGGCGAAGGAAATGGTAAATATCAAGTTGTACCGGGGGGACAACCTGATTTCCTATGAAACTGAGGGGCTGATACCGTGATGATGAATAAAATCAAAGAAAAAAATGGATTTACCCTTTCGGAAATGCTCATGACGGTACTTATAATATGCCTTGTTGTGCTGCTCCTGGGCGGAGGTGTATACGTTATCAAGAATGCATACGACAAGGTGACGGCTAAGGCGGAGGCTCAGACTATTGCATCTACTGCAATAACCAAGCTAACCGATGAATTCAGATATGCTACGGGCATAAGTGAAAATGATGGGCACTGGGAATTTATGAGCGGAAACATGAACTGTGTGATATGGTTTGAGAACGCCGATAGTGCATCGGGTAAGCGAGGCATACTCATATGCCGAAGACATGGAGGCACTGGGGAGAAGATACAACTGCTTACCAACGAGACTATGGCAGAGGGCCTTACCCCCCGTATTACATATGAGTACGACGAGGATGCCGGTGTTTTCAATGCAACGGTAAGGATAAAGTATAAGGATAAAGAGAATTTCGTAAAGCAGGAATTAAACGTTAAACCAGTAAACGACTGATACGGAGAAACGCAAATGAAACACGTAAGATTGGGAGACCTCCTCACATCTGTGGGAATTCTTTCGAAGGAACAACTGGGAGAGGCCCTGAAGATTCAGAAGGGCTCAGGAAACAGATTGGGCAAGGTGCTCATAGACAACGGCTTCATTACCGAAGCTCAGCTTGTAGAGGCACTGAGGATGCAGCTTGGCATAGATTTTATAGATTTGTCTAAGATTACCGTTCCTCCGGAAATGGTAGAGTATATACCTAAGAACATGGCAAAGAAGCACGGGATAATACCGGTAAAGGCAGTAAACGATACACTGTATCTAGCCATGAAGGACCCTTTGAATTTTATGGCTATGGAAGATGCCAAGGTTGCTTCCAGAAAGAAGATAATCCCTCTTATAGCTACGGAAAGAGGCGTTGACCATGCCATAAGCGCTCTTTATGGCAACGAAGGGGCAGCTAGGGCTATGGCCCAGATGAGAGCAGAATCAGGCTTCGTCTCCGAAGAAGTAACTCAGGAGGCCGAAAAGAATGAAAACAGCGCACCTACCATAAGGCTGGTGAACTCCATAATAGACAGAGCTGTTACAGAGAAAGCTAGTGACGTTCATTTTGAACCAAGCGGCGGAGATATGACGGTTCGCATGAGAATAGACGGAACTCTTCACAAAGTGATTTCCATACCAAGAGATTTGCAGGATTCGGTTCTTTCCAGACTTAAAGTTATGGCCATGCTGGATATTGCAGAGAGAAGAATACCTCAGGATGGAAGATGCGAATTCAGTGTCAAGAACACCAGTTTGGATTTGCGTATGTCTACCTTGCCTACCATATACGGTGAAAAGGTAGTGCTCAGGCTCCTTATGAGGGACAGTAATCTCTTGGATAGAAAAGGAATCGGCATGGGAGAGGAGGACGGCAAGAAGCTGGATAAGCTACTGCGAATAACAAGCGGCGTAATCCTCATAGTTGGTCCTACGGGAAGTGGTAAATCCTCCACCATGTATACCATGATAAAGGAGCTGATTTCGGAATCCGTTAACCTGATAACTCTTGAAGACCCGGTGGAGTATCACATAGATGGAGCTACTCAGGTACAGATAAATGAAAAAACAGGCATGACCTTCGCCGGCGGCCTCAGGTCCATCCTTCGACAGGATCCGGACATTATAGCCATAGGAGAAATACGAGATGCGGAAACGGCAGAAATAGCCATGAGAGCAGCTATGACGGGACATCTAGTTCTTTCCACCATACATACGGAGGATGCTGTTTCGGCAATAGACAGACTGAGGGACATGGGAGTGGAGCCTTATCTCATAGCAGGAGGAATCCACGGCATCATATCCCAAAGACTGGTCAAAAAAATATGCCCCAACTGTCGTGAGGAATACGTTCCCGACAACGAGCTCAGCAGGATGCTAGGCATAAGCCGGAATTCCAGTGTCAAATTCACAAGAGGCAAGGGCTGCCATATGTGTTTCAATACAGGCTACAGAGGAAGAACGGGAGTGTTTGAGATACTCACCCTTGATGAATCCTTAAGGAGTGCCATAGTGGACGGTAAGTCTAAGCAGGAGATAAGGGAGATGATCAATCAAAAGGGTTTCGTGTCTATGGCAAAGGGTGTGGAAAGGCTTATTGATCAGGGCGTAACAACCCTTGAAGAGGCTTGCAGAGTAATCAATATTCAGGAGTAGTATTATGAGAATTGAAGAGTACATAGAAAAGGCTTCATCAATAGGGGGATCGGATGTTCATATCGTTTGTGGACTTCCGCCGAAGTGTAGGAAAGACGGAAAGCTCATAGATATCTTCCCTGAGATTCTCGATGCAGGTGCCTGTGAAAAAATCGCAGGAGAGCTGGCAGGAGACAGATACGAAGCCATCGAAAAAATAGGAGAGCTTGACATGGCCAAGACCATAGCCGGTGAACGTGTGAGGATAAACATATTCAGGCAGCAGGGAAATGTTTCCGTTGCTCTCCGTATACTGGCCAATGAGATACCGGAGCTTGAGAGCCTGAATCTGCCTCCTATAGTCAGTGAATTTGCCTCTTACCAGAAGGGTATAGTTCTCGTTACCGGCGAGACGGGAAGTGGTAAATCCACCACGCTAGCGTCGATTCTTGACAGAATAAATCACGACAGAACTCAGCATATAATCACCTTGGAGGACCCCATAGAGTACATTTACACGCCGGATAAAAGCGTAATAAACCAGAGAGAGATAGGTAAGGATACCAGAAGCTATGCAGACGGCCTAAGAGCAATACTCAGAGAGGATCCTGACGTTATTCTCATCGGAGAGATGAGAGACCTGAACACTATAGAGACGGCATTGACGGCAGCTGAAACCGGCCATTTGGTTTTTGCCACCATACACACCAATTCAGCTCCCGATTCCATAGACAGGATAGTGGGAGCCTTTCCCGCTGACAGACAGCCTCAGATACGAATGCAGCTTTCCACCACATTAAAAGCCGTGCTGTCACAGCAGCTTCTTCCAAGGAAAAGCGGAGAGGGCAGAATAGCGGCCTGCGAGGTCATGGTGGTGACACCTGCGGTGAAGAACCTTATCAGAGAGGGCAAGACTCCGCAGATGATGTCCGCTATGATTTCGGCTACCATGCAGGGAAGCGTGAGTATGGACAATTATCTCATCTCCATGCTCAGGAAGGGACTTATTTCGCAGGATGTGGCAGCCAACGCTGCCTTTGATAATGATTATGTCAAACGGAAAGGGTGTGGAGCATAGTTGATTACCTATCAGTATCAGGCTATAACTAAAGACGGCAAGAAAACAAGAGGCGTGGTGCAGGCCATTGATGAGTACGCAGCAGTGACCAAGATAAAGGCTGCCTGCCCTATCGTAACGGCCATCAAGCCTGTGAGGGAAAGAGGCGGTGACGGCATCCTTCAGAAGGAAATTGGTGTAAAGAAGATAAATGCCAAGGCTCTGTCAATTATGTGCTCTCAGTTTGCCATAATTCTCAAGTCGGGAGTACCTATATCCCGCTGTATGGAAATGATAGCTGACCAGACAGAGGACAAGAGGCTGAAGAAAATGCTCTTTAGTGCGGCGGAGGATGTTGCAGAGGGAATAGGAATAGCCAGGAGCTTTGAAAAAAACTGCAAGGGTCTTCCCATAACATTTGTAGAGACAGTCAGGGCAGGGGAGGAATCAGGAACACTTGAGGATTCCTTCGAGGCCTTGCAGAGGTATTACGAGAAATCCTACAGGACAGGACAGAAGGTACGAAGGGCAATAAGCTATCCTATCTTCGTAATATGCGTTGCAATAGTAGTGCTGATTATAGTAATGGTAAAGGTGGTTCCCGCACTTGTGATTTCCTTCGTGGATTTGGGTGGAGATTTGCCCCTTATAACCAAAGCGCTTATATCCTCAAGTGAATTTTTTGGAAGATACTGGCTGATTATGGTGACTGTTGTGGTAATGGTAATAGCTGCTGTCAAGCTGGTGGGAAAAAACGAGGAGGGCAAGCTCTATATTCACAGGCTGAAGCTGAGGCTTCCCATTTTGGGGAATATATCCCTGCTTAACAACTCCAGTCAGTTTGCCAACACCATGTCCACCCTGCTGACTGCGGGGATTTCCGTACATAAGGCTCTTGGCGTCACAGCTAAGGTTTTGGACAACTATGTCTTAAGCAGAGAGATATCTATGATGAGTGGACGAATAGAAGAGGGCAAATCCTTTGGAGAATGTATGCGGGCCACCCATGACTTACCCACCACACTTGTGGAAATGAGTGCCATAGGAGAGGAAACGGGAGAGCTGGAGGAGACTCTATCCACCGTTGGAGACTACTTTGATAATGAGGCGGAGCACGCTACGGAAAAAGCCATAAGCAAGCTGGAGCCTACGATACTTGTAATAATGGCGGGGTTTGCAGGGTTCATAGTAATAGCAATATATCTGCCCATGTTTACCATGTACTCCCTTATTTAGTTCATCATGTGTACAGGCACAGTTGATATAGGAGGTTAAATCAAGCTTTTATAAATACAAAACAAGGAGGAGATTCAAATGCTTGAAAAGTTAATGAAAAAGAATGAAAGAGGCTTCACACTGGCAGAACTGTTGGTAGTAGTAGCAATTATTGCGATACTGGTTGCAGTATCAATACCAATCTTCACAAGCAAGTTGGAGAAATCAAGAGAAGCTACGGATGTGGCCAACATGAGAGCAGCAAAGGCTGCAGCAACGGTAGCTATGCTTAGTGAGGATATATCAGCAGGCCACTATCTCTACGATGCAGATAAAGGCACCTTAGAAAAGGATAATACAGATATAGCTGGATATGGAAAGGGAACAACTAAGGATGGCGAAGTTAAGTACGAAGGTTACACGAATAAGACTTCTTATAAAGACAAGATAATAAGAGTAACTATTACCAGTGACGAAGGCGATGGAACGGTTGCCATTGCTTGGAAATAGTATAACCCCACACCATTTATTAGTCTTACATAGAGAAACGGCTGATTTAGCCGTTTCCCTATGACAGACAAAGCCGAAGCAATCTATGCTCCCGACCTTTTCATATAGGCATTAGCCTATATGAAAGAGCCGGAAGGCTACAACCAGGATGAGAACAGGTAAGACCATATATCAAGGTGAAAGGTATATCCTTGTCATTAAGGTGGAGGGCAAAGGTGAAAAAACAGAGCTTTTCTGGGTCAAAGGAAATCAGTAGCTTGGAGGATGTTTTTTGGAAGTATTTTATAACGTTTACATATACGCATTAGGCGGCATACTTGGGGCGGTTTTTGGGAGTTTCCTCAACTGTATGGCATGGAGAATAGTTCACAGTGAAAATGTGATGAAGGGCAGAAGTCACTGTGCTGTCTGTGGCCACCAGCTGGCAACCTCGGACCTGATACCCATTGTAAGCTACCTTGCATTGAGAGGAAAGTGCAGATACTGCGGTGAGAAGATATCGCCCAGATATGTTGTGGTGGAAATAATGTTGGCCCTGGCCTTTATTCTCGCACTGTGGCAGCTTGGTATAACCGTGGAAGCTCTGGAACTTTGCGTTCTTTCCTGTATATTGCTGGCTCTTTCTTTGGTTGACCTGGAGATATATCAGATTCCCAATAGGTTTATAATTGCAGGGATAGTTTGGTGGGCGGTGCTTATACCATTTAGAGGAAGTGTGACTTACAGCCTCCTATCAGGATTGGTGGGCGGGGTTGCCATAGGAGGGGTCATGCTGCTACTAACCTTTGTCTTTGATAAGATTACGGGAAAGGAAGGCCTTGGCGGCGGCGATATAAAGCTCTTTTTCATGACGGGGCTTTTTCTGGGACCCCTGACAGGACTGTTGAATTTGATAATCGCCTGCATAGTCGGGATAGGATTTTCTCTTTTTATGAAAAAGAAGAAGATTCCCTTTGGACCGGCAATTTCAATGGCTGTATATATTAGCATGCTGGCAGGACCGGGAGTCGTAGAATGGTATTTGAGCCTTTTTTAAGAATGCTCTTTAGTAACAGAAACAGTAGGAGAAACTATGAGTAAGAAAATTTTAGGAGTGGAAATAGGCAGCTTTCGCATGAAGCTGGCCGACTGTACCGATGCAGATAACGGAAAAATACATGTTGTGGATGTTCCCGATAATCTCGTTCAGGGAAACAAAATAGTTTCCTGGGACGCCATGGCAGAGTTTATCAAGGAAACCGTAAGGGCAAACAAGATTATGGCAAAGGATGTGGCTATATCCATACCCAAGGATCAGGTTTTCACTAAGAGAGTCACCATGCCTGCCATGACCAGGGATCAGCTAAAAATCAATCTGCCATTTGAGTTTCATGATTACATAACCGAAGACAAGGATAAATACGTTTATGATTATGCCGTGATAGACAAGCCTGTTGACAGCGAAGGTAAAATTATTGAGATGGAGCTTCTCGCCGTAGCCGCAGAAAAACAGCTTATAGAAAATTACAAGGTAATGTTTCGCCGCGGAGGACTTAAGCTCTGCGTCATAGCTCCTGAGTTCAGCGCACTGAGAAACATTATCAGGGAGCATGACGACAGTCTGGAGATTTCGGGCCAGGGGGATTATGCGGTTGTTGATTTGGGGCACAACAGCGTGGAGATGCACTTCTTCGATAAGGGAGAATATGAGATTACTCGTGTTATGGAAACAGGCATGAAGGAAATAGATGAATATATAGCCGAGTCAATGGATGTGGATCGGCATATCGCTAATATGTACAAGGAGTCAAATAAGGAAGGGATTCTGGAGTCTGATGGCTGCATTGAGATATACAATCGTATTGCAGTAGAGGCAATGAGGGTAATTAACTTCTACGACTTCAACCATCCCGACAACAACATAGATAAGATATATTGCTGTGGAGGCGGAGCTATGGTGCCGGGGATTCTCCGTGCAATAGCCAGCAATACGGGCATGGAAGCTGCGAAGATAAACGAGCTGTTTGAGACGGAGTACGGGGATGAGTACTTTGTTCTTGAAGGGGCTCTCGCTCTCGGGATCACACAGGAATAGGAGGCGGCTAATTGAAAGATTTATTGAACAAGCCCATTGGTAAAAAATCGGGCAATGAGAAATATCCTGAGAAGACGACCATTAACCTTCTTGTTAGGGAGACGGGATTCGGCGACCCTAAAAGGAGAATAGCCATAATGGTAGTTGTCGTTATACTTGCTGCTGTTTTTCTAAAATTCCTGGTATTTGATAGGATATGGGCGGCCTATGAGGCAGAGCGTGAATATACGGAGATAAAGCAGCAGATAGCTGAACTTCAGATAGTGAACAAAGATTATGAGAAAATTCGTCAGGAGTACGGACATTATGGCAATGGCTATATGAACGGCGAAGAATCCATGGAACAGGATAGAGCTGCCATGATGAGCGTAATAAATTCGGAAATTCTTTCCAAGGCTGATATTCAGTCAATTCAGATATCCGAAAACCTTGCCATCGTAACAATAGATAATATTAAGCTGGGTACCGTGTCATCAATTGTTGCGGCCCTTGAGAGCCAAAAGACCGTTTCCTTCGTAAACGTATCTACTGCCGGAACCAATTCGGATTCAGGATCTTCTGTTCAGGCAACACTCAACATCAATTTTAAAGAGAACGGGGGTAAGAAATAATGCTTAATCGTGCATTCACAAAGCGTGAAAAGATTCTTATGATTGTGCTTGCGATCATACTTTTTAGCATCGCTTACTACAAGTTCATCGTTGTTGATGTGAACAGGACCGTAGAAAAATATGACATTGCCGAAATCCAGGAGCAGTATGATATTGAAGAGGCAAAAGCTATTTCCCTTAAGCACATGAAGGCTGAAATGGAGTCGGGCAAGGAAAGCGGAAGCTATGTGCCAAGCTATAACAATATGAAGCAGCTCATCTACGAGCTAAACAGCATTTTAGGCAATGCCGACACCTATGATATAGCCTTTGCAGACCCTGTAAAGGAAGGGAATACGGTAAGAAGAAATGCGGACATCACCTTCTCGGTAGCGGGATTCAATTCGGCAAAGGCAGTGATAGACAATATACATAACTGCAAATTCAGATGTCTTATAAGAGAGATAAGCCTGTCTACAAGTGAAGGCACAGGTGTGAAATCGGGAAGTGTCAGCGTAAGTGTGAATGTGACCTTCTTTGAAACCATGTACGGAGCCACATCCAAAGAAGGATTTCAGCAAGAAGACGGACAGTGATAACTGGGTAGGAACAAATGAGGCGAAAACAAGGACGGCTAAAACTGAATAAAGTAATAAATGACAGAAACGGCTTTACCTTGGCAGAGCTTCTTATTGTTGTTGGAATAATTGTGATTCTCGCTGGAATATCTTTTGTTGCGGCGTCCATGTATTATAAAAGTCTCAAACTTACAGCTATGGACAACACAGCTAAAGAAATATTTATCGCAGCCCAGAACCATCTGACATCTGCCCAGGTATCGGGAGAGCTGGGAAGGTACGCAGAAAGCGATGAAGTTGTAGATAATGCTGAAGGCGGAGCGGACTCCCTTGCCAGCGACAAAAAGGCTTTGGGGAAGATAATGGATTACAAGCCATCGGATGTGAAGGATACGGACATTCAGTGGCCTGACCCTAATCAGGAATACTATTACATACTCCATGACACTGACAGCGAGATAAGGGGCAGCGTGCTTCAGTATGCTCTCCCTGCCGGAGCTATAGACGATTACGTTAACACCGACGGTAAATACATAATAGAATACGATATAGATACAGCCTCGGTATACGGGGTCTTCTATACGGAAGCAAAGAATACCCTGAATGCAGATACTGTAAAGAAGCTGAATCAAAAAAATGGGGATTACGTCTTAACGGGCAGAGGCGGCAGCGATGCTGCCAAGAAGGTCAGGAAGAATCACAGGTACGACGGTGAAAGTCAGATAATAGGCTATTACGGAGGGGCTATGGCTGAAGACTGGCGCGTTGAAGAAAGCCCTCTTCAGTTAAGGGTAAAGAACGGGGAACAACTCATCGCAATAATAAGGGATAATAACTTTGACAGTACAGAGAAAATAGTTTTGAAGGTTCACGGCGAAACCAGTGGCAACGATGCTCTGGTGACTTATGCTTTTAAAAATATGGCAGGAAATGCGATAACTCCTTTTGGAAGACTAAATGGAGACGTTGCCGATTACAATATTGACCGCGGGAAGACAAAGGGCTCGACCTTCGGGTATATAAGCGACCTTACGGCGGCAGAGTCCGGAGGAAAGAACTGCCGCGAATATCAGATAGTTCTGGATGATATTACCAGAGGTGCATTAGCAGATACTGGTGGAAGCGAAAACCATCACTTTGCATACCTTTTCCCTACATTTATCCCGGGAGAGGATATAACTCTCACCGCCTACGCCTACAATGAAACTGGTAACTGCACGGGAGAAACTCCGGAGAATACCACGGTGAACAGCCTCTTTGAAAATGCCGAGGCGAGAGATGTCGGTGATGATGTTCAAAGGACTGCATACATATCATCCTTCAGGCACCTTGAGAATATGGACAGGAATATTTCAGGGCTCCAGCGTAAGGGAAATACATACAATTACAAGGAGAAGTATACCCTAAAGGGTGATAGGTCACTTGAATTCAATGATGTGAAAACCGTTTCATCAGCAACGGTTGAGCATACCTATACGGAATACGTGCAGACGGCGGATATGGACTGGAATGGATATTATTCCGACAAGTATTTGTGCGGTGTAGTGAAGAATGGCGAAACTGTAAGGAATAGAAGCCTGTATGACTGGGAAAAGGATTTATTTGGCCAGGGAGTAGGGAATGCTGTTCATAGGGGAACATATTTCAGCATAGTAAACAGCGATATGCTGGAGTACGACGGGGGCGGATATACCATAGCTAATGTGTATATAGAAAACAGCTTGACAACAGGCTACTATGATGAGTCAGGAGACTCCAATGGAGCACTTTTCGGATACATTAGTCAGAGTACCTCCTTTGGAGGCAGCTGTAATATACACGACTTGATTCTTGAGGATTTCACGGTGAATGCGCCTAAAAATGCAGCCGCCCTCATTGCAGAGTACAAATCCACAAAGTATAAGCTGAATGTCGAAAATGTGTTGGTGGATGGAGGAAGTATTACATCCGTGCACAATAGTGGAGTCCTCCTGGACATAAACAGTGCCGGAAGTAATAGAGGAAATGCGGGTGCCTTAACGGGCTATGCCGGTAAAGATATATATGTGGACGGCTGCGGTTCGACTGCTAAAATCGAAACCACCGGACGGGGATACGATATGGATTCAACAAGCACCCATTTGAATGCCGCAGATACAGGGGGCCTTGTAGGAGAGATTAAAAACGTAGGTGAGTTCAGGAATTCCTATACGGGAGGAATCACCGGTAAAAATGGAAACTATAGTACGAGGGATTACAATATCGCAGGCACCTATACTGCTGGGGGTATTTTGGGAAGGGCCTCCAACAGCAGTGTTATCATGTACAACTGTTACAGCACATCTTCGGTTTACAGCGCACCGACGGCTTCAAACTACAGCGGATATGCAGGGGGCCTTGTAGGGATGCAGGAAAAGAATACATGCAGATTTACCAACTCCTATGCTACAGGACTTATAGGAGGTGTTAACAGTGGCGGAAGAATTACTGTTAAAGGGACAGTTTTGGGCTTGGGAACGGCTGTTTACAGCGGTAGCTATTACCTCGAAGGAGTAAATTCCAATTTGAAATCAGGGGGGAATACAACATCTGACCCGGTTGGGGTAGGCTCGATGAGCTACGCTGCAATGTTTGCTAAGGCTGCAGGACAAAGCAAGGAGACTTACGGAATCAACAGAGGCGGAGATTATCCTTTCCGAATCGTGAATAAGACGGGGATAGTAAACAGTGGTAAAAGCGGTGTCCACTATGGGGACTGGCCTAGTCCTAAGGGTGCTGTAACTGACCTTTACGAGGACTTGATGTTTGCATACAAAGAAACCATTGGCGGCAATGATTACTGGTATATAGTGAGCAAGGACAGCAACGGGAATTATTCCGTTGCAAAGGATACCCTGCCAAAGGGTACCAATGCATATTTAGACGACAGTGACGATTCAATGGGCAAGTGGAGCTACGGATTTATCTGCCCTAAGACTTATTCTCATATAGACAATGCTGGGAATATAGAATCTAAAGAAATCAAGTCATTGGGTGTGTATTTTAAAAACGGTGGAAATAATACAGAACAGGTTACACTGCCGACAAATTCTGCAACTCAAAAATATGACAAAGATTCCGAAGTGGAAATAGACGGCAGGTCATATGCTTTCTGGAAATTTCAAGCGACAGATAATGATATAGTTACAACTCCTGAACAAAATAATGGAAATACAGGGCAAAGGTTTACATTTAACCAAAAGTTCGCCGCATCCATAACAACGGCAGCTAAAAACGATTTAGGCACTGAGCCCAACGTGTATCAGATAAGAAGCGAGAAGCAGTTAAATAATATTAAGACCTCTGGATATCTGGCCGGAAAGAACTATGCCCAGACTTTAGACATCGATTTGGGGCTGGACGGGAATTATGAATTCGCATCCATAGGCTCCAGAAGCACCCCGTTTACCGGGACATATACAGGCAAGATACCTGACGCTTCAAGACCTGCAGGAAGCGATGCGGCATCCTATACCATCAGTAATTTTGCCCAGACTATAAGCGGCACCGACAACTTATCGGGGCTCTTTGGCAAAGTCTCAACGGATAGTACCGTAAGCAGCTCATCCATAAGAAATGTGAACCTTGCCGGCAGAGTTGTAGGGATTAGCAATCCTGATGCTGAGACTGCAGACATAATTGTTTCACCAGATGGGACCATTCCAGAAGATGGAATGGAAATCGGAGGCTTAATCTCCATCTGCGAGGGCAATGTGTCTGTAACTGATTGCTCCGCAGACCTGGTAATCAAAACCCTCGACACTGATGATAAGCGATTTGTTCTTCCTAATAATATCGTATGTTTAGGCGGGATGATAGGTAGCGTGGTTAAGAAAGGCAACAGTAACATTCTTGGAGAAGTGTTAGGATGCTCATTTAAGGGAAGGGTTATTTTAAACGCATCGGGAATGGCCGGTGCCAACACGCGGCTGAGAGTGGGTGCATTTATTGGCAGGTCCACTTCGGTAACCGATAAGAACAATACCACTGGGGTTCCTTTTGCCATAGGAACAGAGAATGACCCGGCAGAGCTTATTATTAAACTGAAGAATGCCAACCCAGGAGCAGATACATATGAAGACAGAATCGGAGGGGCGATAGGCGAGGCTCAGGGAACCCGTACAGCTAACTGCGATATATTCCTGAACATGAGCTATATTACCGACGTGAAGAGAGAGGCATACTGTGGAGGTATAGCAGGATACAGGGATAAAAATAAAATATCCAAGTGCAATTACAAAGGCAATATAAGCATTAATAGTAATTTGACAAAACCTGATACTGTCGTATATTCATCCCTCAAGGCAGGGTCTCAGATAGGCAAGATATACGGATTCATGAAAGACAACGGTGTTTTCAACGAAAATACATATGAGGGGACTATAGTATATAAAGGCATTTCCCTTGATAATTATGATGTGAACGTGCCTTATGTGTGCCAGTAGTCCGGCAAAACTTCTCGGGCTCAAAAGCCCTTGACATTTCAACCTCTACAAGCTAAAATAACAAAGTACGCGAGTATTATTTGCGTTAAATTAATATTGTGGCTGTGATGAAGACAGTAGCCCTGCGTAATATCCTTACAGAGAGATGTTCATTTGCTGAGAGAGCATCGGTGAGGCAGAGTGTGAAAATCACTTCTGAGCCAAACACTTTGAGAGAGACGGGATGATGGTCCCGTAACTAGGGTGGTACCGCGGTTTACAATCGTCCCTAACTTTTGTTAGGGATTTATTATTTAGGAAGGAATTTTTACAAATGATTAAGAATTTGTCAGAAAAACCAATAGCCCAGCTCCAGATTAAGCAGGCCGAAGAGTGGGAGCAGGAACACCTGCTGGCAAAATGCGTCAGCACCAGAGAAGGAATGCCTTCGTTCATATTTTACGAAGGGCCTCCGACAGCTAACGGCAGACCTGGAATACACCATGTCATAGCAAGGACCCTGAAGGACTCCGTGTGCAGATACAAGACCATGCAGGGCTTCGCGGTAAAGCGTAAGGCGGGCTGGGATACTCACGGTCTTCCTGTTGAAATAGAAGTTGAGAAGCAGCTTAATATGTCAGGCAAGCAGGACATTGAAAGGTACGGAATCAAGGAATTTAACGAGAAGTGCAAGGAATCTGTATTCACATACGAAGGAATGTGGAGAGATATGACCAAGAGAATGGGATATCTAATTGACCTAGACAACCCTTATATCACCCTAGACAACGATTACATCCAGTCGGGCTGGTGGATAATAAAGGAATTCTTTAAGGCCGGCATGATATACGAAGGCTTCAAAATATTACCTTACTGCCCAAGATGCGGAACAGGACTGGCCTCCCACGAGGTAGCCCAGGGCTACAAGGAAGTGAAGGTAAATACCATAACTGCCAAGTTCAAGAGAAAGGATGCCGACGAATACTTCCTGGCATGGACGACTACACCTTGGACTCTCGCCTCCAATGTTTCCCTTACAGTAGGACCTGTCGTAGACTACGTGAAAGTAAAGATACTTGAGGGCGACGAAGAAGGCAAGATTTTTTACGTTGCCAAGGCACTGGCTGACAAAGTTCTCGGTGTAGGCAAATATCAGATAGTAGACGAAATGAAGGGTAAGGACCTTGAGTATATCGAGTACGAACAGCTCATGCCTTTCCTTAAGGCCGATAAAAAGGGCTTTTTCGTGACCTGTGCAGACTACGTTACCATTGAAGACGGTACCGGAATCGTTCATACTGCGCCTGCATTCGGTGAAGATGACTACAACACGGGAAGAAGATACAACCTTCCTGTGTTCAATCCTGTAGATGAACAGGGAAAATATACTGACACTCCTTGGAGGGGCAAGTTCGTTATGGAAGACGGACTGGACATTGAGATTATCAAGTGGCTTGCTCAGGAAGACAAAATATATGCAAAGGAAAAGATGCTCCACAACTATCCACACTGCTGGAGATGCGGAACACCTCTCGTTTACTACGCTAAGCCAAGCTGGTATATAGAGATGACCAAGCTGAAGGATCAGCTGGTTGCCAACAACAACCAAGTGAACTGGTTCCCTGATTTTATAGGGGAAAAGCGCTTCGGGAACTGGCTGGAAAACGTCAACGATTGGGCTATTTCCAGAAATAGATACTGGGGTACCCCTATTCCAATCTGGAGATGCGAATGCGGACACCTTGAGTGCGTAGGAAGCAGAGCAGAGCTTGTGGAGAAGGCTCAGGAGAAGATTAGCGAGGACATTGAGCTGCACAGACCATATGTAGATGAGGTTCATCTTACATGTCCTGTATGCGGCAAGACCATGACAAGAATACCTGAGGTTATGGACTGCTGGTTTGACAGCGGAGCTATGCCTTTCGCACAGCATTATTATCCGTTTGAGAACAAGGAAAACTTCGATGAAGAACTGTTCCCTGCTGATTTCATATGTGAGGGAATCGACCAGACGAGAGGATGGTTCTATTCTCTTATGGCAATTTCTACCTTTATCAAAGGAACAGCTCCGTATAAGAACGTCCTTGTAAATGACCTTATTCTGGACAAGGACGGCAAGAAAATGAGTAAATCCAAGGGGAACACGGTAGACCCATTTGAGCTCTTTGATAAGTACGGCGCAGATGCTACGAGATGGTATCTTCTCCATACATCACCGGCATGGTCTCCTACCAAATTTGACGAAGATGGCCTGGTTGAAATCGTAAGCAAATTCTTCGGGACTATTAAGAACGTATATAACTTCTTCGTCCTTTATTCAAATCAGGACAAGATAGACCCGTTAGCATTGAAGCTTGCCGGAGGGGAAAGACCTGAGCTTGATCGATGGATACTTTCCAAGTACAATAAGCTGGTAAGAGAAGTCACGGAGGAAATGGACAGATATGACCACATGAAGTCAGTTAGAAAGATACAGGAATTCGTCAACGAGGACTTTTCCAACTGGTATATTAGAAGAGCCAGAAGAAGATTCTGGGGGGAAGAGCTTACGGAGGACAAGAAGTCCGTATACGCGGCCTCCTATGAAGTGCTGGTAGGCGTAGCAAAACTTATGGCGCCTTTCGCACCGTTTATTTCAGATGAAATATACAAGAACCTTACAGGCGAAGAGTCGGTTCATCTGGCTTTCTTCCCTAAGGCAGACGAAACTCTCATAGATGAAAAGGTGGAAGAGAGAATGGATCTAGTAAGGACCCTGGTGGGCCTTGGCAGAGGAACCCGAGAGAAGGAAAGAATCAAAGTGAGACAGCCTCTCAGCGAGATACTCATCGATGGGAAGTATGAAGCCATTATCAGCGACCTTACACCGCTTATAATGGAAGAGCTGAACATCAAGAAGGTAGTGTTTGAAAGCAAGCTGGATGAATACATGAATTACAGTCTTAAGCCTAATTTTAAAGTTGCGGGTCCTGTTTTAGGAAAGAATATAAAGGCCTTCGGTGCTGCTTTGTCTCAGGCCGACCCTGGCAGAGTAGTGGCAGGTTTTGAAGCTGATGGGAAGATAAGTCTTGAGCTTAACGGAGAAGAGATGGAAATAACCGACCAAATGATTGACGTTAAGATAAACGCCAAGGAAGGATTTGCAGTAGCCATGGAAAACAACGTGTTTACTATTCTTGATACTACCGTAACGCCTGAACTTTCCAAGGAAGGACTGGCAAGAGAACTTATTTCCAAGGTTCAGCAGATGAGAAAGCAGAAGGACTACGAGATGATGGATAAGATAAGGATATTCACGGAAGCCGACGAGGATGTCAAGGCCGCCATAGACGAGTACTGCGACTATATCATGAAGGAAACTCTGGCTGTTGAGATTACAGATAAATCAGGGCTTGCAGCCTTTGACCTCAACGGTCACAAGACAGGAATAGACGTGGAGAGATTATAATGAGTACGGATATAGAGAAGCTGAGAAGACTTGCACAGTACGATGTGAAAAATCATACGGCAATATTTGATCTATATGCAACGGTGGGACGTGATGTGGAATATCTTGCAATCAAGTTCGGCATGGAGCCAGGCGATGTAATAGACCTGCTGGAGGGCTACGGTGAAAAGATAAGCACAGGGGATCCACAAAAGCCCTACGACTTTTCAAACTGCGGCAGATATTCCAAGCTCCACAGAGTTCTCGTAGAGGAGTATATAGAAAAATTCTATCCGGGGATATCGTCTGAAAATCCTCAGAATGACTGGATGTGTTTCGAGGAATATCTGAATAAATTCCACCCGGCATGGAAAGAGCAGGTTTGGAAAGCTTACGAAAAGGAAGAGAAAAAGCAGAAGAAGGAAAAAAAGAAAGGCTTCAAGTTGTATTAGTATGAAAAAACAGAATTTACTTGAGCTTACAATTGAAGAACTGAAAGCATTTGCCGCGGGAATGGGGGAGCCTCCTTTCCGCGGTAAGCAGTTATTCCGGTGGATGAACCAAGGCGTGAAGAGCTTTGATAACATGACGGACCTTTCTCTTTCCTTTAGGGAAGAACTGAAAAAGAGGGCTTACCTTTCATGTACGGAAATAATCAAGGTTCAGGAGGATAAAAAGGACGGGACCAAGAAGTTTCTCTTTGCGCTTGAAGACGGCAACGCCGTAGAAGGCGTGTATATGAAATATAAGTATGGTAATTCCCTTTGCATATCATCTCAGGTAGGCTGCAAAATGGGGTGCAGCTTCTGTGCATCGGCATTAGGCGGTTTTGTGAGAAACCTGTCATCGGCAGAGATGATGGGTCAGGTGCTGGAGGCCGAAGGCTTTACAGGAGAAAAAATAAACCATGTGGTGGTCATGGGTATGGGAGAACCATTGGATAACTATGAGAATCTAAGGAGATTTTTAATAAACATTCACGAACCGTCGGGCAAAAATATGAGCTACAGAAATATTACCGTTTCTACCAGCGGGATTTTGCCGGCCATGAGACGCTTCGCAGTGGATTTCCCTCAGGTGAATCTGGCAGTATCCCTTCACAGTCTTGACGATGAAGAAAGAAGCATCATAATGCCCGTGAATAAAATATATGCATTGGAGGACCTTCTGAGAGAGTCCAGAAGCTACACAGAGGCTACGGGAAGGCGCATCACCTTTGAGTATACTTTGATAAAAGGGAGGAATGACGGAGACGCTCATCTAAGGCTGATGAAGGAGAAGCTTCGTGGAATGCTTTGCCATGTTAATCTAATACCTCTAAATGCGGTTGATGAAACAGGCTATGTGGGAAGCGGAAGGAGGAGAGCCGAAGAGATGGCCGCCGATTTGGCAAAGGCCGGAATACCAGCCACTGTAAGGCGCGAATTAGGCAGGGAAATCGATGGAGCCTGCGGTCAGTTAAGACGGAGACATTGATTTGTAGATGGACATTGATTTTAGGTTGCTCAAAACCACAACATAGTGTATAATCATACTTAAATAAACGGGAATAAACAAGCATATGGAGGAGGAAGTTGTTATGGTGAGATTATTGGTAGGGCATAAGGGAAGCGGCAAAACCGGACAAATGGTTCAATTAGCTAACGATTGCATCGACACAAGCAACGGAAGCATAATATTTATTAATAAGAATCACCGACTGATGTATGAGCTCAATTATAAAATAAGGGTAATATGTATGGAGGATTACGAGCATATTACCAATATTGATGAATATATCGGGTTCATATATGGAATAATAAGTTCCGACCATGATATTGAAGTGATATTCATAGACAGTATATTAAAGCACGCTGATGTGTCTCTAGGGGATTTGCCTAAGTTTCTGGACAGGCTCAAGGCTATCTCGAAGATATACAGTCTCAACTTCGTAGTTAGTGTAAGCGCTGAGAAGGAAGAAATGATTGGGGTAAACTTTGAGGGCTGTGAAATATTAAATTAGTATCAATAGTAATAGCGAATGACTGGCGGTGATATCACCGCCTTTTTTCAAATTAATTCAAGAAAGACTCTGGAAGCAGGAAGTTATAGTTTATGAGAAAAGCATATATTTTTGTAGTGCTGACGGCATTTTTATTTGGCACTATGGAGGTGGCCTTAAAAACAATAGGGAATCACCTCGACCCATTACAGCTCACATTTTTGAGATTCGCCATAGGTGGACTGCTCCTACTGCCGCCGGCAGTAATAGAACTGAAAAAAAATGAAATAAAGCTTAAGGCTAGGGATTTTCTTGAGCTGGGAGGGATAGGAATACTGGGAATACCCTTGAGTATGCTGTTCTTTCAGCTTGGGGTAATGAGCTCCAACGCTGCAACGGCATCGGTTTTGATATCCGTAAGCCCGTTTTTTACCATGGTATTTGCTCATATATTTACAGACGAGAAGCTGAACAAAAATAAGATAATGGTTCTTGCCATAGGGCTCCTGGGAATAGTTTTCATGATAAGGCCCTGGAATCTGCAGGATGGCAACACGGTTATCGGAACTGTATATATGATTCTTGCCGCACTGTTTTTCGGGCTTTATACGGTTGCAGGGAAGGTCAGCGTACAGAAGATAGGAATAATGGCGCAGACCAGCATAAGCTTTTTTTTAGGCTCTCTGGTACTGCTCGTAATAATGTTAATCATGGGAAGACCTATTATCGCCGGAGTTGCAGATAATTTGGCTTTGGTGTTGTATGTGGGCATTTTCGTGACAGGGGTTGGATATTTTTCGTATTTTATGGCGATAAAACTGTCTGACGCCTCCACAGGCTCCCTGGCTTTTTTTATCAAGCCTGCCATAGCGCCTGTAATGGCAGTGGTGATTTTGGGAGAAACTATACTTTGGAATACATATATAGGAATAGGCCTTATTTTGCTAGCGTCCTATATGAATATCAGATATCAGAGGGAAAAGAATGAGTAAGACAGGCAGGCTGAATAGCCGTAATATAAAAGATATTTTCAGATACAGGAAGGCTGGAGTCGAGGAATTTTTTAAGTTTTTTTCTGTACTTGTACCCCTTGTGGAAATAGACGGAGAGTTATTTCTTCTGTACGAGGTTCGTGCAAAGAACATGACTAGACAGCCCGGAGAAATATGCTTTCCGGGAGGACAGATGGAAGACGGCGAAAGCCCGGTCGAGTGCGCCTTGAGAGAAACTCACGAGGAAATAGGCATTTTGCCGGAGGACGTTGAGGTAATAGCACAGCTTGATACTATATACACATACAGCAATTTTGCAATGCACTGTTTCCTGGGAATAGTGAAGGAAGAAGCATTTGAAAACATGGCTTTGAATCCGGCGGAGGTGGATGAGGTGTTTTTAATATCTGTGGACCGCTTGATTGAAGAGGACCCGGAGGTATATACTGTAAAGGTAAGGCCTCATGTACCCGAAGGGTTTCCCTATGACAAGGTGACAGGCGGTCAACGGTACAAGTGGAGGAGCGGGAAGGCTCCCGTACCTATTTACGATGTTGACGGCAGGGTTATCTGGGGATTGACGGCAAGGATAACGAAACGCTTTGTTGATGATATAAAGGATGGTGCAGGATGTTTAAGATAGCATTATGTCAGATGGGCAGCTCCTTTGACAAGGAGGAAAGCAGGGCGAGGGCCGAAAGGCTCATAAGAGAGGCAGCAGAAAATGGGGCTCAAATAGTTTCTCTGCCGGAAATGTGGAACTGTCCTTATTCCAACGATTATTTTAGAGAATACGGTGAAACGTCAGAAGGCGAGACAGTAAGATTTCTTTCAAGTCTTGCAAGGCAGCTGAATATATATTTAGTCGGAGGCTCTATTCCTGAGCTTGACGGTGACAAGATATACAATACAGCCTTTTGCCTTGACAGGGAGGGCGGTATTATAGGAAAGCACAGGAAGGTTCATCTCTTCGATATCGATGTGGAGGGCGGCATCAGGTTCATGGAATCCGATACATTGACGGCAGGAAATGAAATGACAATTATAGATACCGAGTTTTGTAAGGTAGGCGTAGCAATATGCTACGATGTTAGGTTTCCGGAGTGGTTAAGGAAAATGACCCTGGCGGGGGCTCAGCTTATAATTCTGCCGGCGGCCTTTAATATGACCACAGGGCCTGCTCACTGGGACCTTACCATGAGAGCCAGAGCTCTTGACAATCAGGTATACTTTGCTGCAAACGGACCTGCCAGAGATGAAGATGGAGCTTATGTGGCCTATGGAAACTCATGCATCGTGGACCCATGGGGCAAGTTCATAGCCCATGCACAAGAAAAAGAAGAGATAATATATGGGGATATAGATTTAAAATATTTGAACGACATCAGACAGCAGCTACCTTTGCTGAAGCACAGGCGAGAGGAATTGTATTAGGAGGTATGATGATGAAAAAAATATTTATATGGGTGATGACCTTTGCTCTGGCGTTTGCACTCAGTGCCTGCGGTTCGCCAGAGGAGGAGCAGCCGGAGGAACAGATAGATTATGAGATAGCCCTAGTAACCGATGAGGGTCTTTTGATGGACGGCGGATACAACCAGACGGCCTGGGAGACCATAAGCGAATTCGGAGCTGATAACGGCATATCACATAAATACTACAAGGCGTCGGAATCCACTGCGGATGCCTGCAAGGAAACTATTGAAATCGCCATTTCAAAGGGCGCCAAGGTAATAATCGCAGACGGATATTCCTTTGAAGAAGCAATGCTAGAGAAGCAGGCGGAGCATCCCGATGTTAAGTTCATCATGATAGATGCAGATATTGATCCGGATGATGCTGGCAAGGTGAATATAGAGAAGAATGCCGTATCCATAGAGTTTGCATCGGAGCAGGCCGGATATCTTGCAGGCTACGGGGCCGTTGTAAATGGCTATACCCAGCTGGGATTTATGGGCTCGGACCAGGGAGATATGGTAACGGATTATGGCTATGGATTCCTGCAGGGAGCAGAGCGAGCTGCTTCGGAGCAGAACGCAGCCGTCAATGTGAAATACCATTGCTGTGCCGCCGGTGAGGACAGAAACACAATATCCGAAATGGCATCGGGATGGTATGTTGGAGGGACGGAGGTTATCTTCGCCTGCGGAACCAATGCGGAGCTGCCTGTAATCGAGGCTGCTGAGATGACTGACAAGAAGGTAATAGCCTCGGAAACTGACAAGAAGGAGCTATCCGATACTATCATCACATCGGCCACAAAGAGTATGGCAAGTGGAATAGAGATCGTCCTGGAACAGTATCAAGACGATGAGTTTCCGGGAGGCAAGGTTATAGATTACGATGCATCAAATGAGGGAATTGGATTGGTGCTGGACAGCGAAAGGCTTGGGAATCTGCAGAAGTTTGAGTATGCTGCCATAGTCAATGAAATGGGAAGCGGAGAGGTGCTGGTCATGAACCATACGGCCGGAAGCATAGGTGCCCTAAGCCTAGCTTCAACGGTGGTTAGTCAGCAGTAATGAATGAATAAAAAAGAGAGCCGGGCAAGAGTCAGTTCATATGACTCATTTGCTGTCGGCTCCTTTTTATTTTGGTTTAAACGAACTTTGATGAACGGTTGCCAATAGGAATGTAGTCCAGAGATTCTTGAACGCAACTGTAGGCAGGACGCATGAGCTTGCCGCCTGCAATAAGCTCCTCTACGCGGTGGGCACACCATCCGGAAAGCCTTGCCGTTGCAAACAACGGAGTGGCTATGCTGATAGGTATGTTCAGAGCGTCATATACGAAGCCGGAATAGAGGTCCACGTTGGCAGGCATAGGCTTTTCTACGCCGTTAACCTCTGCAAACAGTTCAGGAGTACGCTTCTCTATATAGTCGCAGAGGAGGAAATCATCTATGAGGTCCTTGCTTTCTGCAAGTTTTTTGGCCATAGCCTTGAGAAGCTTTGCTCTAGGGTCTGACAGAGTGTATATGGCATGTCCCATACCATAAATTAGGCCCTGCTTGTCGTAGGCCTCCTTTTTCAGAAGCTTTACGAGATAATCATCGAGCTTTCCTTGATTTTTGTAGTTAGGAACGTGCTTCTTGATATCGGCCATCATGTTTATTACAGCAATGTTGGCGCCGCCGTGTTTTGGACCCTTGAGTGAACCTACTGCAGCCGAAATAGCAGAGTATGTATCGGTGCCCGTGGATGAAACCAGGTGGGTTGTAAAGGATGAATTGTTACCACCTCCATGTTCAGCGTGAAGTATCATGGAAATGTCAAGAAGTCTTGCTTCCAAATCGGTATATTCTCCTGTAGGCCTTATCATTCTCAAAATATTTTCGGAGGTTGAAAGCTCCGGTATAGGGTTGTGCAAGTGCAGGCTCAAATTGTCGTAGAAGGAAGATTTGGCCTGATATGCGTAAGCTATGAGAGCAGGAAAATATCCAATTAAAGATATTGACTGTTTCAGGACGTTAGATATGGAAATATCGTCAGGATTATCGTCATAGCAGTAAAGGGCCAGAATGCTTCTAGCAAGTTTATTCATAATGTTGTTGGACGGAGTCGTCAAAATCATATCCCTTGCGAAGCCATTAGGTAAATCGCGCTTAGAGCCCAGCAGAGTTCTAAAATCCTCAAGCTCTGACTTGGAAGGCAGCTTGCCAAAAAGGAGAAGGAATGTCACCTCTTCAAATCCGAAGCGATTTTCTTTAACGCAATTGTTTACAATATCCTCGACGTCATATCCTCTGTAATAGAGCTTACCCTCCGTAGGAATCTTGTTGCCATTCTCGTCTACCTTGTAGCCGACAACTTCTCCTACACGTGTAAGTCCTACGATTACACCTGTTCCGTTAGCGTTTCTAAGACCTCTCTTAACATTGTTCTTTATATATAATTCAGAGTCCATTTTGCTTGTTTTTGCGAGAAAAGCCGCGCTGTTGTTTAAAAATGTGTGCATCTTAGCCGATTTTCTGGCTTCTGCATTTTTCTGTCTGTTTTTATTCAGCATATAACAATTATTCTCCTTTCGCATTTTACATATAAAATGACTAGACTAGTATAACATATTAGTGAATTAAAGTACACAAAAGAAAGAAAAAAACTTATGGAAAATATTGACATTAGATAAAGCAGATGGTAAAATATGGAAAAATAGGAAAAGGGGATTGTAGTGATAAAACGAATTATAGGCATAGCGTTTATAGTGTTTTCAATGGCCGGTTTGGTCTTTTGGGAAGTCTATGGCAGAGAAGCATTTGTATATACGGAGATACTCACGGTGAACAGGGATATTGAAGAAAATACTATTATTACCAATAAAATGCTGGCAAGACTGTCAGTGAACACAGCCAATGAAAATGCATACGCCATATCGGATTACAAGAAGGTAGTGGGGAAGGAGGCGACCCGTTTCATTCCTAAAGGAACCCAGATTTTTGACAGCGATTTTGAAGATGAGAAGCTCTGTGTAGATGCGAAGAAGGGCGAATACGTATTGTCTATTCCCAATGAGTGGCTGGAAAGCTATCCTCAAAGTTTGAGAAGAGGAGACAGGGTTTACTTCTATGCTATGGGAAAGCCGGTCACCTCAGCAATTGTAGTATTTGTAAAGGACAGCTCCAATACGGAGGTCAAGAATTCACAGGAGGATCGGCTGGATGGCTCCTCCACCGTATCGCTGGTTGAGATAATAGCCACCGATAAGCAGGCCCAGACACTTTCTTCGTATGCTGAGGCAAATGAAAAGTTTGTATTGTTATATAACTGACGATAGGTAAAGAGAAGGAAGGATTTAACATGGGAATGATTATAACGTTTTTTGGATGCATGGGAGATGTGGGGACCAGTATGATAGCGACATCTTGTGCTCAGGATCTTGCAGGGCTAAGGCAAAGGGTCCTTCTCATATATGCTTCAAGCCATGTGGGAGATGATTACGTAGAAGATGATACGAGGGTGAGCATCGATGATTTAAGGAGGAGTGACAGCATTTCCGCCGAAGCAGTCAGGGCGATTATCGTAAAGGATACTTGCAAATTTCATTATATAAAGACGGTGCGGGAGATAACCCAAATAAAGTATTTTGATCCCGGGGTAATTACTAATATAGTAAGAGCGGTGGGAAAGGAATATGATTTTATCCTTGTAGACGGAGGCTGCGATATACAATATCCTCTTACGGCCTCCGCTTTAATGGCCGCAGACAAAAGGTTCTTCATCGTTACCGGTACAATGAAGGCCCTAAGGCGATTTTGCAGCGTAAGAGATGTCCTCTTCATACCTAAGGGAATGTATGAAGACTCTCATATCATTATCAACAGGTACGATAAAAAGCAGGATGCAGTCGCCAGTTCCCAGCAGATCCAGCAGAGATTCGGACTGCCCTGTGTGGAAGTGCCCTCTGTGAAGGGCGGAGCAAGGGCCGAAACCGACGGGAGAACACTGCTGGGAAAGGGCTGCTACAACCAGGCCATAAGAAACATAACTATTGAGATAAGGGGAAGACGCGGATAAGGAAAATGAAGAGAGAAGAATTTTACATCGACAAGTTCATAAGTGACGGCAGCAGAGCTGATGCCGGAAGCGTTTCATCTCTTGAAAGGGCGGACTTTGAACAGGTGTGTGAAATCGTCAAGTCGGTGCTGGACAATGAATTCAACATGTCCGACGATAAGGCAAAGGAGACCATCAACAGAAGAAAGAAAAATGCAATAATCGGTCATGAGGCTGAAGGAGCCTGGTACAAGGATAGAATAAATACCGTTCTGCGAGATGAAGGGCTGCTTATGTCACCGTTTCCTGTCTGTTACCCAGATATTACGGAGGCGGTCTTTGCGGAACTTTACGGGCTGGCAGGACTTGCACCCTGGGCCTACGATATGACGCTGGAGTATGCAGTATCTTCCTCTGCCAAGATAATAGGTGACAGGCTCTATTGTCTTATTGGCGGGGAGTCAAGGCTTCAGCCTCAGAGGATACCGAAGAAGCGGAGGGAGCAGCTAAAAGCGGCATTTCTCATGAGCTCGCCATCGGAGCGTAAGGAAGAGGGTTTTCACGAGGTTTACCTCCACAATGGTATTCGTATAACCATTTATTCAGGGGATAGGACGAAATCCGGTGAAGACATAATGGTCTTCCGAAAATATCTGCTGAAGGACCTGACCTTTGAAAAGCTGGCCCGGTACGGGACAATACCGGAAGAGGCAATAGACCTGTTCAAATCCATGATAAAGATAGGATATAATACCATCTTTGCAGGTCAGGTAAGGTCGGGCAAGACTACCTTCCTTCAGACATGGCAGTCTTACGAGGATCCTTCTCTGGAAGGGCTGGCTATAGCTACGGACCCGGAAACACCTTGGCATAGGATAATGCCGGATGCACCTATAATGCAGCTTGTGGCAGACGGCAAAGAGCTAGAAAGCATAACGAAATCCCTTTTGAGAGGCGATAACGATTACGTTTTGTTGGAGGAAATGAGAGATGCTACGGCGTTTAACATCGCCCTTGATATTACATCTACAGGAACACAGAGGTCTAAGGCTACTATACATGACAATAACGCCGTGAACATTCCCTACAAAATGGCTTCAAAAATAAGAGCTAAATATGGAGGAGACTTAAAGGGCATTATTTCTCAGATATTCACCAATTTCAACTATGTGCTAGAATTTTATCAGGTGCCTGAAAACAAGGCAAGAAAAAAGTTGAGGGGCATCGTTGAATACAGATATGACATAGCAACCGACAGAGTATCGGCTCATAGAATATGTGAATACGATGCCGTAGGAGACATATGGAGATGGAAGCGTGATATAGGCAGGGACAAGTTCTATCTGGCAATAGGTCACGAAGGAGAGTTCAAGCGTATATGGGATATTTTGAATGAGCTTGAAAAACGCAGCCCTATAGAGGATTATAAGGTGGTTTATCCGGCTTACTATCAGAGGGGAGGAAATGGAGGAAAAGAAAGGATATGAAATTTATAATGGCTGACGGAATTAACGTATTGCTGTACCTGGCCCTGATTATGGGAGCAGTTCTCCTGTTCTTTGAAAGGCTGACCGGACTTATATATAAGGCTAAAATAGCCCGCAGGATGAGGGCTGCTCAAGGCAAAGGAGGGGAGGAGACGAAAAGTGTAAGTCCAAGAGGCAAGCTGTTTGTGCTTCTTAAGGCCACTACGAGAATAAAGAGCGAAAGAGCTTTAAGCCTTTATATTGCCTTAAATATTCTGCTTGGGTTTCTCCTGTTTATACCTGTACAGGCAGTATTGGGAGCTCCCATAGCACTTGCAGCCGGAGGGGCAGTTGCTTGTATTCCAACAATCTTACTGAGGACGCGGCTCCAGAATATGAGAATAAACGTGTCGAGGGAGGGAGAAATACTTGTTACGGAGGTACTCAATTATTACAAGATGCATTACTGCAATATGTATGAGGCTATCGAGCAGGCATCCTACGGAATCAGAGAAGCTCCTAACTCAAAAAGGGTACTTATGAATCTGTCAAACGGGCTGTCTACCGCAGCTACCGACGAAGAGGTAAAAGAGCTTTTATGGGATTTTAACTATTCGATTGGCACCTCCTGGGCGGTAATACTTTCCAATAACATGTATTTTGCCCTCACAGACGGGATAAAGGTTACGGCGGCTCTTTCGGACCTTACGGACAGCATTGCCAAGGCCCGCAAGGCATTGGAACAGAACAGACGGGAGAACAACGAGGCCAAGCTAATGCTCAAGTATTTGGTTCCCGCCTCCTATCTTCTGACCATAGTGGCGGCTAACAGGTTCTTTGGATTTTCCATAGGCAAATTTATGGAATATCAGTTTATGACCAAGGCAGGCCTGAGCTGGTTCATGGGATGCAGTGGAGCATTTTTAGTAAGTATGATAGCCATGGCCTTCCTGTCCCGGGTGAAGATGGACTTGTAAGAAAGGAATGTGTTATGAACGCAGAATATGCAGTGTATTATACTTTGGCTCTGCTCATATGCTACGGCATATACCTTGCCTGTTTCGGAGAGCTTAAGGAGAATATCAGGGGGTTTGCATTCAAAGCCGGGAGAGCTATATCCAAGGGAACGCATTCCTTTGATGTTCTTTTCAGAAGGGCGGGATTGCCTATAAGGCTTATTGATTACAAGCTCATAAGGGCAGGCGTATGTTTATTAATAATACTGATGGCTGTGATTCTGGGAATAAGGGCAGACAGCACCATGACGTTGACGACAGGCATATTCGCTGCATACTTTCTCTTTACCATATCAACCCCTACACAGACCTTTTTTAACACTAGGCTCAAGTCGCCCTTCATGTACCTTATGGGCAAAGCCTTTGTCATGAGAGGAAAGAGGTATGACGACGAAATCTTCAACAGTTTCGTAATACTTAAGAACCTCGCCGTAGTTCAGAAGGAAAAGCCTCGATCCGCCGATTATATTCTGGAACTGCTTATGGAGAATTCGGGAAGACTGAAGAATATTTACACCGAAATGCTGTCTATATACAGGTCGGAAGAACCGGAAAGGGCCTTCGGCTTCTTCGCGGAAAACATAGGTACAAAATCAGCGAAATCTCTCGCCATAGTATTGGCTAAGCTGGACAGCATCAATCCTCATGAGCTTTTGGAGCAAATAAGGGTTTCCCAAGACGCTATAAGCGAGCAGAGGTATACAGAGGCTTCAAAGAGAGCGGAGAGAAACGGCATTATCTCTATAGGCTTTTCTACAGGAACATTTTTTGTAATACTTTTAAATTTTGTAGTAGTTGTAGTAATTATGGATACCCTTGCTATGCTTGGGTCAATCGTTTAAAAAAGGAGAAAGAGGATGAAAGAATTATTAGTAGTGATAGGTTTGATTTTATTGGGTGGAATTATTATTACAACGGTTATTCTGGGTGCGGGAGATGGTACCCTGGAAAATGCCGCACTAGAGCTTGGGAGGCAGGGGAATAACGCTGTCGATGCAGTTACCGAAGATATTTCCAGGCTGAATCAATAGCCTTGGGAGCAGGTGACAGGAGATGAAAGAATTACTGGTGGTCGTAGGTCTTACGGTTTTGGGTGGCGTTATTTTTATTATGATTATGGGTGATGGAGCAGATGACGGCAGCAGTATAAGAGAACATGCTGCTATGGTAATGGAGCGGCAGGTAGAGGCCTATGACGATAGCCCTGCCGTTGAATAAAGGAGAGGCGTCACATGAAAAATATGATAACTATCATACCCTGCATACTTCTTATCATGGCGTGTCTTGCACAGTTTACGTGCAATCAGATAGTCCATTATCAAATGGCATTTGCCCAAAATCAGGTCAATGCATTTGTGGAAATTGCCAAGCAAGAGGGCTGCCTGACAGATGAGAATGTCTCAGACTTGAGGAGCAAAATAGCCAAAGGCCTTCACATAAACAGTGAGGATGTGGTGGTCGGAGGAACTAAGGTAAGGGTAGAGAGGGGGGATGCGATATCATATTACGTAAGCTATCCTCTCCACAATACCATAGCCGCCGCAGCACTGTGGGGGATGGACAGTTCATCCTCCACACAGATATTGTCCGGAGAGACCACATCTGAGCATGTGACATGGCATGATTAGGAGGTTGTATGAAGAATATAATAGTTACTCTTGCGCTGCTTTTGGTGCTTATAGTTTACGAAATTTTCCAAGGAGACTTTAACCAGATGTTCAGATGTCAAGAGAACGTAAAGGACACAGCAGACCTGGCAGCATCGGCGGCTATGCTCTCCGTGGAGCCGCGATATTACGGTGATGGGTGGATTGTGTACGACTATGACAGGGCAACCAGAGAGATAAGTCAGCTGCTGAAGAAAAACATGGTCGATAGCTTTGATTCCGGCAGCAATTACAGTATATATACATATTTTTTTGACTACAGCGGAGTAAGTATAGGAGACAGGGCGGTATCGGAAGGAATAATGCACAGCTTTGATGACTTAGAGGCAAGGGCGGTAAGGTCATTCAAATGGGGAGATAAGGCAAGCCTGTGTACCGATATTAAAGAGAAAACAGGGCAGGATTTTACAATAGATGAACCATGCGTAGCCTGTTTTCTCCATAGGGGATATGCGGATATGAGATTATCGGCATTAAAGAAGCTGGGAAAAATAAATAAGCTGTCCGTTTACGAATACAAAAGGGATTAGAGAGGTGGTAGCTATGAAAAGAAGGTACTTGCTCATAATGCTTTTTACTGCATCGGTCGCTTTTGCCCTCAATACGGCCACAACAGGAGGCGCCGAGCTTCATCACAAGGAGCTTCCCGCAGGGGAAACTCCCACAAGCCTGAACATTTCCTGGGAAAATGCAACCTATGAGGATAAGACTGTAGAGACATATGAGACAGATGGATACTGCAAACTTGCCAAAAAAACCTATAGAATCCTTTGCATACCGAAGAAGAAGGCCCCTGCTACATATACCGACCCCTTTACCATAAGGTTCAGCGAGGCAGGCAAGGTTAACGGAAAGGAAGTGGATGTTCTCTGCAAGATAGATAAAATATATCTGTACCCCGAATGGAGGGGGATTTCATATACGGGAAGTGCAGCCCTTGGAAAGACGTGGATAAACGTGTCCTACTCAAAGAACGGCTACGATAAAGGCCTCTATGCCTTTGGGGATGAAAACGGTCATAATAAATTTCACTACGATGTGAAGAAATATTTTGACTGCAGCTTTTCCATAGTTGAGAAGGGGACTTGTCGGCCGGTGCCGTGTAAATATTTCATAGCTGGATATGATATAGACTGGTATTACGACAGTGACTACGAAGAATACATGGAGTTTGACCACAGCTCCTTCGAAGACATATATACCTACAAGGGCTGTTTTTTAAGCTCGTCCAACAGCGGAGAAATGCAGAAATACTATGTGAGGACCTACAACGAGCAAGGCCTTGTGGAAGGTACGGCTTCATGGTATAAGGCAGGCGTAATAGGTGTGACCCCGCAGAATGCCACAAAGGCTAAGGCTAGGATAACGGTATGCAATTCCAACATACCCATACTGCTTGGTGCGGTGACGCAGAATCCGCCTGAAAAAAAGGTGGATAAAGCCATATGTCAGCCAGGAGATACGATTACATATACCATTGTTCAAAAAAACGGAACATACGTCAAAAACACATTCAAGCCCTATTCACAGCTAGCAATAGAGGATGTTTTGCCGGAGGGGATCACATATCAATCCGCCGTAATGTACAGTGGAGATGAAGACGTAACCCATACAGCCGGAATACTGTCCTATGATCAGGAAACTAGAACCCTTTCTTATACATTTTCCGATTCATGGCGAAGCAATATGACCAATTATCGCGGACAGGAGCTGAAGCTGAAGATAAAGGTAAAGGCTGATGAGACAAAGAAAATGGAACACCTTATTACCAACAGCTGCAAAGGCAGTATTGACGGAATCACATACGGAAGCAACTCGGTGGAAACCACCATCGTAAGGCCTGAGCTTACAATAGAGAAGACTGCAGAAGGTGGACAGGAGGGATCCAGCACGCAGTTGTTTTATACAGGTGGGCAGGTAACATACAAGATAAGGGTGGGTCTTAAAGCAAAAGGTACAGAGGCTAAAAATGTAGTAATATCAGATGAACTTCCTGAGGGAATAGCCCTTAAAGGAGTTCCGCGGTTATGCGGAGCAGAGGGTCGCATAACCGCAGAGGGCCAGAAGATAACATGTACCATCCCTGTTCTTAAAGAAGAGGACATGGCAGTGCTGTCCATATCGGCGGAGGTAGGAAAAACATCTTTAGAAACCTTGAAAAATACATCTACAGCCCTGTGCGAAAACGGTGATACCGTTAGCAGCTATGCTGATATTATTATTGGAAAGGCAAGGCCTACCAAGGTGAATTTAGGGGTGATGCACACAGAAAGATGGCAGCGGAATCTTGACCATTATAACAGTGTAGTATCAGAAGAAAAGAGAAGGAGCCAAAATACCTTTTGGTCAGGAGAATACTTCGTAATAGTATCGCAGATGGCATACGACTCATCAAACATAGACCCGTCAACACTTCCAGAATCAGCATATATTTTAGGAGAGTCAGATGACAGTGGCAAGGAATACAGGGTAAATTTTGATAGTAAATACGAAATATGCCCTAGTGAGGACGGTAGGTATATTGTAAGGCAGGAGGCTGTCTTATGGGATAAATCCATGTTTCTCAGATGGGGCGGCAATGAGCCAAAGAATTTGATTATATGCTGTCGGTATAGAAATAAAGATCTGGTACCGGATAAGAGGATAGAAGTCATAATAGACAACAGGAAGGATTATTACATGTTGCACAGAAAAAAATAGTTCCATTATTGTTTCTATACGTGTTGACTTTGGTCACCTAAATAGATACAATATATTGTGTTAGTTAAGTTGTGATTAACCGATATATGGTATAAATAGGAGGCGTAGGAGATGAGTGTAAGTAAAAATGCAGAGGTTGTTTTGAAGCAGAGGTATTTGAAGAAGGATGAAAACGGCAATTCGATAGAAACCGTTGAAGGCATGTTCCACAGAGTTGCCAAAGCTATTGCCGCTGCAGATATAATACATGACACTGAAGCCAACGTTGACGAGACAGAAGCTGTATTTTATCATATGATGAGTGAGCTGGAATTCCTTCCTAACTCGCCTACCCTGATGAATGCAGGCAAGGATCTGGGGCAGCTTTCCGCCTGCTTCGTTTTGCCTGTTGAGGACAGCATGAATTCTATATTTGAGGCTATAAGGCAGGCGGCGCTCATTCATAAGAGCGGAGGAGGCACAGGCTTCTCCTTTTCGAGGATCAGGCATGAGGGAAGCACGGTAAACTCCACAGGCGGAGTTGCCAGCGGGCCTATAAGTTTCATGAAGGTGTTTAACGCTGCAACGGAGGCAATTAAGCAGGGAGGTTCAAGAAGAGGGGCCAATATGGGCATTCTCAGAATAGACCATCCTGATATTTTGAAGTTTATAGACTGCAAGGCAGACAGCAAGGAAATAACGAATTTCAATATTTCCGTAGGTTTAACGGAGGATTTTATGCAGGCGGCTGAAGCATGCGTAGATTATAATCTCATAGATCCTCATACTAAAGAACCGGCAGGCAGCCTTGACGCCAAGCTGGTATTTGACAAGATAGTCGATGCGGCATGGAGAAACGGTGAGCCCGGCATCATATTCCTTGACAGGCTCAATAGGGACAATATAGTTCCAGGTCAGGGGGAGATAGAGGCTACTAATCCATGCGGCGAGCAGCCTCTGCTTCCTCACGAAAGCTGCAATCTCGGCTCCATTAATTTAACTAAGATGGTTAAGGAAGAGGACGGAAAGGTGGTCTTCGACCTGGATAAGCTGGAAAAAACCATAGGAAATTCCGTTCATTTCTTGGATAATGTAATAGATGTAAACCAATATCCATTGGAGGAGATAGGCTTCGCTACCAGACAGACCAGGAAGATAGGACTTGGAGTAATGGGCTGGGCAGACGTTCTGCTTATGATGGGTATTCCATACAACACAGATGAAGCCGTAATGCTGGGTGAGAAGGTAATGAGCTTTATTACTGATATAGGTAAGGCGGAATCTCAGAGGCTGGCTCAGGAAAGAGGTGTGTTCCCTCTCTTTAAGGAGAGTATATTGTTTCAGGAAACACCTCAGAGAAATGGAACAATCACTACAATAGCCCCTACGGGGACCCTTTCTATCATAGGTGGTTGTTCATCAGGGATTGAACCTGTTTTCGCATATGTGTTCATCAGAAACATTATGGACGGAACGGAGCTTCTTGAGGTGAATCCCGTACTCAAGGCGGAGCTTGAGAAAAGAGGCCTCTATTCTGAGGAGCTTATGCGCAGGATAGCCAAGGAAGGTACTGTAAGTCATATGAAAGAGCTTCCTCAGGAGATAAGAAGGGTATTCGTATCGACACATGACATCAGCCCTGAGTATCATGTAAGAATGCAGGCGGCTTTTCAGAAATCTACGGACAACGCCGTATCGAAGACGGTGAATTTCAGCAACAGCGCCACAAAAGAGGATGTAGCACAGGTTTATTCTCTGGCATTTTCCTTGGGCTGTAAGGGTGTAACCATATACAGAGACGGCAGCAGGGACGAGCAGGTCTTGAACATAGGCAAGGTCAAGAGAAGTGCAGATGGAGATACTACCATAGAAGCGACGGTGGACCAAGGCGTAAGAATAATTCCGAGGCAGAGACCTGATATAGTAACCGGGGTTACAGAGAAGGTGAAGATAGGCTGCGGGAACCTTTACATAACAGTTAATTACGATGAGCAGGGAATCTGCGAAATCTTTACAAATACGGGGAAGGCCGGAGGATGTCCGAGCCAGAGTGAAGCCACGGCAAGGCTTGCGTCCATAGCACTCAGAAGTGGTATAGATGTTAAGACAATAGTTGAACAGCTTAGAGGCATAAGGTGTCCGTCCACTATCAGGCAGCAGGGAATGAAATGCACATCATGTCCTGATGCTATGGCAAGAGTTATCGAACAGGAATACAAGAAACAGGTGGAGTTGGGCAACTGGATGCCTATGTCGGGAGAACCACAAAGCAGATCAGAGGCTCCCCTGGCTGTGGATGATGTTGTCATAGGAAACTTCTGCCCTGAGTGCGGAAGCCCAATCGAACATGAAAGCGGTTGTGTTGTGTGTAGACAGTGCGGCTACAGCAAGTGCGGCTGATTAGTAATACTTGCCGGTCGACTGATTGATTGTTGACCGGCTACAGCTTGCGTTCCAGCATTTCAGGATTGGTAGCGTAGGTCATTGCCGTGCTGCGCGTTATCCTGCCGGACTCGTAGAGCTTAAGCAGGCTGTTGTCCATAGAAATTAAATCATCTTTTGACGATGAATATATGAGACCTTCTATTTGAGGAATCTTGTTGTCTCGTATCATATTGCGTATTGCCGGCGTTACGGTCATTATTTCGAATGCCGGTGCTACGGAACCGTCCACGGTAGGAACAAGCTGCTGAGAAACCACAGCATTGAGGACCATTGACAGTTGTACGCCTACCTGCCTCTGCTGATTTGCAGGGAACACATCTATGATTCTGTCGATAGTATTGGCAGCACCTATGGTGTGCAGAGTGGAAAAGAGCAGGTGCCCTGTTTCGGCGGCAGTCATGGCTATGCTTATTGTTTCATAATCCCGCATTTCTCCAAGAAGGATAACGTCGGGACTTTGGCGAAGCGCCGCCCGGAGAGCTGTCACGTAGTTTTCTGTATCCACGCTTATTTCCCTCTGGCTGATGATGCTCTTATCATGCCTATGAAGGAACTCGATAGGATCCTCCAGAGTTATTATGTGTTTGTCGCTGGTTTTGTTTATCTGGTCTATAATGCAGGCAAGGGTAGTGGATTTGCCGCTTCCAGCAGGGCCTGTCACCAGAGCCATGCCGCTTCCGGAGCTTCCTAGCTGAATAATATTATCGGGGATCTCAAGCTCGTGAGGGTTCGGCATGTCGAATCTTATGACCCTTATTACGGCAGAAAGAGAGCCTCTCTGTTTGTACGCGCTCACACGGAATCTGGATAAGCGCTGTATAGCAAAGGCAAAATCGTCGTCTCCATATTGATGGAGTTTTTTTATGTCGCGATTTTCTGCCAACCTGTAAATATCCTGAAGCAGACGGTCGGTGTCATCAGGCGTAAGCCTTATATCATCTTCTCTTGAAATAACGTTGTTCCTTCTGGTTGATACCGGAAGGCCTGCCACGATAAAAACATCGGAGGCCTTTTGCTCAACTGCCTGTCTGAGTATTTTTTCTATGCTCACACTAAATCTCCTTTTGTAAAGAACATCTACTTTATTAAATCCATACTTTGATTATAATTCCTGTCGCCTGTAGAAACAACCTGATATTTTGTTATCTTGTACAGACTGCCTTCGGAGGAGCCTTGGCGATTCAGCTTAACCCCCACCTCTAGGTTCTGGGTTTTGCTTATAGGAATGCTCCAAGAAGCCGTAATAATACTGCCCTCAGCTTCGACAGCAACGGGGGTGCCGGGGTGCTCCTTCTCAAGATTGCTACCTACGATGTAGCAAAAGCTCTCCGGATTTTCCGCACCTGAGGTGCTTTCCGCCATGGTGCGGCTGATAGTTGCCAAAACCTCCTGAGATTCATTGGAAGCCTTGTAAAACTCGGCCCTGTGATTTGCCGATTTCTCGCTGAACTCGTAGTTGCTCTTAGCGCTCGAAAGGGATAAAACGGCAAAGGTGACAAGGCATAGAATCAGGAAGACTACAAGAAGAGAAGCTATTCCGATGCTTGCGGAAGGTGATTGCGTTTTCCTTTTCATCTCTTCGCCTCCTTTTGTAGATTGTGCTTTATCTCAAGGCTGTATATGGTCTTGTCCTTGTGAGATGCGGCTATGGAGCCTTGCAAAAGACTGCCGTCGGCAGTCATGTCCACGGTGATTACATAGTAAGCAGATTTTTCGCTGCATGGGTTGTAATCCTTGTCAAAATAAAGGCCATCGGGATAGAGAACGTTCATGGTGTCTTGGATTTGTTCCCGGCTGTCTTCAGAAGTTATTATCTCTGCAATAGAGCAGCATTCGTTTACGGCGAAATCCAATTCCTGAGCATGGGTGTTCAATGTGTGGGACTTAACGAACAGCTGAACACAAATAGCACTGGCAATGGAGAAGAACAGAATTGAGATTATAAGCTCCAGCAGGAAGAGACTGGAGGACCTGGCACGGTTTCTTCGTATCATAGATACCTCCTGCTAATTATCACTGTGCATTCCCACAGTTGCGGAAGCACGCTTACCTTCATCATCGGTACAGGTAAATTCCAAAAGGTTACTGTTCACCTGTTTCATGGTAAATTGTTCTACGTCAAGGATTACGGTGCCGTCAGAAGCATCTCCTACGAAACCCGAAGCTACAAACAGCTCCTTAAGCTCCTTGCCGGCAACATATATGTAGGTTGTACATTCCCTGCCATCAATGTACTCTGTCATTATCAAGGCATCACAGCCGTCGAATTCACCTGTAGTGATGCGACCGTCAGCGTCGTTTTGATGTATCTTCTCCGTAACATATGATAAGGCAGTACGAGCAGTGTTGTTACGGGAAGAATCCTCGACGGTAGATTCATATATTTTTGTGGCAAACAAAGCTACCGTAAGTGCGGATAGGGCAAAGACAAAGAGCAGCGCCACGGGAAACAGGAAGTCAATCATATGATTTTGTTTCATTTTAAAACCCATAAAATCACTCCTCTAGTTCAATTACAGTAATATCAGGCAATATATTTGCGCCAAGGGTACGGTACCCCACGTAGAACTTCGCTTCGTCGTAAGTGAGACCATAATTATCCTCCATGTATTTGACGCTCTCAGGATAGGAACCTTCCACAGCGTAGCAGTAGGTCACAGTGTCTCTCAGGGAGGTTTCTAGGCCTTCCATCTGTCGCTCAGTCGTATCCTTGGAAAGTGAATCCATGCCGTAGAAAAAGAGTAGAAGAATTATCAGAAAAACGCAAAGGGAAAGGGTGAACTTCATGTATGTATGATTTTTTTCCTTGTACTGAAAACGATTAGCCATAATATACTCCTAAACTAGAGGCTTGACATAATTCCCATAAGAGGGAGCATAACCGAAAGCAGGATTATGCCGACGATGACCGACAACGCGATTACCAGAGTAGGCTCCAGCACCGACAGGAAGTTGTTGGTGCGGTCGTCTATTTCGCCTTGATAGAGGTCAGCTATTTTTTCCATAGTAGAATCCATGGCTCCCGTTTTTTGACCTATGGAAGCCATGCGCGAATACATGCCCGTGAAAATACCGGAGGAGCTGAGAGCCTTTGAAAGGTCCTCGCCACCTGCCACCTGCTTACGGCACGATTCTATTTTCTTATCAAAGTGGGGGTCCTCATTTAGAGCTGAAATAAGCTCTAAGCCTCTTTCGGAGCTGAGGCCACTGCTCAAGGTGAGAGCCATACCGCCTGCGAAGCGACATGCGGCGGTGTTTTCAAAAATATGCCTTGCCACCCTGATTTTATACCCTGCATTGCGGGCGATTTTTTTGCCCTTTGGGGTTTTAAAGGCCAGAATGCAACAGGCGATGAGGAGAACCAGAAGGATTATAAGTCCGATGGCATAATTATTGATAACATGGCCCAGATTCATAAGGGCTTTGGAAAGTCCTGCCATTTCGGTTCCAAGCTGAAGGAATACCTGGTTGAATATAGGCATTACCTTTACAAGAAGAACTATAATAACAACTACCATCATTCCGGCCATTACCAGCGGGTAGGCGATGGTGTTCTTTATGCTTTTGTTCAGGAAGTCCTCTCTCTCATAGTGAACGCTCAGGGCATTCATTACATTGTCCAGCTTACCGGTTTCCTCGCCGATGGATACCATGTTCAGCATATATGCCTGGAAGGCTCCAGTGGATATTAGAGCTTCGCTCAGGCTGTTGGTTTCCTTCATATTGTCAAGGATGCCCTGAAGTATTTCCACCTCATCCTTTTTCTCGCTTTCCTCAAGCATAATGGTGATTCCTTCAAGGGACGATATCCCCGATTCCAGAATAAGGGCCATCTGACCGCAGAAAGCTGCTGTTTCGGCATTTGAAAATGGTTTACCGGTCCTATGCTCTTTGCTCATTTTATATCCTCCATAATTCTATTAAATCGGTTAATAGTTATACTTCACCGTATAGTTGCTGCCATCTCCCACGTATTTCTTTACGGAAGAGTCGCTGTTTCCCGCTGCCAGAGTAGGGTCCATGAGAGACCAGTTTTTACCGTCAAATTCTATTATATCGTCTACCCAGCCCGTTTCCTCTGTGTAGACACTTATCCAGGCGTGATAGGCAGGACCTGAATATCCTACTACCAGTTTGGTTGGTATGCCCTGGGAACGTAGAAGAGCCGCTGTCAAGGACGCATAATCGAAGCATATACCCTTGCCTGAATCGAGAGTATCATCGATATTCGGTATATAATCCGTAGGCACATTGGTCGCTTTTTTTTCATCGTAATCTATTTCAGTGATAACGTAATTGTAGACCTGCTCCACGTAATCAAGGTCGTTTGAGGACTTGTCCGACAGCTGAATTCCCAGATCGATAGCCTTGGTGTCACTTGTATACCATACATACTGATTAGGATAGAGAAAAGGCTCGAATTCATCATCCAAAGCCACGATTATATCCTGTGAAAATGCTAGTGTATACATGTCACCACTAAGCTGTTCGAGGATATCCACCTTGTAGCTGCCATCGCCTGAAGCCAAAGGGAATGTGGCATAGTCGCCGCTGTGTGAGGTGTATGTATAGGTATTTGAATCGGGACCCGTTATCTGCAGCTTTATTTTATTTGCGGAGCCGCTGTATTTGACCATTAAGTAGCCATCCTTTGTATTGGAGGCATCTATGGATACGCTGCCTCCATCGTAGACGGACACTCCTGAGGCTTCAGGAAAGACAAAATCAGTTCTGGTTTCTCTGTTTCCGCCTCCGCCCTTGTTGCCGTCACATCCGGATAAAAACAAGGCTGCTAACATGATGAGCAGAAAAACAAATATAATATTTGCATTTCTTTTCATATGCAGCAGCCTCCTTTCAAAAAATCAGGTTGATCGATCCAGTCCTATCTGACAGTCAATATTAAACGCAGAACGTTTTCTGACTTATCAGGAATGTATAGATTAAGCGACGATGACGGATAATCAAAGGCAACGTAACCTTGTGTTTCGCTGTAATCTACAGGCAGTATTTCGTCACCGGCTTCGTCGATGCCGTAGATATTGGCATAATCCACACCGGAGCCTTTATCCTCAAGATGGAGGTATATAACTCCGTCCTTGGTCTGGTCCGAAGCTACGGCAGGTGGCTGCCGGTCTATTGTGCTGACATTAATGGTTTTAGTGGCCACCTGGTGGTTAAAGGAGGTAACTGTTATGGTCATAGCTCCACCTACGGTAGGCTCTACCGAATATACATTAGCTTCTGTTTCGTACACGGGAACATTGGCGCCATCAATAACGGCCGTAACGCTTTTTATAGGTAGGATAGACTCAACAGACATCTGGTATACAGGAGCAGATATATTGGTAGTTTTATCCTTGGTAGTCATTTTGGGTGCAACGAACAGCAGAGGAACGGCAATAAAAAGCACCATAATTATTATCAGTATCAGCCTTTGTAGGGAGAATCGGTCTTTCCTATAGTTGCTGTATGATTCGAGAACATCCAAAGGAACCGAGTTAGGCTCTACTTCACAAACGTCAAAGACATTCTGTAGCATTTGTCCGGCCAAATCTGAATTTAGCAATTCTTCATTTTTTTTCTTCTTGAATTTGTCTAATATCATTGGACACCTCCTTACCGCTGCAGCAAATCTTTGAGTCGGGTCTGACCGTTTTTAATGGCCCTCTTTACCGAGCTTCTGCTGATTTCCATGAGCTTGGCTATCTCATCGATTTTCATATCGTGGTAGTAACGTAGCAGTATGGCTTGAGCTTCTGTAAAGGGCAGGTTCATGACCTGCCTTATTATATAATCGTGTTCATCGATTTTAATGGCGTATGATTCGGGGCTTGACTCCTTCTTGTCACGGTAAGCGGAAGAATTATTGTCGTATTCGTTAAGTTCCTCATAATAACGTTTTTGCTTGTCGTGGAGCTTGAAGCAGACTCTGAACATTATCTGATTAAGCCAAGCTACGAACAGCTTGGCATCCTTCAGCGTTCCTATGTTCTTGAGAACGAGTATGTAAGTCTCCTGCAAAGCATCGTGCGCAAGGAATTCCTCCTTGAGGTAGTTGTAGGCAAAACGGTACTGTTTCTGATATGTAGAAGCATAAAGTTCAGCAAATGCATTGCTGTCGCCTTCTTGAACCCTAGTTACAAGAGATTCTATATATTGATAGTCAAATGAAGCCATGATGTGTCTCTCCTGATTTTTCCTACTGCTATTTGCTGCTTAATTTTTCTGTAATTCTCTTATTGGAAAGGGCGATAAGGTCCGTAATGGTATCTACGTTATCCTTGCCGTTGTATGAAATACCGTATTCAAACTCTATAGGATGATTGTCAGAGTCTCCGTTGTTTGCGCGAACCTTTTGGTGAATGCGAGAGAGGAAGATGGAGAGCCTTTCCTTAGAGGCATCCTCGAATATGGCCAGAAACTTATTACCGCCGTTTCGTGATACGAAGCACAGGTCAACGGAAGCGAGTTTAAGAATGTTGGAAAAGTTTCTTATAAGAGCATTCCCCTGAGAATGGCCGTAAAGCTTGTTGATTTCCTTTATATTGGAGAGATTAAACATGACGCAGCCCAGATTTTCCGGAAGGGGTTTATCCAGATATCTTTCGATAAGAACATCACTGCTGTATCTGTTGGCTATTCCTGCAACAGGGTCGGAGTGGACAGCATAATCCAGCTCTCTGTAGTCCTGTTTGAATGCAGAAAAGATGGTGAAATCCAGAAATATAAACAGGAAGGATAATCCGAGAGCGGCCCACAACAAAATACTGATAAGCCTGATATGTACATCCGTAGCTATAAGGTGAAATAAGGATTTATTAGTAAATACGATTATAGCGCAGACTATGGTAAGCACGACGAATAAGATAAGTTGAATTGTCTTTAAACGATCAAATTTTTTCACGGGGCTATCCTCCTTTTAAGGTCCTGCTTAACTAAAGCCTAAATATAATTAAATATATATTCTAAAATACCACAAAACTTAATAAATTTATAGAGGTTTGACTATAAAAATGAAAGAAAATTTTTTTTGGGAATTTTTTTTATTTTTTTCCAAATATGTGAACCATTTTTAAAATTTGAAGGCTCATTATATATAGAAAGAAAAAACGATACTATTGTATTGCTGTCAAAGGGTATAAAGGTGACATTATGAAAAACAGGTTTAAACAAATTATTGCATTCGCCATGACTATTGCACTCGTGGCAACGACTGTTACCTTCACCGCAGGGAACACCATCAAGGCTTCCAACGATGAAGGCGCATATACTGCTGGTCAGCAGGCAGTCGAAAATCAGGATGAACTGCAGGTCGAGGGAGAAAACAACGGTCAGACCGATGAAGATTTGCAGACTGAAGAACCTCAGGAAAAGACAGAGGAACTGGTTCTCGGTGCAAGCGGCGATGAAATTACCGATGCAACCGAGGAAAAGAGTACTGATTCTACGGCAAGTCAAGAGATGCCTAAGCAGACCTTGACGGCCCAAGCATCTGACGGTGCCCAGATTACAGTATCTGCACCTAAGGGAGCTTTACCTGAAGGCTCGAAGGTGCTCGTTAGCTCTGTAAAAAAATCTGCCGTAAAGGATGCGGTTAAAGATGCAGTAGAAGCAGAAGGCAAAACCCTAAAAGGACTTGCTGCTTATGATATCACTATCCAAGATAGTGATGGCAATTATATACAGCCTGACAAGAATGTCAAGGTTGAGATTTCCGGTGCAGACATCAACGCCGACAAGGCAGATGTTTACCACATGGACGGTAATACACCTGAGAAGGTTGCAAGCGGAGTTGATGCCGACAACGCACAGTTCAGCGCAGGCAGCTTTAGTATTTATGTTGTGGTGGATAATGTGACTGACACATCAAATAAGAAGGGACAGTCTTGGGATAATCGATATGAAGTTGCACCAGGAGGAAGTATAACATTAACGACTGACAATCCAAGTGAATACGAAAGTAACAAATCTTGGAGTTGGGAAGTAGAGGAAAGATATGGGTCACTTTCCAATGCTACTAGAAACAATGTGGTGTTTACGGCTAAAGATAATTTAAAAGAAGGACAGAATGTGACTGTTAAATATAGCCAGTGGTGGGATAGTGATCAAAAGTTTTACATTACTATTAAGTCGGCTCAAGCAACAGAACATACCCTTACATTTAATCAAAACGGTGGAAGCGAGAGCGCTCCTACGGCAATTACAGAGATAGATGGTAAACCATTGTTTGAAGGTGCTGAGGTAACATTGCCTGATTACAGTGGAACACGCGATGGCAAGGTATTTGTTGGATGGAGTACCCACAATGATGCAACGGGGGAGAAACTTTATACGAAGGCGGTGTATCCGGCGGGCTCTATGTATACGATGGGAAGTAAGAGTACGACTTTGTATGCTACTTGGGCAAGCCAAAATGTAGACGCTGAGTTTTATGTTCGCCTTGATGGTCAAATTCCTACTGAGCCACAGGGCCATGATGCAAGTGAATATACAAGTAAAATTTCAATTACAGGCGCAATTAAGGTGGCTGAATTTTATACCAATTCAACAGACGGTGTTAGTTCAAGATTAAATAAAACTCCGACTGACAGCCAGATTAAAGCTGTATATAAGAAATACGACTCAAATACGCAATATGTTTTATGGTACGTAATAAAGCATGAAGATACTTGGCATGTAGATGGGGTTTTGCTTGATAAAGCAAAAGTAAATTTATCTTATGATGCGAATGCTCCGGCGGGAACATGGTCAAACATGCCTGATGGTAAGCAGTATGCTGTTGGTGCTACTGCAGAGGTTAGCAATAAAGTACCGATCAGAACAGATGGCTATACGTTTGAGGGATGGAATACAAGTGCAAACGGCACTGGCACATCCTATTCGGCCGGTAATGAGATTGTAATGAAGAATGCTGTTACTCTTTATGCTCAGTGGGGGAATACTAGCTTAATAAGAATAGCGGCAAAGAGTGTTGAAAAGGTTTATGACGGAACAGCGTTAGTAGCTGACAATAGCAAGAACGGCTACACTGTTACAGGGAATTTGCCTGAGGGCTATAGAGTTGAGGCTGCAGTTAAACCAGCTTCACAGACAAACGTAGGGACAGCAGATGTTGAAATAGCTTCGTACACTATATACGATGGAGATGGCAATGATGTTACCAATCAATTCAAAAATGTTCGGACAGCAAAAGGTGAGTTAAAGGTAACTAAGAGACCGGTAACGTTAACAAGTGCAACCGATAGCAAGCTATACGATGGAACAGCACTTAAGAATAATACAGTTACCGTAGGTGGAGATAAGTTCGTTAAGGGCGAAGGAGCAGAATATGATGTAACGGGAAGTCAGAAGGAAGCAGGGCATAGTGTAAACGCCTTTAGCTATAATCTGAAAGCCGGAACAAAAGCTGATAACTACG
>JAAZCE010000050.1 GCA_012513435.1 Clostridiales bacterium
ATGGCGATACCTTAATGGGTAAAGCATTAGTTAAAATAGATAATGAGACATTAAGTCCAATTGGTGGGAAGGTAGTTTTACCTACATTTGTTGAACCTTATCAAGTTTCGTTTCATTTTACTATTGAATCAGGTTTTGAAGTACTTAGCTTTAATGTAAATGGTGAGGGAACAGGCCCGATGCCTGGAGATAATATAAAAAATATTACAATAAATTCTGCTGATAATATAAGTATAGGAATTGTTTTTGCTGCTTTACCGTCAGGGCCAAGTGGTCCAGATGGACCAAGTGATGGGCCAATGCCAGAAACATTTCCGATTCTAGCATATTTTAGTGGAATAGATAATCCGGTTGAAGGTGATGATTTAAATGATATCACAATTCCAAGTTCATGGAATAGTGGAAGTGTAACATTTAAAGCTAAAGGATGCACAGTTGATAATGTATTTGTACCAGATAATGGTGTATATGTATGTGAAGAAGGAACTCAAGAATTAGAAGATTTACATATTGAAGGATTAATGGGTAATCAAGATATTAATAATACTGTAGTTAGTTCTGAAGATAGAATGACTCTTACAGTTACTGATGATTTCTTTAATTATGGAAGAATAGGACTTCATTTAATTGGTGAAAGAGTAAATACCTCTGGTAATTTAAATGCCGAAGATTTGATTAATGTTATAGCTGATGCTCCATTAAGAATGAACTTTAGTCTTGGTTCGACAATGTCTAAAGAAGCAATAGTAACAAATAGTGAATTAGGGGATGTTACAATATTTTTTGGTAATACAGAGGCAACTTTAACAGCTATGGGTCCTCAAGTAAAAGGAATTAAAAGCGTCTCAAAAGGTGATGCAGTTATTAATGAAGATGGAAGTGCTACATTTACTCTTCCAAGTTTAAGTGTGGAAACAACTACTCCAGTTGAGATTGAAATTGAAATGATAGATGGAACTACCGTAAAAAGAAATATTAATATTATAAGAACGGCGATAGAATTATCTTATTATCCTGAAGAAAATCAAATAAAAGCCGGATATGTTATGCATAAAGCTTATTTATACAATAATGAAAATCATAATAGTGATGCATTTGATGCTTATCTCCAAATAATGTTTTATAAAGGAGATACTGTAGTTGGATTTAAACAAATTCAAATCGATGATGAAGAACTTGTAAATAGTTTGGCAGAAGATGAAAGTGGCGCATTTGAATCATTTGCTCCGAATGGAATAATCTTATTTGATGATGAAATAGAAGGCGTAACAAAGGCATCAGTTTTCTTAACTAATGGTCCAATTAATTTTAATAATAATAAATTACCATCAGTTGAATTTGGTATCGGTGCTGGTGTTATGATTGATTTTGGTGATAGAATATGAAAAATATAATTTATACAATAACAATTTTATTAATATTGTTTTCATTTAATACAGTTAATGCAGCTACTATTAAGGAAGTAAAATATGTAGATAATCAAGTTAGTTTAAGTGGAAATGGATCAGGAGAAGTAGTAGTAGTTTTATTTAGTCAAGATAA
>JAAZCE010000107.1 GCA_012513435.1 Clostridiales bacterium
GATTTGTATAGGCTATGTGTTTAGAAGGGGCAGTTTAGCATTAACCACGACAAAAGAGCTCATAGAACAGGCAGGTGGGCAGGTCACGCCGGAAGTCCAGGACGAAATTAAGAAGAGACTGGATGATGTACTGGACGGGCGGGAAAAAGTGGTAATTGATAATGTCGGGAAGGTTCGCAAGGAACTGTATGTAGATAAGAACTTAAAACTTTCCGAAGTTGAGAAGGTTATTACGAAGAAATATTCAGCATCGGTGAAAACTTATTCTGAGTTATTGGGAGAACAGGCGAGTCATGCAAGTTATGAAGCTGGAAGGAAAGCGCAGCTTATAGGGCAGGGCTTTGATAAGTGGGTCTTTGTCGGGCCTGCTGATGAACGGGCTAGACCTTGGCACGTTGCCCTTTTGGGACAGGTATTTACATGGAATACAGAGCAGAGCTCTTACGCTGAAAGATGCCTGCAGGAGCCAAGGTGCAGACACAGAGCGGCTATTTGGTATGGGGATCCCAAGAAGGACTATGATGCTAAATATTGGCAGAAGTTAAAAGATGATGTGGGACTTTACTTCGATGATGCTGAGCAAATGTGGAAGATGAGGGAATGATATTTATTTACAATCATCTGTTTTTTTAAGTTTCTTTCCCAATATTCTTTCTAAAAATTCAGTATCACAAAATAATGAATCGCTTCCGGTAATATCTGAGTTTAAGCTCTCATAATATGTAGTTCTTTTCTTAATTTCATATGGCGTTCTAGCGGGTATCTGTACTATACTCCTTTTATACTCTGGATTTCCTTTCCTTAATATACTTCTTTTTTTATATTCATTATACTGACAATCTTTAGAACAATATATAGTCATTAGATTATTCGTATAAAATTCACTATTACACGAGATACAGGTTTTTCTGTAATCACAGAATTTTATAACATTGAATGTTTTATAATTTGTTATGACTCCAAATACAGTCCTTTGATTTACATATGTTTGATCAGGAGCATTTTTTTTGAACCAATCCAACATCTCATAATAATTATGATGTTTTTCGAGTTCTATTAAGATGCTTCTCAATTCATCTTCAGTATATCCAAAAAACATCTTATTTTTATTAAGTTCATCGGGCATCATAAAATACTCTATATTCAATTTTCATTTTTAATATTTACATCTATCTATCATGTGCATGAACTGTTTTCCCACTCTTGCAGAAATCAAACATGGCCACGAACAATTGAAAAAATCTCAATCATTTGAAATACAAAATATCTGCCGGACATGCGGGCATTTTCAGAAGGATACAGATTTCTGGGATGTTATAGGGGTATGCAGCCTCAGCGGGTTAAGTGTTGCGGGGGCTGCTATTTGTAGTGTCAATGGGTGGGTTGAAAAAAAG
>JAAZCE010000042.1 GCA_012513435.1 Clostridiales bacterium
TATTCAGAAACGTTTTATAAAATGGAGGATGGTTTGATGAAGTATGATTTAAAGCAGGAGATTTACGACGGACTTAAAACGATAGGGATGACAGCCCTGTATGAGAAGAAGGCAATGTCTATCACCCGGATGCTGAAGCGGCTTATGGATATGGAGGAACTGCCTATGCATTGCCCATATCACCATTTCATCCTCCCGGCAGCCTTGCTTGTTCAAACTGCTGTACAAGAAGGTAAGACGGAAGCAGAGCTTAGCGAATGGCTGGAGCTGGCTGAAGAAAGAGCCAAAACAGTACCGGCGGGTTTTTGCGGGGAATGCGGCACCTGTGGCTCCGCGGTGGGAGTTGGAATATTCATATCGATATATACGAAAGCAACCCCGAAATCCGTAGAAAATTGGAAATGGGCCAATGAAGCGACAGGACTTTGTCTGCAGAAGATAGCATCATATCCCGGTCCACGATGCTGCAAGCGCACATCATTTCTTGCAGCAAACGAAGGAGTTCCGTACATAAATAAAAAGCTGGGATTAAAGCTCACTGTAGATGAGGGCGAGAAATGTTCATATCACAATATAAATGCCGAATGCATTGAAAACGAATGTCCCTTCTTTGATCCCAAGGAGGATGCTGATAAAGCGGAGGACAGGAAAATTGCTATTATAGTGGAAGCAGAGAAAATGCCTAAGAAGGATCTTAAGAGAACGTGCAAATGTATGAACGAGCCCATAGAGCTGAATACAAAGAAGGGCGTGCTCACATGGCTAAAAAGCATTGGTGATGACGTAAAGCAGGGTGATGTGATATGTGAAGGCGAGGTCGAGAAAAAGGTCATGGAATTCACAGCTTCAGATGATGGCATTCTGACAGATCAATGCATAAAGGACGGCGAAACATTTGCTGCAGGGTCGATATTAGGATATATCAAAGTAATTAAATCATAGGATAAAGCGCCAATAGGGCACTTTAAGTCGTTAAAGTATTTCTTGACTGGGTAATTTACCGGTGCTATAATTATTAAGGGAGTTATTTGTGTTGAAAGGAGTCTTTTATGGCATATGAATCCAAATTTAAAAAAGATGATATAGATGAGCTCTTCAGAGCAGTACTATTGCTTGAAGACGAAGAAGATTGCTACAGATTTTTCGAAGACATCTGTACAATAAATGAAATTCATGCTATAGCTCAGAGGTTGCAGGTCGCCAAGCTTTTATCGGAGAACAAGACCTACAGCGAGATCGAAGGTATTACGAAGGCATCTACAGCTACCATCAGCAGGATAAACAAATGTCTTGTATACGGAGCTGAGGGCTATAAGAGGATCCTTGCAAAAATGAAGGATGACTCCAAATAATCGAATGATGATCGATAAATTTAAATCAATATTAAACATTAAAATTTGGCGGTACATTTTGTTCCGCCATTTTGAACGTAATACGGAAATGTGATATGGAATTATATGTTTTTGAAAACTACAGAGAGCTGGTCCCGGAGCTTAGAGGAAGTCCATTGACCGACAGGCGGATAAAAGAGGCTCTTAAAGAATACGGAGTTTCTGACGCGGAGGTATTCAGGACAAAAAAGGGCAAGCCCTATGTAAAGACAGGGAATGATCGAAGGTCGGAGAAAGTTGCCGAGACAGGCATCGTGCAGGGCGGTGTAAATGCCTGCAGCCTTTGCATATCCGTCAGCCACAGCGGAAGCTATTTCGTATGCCTGATAGATGAGACCCCTGTAGGAGTAGATGTCCAGCAGGAGCGTAATGCCAAGGCGGACAAAATAGGCAGGCGTTATTTTACGGATCAGGAAGTAGAATATATGAACAAGGAAGGAGATGCAGGCTTTTTTGTTTTGTGGACGAGAAAAGAGGCGTATTCCAAATATACAGGGAACGGGATGGAGGATATTCTAAAAGGGACATCGGTGATAGACCGGGAAGATGTGGATTTTTTTGATTTTCAACTGGAGAAAGGAATTTACTGCTCATGCTGCATAAAGAAAGTGAAGGACAACAATTAACTAGAGAAGAACAAGAGATAACGGACAGAAAAAAAGGATATTCTGCGGCTGTTTTTTTCTCGGTGTTGGTAGGATTTTCGTTTTTGGGAATAAA
>JAAZCE010000043.1 GCA_012513435.1 Clostridiales bacterium
CTTAATATTCTTTTCCACTTTTTTCTCTACCTTCTTTTCTGCTTTGGCGACAGTCTTCTTAACTTCGGCTGCCTTCTTCTCAACTTTTTCCTTCTCTGCCTTGACCTGAGCTGTCTGGGTTTCCTTTGCAGGAGCTTCCTCTTTAGCCGCTACAGGGTTTACGGGAGCTGCTTCCTTAACTGCTTCCGGTTTTGCCGGAGCGGGAGCTGCTGCCTTGACTGCTTCCGGTTTTGCCGGAGCCGCTTCCTTATTAAGGACGGCCTGTTTTACAGTCGCTTTGGGTTTCTCTGCGGTCTTCTTCTCTGCCATGGTGAATGATTCTCCTTTCACAGATGAATCCGTTTACATTACCTGAAGCCTTGTTTTGCAAGGTTTTTTATGATTTTACGAATTGAGACTAGCACACGTCATTCCTGTTGTCAACATTTTAAAGTTTTTTTATACAGTGTAAAGAACGACATTACGTAGTTTATTGTCATTTTATGTTGATAAACACGGTTAATAATGCATTTTATTACATTTTTTATGCATTTTATTCTATCTGTGCAGGACACCAAAGAACAGAATGACCACTATGCCCAGTACAATTCTGTACCATCCAAAAGGCTTGAAATCATGCTTTTTGATGTAGCCCATGAACAGGCGGACCACAATAAGTGAGACAACAAATGCCACTATCATGCCTGTAGCAAGGATAATGATTTTTTCACTGGTAAATGACGATCCGTACTTCAGGAGCTTTACAAGGCTCGATCCGGCCATGACAGGAATAGCAAGTATAAATGTAAAATCGGCACTTGCAGTCCTCGAAATACCAAGCATCAGCCCTCCGATTATTGTGGCTCCGGATCTTGATGTTCCAGGGAAGATCGCGGCTATAAGCTGGAATATACCAACTATAAAAGCCTGTTTAAAACTGATTTCTGCAATACTGTTCGTTGCAGGGATGTGATCCTTGTCCTTTGCCTCTACAATAAGGAAAGCAATACCTACTATGATAAGTGCAGCTGACACACACATCCAGTTATAGAGGTGCTCGTCCAGCCAGTCATCAATGAGAAGTCCGACCACCGCAGCAGGTATACATGCCACAATTGCCTTGAACCAGAGCATGAAAACGTCCTTCTTGACAATGAACTTCTTCCTGCGCCTGTGCTGAACAAATCCGAATGGCCATATCTTGCTCCAATACAGGATCACTACAGCCAGTATCGCCCCGAACTGTATGACAACAAGGAACATGTTCCAGAACTCTTTGCTTACATCCATGGGAAGTATTTCATTAAGAAGGATCATGTGTCCGGTACTGCTGACCGGGATCCATTCAGTTATTCCCTCTACTAATCCATATACTGCCGCTTTAATGTAATTCAGCACTTCCAGCCTCCTGAAATAGAATAATCAAAACCTAATATCCCGGATATTCATTGCCGACAAATCTCTCTATAGCAGACAGTGAACGCTCTACCTTCTCAGTATCAACACAATACGCCATACGGAAATATCCAGGCGCACCGAAACCATCAGTCGGAACAAGAATCAGGTCATATTTTAGAGCTTTTCTGCAGAATTCTACCGAGTCCGGCTCCAGTGACTTCGGCATGATATAAAA
>JAAZCE010000044.1 GCA_012513435.1 Clostridiales bacterium
AAATGACACCGAGAAGTGACAGTATAAATGAAGTATGAGGCCGGCAGAAGGGGGTGATAAAAATGGGGAGGATGAGTGAAAAGGCGAAGCTGGAATGGGCATTTTTTCTGAATGACAGGAACCGCATCACATATTGCGAGAAATGCCGTAAATGTACAGAAGAATGCAAGCAGAGTTTCAGAGCAGCGGTAGTAGCGTGCCCGAACTACCACAGTAAAAGAGCCGTGGACAAAGAAGGACAATAATTGCTGTCCATGGGTATAGCGAGCATCGGGAACATACTCCTGTATGTTTCCACAGCCGCCGGAAGGCGGCATTACATTTCCAGGGGACACCCCTGAATACCCCATCACCACCGAAAAAGAGAGGAGAACCATTATGGCAACAACAAGCCTTTGGCACATAAGTGGAAAACTGAAAAATCTAATAGACTATGTTGAGAATCCGGATAAGACAACGGCAGAAACAAAGGGCATGCAGGATCTGTATGATGTGATTTCATATGTTCAGCGTCCTTCCGCCACGGATGAAAAAAGATATATTACGACACTTAACTGTAATGCTGCGTTTGCACTGGATCAGATGATAATAACGAAGACGCGCTTCGGAAAGACAGACGGATATATGGCATGGCATGGCTATCAAAGTTTTAAACCGGATGAGCTCACTGCAGAAGAATGTCATGAGATCGGTGTAGAGATGGCAAAAGAATTGTGGGGTGATAAGTTTCAGGTGATCGTTACCACTCACATTGATAAAGATCATCTGCACAATCATTTCTGCTTCAATTCAGTGTCGTTCAAAGATGGAAAGAGATATAACTACTCAAAATCGGAGCGTCACCGCATGATGGAAATCTCAGATCGCTTGTGCATGGAGCACGGACTCTCTGTAATAAAGAAGCCGCATAAAGCTCCTTCAAGACCCGTTTGGCTGGACGAAAAGAGCGGCAAGCCGACAAGATACAATGTAAATAAAGCAGACATCATAGGAGCGATAGAGAAAAGCAACAGTGTTTCTGCCTTTGAAAAATACCTTATGCGCAAAGGGTATGATGTAGATCTTTCCGGCGCACACTGGAAGATAAAGCTGCCGCAATACGAATACTATACTCGAATGGATACGGTTGATGAAAGATTTGCAAGAGATAATATACCTCTCCTTATCCAAAGAACGAGAATCTGGGTCGGAAATATACCAGCACGGATAACTTATCCTCCAGGGATGCCGAGTGAGTATAAACGGAAAGGGTTCATGGATATGCTGCTTAGCGGTACAAAAGTGTTCAAGCTGTATCTGTACTACTGTTATCAGCTTGGCGTTCTGCCCAAGGGAACAGAATATAAACCGACCAGTCCTTTCCTCAAGGAAGCTCTGCGAAAGGTGGATGAGATATCGATTCATATAAGATATATGAGCGACCATAAGATAGAAACAATGGATGATCTTCTGCGAGATCGCGGCAGTATTGAATCAGAAATGAACAAACTGATCGATCAGAGACGTGTATTGCAGAACAAAATACGCAGAGCAGCACCGGAAGAAAAGGTCATGCTCCGAGAAGAAAAGGCAGCTGTTACTGCGCAGATCACAGCATTTAGGAAGCACATGAATATAAATAAAGCCATCGAAACGAAGTCGATAAAGATGATAGATTACATCGAAAGAGTCTACTCAAACGAAGAAAAGGCGAGAGAAAACAGCCTTCAAAAGGGAAAGGAGCGTATAGAAAGATGAAGAATATCAAGATAAGATTTAATGATAATGAGGTCAGCATCATGATATATGCACTCAATGAATTAAGAAACCAGCTGATCAGAGAAGGAAGATATACAGATGCAGTGGATGAGTTGATACTTAAATTGGCAAAGTGATTTAAAAATCTTGATATATTGTTGGAAATAGTGTATACTATTTCCAA
>JAAZCE010000004.1 GCA_012513435.1 Clostridiales bacterium
AAATAAACATATACAGAATAAAGTTAAGGGCCCCCGGTGTGCAGTCCGGGAGCCCTCTGGGAGGAACGGATTATCTATTGTCTATGTTCTCTAAAATTCATACTGCCATGAGAGGATGAACTTGCGTTCGGGGTTGATATATCCCTCACTGTCAAGTACAAACTCCTTGTCGAAAATATTGGTGCAGGAGAGGACCAGTTTGTGCGATCCCTCTTTCCATGAGACAGAAGCATTCATAAGGAATATATTGTCGTTGTCATCATTGAAATTCACTCCACCAATGTTCCTGTCACCATAGTAATGAGCGTTGAGCTCAGTTGCCCATGGACCCTTCACGTAATTGAGGCGCCCGTTAAGGTCAAGCCTTGGCATGCCTGAGCGAGTCCATTCATCCTTGCCTTCCTTCTTCTCATCGGCGTCCGTCCAGGAGATCCCCTGTGTGTAGCTCCAATTTTCATGGAAGTTGAATTTAATTTCGGCTTCTATACCCCATGCGCGATATTCGCTTAGGTTAATATATTGTGAGCTTGTAGTATTTGTCATAAGATCGTATTCTGAAGAATAATATATTTTGTCTTCCATGTTTATATAAAAAGCACCGAGACTCCAGGGGTTTTTTGCTTTTTGGTCTTTTACTCCAATATCGTAAGTCCAGCCTTTTTCCGGCTTCAGGTCAGGATTACGCAGGCTAACATACTTTCCCCAAATGCCGTCTTCATCTGCCATTGGAAGAAAAATTTGATAGAAACTCGGCATTGCAAAAAACCTTCCTGCAGTAGCATACCAAAGCTTACCTGACGGACTTTCCCAGTTAAGAGATACACGGGGGATAAACTCATTAACATTTTCTCCAGCATCTACTTGCCAGTGTTCATATCGTAGTCCAATGTCAAGCTGAGCTTCTCCCACAGGAACAGACATTTCAACATATGGAGCAAATCCGTTTCGGCTAAGGTCATAGGGAATATTGCCAGCCCCCCCTTCAAATTCCGAACTTTCACGCCTCCAGTCTATCCCCCATACACCGGCAATACCAAATATTTCCTGTTTATGGCTGTATGTGGCTCCAATTGTTGAATCTTTGTATTTGTTAAAAGTCTCTGTATTAACAATAAAATAATCTTTTGAATTTTCATTGTAATATATACGGCCTGTGTTTACTTCGTCGATATAGTTGAGTTGAAATCTACGGTAGTTATTTTTTTGTGAATAATCGGTTGGCCCAAAATCGCTACTGTTCCATTCAGATTCATAGTCTCCAACCTGGCTTAGAAATGACCATTTGCCCTTTTCGACTCCGAAGACAAAGTCATTTCCTCTGTAGTCAGTGGCCTTGTCGTAGGTGCCGTTCGGCCTCTTTCTTATGTTTATTTCAGAATTTTCCTGGGTTTTTGTATATCCAACAGAGACCTTTAAATCGTCGCTCAAAACTGCCGTGCCTCTTAGGGAACCCCGGAACCATCCGTGGTTTCCGCCCTCCAGTAGTATGCTGCCGCCTGACTTTTCCATGCCTTTTTTGGTAATTACGTTTATAACCCCGCCTGCAGCGTTAGATCCGTATATAGC
>JAAZCE010000108.1 GCA_012513435.1 Clostridiales bacterium
CCCTTGAGATTAAGCTCGAGAGACTGTCTAGGATGGATGAGATGCTGTACGACGACAAGCTGGCTGGCGACATAACCAAGGAGCGCTATGAGGCCAAGCACAAGAGCATCCTAGAGCAGATCCAGACAGTCAAGGATGACCTGTCTATAGCTGATTCTACGAGCGCTCAGCGACACGAGGAAGCTATAGACCTAATCAAGCTAACTCAAACCGCAAAAGACGAGTATTTGGACTCGGATATCACTAGCGAGGCAAAACGTTCAATTTTAACCGAACTGTTTGAATCTGTAACCTTAAAAGACAATTCTGTATCTGTTAAATACACTTTCTTTGCTGAATCAGTTGCCAAAAGAAGTCGCAAAACTAAGGAAATTATGGAGGGGCAAAATATGCTTAACCGAACCGACAAAAATAACGAAAATAACAGAGGTGAAATAAACAAAAAAGACCTCAAAAATGAGATCTATCCTGTTTGGCAGGGGTACTAGGAATCGAACCTAGGTCGTCGGTTTTGGAGACCGATATACTAACCGCTGTACTATACCCCTGTACGATGAAATATTGTATCAGATTATGATGGTTTAGGCTATATGTGTAAAACTTTGAGCTGGTGAGCCTTGAAAAAGCATAACCTTATATCTATAATGAGTGTTAGATAGATAAACAAGAGGAGCAGAAGGTCACGTTTACAGACCAGGGTTAGTACGGCAATATGAAAATCTTGATGCTCGGGTGGGAACTACCCCCTCACAACAGTGGAGGCCTAGGTGTGGCGTGTTATCACATGTCCAAGGCTCTTGCTCACCAAGGTGCCGAGATAGACTTCGTGGTTCCCTACAAAGCCCATCATCCAGGCGTAGACTTCATGGAGATCCATAGCGCTACCCCACTCACTCCGCTAGAACGCTACGGCTTGGGTGCCTATGATAGCGAGATGTTCCTTGAGCGAGAGCTAACAGAGGCCGATGCCGATAATCTCAAAGATATGCGTGGTGTCCAAAAGCGCTACGTCAAATTCATCGAGCAGATGGTGGTAGGTCGCGATATCCATACTATTCACGCCCACGACTGGCTAACTATGGAGGCTGGTATGCGTGCCAAGGAGCTCACTGGCGCACCGCTCGTAGTCCATGTCCACGCTACAGAGTTTGATCGCTCTGGTGAAAAGCGCGGCAATCCAGTAGTTCACGAAATCGAGCAGCAGGCTCTACTGATGGCTGATCGCATCATCGCAGTGAGCGAGATTACCAAGAATATCATTGTGCGCGAATACGGCATACCGGCAGACAAGGTAGAGGTCGTACATAACGCCATAGACGTAAACAGTTTCGAGGAGTACGAATACGACGACTCGACCTACAAGTACCTAGAAACGCTGAAATCAGAAGGCTACACTATAGTCTCTACTGTCACGCGTTTTACCGTCCAAAAAGGTTTGACGCATTTCCTCAAGGCAGCTGCGCGCGCTAGCGAAAAATATCCCAAACTAGCTTTTCTACTGGCTGGCGACGGCGAGCAACGCGACGAACTATTACGACTGAGCGCCGACCTAGGTATCGCCGACAAGGTCTTCTTCACCGGGTTTGTGCGCGGCAAGCAATGGCGAGATGCTTACTCGGTGGCAGATATATTTGTCATGAGCTCTGTCAGTGAGCCGTTTGGTTTGACCGCACTAGAGGCGGCACATCACGACAGCGCACTTATTATTAGTAAGCAGTCTGGCGTAGGTGAAGTGCTCAACAGTATCTATCGCTATGATTTCTGGGATATCGACCGCCTGGCCGATCAGATCGTCGGCATCGCTCTGTCGCCGAGCTTGCGCGATTCTCTCAAAGCAAATATCAAGCACGAATACACTCGTCTGTCATGGCATTCG
>JAAZCE010000109.1 GCA_012513435.1 Clostridiales bacterium
CTTTATATAAATAATATATTCTATTTTGATTATCGCCTATTTCGACATCATCTAATAGTGTTCTAAATATTCCATTAAATGAACTTAATATAAATGTTATTTCAGTATCTACACCTGATATTTCGCTAATTCCTTTAGTATAATTATCGCCGACTAGTTGTTCTTCTAAAAACAATCTATTTAAACCACTATTATTATCTACTCTTTTTAATTCTGTAAAATTAATGTTATCTAACGATAACAAGTATTTAACTTGGTTTCCAAAATAAATTAATCCTGAAGTGTAATTAATGATAAATTGAACCGTTATGTAGTAATCTACATCATAGATTAATTCAGCATTCGGGAAATCATTTGCTAAATCTTTGATAAAAGTTCTATCAACACTTGCCAATACAGGTGGTTCTAATCCAAAGACAACATTATTACCATTTATTGTTTTTATTTGAGCATTTAATTGTGTAGTTAAATAATCTGCTAATAACAATGCATTTGCTTTCATTGTAGCAGGAAATAAGCAATTAAGTATGATTTGCCCGTCTACGATGGTTTCGTTTGGTATCGGTCTTATTTTGCCATTCATAGAAGTTAAAATACAAGGAATAAAAGATTGTTTAGTCGTTGGAATATCATCGTCGTATAATTGTTCTATTTTAGTATCTAAATATTTTTGCCAATAAAAAATCTTATAATTATCGGTCATTCCATTATTAATTAATGTTTCTAAATATGTGGCTACTTCCTCAATATTCAACATAAATATTTGCCTCCATTCCTTGTTGTTTCAATATTTCAGTTATTAAATTAACTGATTTCTTTTTAATAAAATCTTTGTGTTTTGTGCTTCCTGGATGCCATACAGTTATTCCCATGCCAAAAGCGTTAGGTATTAAATGTGGTTTTGTGCCTTCTTCCAAAAATGGCAAGTAATTAACTCCTGTTATGTTTTTTAAAATATTGCCATTAAAAACAATATCAAACCCATGATCAGTTATAACAACATGTATTGCCCTATCTCTTAATGTCCCTTTATCGAATGGTATAAAACTAGCGCTCTTAATTGCTCTTAAAATTAAAGAAGATAATTCTATTTTGTCCATTTTAATTACCTAAAAATAAATAGGTAGGAACATTATTTAAATAATCAGCTTGATTTAATTTCATAGAATAAATAGCATTTTCAGTATCTTTTTTCACATTAATAATAAGTAATTTTTGATTGAAAAACTCTATTTTATCTCCTACTTTAAAATCTAATTGAGATGAAGTCTTTATCATAAAACTAACATCTTGAGTAATAAAGCCTCTTAATGCTTGAGATAAACTTTTATCATTTGTTGATATTATTTTGCCTTTAAAATCTAGATATTTCTTGTCAAATTCAAAACTGTTTTCTATTCTTGAGTATAATTTGCAACTCAAGTTTTCATTAACTAATTTCAATACGACCACCTACTATATTTATTTAAAGGTAAATCTACGCCATATTCTGCTGCATATAATATGTTGAAATCACCATCTGAGTTTTCTAAAATTCTCTTCGTTTCAGGACATATTGAGCGTTCTAGTAAGATACTATCATCTATGATCATACCATTTTCTATATTAACACCAAGTTGTTTATTTAAATCATTTATTCCACTTCTTAAATGTGCTTTTAATTGAGCCATTAATGCATCATAAATAATTCCTCTAAAATTATCATCAACTGCTAGTTTATATTCAATATAATTTTTATTAGAAAATGGAATGCGACCATAAATCCAACCATATACATTTTCCGTTATCTCTTTTAAAATTTCTTCGCCTTCATCTTCATTTGGAAAAGCACTATTAAAATTAGGCAATAATGCTCCTGCTGCTAGCGTCAAAATATATTTATGCATCTGGGCATTGTATACCATGTATTCATCATTAATCAACTAGATCACCTCCAATAAGATTTAGCAAGTTTCTGTAATAGTTCAAAACTAGGTCTAATATAAGTATCATAGAAAATTAAAAATGCAAAAAACATAATTATAATATTTAAACCAAAGAAATAAA
>JAAZCE010000100.1 GCA_012513435.1 Clostridiales bacterium
ATTTATAAAATTAAAATGTCTTTATTAATTAGCATTTCGATATATTTATATACACCATGTCATTCACAAGATTAAGACGATCATCAATTTATCCTAAGGTTATCCAAATTTACGAACAAGTTAAAGATAATAATTTTTATTCCAAACAAGTAGGGTTATCCCATACGGATATAAGTAAACTAAAAAATAATGGATATATAGTCAATGTCATTGGAATAAATGGACATAAACAAAATGTTACGATAGTTAGTCAGAATGCTACAACCTACAAAGTTAAATTATATCATTTAACACAAAGAACTATCGAAATAGTTGAGGCAGATAAACAACAGGAATCAAACCTCAATGCAATTGAATCACATCCAGATATGCCTCCTTCTCCTTCTGATATTTCTGTTCGAAATCACTAGATTGTAATAGTGAAGAATCATAGATGCCTCCATACGGAGATTTCCAAATAATATGCTCATTTTCCACATCAATATCGGCAATATCCCAATTTAAAATATATGGATTAAACACATGATATTCACATGACGTTTTAATACACGTATCATCAAAATCTTCCGAATATCGGGCACAATCAAACTTATCATTTACACATTCACAATGTAAACAGGTTCTACAATTCACTACCGGAATACTGTTATGATAGCACAAATCTTTATAATCACAAAACATACATTCTTTTGAATTTTCAGAGGATCCGTGTTTTCCTACAATTTTAGGTGGGATTTGATTAGAACGCACAATTGCTTTTGCACGATCAAGTGCTAAAATGGCAACTTCTTTTTCATAATTCACCCATTCAGTGTAAATTTCATCAGTTTCTTTACAAACAACAACATATAAGCCAACTTTCAGATTAGCCCAATGCATATATACATTCATCTGAATATAATGAACTGGTTTTTCTAATTTAATACCTGTTTCGACTATCTTTTTAAACCCTTTGGTGTTAGACGTTTTAAACTCCAATAGCACCGATTCATCTGGATATTCAGGAAAACCAACAGCTATTCCATCGCATGATCCTGAAATAATAGGACAATCTGGTTCAACAAAATGTGTTTGCGTATCTAGAATAGTCACACCTATATTTTTTAAATCTTCAAGTATGCGTGGTTCTTGTACATTTCCACTTTGAAATAAACGTAAAATTCGCCCATCCATTGATGATTTAGGAACTATAGCATGACGCAAATGTAACCATAAAGCACGAGGGCAAGGTAATCCCAGTTGAGATGCGCCTAAATGAGGACGAAGCCAACTCAATCCATATCTATCAATATAACTTTGATAGATTCGTTCCGTTATAGAATTCATAATAAAAAAGAAACTCGGTCAGATTACTGACCGGGTTTGCCCCACATGTTCTGAAGTGGGTCAACAGTCGGAGTAGTGCGTGTCACTGGGGTGGCAATAGGTGTTTCCACTGAAGATTTAACTTTACTCCATCCAATAATTTTGTTTTGATCTCCATATTTTTCAGACGTTTCTATCGTAACATGGAGGTTAAACAGTTTAGAATGCAATTCAGCTGTGTCATTCAATAATCCAACAAATCCAACGGCGGCGCACATTTCACGTAAATGTTTTTCCGCCCAAGCTTTTGTTTTCGGATTCACATTCCAATAATGTAACATGAAATACAGACAAACCCCGGCATATTCACCTGAAACGATTTCCCATTTCATATTTGCATACTTATTTTCTGGATTTTTCTTTGAAACAAGCACATCGCTCGAAACCAGCATGGCTGTATATTCTCCAATTGGTACGGTTTTGACAAGAGACTTATCAGGTTCTTGTGTTGTGTCGAACATTACGATTCCCATAATCTATTCTCCTATAATACTTGGTTTTAATTACTTAAATACTTTACGAAAACACTCCAATCAAGTGGAAGCGTAGCAGGCATAGCTTTATAACGGGTTTTCGTCGATAAATAAGCAGGATGGGGATGTAAATGCATCACGCGCTCTTCAGTTGTACTAGTTTGCACTTTATTTCCATCCTGACTAGCAAATTTTTTGATATCAACAAACGATACTACATCGAAATTTTTAGAAATATAAATCAATTGCTTATCGTCTAAATTTAACATATATGCGTTATAGCTTGGTAAATTAGGCTCATTCATCATCTTAATTTTCGAATGACCAATACATAGAATACACATATTTTTTTGTGACCAAATCAAATCTAATAAATTAAAAATCACATTCCAATTTGCCGTTTTCGCATCGTATTTAGCGCCATACGACGTCCAATCCATTTTATCCCATTTGTTTTTACGAAGTGTATATTCAACTACAATATCGTCCAACCCATCAATTGAATCTATAACCAATGTTTTAAAACCATAATCTGAACTTAAAATATGTTCTAATGTATCGACGATATCTTCGAATTTCAGATTTCGAATATTACCATTCGTTTCTTTCATTCCAGAAATGTGCGGTATGTCACCCTTTCCGAGAATCACCAATGTCTTTTCTATATCAATATAAAATGGATCGGGAGCGGATGTAGCAAATGTACTCTTTCCAGTACCCGTTACTCCATAAATCAAAATTCGTGGAGGTTGCTGTAATGTGTTTTTCATTTCACGTAAATTCATTATAACACCACTATTATATTAGCGGCGTAAGTATAAAAAAGCTTGTTCGATTTAATTTAACATACGAATACGTATTGTAAAATTAAACAGCATCTAAATTTATTTTGCGTCGACTCAACAACGGAATATAATCATCCGCAGTAACATCAAAATTAAATTTCCTTAATTCCGGATATAACGAAATCAACGTTTTCCATCGTTCAATATGTTTTTTCGCATAAACCCAACCTTCTTCAGACTGAAAAATAAAACTCGGCAATTCGCGCGGAGGAATAACAACCGACAACATCGGATTTTTATAAAAACCATGTAATTGGCGATGGTAATACCATCCTAGTTTTTTGCATAATTGTGTTACAACAGCGTTATTAACATTCGTGATATAATCTCGTAAAGACAAATTATATCGAATAACCTTAAGACGCCAATCTTCCTTGATTTCTTTATTTATAGAATCATATAAATTACAAACATAATCGATTTCATACGAAGTTCCTATTTTTAATACATATAAATAATCCCGATCAATAGCTATATTCAAATTATAAGGTTTAGTCATAGCGTTTAATAGTTCAGCTAAATAAAACGGTTGTGGAAATAAAACATTCCCGATAAAAACGTCAGCATGATTCATTAATTTTATTAACGTTTTTCCATCTTCAATCACAGTATCGGGATCACCACCTTTATACGTTCTCACAACGTCTCCTTGTAACGACGATATGACCACCCACTCTTCTGATTTTTTACCTATGATTTTTAATAATTTTGTATATTTTAATATATCTATCATTATATATTAATGCGCGCCAGAAATATATAATAGTTTGTATCAACTATACGGGTTCCACCAATTACAAATAAAACTAATGGGTTACCAATGTTGGAGATTTCTAAATACAACTCGCAATTCTTCGGTGGCAAAAGTTTTAATTGGATTTTCAACATTTTTGCCTTGTTTTGTGTTCATAAACCAGACATCTTCTAAATGTCGTTGTATTTCTGGCAATGATTTACTATTCATATACGAAATTATTAATTTTCCATAAATATAAAACTATGCCTCAGCCAAAAATAAATATACAAGGCGTTACTAAAATAGTAGATACATTAATATAGTAACCGATACCAACATATAAGACAATGGTTGCTCAATTAAATAAAAAAGACATTTTTAAATTGCTTACAAAAATCAGTGAGACAACGAACCCATTTGGTGTAATGGACGTAGCTATGGAATTAGGATACCCTAGAAATAAAGCAGGGTTAGATGCAATGGATTATGATACTGGTATAACCTCACAAAAAATAGGCAAACTGATAAGCAAATCAGATGAATTTGAAAAATTCGATAGAAAATCAAGTTCACATGTTAGATGGATGAAAAAAGGAACAAAGGAGCAATTCGAAGTATGATTTGGTCAAATAGACAGTTTTATAAATTTAATGAAGCAATCGTAACACCCTTTTCAAAAGAAAACGTACAACCAAATAGTTACGAACTAACGTTAGACGACACAATTCAAATAGCCACGGAAACAGGTTGGATTGAACAAAAATTACCCTATGTGTTACCTAAAGGTATATTCACCTTAGCGTCATCAAAAGAAGTCGTCAGAATCCCGTATCGTGCTGTTGGCAAGGTCGTAGGTAAGTCATCTATCGCCAGACTAGGATTACCAATTGAATTTGCAGGAATGATAGATACAGGATTTGAAGGTCAGATAACATTAGAATTATACAACATGGCTCATCCTATAAAATTAACAGAAGGAATGAAAATTGCACAACTAATGATTGAAGATGCGTATCCATGCAGTAAAAAATATGGAGAATGCGATAATCATTATCAAAACCAAAA
>JAAZCE010000079.1 GCA_012513435.1 Clostridiales bacterium
ATGTTACAAGGGTTAGTATTTTATTTTATAAACAACAATAAACCGAGCTTGTCGGTTTTTCTTTTTAATTTTTTGTAGCAATGACTATTTTCATTTTGTTAGTTTTTATCGGTAATTATATTATAACATTTTATAAAACAAAAAGCAAGTTTTACACCATAAATCTTCTGGCTTGTTGCTTTCTAAAATCATCACGATTGACTAAAACTTGTATTTCTTCTTTTTCTCTTCTGTCTGGATCTGTTCCACCATCAATAATACTAACTAAACCATATCTCACAGCGTCCATTAAGTCTGATTTGTAGTGATTGGGCTTTCCTTTTGGATTTCCGTCTTTGTCTTCATCCCAAGCATAGCATTCATAAGCTTCCCAGATGTCCTTGCTTCGTCTTGTTACTGATATTCTTTGCCCAGAAACAACCTTAATACCATAAGAGACAGAGTCTTTTCCTTTTTCTACTCCGACAATATCAATCCCATAGTCTTTTATCTCTTGAATACTTTTTGGCTCGGCACTATCTGCGTATGTCAATGCTCTTTGTCCATCGTTTTGTATTATTTCTGCTAGTGTTTGGTTCTTTATCTCAGTTCCATAGGCTAATTGGTCTAAGACATAGCCTCCATTGTAATAATAAATGTTCACTAACCCTACTGGGTCTGGAAACCATCCGAAGTCTAAGCCACGAGAAACCAACCTGGCTTCGTGTGGTATTTCGTCAATAATTTTCCAACCAGAATATATCTTCCCTCTTACCGTGTCTGGAACAAGTCCTTTTATTTTCTGGTAATAATAACTGGGGTCAGAGTTCTTGTATTCCTCATATCTTTTTAATGTGTGTGCGTCTAGGTTTGCTTTGTTATCTAAGTAAGAAGTGTTTATGAACAAAACATCATTTACTTCTTTTTTTAGTTTGGGTTTATAAAATCCTTTTATCAAACTCCCGTCTTCTTCGTAAGCATTTTCTAAATCAAACCATCGTCTAATAATCCAGTGTGATTTTGATGGCGGGTTAAGTGTTAGGAATATAACAATGTTTCCCTTTTTAGTTCTTAGTGTGTCATCCAGCGTTTTGAACTCATCCTCGCCGACTTCCTCAGCTTCTTCAATCCAGACGACATTGTAAGACGCAAGGGATTTTAGTTTAGCAGAGTATGAACTTGATGATGCTCTAAACCCGTGAGCCTGAATAGAGTTAGCTCCATAGTTTATACCCATTTCGTTCTCCCTAATCGTTAGGTTTTTTTCAATGTCTTGTTCTGATATTCTGTCCCTTATTTCTTTCCAGCTTGAATGTCTTATGTCTGAGTGGACTGCTCTCATTATTGCCGAACGCATATAGTCTGGTGATACCAAAGAAGCTAGAAGATACTGAGATATTACAGTAGACCTTCCAGCCCCACGACCACCGAGAAGTATTACATATCTTACTTTCTTGTTTGTAAATACTTCAGCATATTTTTTATTCACTATCTGTTTCATCGGTAAAATCTTGAATTATTATTGTGTTGCCTTTCAACGGTTCACCGCCAGATGTGATATCAGCCTCAGTCTTCAACGAGAATTCGTTTTTCATCCTTCTTTCTGCCCACTTCCAGCTGTTTTCTTTTCTTATATCATCTTCTAGCTCCGATTCTTTCCTTACAGCACTTGCTATGTTGTTTATTGCTATGGTGTTTATGACATTTTCGTAACTAGCTAGTCTCATACCAAGTGATTCGTCTTCCTTAACCCAATTAGACAGCGTGCTTGGTGTTAGACCTGTTAATTCACAAGCTTTATTTCGCGAGAAGCCCATTTCCAAATAAGGCTTTATTCCTTGAATAATGTTTTCTCTTTCTTCTGTTGTCCATTTTCTTCCCTGAGCCATATTATTTCTTTTTACTTTTTGTATCTTTCTTTTTTCTAAAGATTGCCTTTAATTCCCCTATCTCTATAAAGTCTCCTGCCTTTGGTATGTGTTCTACCTCAAAGAGTATGAAGGCATATTTATCTCCTGCTATCTTTCTTAGCTTTTCTTCCATCTTTTCCATTGGAGTTTTTATGTCTACCAATTTATCTATGGTTATTTTAGAGACCAAATCTTTCTTTGTTGATTTCTTTTTTGTTTGTTTCTTCATAATCTGTTAATTGTAATAATTTATTTAGTGTTGTTATAGCTAACTTTCTAGCTTGTGTCTGAACTGCAACTGATAATGGGTCATCACCTTTTATATCCATTACACTATCTAACTCATTGACAACTTCTATAATATGTTGTCTTATTATTTTTCCGTTTTCTGATTGGTATAGTTGCTTTTCCATATTAGTCTTTTATTAAGATAGATAATACATCCATTTGGTCTACTGTTACTTTGTCAGGAACTATTGATAATGGAATTGTTTTTAAGTCTAGCGTTATTTCTTTACTTGCTAACTCCTCTACATCTTTTCTTTGTTGCTCTCTTTCTTCTATTGCGTCTTTGTGCTTTTCTTTTAATTTTTCTACTTCTTCATCAAACTTTGCTTTATCTTTGATTACATAGTTCTTATCTTTTATTTCTGGGTTTCCATCCTTGTCTCTTTTTGTATATTTTTCGTTTAGCTCTACTCTTTCTTTTTCGTATTCACTATAATTCTCGTGCATTTCTGCTGTCTTTTGTATTTCTTCCACTACATTTTTTAGGATTTCTTTGTTTTTAGATATTGTATAAGTAAATCTTGCACCTGTTAATTCTCCCAAGTAACCTAACATTTGATATAAATTGATAAACTCTTTTCTACTTTTTGTTATTTTCATTTTATAATCCGAATTTTTTTGTTTTGTTTTTAATAAACGACCTTCTTTTTTCTTTTAATTTTCTCTCTTGTATTTTTTTGGGATTTGTCATATCCTCAAACATATCTGCCATTTCTTTTTTCCATTGAAGTTTACCAGGTAAAGCGGGTTCGTTTTCCGCACCGACCATCTCCTCGTTAAACTTCTCTTTTAGTTTTTGGTTAATAAACATTTTGCTCTTTTGATGTTTCATTTTCTGCTAGACCTTTTAGCTTGTTTGCGTCTGCTTCGCTTGTTGGTTTTACTTGAACTGGGGTTGGTGGTGGAACTGGGATGTTTTTAATAGCATAAACCCTGTCTAGTAAGTAAGCTCGTCTTGCTGGGTCTTGTTCTAGTTGCAAGAGTGTTGCTATTGTGCTTAGGTTTTCTGCTATATCTGTATTCTCTCCTGTAATTGTAACAAAGGTTCTTTTTTCTATTCCTTTCCAGATTTCTTTGTCGTTTTTAACAAATGGGTCTAGTTGTTTTATTTCTTCTAACTTTTGAGCCTTGATAGCTTCTCTTGTTTCTGCATTGTGAACCCCAATTTTAGCTAGATTTTTAATATACCAAGAATTGACTATCATTTTTCTAAATGCTTCTAATACTGTTTCGTCTCCTGTTATTTTAACAACTCCCTCGTTTGATATTTCTTTGATTATTCTTTTTAGTTCCCATTCTTTGTAGATTTTCTTATATGCACCAGTTAGTTTTTGTCTTATTTGGACAAAATACTTTCCAGCGTTTTCGTCTAATCTGTTGGCTAGAATAAATGGAGTTCCTGATGGTTGGTTTGCCCCCTGCACTATTTCAAAGGAGTGAGCAACTTTATCCATTTCTTCAATTAGATTGTTTCTTCTGGCTATTAGTTGGTCTAGGTTTTGGAGTCTTACATCTACTTGTGATAGATTTTCTGAGTTTATTATTCTTCCGTTTTCTATGTCTGTCCTAACATTTTGAAGTGTCTTGTTGTCAGATGAACGGAATATAACCCTAGAAGCCCAGTCTAAACCTTCCTGAATTGAGTTATCTATCTCTCTTATTGCTACAATATAGTCAAAGAAAGTCTCATATAACCCTTCTCTTAGCCAAGTTCCGTCATAATTACCAAGATGTGCTTCTTTGTAAAAGTCTGTTATTTTTTGGTTTTTTATCTCTTCGGCAAATAACACATTAGCATTTTTGTCGCCTGCCTTATTAAGTCCAGCAACTATTATCTTTGCCAAAACATATTTCTTAGGATCACCACCCTTCTTTCCAAGAGCTTCAAAAAGTTCTTCTTCTGAAACCTCGCCTGTTCTTTCGTATATTTCATAAATTGGATTTGAGGTATATTCTTCTGTTGTGTCTCTGTTTGATTTTCTTGTCTTATCAGCACAGTTTTCTATAACCTTATCAACATTAGACCAAATACCTTCTTTGGCTCTTAGTTCTGATTGTGTTAGTTCGTATCTTTCTATAATTGGAGACTCGTTTACTGTTCTTGCTTTTTGATTGATTATATATGTATTAGATAAATCGCAAAGCTCATAATCATCACCAGCCTTTTTCCAGAGGCAATTACCCCAGCCAACAAAGTATTCTACATCTTCTTTTAGTTGTTCGTCTTTTCCGTTTTCCCATAAATAAGTTTTTAGGCGATTATTTAATAGGTATATAGCGGAAAAATCATCTACTGGAGATGTTGAGAAATACATTATATTCTTTGTATCTATTCTAAGGTTTTTGACGGTTGAGTCAATATAAACCTTAATTGGATTAAGCCAGTATTGGTATTGACCTAATTCATCAATCTTATTATCCTCACCACCCCTGTTCTTAAAAAAAGATATTCTTTTTATTCTTTTGTGGGCTGAACGGTGAACGCCCTCAGAAATCTCAACAGATTTATTTTCATAATCTGATAACTCCTGTTGTATGGTTTTTGTTATTTTCATCTTAGCTAGATTTATTATTATATATAGTATATTATACTACATTACAAGAAAAAAAGCAAGACTGTAACTAAAAATCCTCTGACAACTATTCTAGTTTAATTGTTTGTGTTTGCGAGTTTATCTGATCTTCTGCCCAAAAAAAATCACGACAGGTATATGTTGTTTTGTGTTGTGTATTATAAATCTCGG
>JAAZCE010000068.1 GCA_012513435.1 Clostridiales bacterium
TATCAATATATTCCCATGTTTATTACCAAGATATGATGGTAGTAAACCGTGGTGATTATACCAAAATAAAAATAAATGATATTTTACAATGCAATGTATCTCCTAAACTAAATCCAAAAAATTCAAATTTTAATGTAACAGAGTATAAAAATGCTGGTTGTTTATGTAAAACTTATAATACAACAAAAGAATATAACCAAGCAGATTTTAATGCTATATCGAACCACGCTTACACAAATGATTACATAAATAAAAATAATATAAAAGCGATTGTTAAAACATCAGTAGAAAAATTACAAGAAGAGTACATTAACCAATGTCCTCCTCCTTGTAAAATTGAAGCTACTTGTTCAGGATTAGATAATACTTGTGGAGCAAATGAAGTTGGAACTGTGTCTTCTAGAATTGTATCTTCTAATAATAATTATACTTTAAATCAATGTTTACAAAATAGTAATTTAGAAGGCAAAGATTTACTATATCATTCTACTAAATTCCCTGGTGTTTATTGTCTTGAAGACATTAAGGTGTATATGGGGAAATCAAAAGTTTTGGTATCTTCGGCTGGAGGAACTTTTGGAATTTATCCACATATAACTAGCAAAATAACTTGTGCTACTAAAGATGGAATGATTTCAAATTCTGATATATATGATGAATATTTAAAAAACTTTAGAAATAATACTAATATAACAATTAACGAAGAAGAAGATTCTTTTTCTCAAACTTCTCCTAAATTTGAAAAATATACAAATATATTAGGTGATATAGATGGAGATGGAATTATAGATACTAATGATGCTCGTAAAATACTTAGATTTAGTAAAATGTTAGAAGATTTATCAGAAGATCAGAAAAAAACAGCTGATATAGATGGAGACGGAATTATAACTCAAACTGATGCTGAAATCGCTCTTAGAATAGCCAGTGATTTAGATAAAAATGTTGGAGGTTTTCCAAATGAATCAAAACAGTCTGATACAGTATATTTATTTTTCTATCCTAATAAACTTTTTACTACTCCTATTATGGGAAAAACTTATATGATAAATGCTATAGAACGAAATAGAGTATATAATTTAGGATATACTTTTGCTTTAAATTATAATTTGCCTTTAATAAACGGAGAAATTGGAAAATATAACTTAGATTTAACTTTAGGAAGTAAATTAAACAATAAATTTAATACAACAGAGGATTGTAAAAAAGAATGTAGTGGTAGCTTTTATTTTGAAAAACCAGAATCAAATGGTGAATATTGTCCTCCTGAATATAGAAATCCAGATGGATCATTAATATCTTATTTAGAACGTTATAACCAGAATTCTATAATATATTCTATGTGCGACATAAGAAATTCATCAAATTTTAATGAAGTTTTATGTCAAGAAGCTATAGGATGTTATAGTGGTGGTATAGATTTCTGGTATAGACCTATTACTTTAAATGATGTGTTTCCAAATACAAAGAATGATTTTTCTATAAAACCTTTAAGTAAGTATAGAGTAACTGGGTCTAATTGGGCTACTAAAAAAGGTAGAGAAACACAGCAAGAAATAGAAAAAGATGGAGAAAAAATATATAAAAATAATACTTCTAGCACTACAAAAAATAAAGTATATTATAAAATTACTTTAACTCCTCAAAATATGAAAGAAATAAGAGATTATAATGATGATCAAGAAAAGTATGATGAAGGTTATGCTGACTTTACATTAGACTGTGATGATAAAGGATTTGCTTGCAAAAGTTCTTTCTTAACAGATTTGTTAGATGAAAATTATGGAGATTATAATGATAATGAATTTAATTTATCTAATGCTAGAAACTGGACTAAATATACTGATGGAACAGCTTGGAAGTAGGTGAACAGTAAATGAAAGAAAGTTTATGGGGATATTGGTTGATAATTTTGGGGATTTTTGTTATAGTAATATTAATGCTAATACAGAGTTTTACAACAACAAATACTCAGGATTATTATTTACTAAAAGAAGTTACTGAAGCAGCCGTGAAAGATTCAGTAGATTATGGATATTTTAGGATATATAAAGAGTTAAGAATTCATAGAGAAAAATTTATTGAAAACTTTGTTAGAAGATTTTCAGAAACAGTTAATTTAAATAAAACTTATGATATTGAGTTTTATGCAATCTATGAAGCTCCGCCTAAAGTAAGTATTAAAGTTACTACTAAGACAGAAAGTTATGCTATAGGTAGAGGACAGTCATCGTTTGATGTTGTAAATAAAGTAAATGCAATTTTAGAATTAAGACTTGATGAAAAAAATTATAAAAAAAATTATGGAATTGAAGATTAAATAAGGAGGAAAAATAAATGAATAATATTTTAATATCTTTGAAAAAGTTCTTAAGTAATAAGAACACTGTAACAATTCTAGGGGTGTTGGTGGGAATTGTAGTATTATATCTTGCTTATAATTGGAGAGTTAATCAAGCTATTACTCCAGTGAAAGTTCCATATGCAAAAGAAGAAATATCAGCAAGAACATTAATTACTGCAGATATGATAGGGTATATGGAAGTACCACAAAGTATGGTAACAAGTAACAAAAATTTAATAACAAGTGGTTCTGCAGTTATTGGAAAATATGTTAGTTATGCCGCTACTATACCTGCAAATGGCTTGTTTTATTCTGAATTAGTTATGGATGCTAAAGAAATGCCTGATAGTGCATTTGCAGATATTCCAGATGGATATACTATCTATAGTTTGAAAGTAGATTTACATACAACTTATGGAAATTCAATATTTCCAAATAATAAAATTGACTTGTTCTTTAAAGCTACTGATGATGACGGAAAAGTAATATTTGCCAGATTAATTAAATCAATAAAAGTTTTAGCAGTTAAAGATAGTCAGGGAAGACATGTGTTTGAAACAACTACTGAAGATAGACAACCATCAGAGTTATTGTTTGCTGTACCTGATGATATGTATTTGTTATTAATGAAAGCTGGATACATTTCATCAGATGTTGATATATTACCAATCCCTAGAAATGCTAAATATACAGCTTCTGCTGGCGAAACTGAAGTAACTAGTGATTATATTAAAGAGTTTATATTAAGTAAGACTACTTACTTACCAGAAGAAACAACAAGTAATACTACTACTGATACAACAACAGATTAAAAAAGAATAAAAACAAAGAAGGGTGAGTTAGATGAATGATGCTATATTTTCACAGATAGATTTTGGCCCTCTAAAAGAATATTTAGAGACAGATGATATTACAGATATATCATATAGCAATAACGGACAAGTATGGTTAAAGACATTATCTAAAGGTGTTTATCAAGTTGATAGACCTGAAATTAATAATTCTTTAATGGAAAAAATAGCATTTCAATGTTCAAATGTAATGGGAAAAACATTTAATATGGCTCATCCATTCTTAGATGCTGAATCATCAGAATTACGTTTAAACTTTATTCATGAATCTATTGCTACTAATGGTATAGCATGTGTTATACGTAAAACACCTGCTAAGATAAGACTTAATAGAGAAAAATTATTAAATGAAGAATATGTTACAGCAACAATGTTAGATTTTCTAATTAAATGTGTAGAAGGTCACTGTAATATTATTGTAAGTGGAGAAACTGGTTCAGGTAAAACAGAACTTGTTAAATTCTTAGCAAGTCATACAAAGGAAAATGAAAAATTAATTACAATAGAGGATACATTGGAATTACACTTAGATAAAATATTTCCTCACAGAGATATAGTTGCTATGAAAACTAATAATATAGCATCATATTCTGAAGTTTTAGTTACATGTATGAGACAGAATCCTAGATGGATATTATTATCAGAAGTACGTAGTGCTGAAGCTGTTATGGCTGTAAGAAACTCTATATCTTCAGGACATAATATCTTATCTACAATTCACTCAGATAAAGCAAGTCATATTCCAATGCGTATGTATAGTTTATTAGAGACAAACTTAGATATAGATCAATTCTTAAAGTCAATACATAGATATGTTCAGTTAGGAGTTCATGTAAAAGGATATTTCAGTAAGGAATTAAATAGATTTCAAAGAGAAATAGTAGAAGTAGTTGAATTCTATGTAGATGAAAGCAACAATGCTAAAACAAACACAATATATAAAAAAGGTATGGATGGAATAATATCTATGAATAATCCTACTAAATATTTAATAGGTTATATGTCTAACCAAAATGTAGAAATACCAGAAGATACATTTAATTTAAATCAAAATAAAAGGATAGAAATAGAAGTAGTTGAGTAGAAAGTGAGGTGCTTAATTTGGAATTATTAATTTTATTAGTAATTGCAGTTTTCGTTATTTCTTATAGATATAATAAAGGAGAAAATATATATAAATTTATATCTAGAGAAGCTGGAGGATTATATGATAAATATGCTCCATATAGTTTCAAAGACGTAAGGGAAAAAGCAAAAAAATTAGGTCAAGAATATACTCCAAGGCAGTATTTAACTCAAGTAATAATATTCGCTGGAGTTGCAGGAGGAATAGCATATTTATATTTCTTTAGTATATTATGGGCGGTAGGATATGCTCTTGCTGCAATATCAGTTATTCCATATTTAGCATACTTAAAATATAAGAGAGTTTATAGTGAATTCATATTTGAACAAATAGAAGTATATACATCAAATGTAATAATGGAATTCAATGTAACTCAATCATTTGTAAAGGCTCTAGAAGGAGTAAGAGATTCAGGAATACTAGAAGATCCAGTTTTATCTGATGTTAAGATGATGATTGATATGTCATATCAAAATGGTACTATAGATGAATCGATATCTTATATGAATGATAAATATCCTTTCTATATAGTAAAAAATATGCATCAATTATTCAATCAGATAACTAAAGAGGGAGCTAGAGATGCTGGAGAATCTTTAGAAAATATGTCAATGGATATAGATATGCTTGTTGAAGGTGTATATAGAGATAGGATGGATAGAGAAAATTTTCATAAAAGATTTATTACTTTTGGACTAGCTTTATATTTATTAGTTATGGCTATGCAATTCTTATTAGGAAATGATAGTTATTTAGAGTTACTAGAATTATGGTATGTTCAATTAATACTACATGCAATAATTATAGTAAATACATATTTCTTATATAAAGGTGAGAAATATTATCATGAGAATGTAGGTGCTGAATAATGTATATAGAGATTATTTTAATAGGAGTAATAGCACTATTCATTGTAATGTATTCGGGATCCTTTAGTGCCAATAAATTTATAGAAGATAATAATGGAATATTTGCTAAATTAAAAGAAAGTGATTATGACTTTTATGTAAAAAGTAAATTTGGAGATAGAGTAGATCCAGATAAAATGTTTTCTAAAAGATTAAAAAATGCTTTATTATTAATGATATTACTATTTGTTCTTTTATTAAATAATTTAACTTATGTAAATTTAGTATTTATATTTGTAGGAACATTCGCAATTTTTAAACTAGGTTATGTTGATATAAAAAACTATTACAAAAAACATTTACATGAAATAGATCTATTATTACCATATTATCTAAAGAACTTAGAAATTTTAATTCAACATTATACAGTACCAGTAGCTATAGGAAAATCAATTAATGATGCTCCAGGTATATTTAAAGATGGATTAAAAGTATTAATAGAAGAAATAAATGCTGGTAATTCAACTATAGATCCTTATATGGAGTTTTCAAGAAAATATCCAGTAAGAGATTCAATGAGAATGATGCGTCTATTATATAGATTAAGTCTAGGTAGACAAGAAAGAAAACAAGAACAACTATTAACATTCTCTAAGACTATTTCTAATCTTCAACAGAAAGCAAGAGAAACTAAATATAAAGAAAGATTAGAAAAAATGGAAAGCAAAACAATGGCTATGTTAATAACTACTGGAGTAGGAGTAATGTTATTATTATTACTTGCAGTATTACTAATGATGAATATATAATGTAAAATATCACATAAAGATATATTAATTTTAAAAAATAGTGTTATAATAATAATATAACAAAATAAAGGAGGAATTTTTAAAATGAAAGAAGCGACAGGAGAATTAAATTTAACAGTTATTACAGTAATAGCTATAGCAGCTATAGCAGCAATATTTTATGCATTTGTATGGCCTGCTTTAAAAGACAGAATGGCTAAAAGCACATGCGCTGCCGAGTGTGGATGTGAAACAAATATTGCATCTTATGATAGCGGAGAATGTGAGTGTAGTAATAATGATACACAAGATGCTTGCGGGAATGCTGATTAAGAGTAGTTTAATATTATGAAAGAGGCTACAGGTAATTTAAATTTAGCATTGGTTACGATTGTATCCATTGGAATATTAGTTATATTTTTCTATGATTCTTTGTGGCCAATGATTGAAAGTAATATGATTTCACATACAAAATGTGATGATGCTGTATGCAAGTCAACAGCAGATACACAGTTAAATAAAGTTGAATGTGATTATGAAGGAACCACTATATATTGTCCTTATAGTGGCTAATTTCAAGTAAATGGAGTGATTTAATGAGAGAGGCAATTGGTGGTACTTGGTTATTTCAAATAGTAATAGTATTTGTTCTATTGTTTGCAGGGTACATATGTCTTTCTATAAATTATTCTAGGGCATATAAAGTAAAAAATGAAGTAGTGGATATTATTGAAAGAAGAGGAACTTTGGATTATTATGCTTTGGCATCTATTAATCAATATTTAAATGATGCTGGCTATTATTCAATAGGAACTTGTCCTAGTGATATGTCTGCATATAAAGCAAAACTTGTAGATCCTACTGATACTGAATATATTAGTGGAAGTATGACAGATCAAGGTAATTATTGTATATCAAAGGTTTTAGTAAATGGTGAAGATAAAACTAATGGAGGAATTTCAAAAGTTTATTATAAAGTAAGAGTATTCTTTAAATTTGATTTACCAATATTTGGAGATATATTTTCATTTAAATTAGATGGAGAAACAGAACAATTAATTAATAAGTAGGTGAATTATGAGAGAATCAATAGGAGGAGCATGGATATTTCAATTAGTAATTATTTTTATCTTGCTATTTACTGGTTTTCTTTGTGTTGCAATTAATTATAATAAAGCTTTTAAAGTTAAAAATGAAGTTATAGATTATGTTGAAAGAGAAGAAGGTTTAACTTCTGGAACTGATTCTGGAGGTTATGTGGGAGGATCTTTAGAGTTAATAGGAGCTTATTTACAACAAGCAGGATATTCATCTAAAGGTTATTGTCCTAGTAATGAAAAAACAGATGATATGAATGATTCACATGAATATAACTGGATAGGGATTAAAACTTTAGGAACAGATTCAACTTTTGAAGAAGCAGTTCCAGGAACAAAGTATTATTATTGTATTAAAAAAATAGATAATTACGATAAGGAGTATTCTTATAAGGCTTATTATAAATTAAGATTATTTTTTAAATTTGAGTTACCGATTTTTGGTGATTTTACTACATTTAGTGTAGAGGGTGAAACAACTCAAATAGAATATCCTGGTGATTGTAAAACTTGGAAAACTTGTTAAATAGGAGGGTGTATTTATGAATGTTATTGTAACAAATAGACATGCAACAGAATTAAGTGCGTTAGACATAGATATAATAAAATCTGTTAATGGAGAATTTACTCCTGAAGATTTAGTTGCAACTTTTAAGAATTTTTTCTTTAATAAAATGATTATAGATATTACTGCTATTAAAAATTACATTGATATTAATGAAATACAGAAATTATCAGTTAATTTTGATATGAGTAAGATTATCCTTCTATTAGAAAACGATACTTCATCAGATGCTGCTTATTTATCTAAGTTAATATCTATGGGTATATATAATTTTACAAAGAATATTAGTAATATTAAATATTTAATAGATAATCCTAATTCATATAAAGATGTAGCTCATATTCATCAATTACATGAGCTAACTAACACAATTGTAAGTAAAGTAGAAAATTTAAATTGTAAAGTTATTGGTATAAAAAATGTAACTGATCATGCAGGAGCAACTACTTTAATATATATGTTAAAAAAGCAATTGGATACTAGATATAAAGTTAGAGGAATAGAAGTTGGAAAAACAGACTTCAGTTTATTTAAAGATCCTAATTTAATTAGCGTTACTAAAGAAGATTTCAACAAGGCTTTAAAATCAGCAGCTGATTTTGATATAGTATTAATAGATTTAAATGATGAAGAAGATGATAATTGTGATGATACATTATTTTTATTAGAACCTAGTACTATTAAATTAAATAAAATGATTAGAAAAGATAGAAATATTTTTGATAAATTAACAGGTAAAAAAATAATATTAAATAAAAGTTTATTAGATAATAATGACATTATGGATTTTGAATATGAATCTAAATCCAAAGTATATTATAATATACCTCCTTTGGATGATAAAAAGTCTAAACA
>JAAZCE010000089.1 GCA_012513435.1 Clostridiales bacterium
ACAAGAAAGAAGTAGAGGCAATAATAAGAATGATGAAATGGAGACAATGCTCGATATTTTTGATAGTCAGCTTTCTGAGTCGGGGTATGAAATAATCAGAATGAGAAGAGCCTTTGTAAAAATGCTTGAAGAATATGCAAGCGAGGCTCAATATAGAATTTCTAATAGCAAAGAGGAGATAGAAATAAGAATAGCAGAATCGGTAACTTGTGATAATTCCAATCAATTCAAAGAGAGTTTAAATAAGAACAGAGCAAGAGATATATATAATGGAAGCAGTACAATAGGACCACACCGCGACGATATAGAATTTGTTATAAATGGAGTTGATGCTAAGAAGTATGCATCACAGGGGCAGCAGCGAACAATTGCTCTTTCGCTGAAAATGGCAGAAATAAAAATTGTAAGAAAACTGCTTGGAGAGAATCCAGTCTTGCTAATGGATGATGTCATGTCTGAGTTAGATATTGATAGACAGAGATTCTTATTAAATGAAATTGATAATGTTCAGCTATTTATTACATCGACAGAAATCAATGAGGAATTGAAAGATAAACTCAAGAATTCGACAATTTTTGAGGTAAAACAAGGTAAAATACAAAAAAATTAGAATAATGATACTATTTCTCTTCAAAAAACCTTTAAATTTTACGATTTAAGGCATGTTAATAATAAAAAAGGAGAAAAACCATTTAATTGATAAAATGTCTCTTATATGGTAAAATATAGCCGATGCCAATAGGTGTCGGCATTTTTTATTGTGAAAATGCAGAAAGGATTATAAATGAGCGAGCAGAAGAAAGATTATGGTGCTGAACAGATTCAGGTGCTAGAAGGACTTGAACCAGTTAGATTAAGACCAGGCATGTATATCGGAAGTACAGGCCCTGCAGGTTTACACCATCTTGTATATGAGGTTGTTGATAACTCAGTTGATGAAGCCCTTGCGGGATTCTGTAATCACATTGAAGTTACCATTGAACCAGATAATTCAATTACAGTAAGCGATAATGGAAGAGGAATGCCAGTTGACATCCACCCTAAGATGGGAATTCCAGCCGTTCAAGTTATACATACACAGCTCCACGCAGGAGGTAAGTTCGGTGGCGGAGGATATAAGGTATCAGGAGGACTTCACGGAGTTGGAGCTTCTGTTGTAAACGCTCTATCTGACCATATGATTGTACAGGTTAAGAGAAATGGGAATCTGTATGAGCAAGAATATTGGCAAGGAAAGAAAGCGTCAGAACTAAAGATAGTTGGTGATGCCAAGGGTACAGGTTCTAAGACACAGTTCTGGCCAGACGGCACAATTTTTGATGACACAATTTTCGACTATCATATTCTATCTAAAAGAATGCGTGAGATGGCTTTCCTTAATAAGGGTCTTCGTATCAGCATCGAAGATAAGAGAAAAGACAGTAAGAAGAAAGAGACTTTCCATTATGAGGGCGGTATTAAGGAATATGTTGAATACATAAATGCCAATAAGGAAACTGTAAATGACAAAATTTTCTATTTTGAGACAAAGAAGGATGGCTACGAGGTAGAAGTAGCACTTCAGTACAATGATAGATACAACGAAATGATTCTTTCTTATGCAAACAATATTAATACAATTGATGGAGGTTATCATCTTGTAGGACTAAAGTCCGCTCTTACAAGAACTATCAATGATTATGCAAAGAGAAATAAGATACTTAAAGATAATGAACCATCACTCTCAGGAGACGATGTTCGAGAAGGACTTACAGCAATCGTTAGCGTTAAGCTTACAAACCCTCAATTTGAGGGACAGACAAAGACTAAGCTAGGCAATTCAGAGGTAAAGGGTTTAGTTGAGACTAATACTAGCGAGCAGCTTGGATTTTTTCTAGATGAGAATCCAAAGGATGCAAAGAAGATTGTTGAGAAATGTATTGGCGCTGCAAGAGCTCGTGAAGCTGCTAGAAAAGCGAAGGAAATTACTAGAAAGTCTAACATTTCTAATTCAATTTCTCTCCCAGGTAAGTTAGCGGATTGCTCAGAGAAGAATCCAGATCTTTGTGAGATTTTCCTTGTTGAGGGA
>JAAZCE010000049.1 GCA_012513435.1 Clostridiales bacterium
GGGGTAGATAGTGCTGTGACTAGAGACAAAACAGCATATGTTCCTATATTTTTATTAAATAATGGACAAGCCATAGTTAGTGGCAGAGATATATTTATACACGATCCTAAACTCTGGGGTGCTTATGGTTCTGTTGAGTTAATGCCTCATATTTTAAAATGGTATAAGTCAATAGAAAACACTTACGGTTTTAAAGAAAACAATATCCCAACAATTATGGTAGTAGATAGTGCTGCTACTGAGTTAATTAGAATATTGCAATATAATATGCCTGAGTATGTGTATGTGAATAGATTAAATAAACCTTCAATAGTTAATATGGTAGATACCGTTAAGGGTGTTTTAGCAAGAAACACAATTTATTTAATTGACGATGGTTATCATTGGTCTATTAAAGACGCATATAAATGTGAGAATATACTAGCAGAGGAGTTAGAAAATTTGAAATGGAAAGAAAAGTTAGATGGTTCAACGCCAACGACATATGATGCTTCGACACCTAATGATGTCTCAGACGCATTTACTTATGCAGTCTGCGCATGGTATAAGAACCCTGAGAATATTTATTGGGTTGAAGAATTAAACTATATAACTAATAACAGGAATGAAATTTATCAATGAAAGGAAATCAAAAAATGACAAAAGAAGAAAGAATTAATGCGATACGCGAAAAAATGGGCAAAGAAGATTTAAGCAAGATTTTAAATCAAGATTTAGTTAACGAACGTGAGCAACTCAGTGGATGGTGGTTAAAACTCACTGACACTCAAAGGCAAGAAATTGTTAAAGATTTAGAGTGCGAGGACCACAAGAAATACGATAGATTAATGTATTTATTAGATGAAAATAACTTATTAACTGAATTAGGGGTAAGTTATGTTAACGAGATTAAAAAAATAAATGAAGAACACGAAGTTTTAGAGAAATTAAAATTAGTTAAGGGCGAAATAGACATTAGAAAATTAACTCAAGAAGATTTTAATCAATTATTATGGCGAACACTAGTAGACCAATACCAAATCCAAAGGAATACACTGATGCTATTAAGCGATATAGCAAAGGTGTTATATAGAATAGCAGAAAAGAAGGGTATTAACATTCAAAACACCCTTGATAAGAACTAAATAAACTAGAAAGGAGAGAGAAATATGGCTGATGAATTAAATATATTGCCAGCAATAGAATCTACACCAATTTCACAAATATGGCGGACATATTCATATAGAACAAATATAGGGTCTTACGCACAAGCTAATCCTACTTATTTTATGTTTTATAATAGAACAGTTAGATATTGGTCATATTGGTATGACGGTTGGGTTCCAGGATTTCATGACAGTATATCGGGAGTATTTTCCACAGGAATAGCACATTCTATAGTTAGCGCTGTAACCAATATGGTATCTGGTCAAAAATTAATCTTCCAAAAGAAAGATGATGAAGCGTCAGATGAAGATGTCCAATTTGCAGCTAAATGGGCTGAAGAAAGTGGATTACAATTGAAATATAAAAGCCTAGTAGAATATGCGGGAGCACTAGGCACTTCATTATTAAAATATAATGTTAAAAATGGCAAGATATGGGTTGAGGCGTTAAGAATGGATTACTTCTTTCCTGAAGTAGATGAAATGGGTAATGTTAGAGAAATAACAACCTTAATTAAGCCATATTATGACGCAAGCAGTCAAAAACAGACTGATAACTATTATATCGCCGAAAGAAGATACTATGAGAAGGTTAAGAAAAACAAGCAAGAGAATATAAATGGTGTTAAACAATGGTTCGAAGAAGAAGTAGAAGAACCAAGAGTAGTTTACAGGATTTATAAATATTCAGGACAAAGTGAAGTAGAGACCATGACAGATCCTTCTGGTAGTGGTTCAATAATAGGGATTAGTGATATTCCACCAGCAGTTAAGAAGATAATCATGAAGGAATATTCCATTATAGAGTTTGGGAAACCTCAAAAATTACCTTTTACCGATTTGGGAGTTTATTTATTTAAATACGAAAATGACGGAGCGAGACCTCAAAGTCCATTTGGAAGGTCAATAAGTGCTGATTTATTATCTTACTATATGACTTACGATAGAACATGGTCTTGGATGTATAGAGATGAATACTTAGGTAAAGGGACAGTTATTTATCCAAAAGCAATGACAATTAAAGATACTCAACGGGGAATAGGTCAAGGGATAGCAGATAAGAATTTTACGCTAATTCCAGGTATTGACCCAGAGAAGCAAAAGCCACTTAACTTTCAATTTAATTTAAGAGTTGAGGAATGGGAACGTCAAATAGACAACATTGTCAAGCGCATTGCCTCTACACTAGGGATTAATAC
>JAAZCE010000048.1 GCA_012513435.1 Clostridiales bacterium
AAATGAACTATTCTTATTCGAGAATTAGTGGTTATTTTACATGTGCCCGAAGCTGGTGGCACAGATATGTTAATAATACACCGACAAAAAAGAAAATCTTCGCTGATGACGCATTAATTTGTGGTAGCGCAATGCATCATTGTATACAAGATGGTGTAGACGAAGGTTTGAGTTATTACGAAAAACAATTTAACAATTATATTGGAGATAGACACATAAACGAAGAATTGAAATTTATTCATTTTGGAACACCATTAAATGATTTTTTCGGCGAGCATCAACACGAAATCAAACTTAAGTCTAACGATGGGTTTGTCGGTTTTATTGATGATTATGATGAAAATACAAAAACAGTTATTGATTTTAAATATTCAAACAATCGCAGTTATTTAACCAGTCCTCAAATTCACTTATACAAGTATTTTGGTGAACAGCAAGGTTTGGAAATTGATAAATTAGGTTTTTTATTTGTACCAAAGGTGGCAATACGTCAACGAAAAACTGAAACATTAGATACTTTTAGAGAGCGTTTAATGGAAACGATGATGTCTAAAACACCGGAGTTTATTGAAATTCCATATAATGAAGTTAAAATTTATAACTTCATGCGGGATAAAGAAATTGTGGAAGATGTTTACAACAATCATTCAGATGAAATCGAATATTTTCCATGCGACCCGGATAAAAAGTTTTGTAGATTCTGTGATTATCAATATTATTGTATAATACAGAAATATGGAATCAATGACGGTAAAGACATTGAATGCGAAGATTTATATTAACTTACAACTAACTATATGGGTGTCAAACAAATGACAGAACAAAACAAAACTGAAAACAAAACGCTAAACAGTATTTATCAGCGGCGTATGCACGCGAAAATACTGTTATCTACTGAAAAATTTGAAGAAAGTTTTCAAAACAGTCAGTATAAAACAGTAAGTATCGATGTGATTATGAGTAAAATTAGAAAAGCTCATGCTGAAGCAGGAATACTTCTTGAAATTGATAGATTAGAGTCATACCACCATGACGTTATCACATCAAACATTGGTAAAAACCTTCGACTTCATACTGCCATAATTCCGTTTACATTTATCAATCCAGATGACCCAAAAGACAGATGTACTGTTAAAGTGAGCGCGGCTGTTCTTGGTACAGAATCTGATGATAAATATATGGCAAAATTATATACGAGTGGTTTAAAAATTCTTTGTAAAATTGAATATGCCATCTCTGGTATGAACGATGACGACATTGACGCTATTGCTGATTTAGAAGCAGAATTAACTAAACCCACTAAATCATCTGCAAAAGCCACATATGAAAAATTAACAAACAACACTCGCTCATCTGAAACGGTACCACCGTTTGTCACCACCCTCGCGGAGTCAATTGTTGAAAAATCACCAATCAAAATGAAAGTGGTAGTGCGCCCAAAAGAAGGCGCGAGTATTGTTGAAGAAAAAATTGATAACAAAAACAAGGATTAAAAAATGAGTTTATTTGATAAATTTGACGCACTGATTGACGAAGATGTTAAAAAAGACATTTCGGACGCAGAACAGGGAATTAGTAAATTTGAATTCCCATCGAACCAATATAATGTTGTATTCGAAGAACTTGAATTAACAGAAAGCAAAAATTCTGGAAACCCAATGGTCAAAGCAACCATGCGGATTGTATCAAACGGTGCTTACAATGGAAAACACATGTATCACTATCTTAACTTAGTTGATAAAAAAGGAAAAATCAACGGATTCTTAGTAAAATCATGTAACGAATTCCTCAGTAATTTGGGTAGCGGAGTTGAAGTAAAACTTGAAAAGTTTAGCTCTTTCGCCGAAATCATTGATAAAATTTTCCTGTTTACTAAACAGTGTGAATATAAAATCGAATTAACCTACACTCCAGATAAAATTGACCCTGCTAAAAAATATTCAAAAATTGAAATTATTGAAGCAACAAAATATTTGGATGATTGAATCCAAACCACACTTTTTTATATCATTAACACTAATTATTATATATAATGATATTTTATGACTTTGAAGTTTTCAAGCATGATTGGTTAGTCGTAACGATTGACCCTATCACAAGCATTAAAAAAGTAATCGTAAATGATGCAACAGAGTTGCGTGAATTTTACGAACAAAATAAAAACACTATCTGGGTAGGTTTTAACAGTCGCTCTTACGATTCATATATTTTAAAAGGTATTTTGATTGGACTTAAGCCATACGAAATTACCAAATTCATTATTGAACTTGGTAGAAAAGGATGGGAGTATTCAAGAGAATTTAATAAAATCTCATTGATAAATTACGATGTTTATTTAGGCGAAATTGATAATAGTCTGAAAACATTAGAAGCATTCATGGGTGTGAGCATTCATGAAAGTTCAATACCTTTTGATATAGACAGAAAACTCACACCCGAAGAAATCATTGAAACGATAAAATATTGTGAAAGTGATGTTGTAAATTTGATTCGCGTGTTTAATCAAAGAAAAGATATTTTTGTATCTTATTCGAATCTGATTAAACAC
>JAAZCE010000083.1 GCA_012513435.1 Clostridiales bacterium
GCATATATGATATGGCCATATATTATTGTGACTATGTCATAGGAGTTTTCAGCAATACTAAAGTAATACGAATAGGAAGCTGTATTATTGCCGGAGGCATGTATGTCTGGATAACCTTGCAGGAGCGGATCATTAAAAGAGAATCCTTGACTCTTCTCAGTAAGCTTGCTAAGAGATATCTGATTTTTTATGTGACCATGTGGTTGATGCTGACGATTTTCCTAAGCGTGGAACACTTCTATACATTGAAATGGCTGCTTCTTGTCACGGATATAATATTAATCGTTTTAGCTCTGGCTATATCAGTGGGGCATGTTTTGTTTGCGGCGGCAGCAAAAGAAAGAATGGATCTCTATTATATGATAATCGTCACTGCGATGTTGATCTGGAACTATGTGTCGTATTTCTGGGGTGACACTTCTGTATACTGGGGGAATAGCAGTTTTATAAGGGCTCCTCTGGATTTGACGATAATATTTTGGTTGGTGATCAATGTAACTACATTGTTTTATGAATATAAATATGACTTTTTGCCCACATTTTTTGGGAAAACCACTAATGAGCCGGAAGGCAAAAGTGATATCAAGGTTCGCATAGATGAAGTCTGTGTTCAATACAAGCTTACACCGAGAGAAAAAGAGTTTATAGAACTGATCTATAGTGGCAAGAGCAATAAGGAGATTGCCGAAGTACTGTTTTTATCAGAGAGCACGGTGAAAACCCATATATACAATATTTTCAGGAAAATGGATGCTAAGAACAGAGTCGGTGTCATTTGTATCATAAATGAAGAAAAGATAGAGCCGGATGAAGAGTAAGGAACAAATATTTATCATAAAAAATCAAAAGGATACTGAAACCTTTGGTATAAAACTGGGTCGCTTGGCAGTGCCCGGAACAGTCATAGCCCTTGCTGGGGATCTGGGAACGGGCAAGACCACTCTGACCAAGGCGATAGCTAAGGGACTGGGAATAAGCGATATAATAACCAGTCCTACATTTAATATAGTTAAGGAATACGACAGCGGCAGATTACCGTTATATCACTTTGATGTATACCGCATCGGCGATATCGATGAAATGCATGAGTTGGGATATGAAGAATATTTTTACGGAACTGGGATATGTGTCATTGAGTGGGCAGATATCATAGAAGAACTGATTCCTGAAGATGCCGTGAGAATAAACATAGAATACGGTACTGAAGAAGGAGAGCGTATATATAAATGTATATTTTAGCGATAGAGACTACAGGCGCATTCGCTTCGGTAGCGTTGATGAAGGATGATAAAATAATTGGGCAGGAGCATGGAAGCGACAGATTTTCTCATTTGCAGAATCTAATGCCGCAGGTGAAGGCGATTGTAAATGAGCAAAGATTGCCGTTAGACGATATAACTGCGATCGCAGTTTCATGCGGTCCGGGCTCTTTTACAGGGATCAGGATCGGAGTTTCTTCGGCAAGAGCATTATCGCAGGCATTAGACATTCCCTGTGTAGAAGTGCCAAGCCTCGAAGCACTGGCGATGAACGCCGGGGCTGCGGAGTATACAGAGGCAGGAGGCAAGATAGAAAGTGATAATGCCGCCGATGAGGACAAGACCTTGATA
>JAAZCE010000077.1 GCA_012513435.1 Clostridiales bacterium
CTGGTAAAGAGAGATGATATTATTGAGGCTTATGACCCAATAAATGTCGCAAAAACAAGACAGGAAATAAGAAATAAAACAAGTAAAAAAATATCAAATGTATTAGACGAAATAAAGAAAGAAAGAATACTCACAGAAAACGAAGCGAGGATGATAATGAATACAATATATGAAGAAAAAGAAGTGGTAGTGAAGGAATTAAAAGACTCACAAAGATACGCACTTGATGATATTGACAACATTATCAACTACACAAAGCAAAGAATACTATCTGTTAGAGATACATTATTAAAAGAAAAAGCATTGTTGCTAGACAAAAAAGTAAAACTATTTGAAGAGATAAGAGAGGGAGCAAGGAGAGAACTAAATAATTACTATGGTAAAATAACAATTAAAAGAGGTGAGCTGATTGACAAGGGTTTTAAGGATGCTGGTAGTATAAACGGAGCAGAAGCTCTTAGGGGTGTAATGCTTAACAAAAAAGACCACAAAGCACTAAGTGAGTTTGTAACAGAATTGGGTGAAAGTAGTTTAGAGGATTTTGCAAAAACAATAAAATACTTTCAAGCAACACTTGACTTATTTCAAATACCACAACTTATTAGGTCTTCAATCTCTTCAAGTGGTTTTATTAAGGGGACTTGGGATTGGCTAAAAGCAGTTGTAAAAAGTTCTGGTGTTTCTGTTGATGATATGATAAAGTCATCAGAGTTTGTGCAACAAGGTAGATTTAAGGATTTTGATATTGATGTTTGGAATAAACAAATAAAAGACCTAAACGAAAACACATCTTGGTTTATGAGGCTGTTCAAAAAACTTGGTAAGAAGACAGATAACATTCCAGTAGTAAGAGACATATTGAAGGGCATTGGCTCAATAGACGAATACCAATTCCAGACAGTTATGATACCGCTAAAAACAAAGGCTTGGTTACGAAAGGTTGACGAGTTTAAGAGATTGTATCCAAATATGGATGAAAGAAGCCTTATGGTTGAGGCTGGAAGATTTGTTGATGATTACTTCGGTGGACAACAGTGGGATAAACTTATGGCAAGAAACCCAAGATTAGCAAGTAGACAAAACCAAAGAATATCAAGAATAATGATTTTCGCAACAGATTACTTGACCTCAACAATGAGAAAACTAAAAAGGGAAACATTTGACGCTTTTACCAAGTGGGGTGTTCCAGAGGGAAATGCAGCCAGAAAGGCACTGGTCAGAGAAATCATTTTTGGTCTTGGTTTAGTGAACGCTATCTCTTATATGACAAGAGGAAAATCATCTTTTGAAAACGATGACCCAAATCAATTCTATAAAATACAAACTGACATGAAAGATGGAAGTGGTAACCCTTATTATTTGGATGCTATGGGAAACTGGGGGCAAACTTGGAACTTAATAAACAGACCAATAGACGCTATTCGTGGTAAAATATCTGGTATAGGTAAAATCGGTTTGTCTTTTCTGGCTGATGGTGAGATTAAAATTGGTGAAGCATTAAACCCAATACCGTTTTCGTGGAGAAATATAGTAGAAACGATATACAATCACGCGATGGGTAGAAAACCAGAGGCACAAATCCCAGAAACGATAGGTGGTGGTGCATTACTAACAACGATGGAGTTTATGGGGTTAGCTGGGACATTTTCTGGTGGAAAGTCAAGAAGGCAAACAATAATGAGGATGGTAGAGTCAGAAAGTTTCACCCCAGAAGAAGTGTGGAAATATCTAACAGGACAAAATGTTTTCACAAACAGAGAAAGAATAACAAAGATGATAGAAAAAGACGGTATTAACGAAGCATATTCTTGGGAGGTTGAACAAAAAAAGAAGGGTTATCTATCCGAAGAATCATACCCAACAAGAGACGCACTAAAAATAAAGTATGGAATATCTGGGTCAATAACAGACATTGAAAATATAGCAAAAATAAACCAAATGACAAAAAGAGAAAAGTCTATATTTATTCGTGGGTATTCCGAAAAAACACAAGAAGTAATAAACAATAAGGTAAAGGATGGAACATCCCAAAAATCATTATCAGACATATTCAAATAATTTATGAACACATTCACAGGCTGTCCCCCAGACACAAGAACAAACGAAGAAAAAGCAAAAGACTGGCACAAGCAATTAGCCACTGGTATTTCGCTTAGCTGGATTGAAAAAAACTTTGACGAGGTTTCTCGTTTTCCAGTAAGAGACCAGGGTGGCAGTGGCTCCTGCGTAAGCCAGACCCTTGCTCTTATTCTCGGAATAGAAAACTTTTTAGAAGAAGGTAGGTTCGTTGAGTTCTCAGCAAAAGATATTTATACTCGCAGGTCAAACAAAGACACAATGGGGATGATGGGTGTTGAGGCTCTTGAAATCGTCAGAAAGTATGGTTGCACACTAGAAGCTCTTATACCTTCGCAAAAACAAAACGAGGTAGATATGAACAGCATTGACAGAAAAATATCAGATGAAGAAATTGCCAAGATATTTAAGATTAAAGACTACTATCAGTTACCATTTACCTTAGACCAAATTGCTACAATAATGGAAAGTGGTAGAAAAAATGGAGTAGCAAAACCTCTAATGGTTTGGTTTATGTTCCCAAGGAAAGAGTGGACAGCTATCCCAGAGTTATCAAAATCAAGTTATGATATGGTTCATCACTCTGTTACTGCTATTGACTATGGAATACTAAACGGAAAAAGGGGAATATTTATACAAGATTCGTGGGGGCTACACAATTCCACAGAAGGAGGGTTGAGATTTATATCAGAAGACTATCTAAAAAGGATGACATTTTGTGCTTATGTAAACGACTTACCTAACGACCACGAAGAAACTCAAAGTATGTTTACTAGAATACTAAGATATGGAAGTCGTGGGGAAGATGTTAAAAACTTGCAGAAACTATTAAGCCTAAACGCCGATGGTATATTCGGAAGACAAACAGAAAGAGCAGTTAAAAACTTTCAAAAAGAAAATGGATTAGTCGCCGATGGAATTGTTGGACAAAAAACTATTGCTAAATTATTAGCATAATGATATAATTATTATTATTAACTAAATAAAATACTATGTCTCAAAAAACAAAATCAATTTTAACAAGATTTGCAAAAGGTTTCGTTGCTGGTGCTGTTACTTCTATGGTTGCAGTTCCACTCGTTGCTCCAGTAGATTGGACAGGCTTCTTGCCTATATTAAACAGCTTAGCTATGGCTATGGTTTTCGGTGGTATATCTGGCTTACTACTAGCATTACAGAAATGGGCAAGTTGGGTAGATTAGTCTAAAACCCGAACCCTTAAATACACATAATAAATATATTTAGGTATAATTA
>JAAZCE010000102.1 GCA_012513435.1 Clostridiales bacterium
ATTTCGATGCAAATTTCAGAAAACTAATCTAATCCCTTTTTTAAAAAAAATAAAAAATTATAAATTTAATATGAGGTAGGACTTCGGATTAGGTTCTGCTGTTGAAACAAATAAGATTACGTTTATTTGCACCATCTAAATATATTGTATCATTCCACATCATGCAGTCACAGATGGTTTTGATGTCAATTTCCATCTGGCAATAATCGTTTCTAACACGTAACATTTTGCCAGTTTCATTGAAAAAGACACGGTTTTTACCGAACACCCAGTGGTTACTGTGCGTTTCGCTCTGTGTCATATATTCGTTTAATGCTTCTGTCAATTTAGCTTTTTCCATTTTGAATCTACTCCAGTTACAAGAGTGTGTTAAACACTCGATAATAGTAATAGTATTCAAAAGTATATATAAGTTTCTAATTGAAATTTATCACTTAAAAAATTAGTTGAATTTTATAACATATTCATTTTTTGTAGGTGTTTTTTTAATTGTGAAATTGTAGAACTTACCTTCCTCTTTATGTAAATAATACGCTGGTAAGTTGTCTGCAAAGCCATATCCTACAATACCAGAATAATTTTTATTTGAAGAAAGACGTTTATGCAAAATATTTTGCTGAGCATAATTATTCAATACCAGTTGAAGTAACGATAGTGTTTTATTATAAGCCAAATCTGGACGAGTTAATTTCTGTATAAATGCTTTAAACGTACCATTAGTATAATTAATAATAACTAACGCATGTGGAACTTTTCCATAAGATTTACTATTTTTCCAAGATAATGTAACTGTCATATCTTTTACAAGAGGCGTCTCGTATATATCCATATAGTTTTTATGGATTTTGTTTACTTCGTTATTTAATTGTGCGACGGTCTTTAATTTTGCTCTGCGAGTTTTATCGTATTTCATCAAATCTCGTGCAATAGCTTCTTTAGTAATTGGAGGCATACCTATGCGTAAGTCGTCTGTATATTTAAGCGTTTGCCTTCACCGACACATCTTAGTTTGGTTTTATTTCTTATCTTCTATTTTGGTTTCATGTGATTGTTTTGATTCCAGATATATGCCAATGCTACCCGCTATTAATACAATAACAAAACAAATAATTATAAATGGATTTAATGGACTTCCTCCGGTAATATCAGCATCAATCCAATCTTGTGATATATTATTATAATCAATAGTGGGATATATATTATACATGACTAAACAAATCATTAATCCAAATCCAAGAGGTAAGCCTGCTATTAGTCCCATGATTATACAGGTATCTATTAGTGCATCAATTGAAGTTTGTTTCATTTGGTTTCACATGGAGGAAGTTTGAATAACGGGATTGCTTCACTATAATAATTTCTGAAGAAATACATTGTTTTATTTTTCAAATCAACATTTAATTTCGGGATAATCTGATTCAACAATTGTCCCATCAAAATCTAAACAAATTGTTAGGGGTTTAAAATTTAGCATATACTAATTTATTGTATTTAATAGATGTTAAATGTTTTGATGTAAAATTTTTAAGTTATAACCGAGTTATACAATGTTTCATATTTTTTAGCTATTGATTTCCAAGTAAGCGACTCATTAATTGCGTTTACACTACGCTCACCATATTTTAATTTTAAAGCCGTATCATTAAAAATCGTAATGATTGCTTTTGCAATTTGGTCGGGGTCTTTTAGTGGCACCATTATTCCATTTTCCCATACGTTCATTATTTCAGGTACACTACCAACCGGTGTTGATACAATAGGCAAGCCACACGCCATAGCCTCCAATAACGTAAGCGCGAAGCCTTCATGTAAACTCGGTAATAAAAATATATCAGACGCTCGTAATTCATTAGGAATTTCATTATTTGGTATTAACCCCATAAAATGAACACTATTTGTTAAATTAAGCGTCCTAACTAATTGTTCCAATGTTTGTCGATAATAGCCGTCACCAATTATTTTTAACGTTGCGTCGGGGTACAATTTTAAAATATCAACCATGCTTTGAATAGCATATTCTAACCCTTTTTTATCATCTAATCTAGAAACACAAATAATTTTATGGGTTTCAACTTCTATATTTTGCTTCTTAATCGGATAAAACACATTTGTATCAACACCGTTCGCCATAACTATAATTGATTTGTGTAATAACGGTTCAGCTTTCAATGCAGTATTTTTATTTAAAACAATTATTCTTTCAGCATTTTTTAAATGTGGTAAATACGACCAATAATTTTTTAAAAGAGGTGTTAAAAATATACCCATTAGTTCTAAATCACCTTGCATTACGATTATGTAAGGGCAATTTATCTTTTTACCCACGAGATAAGCTGGAAATGAATTTGTTACATTTTGAGCTTGTATGACATCTGGTCTAATTTTGTTAATACAATCAATTGCTTTTTTAAAAAATAAAAAACCTTTTAGCAAAACAAGTAATGTGTTGCCTTCTGGGTATCCCGGTATAGGGAAGCGATGAACAATTGCTGTGTCAATAGCTTTATCCGTTGCCACAGACGTCTGTGGCGTGATAATATGCACCTCATGCCCTAATTGTGTAAGCTCATTAGCTAAATGGTTTGTAGCCAGTTCTAATCCGCCAATATGCGGTAAATAATGTGTTGCGATAATGCAAATTTTCATAATTTAACCTCTAATACATTTTAATTTATCAAACGTTACTCTTTTAACAAATGGCATTTGTTTAACCACTAAGTTTGGTAATAGCGATAACGTCATAAAAAACAGTTTTCGTTTTTGAAACTCTTTAGATTTTACATATTTAAGATTTTCTTTTACAAATCCTCTGTTTCCAGCAATTAAATTAATATACGCCATGTTTAATTCTTCATATTCAAGATAAAATCTGACATCTGATGCTTCAGTAATATGAAGTTTATTAAAATATGTAAAAAACGGATGATGTTGAATCGCGATGTGTTTATCAGTTGCTTTTGAATTAGCAATCCAATTATATTTTGCACAGGGTTTTGAGGTATAAGCGATTTGATATTGTAAGGCTATACGCGCCCATAAATCAGTATCTTCCCCCATTTTTACACTAGTGTTGAACCCACCAAGTTGTTCAAATATATTTTTTGGTATAGCCACACACGATGTGCAGAAAGGTGGGCATTTAGCAAGTGCACTAGAACGAAAATAAGATGGGATTATTCCAACCCATGGAGCTGGAGGAATTTCACACAACGATAACGCTTGATGATTCAAGGCATAAGTTGGAATATACGCTGTCCCATATAACCCTGCGTTAGGATATAGCTTTCGCATTAACAATATTTGCTCTAAAAAATCTGGTAGCCATTCATCGTCTGCGTCTAAAAATGCAATTAAATCTGTAGTTGAAACAGCCACAGCATCATTTCTAGCGGCAGACACGCCTTTTGATGTTTGACGAATCATGCGATATCGGGGGTCAGACTCATATTTTTTTATAAAATTTCTACTTCCATCTGTTGAACCTCCATCTATCACTAGTATTTCAAAATCTTGTACCGTTTGAGCAAGCACCGAATCAACAGCCCTACGTACCTCATTAAATTTATTATATAATGGAATTACGACAGAAATTTTATAATTATTATTTTGTGTAGATATCATTTATTCAACCTCAATTGAATTTTTATATAATGGGATTGCTTTGCTATAATGATTTTTGAAGAAATACATTATTTTATTTTTTAAATCAACCTTTAAATTGATAGGATCAGTCGCAATTAAAATATTAATTTGGCTCGGAACTAGCGTGGATGTCCAAGTAAAATTATAGAGAATTTCTGTTGTTTCAATGTATCCAGTATAATCAGAATTAAGCGTTATAGCCAATGGATTTTCGGTATTATTAGATGACCATGTGCCAACATAAACATCTGATAAAACCGTCCCCACGCACATTCCGTTCCATAAAATACCGATACCTATGATGCATGCCGTTAAAACTCCAATATACAACGCAGTAATTAGTATGAATACAAAAATAGATTCGTATTTAGAATTTTTTAAAAGTTTTTCCATACGTAGTTATTTGGTGTTTACGCATATATAACTTGTTATTTTTAAAAACCCATACTTATATATAGAAATGAAGCCAATTGATATGTATAAATATACATGTGAGAATTATAACATGACACCTAAGCCAAAAGCCTTTAAAGACATCGATTGTATTCGCGAAAAGGATGAAGCTATATTTTTAAGTGCTATTACCTCATTGTTTGAAAGCGGTCATGCGAATTACACTAAAGAAACGAAATTGAAATTAATTCAGAATATTGTAGCTGAAGTAACGTATGATCAAATACATAGCACGCCAATAAATATCATTACTCCTGAATACAGAATTGCAATTGTTGAAACTGCATATGAATTAAGTAAGTATGATATTTGGAATTTATTAGAATATATCAAAAGATATGTAATCATATCAGGAAATAAAAATGGAAATAAAAGGTTATCAGATTTTGATTAATTGTATTTGGATACTATTTGTGGTTGTAATAATGTATGC
>JAAZCE010000085.1 GCA_012513435.1 Clostridiales bacterium
CATCAAGAATATCCTGAACCCACGGCACCAGAAGCCACACGATCGTAGCTTTTTCTTCTGATATTGCCTGCAAGACCCATTCCGGCTTCACTCCTCGCAACAGAACAGCCTTGCTGCCGGTAAGAAGACTTCCAAACCAGTGCATCTTAGCACCGGTATGGTATAGCGGAGGAATGCACAGGAAACAATCATCTCGAGTCTGTCCGTGATGGTTCTGCTCCGTGATGCAGGAAGAGACGAGCGCTCCATGTGAATGAAGAATTGCTTTGGGAAACCCGGTGGTACCGGAAGAAAAATAGATGGCGGCATCCTGTTCCGCAGACAGATGCACAGCCGGGGCGGTTGAAGAACAGTATGTCTCCAGACGATCATAGCTATCTGCAAAGGACGGCGTATCATCTCCCACAAAGAAAGTGGTCTTTATCCTATGAAGTCTGTCAAAAACCTGTTCGACACGCCCGATAAATTCTGGTCCAAAGATCAGCGTGTTTGCCTCCGAAAGCTGTAAACAATACTCGATTTCCTCGGCCGTGTACCGGTAATTCATCGGAACCGCAAGAGCACCCGTCTTAAGGATTCCGAAATAAATGGGAAGCCATTCGAGGCAATTCATCAGGAGAATCGCAACCTTGTCACCTTTCTTAATTCCACGTGTCAGAAGGAGATTCGCAAAGCGATTCGCCCGGACATCAAATTCCTTCCAAGTCATCTCCCGTCGATACACATCGCGAGAAGTTGTCTCTATCAAATTGTATTCTCGCCACGTGACGGTATGGTCCGGCTGATTCGATGGGTTGATCTCGACCAAGCAAGTCTCTTTCGGATATAACTTCGCATTTTTCTCCAGAAAATCAGTAATAACCATTCTAGTTAACCCTTCTTGTCGACTGGCGTATTTTGACGAACCGCACATCCGACACCTACCGTAAGCTTCAAACAAAACGAATTTTACACCTCACAGCAAAAAAACTCAACCAAGGTCTTTGAGTCCATTTCTCAATGGGAAGAGTAAAATACTTTTTTCTCATCTGCTATAATGAAGTTGTTTTACTATTTTCGGGGGGTACCTCCAAGCAAATGGATATCATTCGATACGAGAAGGATATGTATGAGCCGCTTCGCATGCATATGGAAGCCTGTGGCTTTACGGTCTTTGCCGAAGCAAAGGCTTGTGATTTGGTTGGGAAAAAAGAAGACCAATTGCTCGTTGTCGAGATGAAGCGACATTTATCCTTTGACCTGTTGGAACAGGCAATTGAGAGGCAAAGCTACGCAGACCTAGTTTACGTAGCTATTCCAAAGACAGGCAGCTTCAAATTAGATAAAGGGTTTCGATCCAAGCTTCGCGTTCTGTCTCGCCTGGGACTAGGTCTGCTCCTTGTCAGCCAGACCAACGGACACTCTTTCGTTGAGGTCGCTCTAGATCCAAAGCCTGACTCGGCACCGCGCTCAAACAAACGCAAGCGCAACTCCCGTGAAAATGAGATTGCCGGCCGAAGAATCGATCTTAACATCGGAGGAAGTCGAGGCGTCCCTCTCATGACGGCTTACCGGGAAGCCTCCTTATTTCTCGTGTTTCTGCTGGATTCACACGGTCCCGCCACGCCGAAGCAATTACGGTCTCTCGGCGGGGATTCAAAGAAAACCGGCTCTACTTTACGATCAAATTTTTACCATTGGTTTTCTCGTAATGAAGATGGCAGTTATCAGGCTTCTGATCAAGGGCGGGAGGCCCTACTAACCTATGAACCACTGACCAGAACCTTTTTACAAAAAACGCAGCAGGAAGAAGAGTGAATACACCGTAATTTTGTGACAAAGAGCGCGGCGATCATAAAAATCCACTTACCCCTTTTCATTGAACCTGGTTGCAAACTTAGCAAAATAACTGTTTATTTCTAGCCTAGATAGAATGGAATCATCAAAAAATCTGTAACTTATTTTTATCCTGTGATATCGTTATGATACATACAAGGTTAAATCGTTAAAGGGGGTAGATTATGCACGACAAGGATAGGCATAAGCATGGAACCAAACCGGATTTTATGAAGTCTGCCAACATGGATGAACTTCGAGATGACAGCAATAAGGCATTAGAAGATGGCCTTCAAGATTTATATCTGGATATAGAGACAGTCTGGAATATTGCAAGAGATCATTTTGGTGTATCCGACCAGTATCTATTGAAGCACCTTGAGGAAAATCTTCGGGTGTTGAAAAATGCTGCCGAGGGTCTGGTTCTCATTTGTGAGAAATGTAGACGACCATCCTCCTTTGGACCATCCGGCATTCGTAAGAACTGCTACTACTGCGGTGAGTCCTTAGCCAAGCCCAAAAACGAAGAGATTTCAGATCTCACGCCGTTATTTATCCCGCCCAAATTAGGTATGGCGGATATCGATATCATCGGCGAATCAATCTCTGCTTCTTATACGTATGCGAGTCCTTTGGCCCCTGGAAAAGCCGCAAAGACACAGAACAGCAACGAGAATACCCGCCTGAATACAAAGGCGCAGCAACTCTATTTAGTATGCCAGCAATTTGACGAGCGCTATCGGCTGGTTTATCCGATTCTTATGTCTCTGACGGATCTGATCTCTGAGAATTTAGCAATAACACCCAGTGAGTTTGTGGGGGCCATGTTAATTAAGCCTGTCGAAGCGGCCAAAGCAGAAACTTGCTTTTATTATCCATATTCTCTTCTCTCCGTTATTTGGCGCTATATATCTTATAGCGGAGATATTCCGAAGTCATTATATGATGAGACTAAGAATCATCTATCTGCTACTCGGGATGCAAAGAAAAAGCATGATGAGGTACGTACCGTAACC
>JAAZCE010000045.1 GCA_012513435.1 Clostridiales bacterium
AATCAGAGTAGAGCATTAGTTGTCTCCTTTCGAATTTTTGTCGCAACTTAATTCTACAAGAGATTGACATCTAATGCTCCTTTTTTATTAAAAAAGGTGGGCTACTTTTTTGTTGCCCACCCCAACATTTTATTTAGAACCTTTAAATCTTGGCATACCCAATGATATCCTTTTTAGCACTTTTATTCTGCTGTTGCATCCTTCTATAAATCCATTTACTAAGTCTTATAGCATCTTCCTGCCTAGATGTACTCTCTTTCACATATTCAAATCCCCTCTTTAAGTTATATGCCATTTCGAGCTTCTTGGATATCCTAAACATGTCTTCCAGTTGAATCCTATCTGCCTAACATAATGGTATTTGTCAACAACAAGCTTTGCTTCCGGAAGCAGCTCTTTCATGAGCCTTCTATACCCACCTGTCATATCCATAAACACTACTTTAATCTGCTTGCGATTACAGAACTGACCCAGGTAATCCCATATATCCTCATGCTTTCTTGTTTGCAATATTTCTATTACATTATGGTTCTTTGAATCTGCCAAAATGCATTGAAATTTCTCTCCCTCTGCATTACCTTTAGATTCATCTATTGAGTGCACCTGGGGAAGTCTATACACATTATGCTGTATCCAGTTCAATACATTGCCTGCAGTTGGTGGGGTCATGTTATTTGCCTCAGCAATGCTTTTGATGCTCCTGCATTCCTTAAATTGTTCAAATATCTGCATAAAAACACGATTTGTAAATCTCCTGTATCTTGGCAAAAAATCTATTGTCTCATTGAATTTTTTCCCACAGACAGGGCATCTATGTAATCTTTGCTCCATTTTCAGGTGAATATGCATTTCATTATCAATACATTCAATATTTGTTACAATTACATCTTTCAGTTGAAGCAGTTTTTCGATACAATTACAGTGAAGCATTGGTTGTCTCCTTTTGGTTTTTGGTCGCAACTTAATTCTACAGGAGTTTTACCTCTAATGTTCTTTTTTTATTTAAAAAGCGGGCTACTATTTTGTAGCCCACCACAAGATTTTATTTAGAACCTTCTTATTTTTTCTTTATTTTCTCATTATAATTTTATACTATGCTCTTTACACTTCCCTGTACCTGCACCCCCTAAATGAAGTGTCAAAAAGGCATACACTCTTGTAACCGCAATACCTGCATGCTGTCATGCGGCCGTATTTTCCGCTGTCCTTTTCACGGGCCGGTGAAACGTCTATCTTGCCTGAATAAAGCTCCCGGCATATTCTAGACACCTGGCTGTCCACCTTATCGCTCAGCTCCTTAAACTCCTCGTCGGAGAGAAGGAGACCTCCTGAGGATTGAACCAGCTGCCCTGTCTTATCCCTTTTTACGGGAATAACGCTTGAACTTTTTTCTATTTCTGTGTCCATGTTTTCAATAAGGTTTTCGTCATTTACAACTATACCCTCAAGGCAGTATGCCTTTTTTAAGCGCCGTTCAAGGTCTTCGTTGCTGCTTTCTGCCTTCGAGTTTCCGGCATCTGTATCCAGCTCCTTGATTTTAAAATAAAACATACCGGCAGGCTTCAGCGTTCTCCCTCGCGTGGCTGCGCTCATGTATACCATGAGCTGGAGCTTGTAGCCCTCCTCAAAGTATTCTTTTTTTATTTTATTTCCTCCGGTCTTGTAGTCTATTATTCTCGCAGCATCGGAATCCAGGATATCCATTCTGTCTATTACCCCGTAGAGTTGCACCTTCCTGTCTCCCACATTGGTTTCAACAGGCGGCAGACTGCGGCCCCTGCCGAAGGGTACCTCGAAGGACATCTCCTTTATCTGGCCCTTACGCACCTGTTCTATCATCTGCCAGGCAGTTCTGTCACAAATATCCAGCAGCCTTTCTCGCCTGTAGGCTTCGTTTTCTCCGCTGAACAGCAGGCCCTCCCTGTAGTCAGAAAACCGGCTTTCAATGATGTCCTCTATTTCCTGTCGGCACTGCTGCCTGGTTATGGTCATCCAAGGCGACTTCTCGTGGTTTATGGTGAGGCCGGAGCTTTCCTCCGGTGTCAGCCGCTCCGACAGCACCATGAGACACTTGTGATATAGATCACCTATTTCCCGAGACCCGATTTCAAAAGGCCTAAGCTCTTCCGGTCTGAGTCCGTAATCCATAAAGTGAGCGAAAGGGCAACTGCTATATTTTTCCAACCTGGAAGCGCTAACCTCCAAGCTGTCCCTTTCTCCCCTGTAAAGGGCATCGGAAAAATCTTCTCCCAAGGTCTCCATCCTATTGTCAAACACCATTCCTCGCTTCATCCGTTCAAGCATCTCAAGTTCGTTTTCCTCGTACCATCTCATCAGCTCAAACCAGTCTCTATCTATGTCCTCGCCGTCTAAATACTCCCTGAAAGCGCCTGCCATATATCCTATGCTCCCCTCCCTGGTAGTTAGCTTGCTGATAACATTCTCTTCCTTATCAAGGTCATCGTAAGGACTTATTAAAAGTCTCTTTAACAGGGTTTCAAAAAGCCGACTCTTTGAAAGGGCCTCGCCTTTTTCATTCGCTCTGCTGCAGCTGATATAAAGCTGGGTGTCCGGTACAAAAAGACTTCTGTAAAGTGCCAATCGGTCCTCTAGCACCTCCACGCTCTGACTCTTAGCCAGCTTCACGTCATGGGCCTCCAGCTCTTCCTTTTCCCGCTCACTCAAGAGTCCCTCAATGCCTGTCTCCTTAGGCAGAATCCCTTCGTTTGCACCTAGTATGACTATTGCCTTTTTTCGGCTTACCATAGCCCTATTAAGGGAACCTATCAAGATGCTGTCCGATGTAGTGGGCACCAGGCCTATCTCCACGCTTTCAAATCCTGCCTTCATCAGTAGGGTCAACTCCCTGTTGGAAATACTTTCTTCGCCCAGAGTTTCAACCAGCTGGCTCAAAATATTGCATATGACGTTCCAGCTCTGAGCCGTTTCCGCTGCATTTTCGCAAAACCCGTCTTCCTCCTGCTCTCTGATAAGGTCCTCAAGCCTCTCCCTCATGGAAAAGCCTTCCTCCAGGAAAGAATATATTCCCTTGACCTTGCTTTCCACGGTGTTCCTGACTCCCAGTCTTTCCCTCGCTCTTTCTATTACCTCCACTATATCGCTGCGAAGCTGTTCCAAGGCTTCCAGCTGTTCCTCTCCGTACTGTTCGATACCCTTAGTAAAGGTCTCCTTCCACTTACTGCCCTTGATTCTGTACTGTTTTATGTAATTTTCCATTAGCTCTATTTCGGATAAAGGCTTGTTCATCAACCCGCTTTTTAACATACGTATCAATGGCTCGTTGTTGTAGCCCTTTGATATGACTTCCATCATGGAAATCAAAAAGCTGACTGCTCCGTGATGAAGAACCTTCCTCCTCCTATCCATAAACACAGGGATGTTCCATCTGAGAAGTATCCTTCTGAGAATGTTTCCTCTAACCTCCATGTCATTGCAGATAACGGCCATATCGGCGTACTTGTAGTTTTCATCGCGAACAAGATGCAGGATAAAGGCGGCAGCCCTCTCCGCCTCGGTATAGGGATTTGACGTTTGGGCCAGCCTTATTGAATCCTCCCCTGACTTATGCTTATCCCATACGTTTTCTCTCACAACGCCCTTTATTTCTTCTGCTGCCCCTTCCTCTCCGCAGGCCTCCGCCAAGAAAATCAGGTCCTTCATGACTTTTCTCGTAAAGTCAAATTCCTCTCTTCCCTCTTCGTACGTCATCACTATGTTGACCGACCCTGCGGTTTTCAAAAGTCGCTCTATTATAGACTTGTTGATAGGGTCAAAGGAATCGAATCCGTATATCCAAATTTCGGCCTCCTGTATCATAGGCGCATTCATTATCTTAGTGCCGTAAAATCTTATGTAGTCCTCCGAATCAAGATACTTATCTTCTATGGCCTTCTGATAAGCGAAATATATCTTTTCTATATCGGCTACCTTTCGCTTCAAAAAACCGTTTTCCCCTAGGTCTTCAAGAACTTCTCTCAAATCCTCCGGCCTGTTCTCATGCCTTTTTATTTCGGATATGAGTCTGCTCATCATATCCACGAATGAGTTCTTCCAGCTCAATCCGCTGTAGACGGTAAGCTCTCCTTTTTTGTTCCTTTCCTCGATGATCTTGGCTATAAGCATATGTCTTCCGTACTTGTCTATAAGGGGAGGGCAAGAGCCTCCCACCTGGCTCATAACCTTGCGCCCCAATCCTGAGAAATCCACTATCCTCAGGTCCATCAGTCCCTTTTTATCAAGATAAAAAAAAGCATCCCTTTCTGCTTGTAGCGAAAATTGATCTGGCACAATCAGCAAAGTTTTGCCTTTAATATTATCAAATATGTATTTTTCTTTGTCTATCTTTCCGCTTCCATAATAAAGGTTAAGCATCTATATACCTCCCGCTTATCAGAGAATCTCAAGCAGCTCTTCAGCCTTGTCTATTATGTAATCCGGAGCATTATCTACAAAATCCTTTTGCCCCTTTAAAGCCAATGACCATGATACGAGAACCGACTTTACGCCTGCATTCGCTGCACACTTTATATCAAACATAGTGTCTCCCAGCATAATAGCCCTCCCTGCAGAAGAACCCAGCTTTTTTAAGGCAATATTCACCGGCTCAGGATCCGGCTTATGCTTAGTCGTATCCTCCGCTGCTACGATTCCGTCAAAATAGTCGATTATATCATACTTCTCAAGGCCCTCCATGGTTGTAGGCAAAAGTCTTGATGTTACAAGTCCTATCTTATAGCCTCTCTTCTTTACCTCTGCCAACAATTCTCTCATACCAGGGAACATCTTAATAAGTTCTCCGAAATTATCCCTGTGAAAGCTCCTGTAGGTTTCTAGGGACCTTTCAACTGGAACGTCGGGGAAAAATCTTTTCATGGTTATTTCCAGAGGCTCTCCAAATGTCTTGACTATATTATCGACCTTTTCTTCCCTGTTTTCAAGAGTCCTGAAGGTATGCTGCCAGGACATGATGATAACATTGTTGGTATCCATTATGGTTCCGTCAAAATCAAAGAGTATCGTATCAAATTTGCTCATGGCTTGCTTCTGTCCTTTTATTAAAATAAACTTCATTATGCAAAGAGACCCGGCGTTTCAATGAATTCCGAGCCTCTTGCGGTGTATAAAAATGATTTTAGAGATTTTCGTCTTTAAAGGCGGTTCATCAATATCCTCCGAACATTGATAACATTACGGAAGCGGCAACTGCCGAGCCGATTACCCCGGCTACGTTCGGTCCCATGGCATGCATAAGAAGGAAGTTTCCCGGATCGGCTTTTTGTCCCTGAACCTGTGATACACGTGCCGCCATAGGCACGGCAGATACCCCTGCCGAACCGATGAGAGGGTTTATCTTTCCTCCCGTAAGTACATTCATAAGTTTCGCAATGAGCACACCGCCTGCGGTTCCTACTGCAAATGCGCAGACACCTAAGATAACTATCTTGAGAGTTTCCCACTGGATAAAGGTGGTTCCCGTTGCAGAAGCTCCAACAGCTAGCCCCAACAGAATCGTAACTATGTTGCAAAGTGCATTTGACGCCGTGTCTGAAAGCCTTGCCGTTCTACCACATTCCTTGAAGAGGTTGCCCAGCATAAGCATTCCGATAAGCGGTGCAGCCGCAGGAAGCAGAAAAATAACTACTACCGATACAGCTATCGGGAACAGTATCTTCTCTCTTTGTGATACTACTCTCAGCTGCTCCATCCTAATTTCTCTCTCGTGCTTCGTAGTAAGAGCGTTCATGATCGGAGGCTGTATTACCGGTACTAGAGCCATGTACGAGTATGCCGCCACTGCGATAGGACCGAGCAAATGGTCAGCCAGCTGGCTCGTGGTGTATATTGCGGTAGGGCCGTCGGCACCACCGATGATTCCTATTGAAGCTGCTTCCTGTGCGTTAAATCCGAGAATCAACGCTGCGAAGAATGCGAAGAATATTCCAAGCTGAGCCGCAGCACCCATAAGCAAAGATTTAGGGTTAGCAATAAGCGGACCGAAGTCTGTCATTGCTCCTACTCCCAAGAATATTAGGGAAGGCAATATAGGCTTTAACGAATAGAATATAGTCAAAAGACCTACATTGGCAAGCTCATCCGAACTTGTAATGTTATAATGCTCGGTAAATATTCCGCCTAATCCGGCTGCATCCAATGCAACAGGCATGTTTGACAACAGCATACCAAAAGCAATGGGGACAAGTAGCAACGGCTCATAGCCCTTCTTAATTGCCAGATATAAAAACACAAATGATACAATAATCATTATACCATTTTGGTATGTAAAATTAGCCAATCCTGTATCACCCCAGAAATTCACTAGAGTTCCTACAATACTTTCCATGTCTTTGAGTCTCCTTTCTCCTAAGTGACATAGAGACGCCATAGCATCGCCGATAAGATAGTAACATATATATAGTTTTAATACAAGCAAGTATTTTATAAATACTGTATACAAAAACCCCCGACTACACCCTTTTCATTGTCAACCCTATTTTTTGTTTTTCGTAGTCAATTTTAATAATTTTTACCTTCACCGTATCTCCTACGGAAACTGCGTCCATAGGGTGTTTTATGTACTTGTTGCTAATCTCGGAAATGTGAACCAGACCATCGTTTTTCACGCCTATATCAACAAATGCGCCAAAGTCCACTACGTTCCTTACAGTACCTACAAGCTCCATATCTATTTTCAGGTCTTCAAAAGATTTGACATCATTTCTGAAAACAACGGGAGGTGCATCCTCACGAGGGTCCCTTCCTGGTTTTTTCATTTCCTCCAGAATGTCTTCAAGCGTGGGGACGCCGACTTCCAGTTCATCTGCCATTTTTCCCACGGCCTTTTTCATGTTTCTCTTAGGCTTTTCCTCTGTACTTGTAAGCTCCGCTAGGGCAGCAAGGCCCTTGGCACGCGTCTTTGGCTGAGCCGGCTTTTCTTCCCTTCCATAAAGCGCCCATATCCTCTCTTCTATGTCCGAAACTCCACCCTCCTGCAAGGCCGTTTTATCTACTTCCAACTTCCCCAGCATAGCCTCGGCTGCCTTGTAGGATTCGGGATGCACTGATGTGCCGTCCAGAGGATTTTTGCCTCCTGCAATACGCATGAATCCTGCACACTGCCCATATGTTTTCTCCCCTAGTTTTGCGACTTTTTTAAGCTCTTTTCTTTCCTTAAAAGCACCCTTTTCTTCCCTGTAGGCTACGATATTTTTTGCAATTCCCATGTTTATTCCGGCAACGTGAGCCAGCAGAGAAGGTGATGCTGTATTCAGATCGACGCCTACCCGGTTAACGCAGTCTTCCACTACATTGTCCAAGGCGTTTTCCAAAAGTCCCTGATTTATATCGTGCTGATACTGTCCTACGCCTATACTCTTTGTAGGTATCTTCACAAGCTCGGCAAGAGGGTCTTGAAGCCTTTTCCCCAGAGACATTGCACCTCTTACCGTAACGTCCAGATCAGGATATTCCTCGGTAGCAAGTTTTGATGCGGAGTAAACCGATGCCCCTGCCTCGTTTACTATGGTATAGTTTATATCCAGTCCCGTCTTTTTTATAAAGTTTGCAACCACCTCTTCCGTCTCGCGAGAGGCCGTTCCGTTGCCTATTACTATTGTGTTTATCTTAAATTTGGCCACGATTTTTTTGAATGTGGCTTCCGTGCCTTTTATGTCGTTTCTGGGCTCAGTGGGATATACGGTGGTATAAGCCAACAGCTTGCCCGTTTCGTCCAGAACAGCCACCTTGCAGCCTGTCCTATAGCCCGGGTCGATGCTTAGGATTCTAGCCCCCTTTACAGGAGGTACCATGAGGAGCTTTTCCGTGTTCTTTGCAAAGACCTTGACGGCCTCTGCTTCAGCTCTCTCTGTAAGCATATTTCTCATTTCACGCTCGATTGAGGGAGCCATAAGTCTCTTATAAGCATCGGCTATGGTCTCTTCAAGGAGCTTCGCAAAAACGGAACTGCCATTTGTTATAACCTTGTCTGCCAGCAGGCCTTCCAGCTTCTCTACATCGGTGATTATCTTGGTCTTTAGCTTTTTTTCCTTCTCGCCTCTGTTTATTGCCAGAACTCTGTGATTTGGTATTTTGGCAATTCCCTCCTTGTGGTCGTAATACATTTCGTACACGGTTTGCTCATCTGGGTCTGTCGCCTCTGTGCTTATCACCCCTGATTCCGCAGTCCTTTCTCTAATGACTGCGTTGAGTTCAGGGTCGTCTGAAATCATCTCGGCTATAATATCGCAAGCTCCCTGAAGGGCTTCCTCTGCCGTTGCCACTCCCTTTTCTTCGTCTATGTAAGCAGCTGCCAGTTCCTTAATGTCACCTGATTCCGTTTCCTGGGTCCATATAGTAAGAGCCAGCGGCTCAAGGCCTTTTTCCTTTGCCTTAGATGCTCTGGTGGACTTTTTCTTCTTGTAAGGCTTATAAAGGTCTTCTATTCTCTGCAAAACCTGAGCATCAAGAATCTGCTCTTTCAACTCTTCAGTAAGCTTTCCCTGTTCATCTATAAGTCTTATAATCTCTTCCTTTCTCTCTTGGAGATTTTTGAGATATGTAAGCCTCTCGTCCAGGTCTCGCAGAGTTACGTCGCTCAGCCCGCCGGTGGCTTCTTTTCTATATCGGGCTATAAAAGGGATGGTGTTTCCCTCGTCAATAAGATTTACTGTCTGCTGTACCTGAGACTGTTTAAGTTTAAATTCATCAGCCAATACTTTTACGATATCCATCTATACCTGCTCCTTCTGCTTAAGTTTTTCGTTTATAAAATAGTCAATGTTGCCATCCATGACGGCGTTGACATTGCCTACCTCGGCTCCCGTCCTGTGGTCCTTCACCATAGTGTATGGGTGGAAAACATAAGAGCGTATCTGACTGCCCCAGGTTATCTGGCTGTAGTCGCCCTTAAGTTCCTCAAGGCTTTCCTTCTGCTCCTGCTCCTTCAGCTCGATAAGTTTTGACATGAGCAGTTTCATGGCCGTTTCCTTATTCTGGTGCTGTGATCTTTCGTTTTGACAGGTTACCACTATGTTAGTAGGAATATGGGTTATTCTTATTGCAGAGTCCGTCTTGTTGACGTGCTGTCCACCGGCTCCGCTTGATCTGAAGGTATCTATTCTCAAGTCATCGTCGTTTATTTCAATGCTCACATCGTCATCTATCTCAGGTATTACATCCAATGATGCGAAGGATGTATGTCTTCTTCCGGAAGAATCAAAGGGTGATATGCGGACAAGTCTGTGAACACCCTTTTCGTTTTTTAAATATCCGTAGGCGTTTTCCCCTTCCACAAGAAGCGTGGCGCTCTTTATTCCGCCTTCCGTATCGTCCTGCATATCGATAAGCTTGGCCTTGTAGCCCCGCTTCTCGCACCATCTGGAATACATTCTGAAAAGCATTTCCGCCCAATCCTGGGCATCGGTGCCGCCGGAACCTGCATGAACTGAAATAATAGCGTTGCTATCATCGTATTTGCCGTCCAGTAGCGTCTTTAGCCTAAGTTCCTCCAACTTTATGGAAATGCTCTTGCAGCCTTCCTCTGCTTCCGCAGCCAGCTCCTGATCCTCGCCTTCTTCGGCCATTTCCACCATCAAAACCAGGTCCTCCATCTGCCCTTCCAGGCCTGAAAGCTCCTCAAGTTTGTCCTCAATTGACTTCTTTTCTTTCATTGTTTTCTGGGCCACATCTGGATTATCCCAAAATCCGTTCTCAGACATTGCCTTCTCTAATGTGTTGAGCCTTGACTTTAACCCTGCCGGGTCAAAGGGACTCACCTGCCTCTTTTAGCATTACCTGCAGAGCAGGCAGCTGTCCTTTTATCTGGTCAGTAATTATCATTTAGTTCGTCCTCCCGCAACAGTGTTTATATTTTTTCCCGCTGCCGCATGGGCATGGGTCATTTCTTCCTACCTTCGGGGCATCTCTTTTCACCGTCTGCTGCTTCACTTGTCTATCAGGAATATGGGTAGATTCAGGCACATTCCGGCCAGCATCTGTAGGCAGCTGTCCTTCGGAAAATTCATCCTTCCTGCCTTCTCCGCTTCCCAATACATCTCGCCTCTGAGTAGTGGTCTGAACAGTAACGTTATAGCAAAATTTAACAAATTCTTCCTTGATGGAATTTATCATCAGCTCAAACATATCGAAGCCTTCCTGCGCATAGGCTGCAGCAGGGTCCTGTCCTCCCAGACCTCGCAGACCAATACCGCTCTTGAGCTGATCCATGGCATCGATGTGGTCCATCCACTTGTTGTCTACTACTCTTATGAGTATCATCCGCTCGATTTCACGGAGCTTATCAGCTCCTATATCGCTTTCCTTCTCCTCATAGAGATCTTCAAAGTCAGCATAAAGACCTGCCTTAAGACTTCCTTCGTCCATTTCTGCAAGGACATCCTTGGCGAAATCAATTGGCTCAAACCTAGGAGTTATCTTGTGCATGCCTTTGTTGATGGTCTCAAAATCCCATTCCTCAGCATATTTGGATGCAACCACTACCGGATCTACCACCTCATCGATAAGCTGGTGAACCATGGATATAAGGTCTTCTCGCAAATCCTCTCCAAAGAGAACTTTCTTACGCTCGCTGTAAATAATCTCACGCTGCTTATTCATTACGTTATCATACTGCAAAACATATTTTCTTATACCGAAGTTCCTGCCTTCCACCTTTTTCTGAGCATTCTCTATCTGCTTTGTAATCATGCCGGCTTCTATAGCCTCGTCTTCTTCAACACCAAGGCGCTGAACGATGGACTGCATCCTGTCTCCTCCGAAAAGTCTCATGAGCTCGTCTTCCATGGAAATACAGAACTGGGTTCTTCCCGGGTCTCCCTGCCTTCCTGAACGCCCTCTCAGCTGATTGTCTATTCTTCTCGATTCATGTCTTTCCGTACCTACTATGCAAAGTCCTCCAAGGCTTCTTACCTTTTCCTGCTCTTCCTTTCGCTCCTCCTTGTACTTTTCCAGAAGTCTCTGGAATTCTACTCTCGCCTTGAGAAGCTCCTCATCTCGGCTCTGAACAAAACTGGTAGCAAAGGCTATGGCCTCATCATCATATCCCTGCTCCGCCATATCTTTCTTGGCCTCAAATTCCGGATTTCCGCCCAGTATGATGTCTGTTCCTCTTCCTGCCATGTTAGTCGCAATAGTTATGGCTCCCAGGCGGCCGGCTTCGGCGATTATCTGGGCTTCTTTTTCATGCTGCTTGGCATTGAGTACACTGAAATCCTTTATAC